>NZ_QPGM01000008.1:0-211816 GCF_003335195.1 Microbacterium sp. JB110 | reverse complement strand
TCTGCGGCGGCGGCCACGGCCCCCGCGGGGTCGGCCGACACAGCCGCGGCAGCGGCGCGCATCGCCGAGCGGCAATGGATCGTGCAGGGACCAGAACGCATCGCGCTGATCGGGCCGAACGGCTCGGGCAAGACGACGCTGCTGCACGCGCTCGTCGGTGCGCTCATCCCCGGGTCGGACAAGACGGCAGCCCCTGCCTCATCCGGGATCGGAGCCGCATCCGCGACCGCCTCATCCGGAACCTCTCCCAGCGCGATGGCTCACATCGATCGCATCGGCTACCTGCCGCAGCGGCTGGACGGGCTCGACGACGATGAGAGCGTGCTCGACGCGGTGCGCGCAGCGGCGCCGGACGTGCCGGATCGCGAGCTGCGCAACCGACTCGCGCGATTCCTCATCCGGGGTGCGACGGTCGACCGGCCGGTTCGCACGCTGTCGGGCGGCGAGCGGTTCCGGGTGCTGCTGGCCAGGCTGCTGCTCGCCGACCCGCCGCCGCAGCTGCTCGTTCTCGACGAGCCCACCAACAACCTCGATCTCGATACGGTCGACCAGCTGGTCGGAGCGCTGTCGGCCTTCCGCGGCGCGATCGTGGTGGTCAGCCACGACGATGCCTTCCTCTCGCGGCTCGGCATCGATCTGACTCTCGAACTGCGAGACGGGGTGATGCGGGAGGTGTGAGCCGGATCGCGCGCGTTCAGCAACAGAATGCGCATAAGTCAACACGTTCTGCGCAGCGGCGTGTTCGGGAACGCGCATTCTGTTGCGTTGCGCGCAACTGGCCGCGCGGCCCCGGATGGGCTACGCGGTGGGCGGCGGGCGGCGCTCGAGGGTGCGGGCGAGGGCGGCGAAGGCGAGGGCGCACAGCGTGTGCACGGCGAACACCGTGCCGAGGGCGGTGTCCATCGCGGCGCTGTCGTCACCGGCGATCTGCCAGAACGCGCCGCCGAGCAGCGCGACGCCCAGGCTGAGGCCCACCTGCTGCACCGTGGTGAACAGCCCGCTCGCGGCGCCGGCCGCCCGATGCGGCGCCCGAGACAGCACGGTATGCAGCAGGGGCCCGAACATCATGGCCTGAGCCACACCCAGGGGGACCAGCACGAGCTGCAGCGACCAGAGGTCGTCGCGTCCGGCGAACGACAGAATGCCGACGCCGGCGAGCGTCGCCGCCTGGCCGAGCGCGGCGAACATCATGGTGCGAGACCCCGCCGCCGACAGCAGCACGGGCAGGAGCACCGATGTGGCGACGAACGCCGCCCCGAAGCCGAGCACCAGCAGAGACGCCCCCAGCGCGCCCATGCCGAAGCGCGCCTGCGCGAGCGCGGACAGCTCGTACAGGAACGCGCCGTATGTCGCGAAGAACAGCAGCGTCATCACGAGTCCGCGCCGCACGACCCTGATGCGCAGCACCGAGGGCGGCACGACCGGAGTCACGCTCTGACGCTCCGACCTGCGCTGCAGCTGCCAGAACACGAGGAGAGCGGCGACTCCCACGACGATCGCGACGATGCTCCACACGGGCCACCCCTCACCCGGCCCGATCGTGAGCGGCACGATCACGAGGAGCAGGCTGGCGCCGATGGTGACGGCTCCCCTGACATCCATGGCCAGCGGCTCAGGCGAGTGCGACTCCGGCACGGCGCGCAGACCGGCGACGCCGACGAGAGCGATCGCACCCGTCACGACCTGCACGATGCGCCAGCCGAGGTCGGCGGGCGCTGCTGCCGCGATGCCGCCGGCGACGACCTGCCCCAGCACGGTGCTGACTCCGCTCATCGCGGCGAAGAGCATCAGGCCGGTGCGTCGCGTCGGCCCCTCCGCCGTCGTCTGGATGGTCGACAGCACCTGGGGCGTGAGCAAGCCGGCCGCGACGCCCAGCAGAACCCGCAGCACCACGAGCGCCAGCAGGCTCGTCACGAACGCCGCCGCGATGCTCAGCGCCGCGACGCCGAGACCGCCCACGACCAGCATCCGGCGCCTGCCGTACCGGTCTCCGAGACGCCCGGCGATCACGAGCGACGCGGCGAAGGCCGCGGTGTAGGCGGAGAGCACGAGCTGTTCGCCTGCGCTGCCCGTGCCGAGGTCGCGGCCGATGTCGTCGGCGAGCACGTTCACCGATCCGAACGTGAAGTTGACGGGGCCGAAGGCGACGAGGAGCACGGCGAGTCCCGAGCGCGTGAGCGACCGTGCGGGGGCGATCTGGGAGGTCATGCATCCACAGTCGCCATTGGCTCATCCTGTTACCAGAAGCCCGCTGATGCTATTACTGCTGGCACCTGGCAGGGATCGCCGCGCGGGCGCAGACTGGTGGCATGCCCCAAGCCGATCCTCAGCTGCGCGAGCTCGGAACGTTCCTGCGCGCCAGGCGCGAACGAGTCACTCCCGCTGTCATCGGGCTGGCCACCAGCGGTCGACGGCGCACGCCGGGGCTGCGCCGCGAAGAGGTCGCCCAGCTCGCCGGCGTCGGCATCACCTGGTACACCTGGCTCGAGCAGGGCAGGGCTTCCGGGGTCTCGGATCAGGTCATCGGCGCGGTCGCACGCGTGCTCAGGATGACCGATGCCGAAAAGCACCACGCGCTCGTGCTGGCAGGGCATGCGCCGGCGAAGCACGCGCCGCCGATGACGCTGCAGCCGGCGCATGCCGCGATCCTCGAACAGATGCTGCCGTTCCCCGCCGCGGTGCAGACCGACGGCTACGAGATCGTCGCGTCGAATCGGGCCTACAGGTTCGTGTTCGACGACCTCGATCGGTACGCCCCGGATGACCGCAACTGCGCGTGGCTGATGTTCACCGATCCGGTCTGGCGCGGCAGCATCGTCGACGAGTCGCTCGTGCTTCCCGATATCGCGGCCAGGCTCCGCGCACACCAGGCGGAGCACCGCGACGAACCCCGCTGGACGCGTCTGATCGAACGCCTCGTCGAGCACTCCGACGACTTCCGGCGGCTGTGGGAGAGCTACGACGTGGCCGACGAGCGACCGCGCCTGCGCCGGTACCGCTCGCCCCGCGTCGGCGCGCTGAACGTGCACTTCCAGAGCCTGTGGCTCGACCAGTCGAGCGGATCCCGGATGATCGTGATGTCGCCGGCCGACGCCGCCACTCGCGAGCGGCTCGAACGGCTCTCGTCGCTCGTCGCCTCGGCGCCCGCCTGGACGGCCAGGGAGGACGCACTCGCGGACGTCGCGAGCTGACCCTGCGCCTTCGTCGCCGGATGTCGGAGCCACGGGGCAGGATGGGGGAATGGACGTTCTCGATCGGTTCGGGCAGGCGACGCGGGAGTGGTTCCGCGGTGCGTTCCCCACCCCGACCGACGCGCAGGTCGGCGCATGGGAGGCGATCTCGCGCGGCCGCCATGCGCTCGTGGTGGCCCCGACCGGCTCGGGGAAGACACTGTCGGCGTTCCTGTGGGCGATCGACCGCGCCTTCCGCGAACCGCGTGATCCGAATGAGAAGACCACCAGGGTCCTGTACGTCTCGCCGCTGAAGGCGCTGGGCGTCGACGTCGAGCGCAACCTGCGCTCACCGCTGGTGGGCATCTCGCAGGCAGGCAGACGGCGGGGAATCGACGTTCCGGATGTCACCGTCGGCGTCCGCTCCGGCGACACTCCGTCGTCCGAGCGGCAGAAGCTCGTGCGCAGCCCGCCGGAGATCCTGATCACGACACCCGAATCGCTGTACCTGATGCTCACGAGCCAGGCACGACGCACCCTGCGCGGCGTGCACACCGTCATCGTCGACGAGGTGCACGCGGTGGCGGCGACCAAACGGGGCGCACACCTCGCGGTGTCGCTCGAGCGCCTCGATGACGTGGTCACGGGCACTGGCGGCGCTGGACGCCCTGCCCAGCGCATCGGCCTGTCGGCGACGGTGCGCCCGATCGACGAGGTGGCACGGTTCCTGGGCGGCGCCGCGCCCGTCGACATCGTGGCGCCGCGGGCGTCGAAGACGTTCGACCTGCGGGTGACCGTGCCCGTCGACGACATGCAGAACCCGCCGCCTGCCGGTGCAGGAGCCGACGCGTCCGCCGGCGGCGACGAGGGCGAGGACGACTGGTTCCGGCCTCCGGAGTCGACGGAGATGACCGGATCGATCTGGCCGCACGTGGAGGAGGCGATCGTCGACCGCATCGTCGAGCAGAAATCGACGATCGTGTTCGCGAACTCGCGCAGGCTGGCGGAGCGACTCACGGGGCGGCTCAACGAGATCTACGCCGACAGGCTGGGGCTCGAGCCGCCTCCGCCGGCGAAAGCCGCGCTGAGCGGGCCGACCACGTCGGAGACGGCGGGCGTCGCCCCCGTGCTGGCGAAGGCGCACCACGGGTCGGTGTCGAAGGAGCAGCGCGCGCAGGTCGAGGACGAGCTCAAGTCGGGGTCGCTGCGGTGCGTCGTGGCGACCAGCAGCCTCGAGCTGGGCATCGACATGGGTGCCGTCGATCTCGTCATCCAGGTGGAGGCACCGCCATCCGCCGCGAGCGGACTGCAGCGCGTGGGACGTGCGGGGCACCAGGTGGGCGAGATCAGCCGGGCGGCCCTGTTCCCGAAGCACAGGGCAGACGTGCTGCACACCGCCATCGTCACCGAGCGCATGCTGTCGGGGCGCATCGAGGCGATCGAGGTTCCGCAGAATCCGCTCGACATCCTCGCCCAGCACACGGTCGCCGCGTGCGCCACCGACCCCGTCGACGTAGAGGGCTGGTTCGACACGGTGCGGCGCTCCGCGCCGTTCCGGTCCCTGCCCCGCAGCGCGTTCGAGGCGACGCTCGACCTGCTCGCGGGGCGCTATCCCTCCGACGAGTTCGCCGAGCTGCGCCCGCGACTGGTGTGGGATCGCGACGCCGGCACGCTCGAGGGACGGCCAGGTGCACAGCGTCTCGCGGTGACCAGCGGCGGCACGATCCCGGATCGCGGCCTGTTCGGTGTGTTCGTCGCAGGAGAGACGCGAGGCGCCAGAGTCGGCGAACTCGATGAGGAGATGGTCTACGAGTCGCGGGTGAACGACGTGTTCACACTGGGAACGACGAGCTGGCGCATCGTTGAGATCACCCACGACCGCGTGAACGTGGTGCCGGCGTTCGGCCAGCCGGGGCGCGTGCCGTTCTGGCACGGCGACGGGCTCGGTCGCCCTGCGGAGCTCGGCGAGGCGCTCGGAGCGATGTCGCGAGAGCTGTCATCGGCATCGCGCGAGAAAGCAACCGATCGCCTGACCGAGGCAGGGCTCGACGAGCGCGCGATCGGCAACCTGCTCGACTATCTCGCCGAGCAGAAGGATGCGACGGGGTCGCTCCCCACCGACCGCACGCTCACCGTCGAGCGGGGCAAGGACGAGGTAGGCGACTGGCGGATCATTCTGCATTCCCCGTACGGCATGCACGTGCATGCGCCGTGGGCGCTGGCGGTGGGCGCCCGTATCAGAGAACGACTCGGCGTCGAGGGATCAGCGGTCGCCAGCGACGACGGCATCATCGCGCGCATTCCCGATGCGGAATCCGATCCGCCCGGCGCGGAGCTGTTCGTCTTCGAGCCCGACGAGCTCGAGCACATCGTCACAGAAGAGGTCGGCGGCTCCGCGCTGTTCGCGTCGCGCTTCCGCGAGTGCGCCGCCCGCGCACTCCTGATGCCGCGCACACAGCCGGGCAAACGCAGTCCGCTGTGGCAGCAGCGCCAGAAGGCGGCGCAGCTGCTCGAGGTGGCGCAGCGCCACCCGACGTTCCCGATCATCCTCGAGACCCTGCGCGAGGTGCTGCAGGACGTCTACGACCTGCCGGCGCTGCTGCGGCTCGCCCGTGGCATCGGGGAGCGCCGCATCCGGCTCGTCGAGACCGAGACGCCACAGCCTTCCCCGTTCGCGCGCGACCTGCTGTTCGGCTACGTCGGCGCGTTCGTGTACGAGGGAGACTCCCCTCTCGCAGAGCGCCGCGCGGCGGCGCTCTCGGTCGACCCCGCACTGCTGAGCGAACTGCTCGGCCGCGTGGAGATGCGCGAGCTGCTCGATCCCGACGTCATCGCACAGTACGAGGCGGAGGCTCAGCGCCTCGCGCCGGATCGCAGGGCGAGGGGCGCAGAGGGCGCTGCCGACCTGCTGCGCCTGCTCGGGCCGCTCACGCCGGAAGAGCTCTCAGCGCGGCTCGTCGGCGACGGAGACGGAGACGGAGACGACGGCACCGTGCACGGTTCCGACAACGCGGCCGAGGCGGATGCGCACGCCTCACCCGCTCCGAAGGACGCCGCCGGGGAGCCGCCTGCTCCCGATTCCGCACCGGTCGAGACAGCGACCGAATACCTCGATCACCTGGTGCAGCAGCGGCGCGCGATCCGAGTGCCGATCGCCGGCGAACAGCGATTCGCCGTCATCGAGGACGCCGGCCGCCTGCGCGATGCGCTGGGGGCGGCGCTGCCGGTCGGGCTGCCGAACGCCTTCCTCGAGCCGGTCGCCGACCCGCTCGGCGACCTCGTCTCGCGCTACGCCCGCACGCACGGCCCGTTCACGACCCGCGCCGTGGCGGAGCGGCTCGGCATCGGCGTCGCGGTCGCCCGCCACACGCTGCAGCGGCTCGAGTCGCAGGGCCGCCTGCAGAGCGGCTTCTTCCTGCCGGAGGGCTTGTCCTCCGGGGCCTCTTCCGACGAGAACGAATGGTGCGACAGCGAGGCGCTTCGGCGCATCCGGATGCGCTCGCTCGCCGCCCTGCGCGGCAGCGTCGAACCCGTGTCGCAGCCGTCGTACGCGCGGTTCCTCGTCGACTGGCAGCACCTCGAACGGCCGCTGGAGGGGATCGACGGCGTGCTCGCGGTGATCGAACAGCTGGCGGGAGTGCCGGTGCCGGCGAGCGCCTGGGAGTCGCTGATCCTGCCCAGCCGGGTGCGCGACTATGCACCGGCGATGCTCGACGAACTCACCGCGACGGGCGAAGTGATCTGGTCGGGCCACGGCACGCTGCCTGGGCGCGACGGCTGGGTCGCCCTGCACGCCTCGGATGCCGCTGACGTGACGCTCGCCGATCCGGATGACGCGGTGGAGTTCGCGCCGGAGTCCCTCGAAGAGCGCATCCTCGGCGTGCTGTCGTTCGGCGGGGCGTACTTCGCGCCTCAGCTGTCGGACATGATCCGCTCGCGCATGCCGGACGACGAGGCCGCGGCGGTGTCGGAGACGTCTGTCGTCGACGCGCTGTGGAACCTGGTGTGGGCGGGCAGAGCGACCAACGACACGTTCTCCCCCGTGCGCACCCTGCTGGCGGGCGGCTCGCAGGCGCACCGCGCGAAGCGACGGCCCCCGCGGGCCCGCGCGTACCGAGGCGGCGGCCTGCACCGACCCGCGCCTCGACCGACGGTAGGCGGGCGCTGGTCCATGCTGCCCGCTCGCACAGCCGACCTCGCGGTGCGGCAGGCCGCGACCGCCTCCCTGCTGCTCGACCGGTACGGCGTCGTCACGCGCGGTGCGGTGCAGAGCGAGGGCACGCCCGGCGGGTTCGCGCAGGCGTACCGCACTCTCGCCGGCCTCGAACAGGCAGGGCACTGCAGGCGCGGGTATCTCATCGAGAAGCTCGGCGCGGCGCAGTTCGCCGCTTCGACGACGATCGACCGGATGCGGCACTTCGCCGCTCAGGACGACCCGGCGCCCCTTCACGCTGTGATGCTCGCAGCGACCGACCCCGCCAACCCGTACGGAGCGGCGTTGGCGTGGCCGACGATCGACGGCGTGAAGCACCGGCCCGGGCGCAAGGCGGGAGGAATCGTCGTGCTCGTCGACGGGGAGCTGGTGCTGTACCTGGAGCGCGGAGGGAAGAGCGCGCTCGTCTTCGCCGACGACGAATCCGTAGTGCTCGCCGCATGCCGAGGCCTTGCGGACACCGCCCGTGCTCGCCGGCTCGAGACCCTCACGGTCGAGCAGGCCAACGGCGAGTTCGTCTACACGGCGCCGCTGGGCAGAGCGCTTCGCGCGGCGGGGTTCGTGGAGGCGACGAAGGGACTCACGCTGCGCCGCAGCTGAGGCACGGCCCGCTCAGTGGCCGATGTAGCGGCCGGGGCGGTGGTTGACGGCGAGCACGAGATTCACGACCACGACGCCGAGCGCGCTCAGCAGCACCAGCACCCACGGCACGACGAACAGCGCGGATGCCACGATCAGCGCGTCGACGATCATCTGCACCCATCCGGCGCGGAACCCGGTCTTGTCCTGGATGAGGATCGCGACCACGTTGACGCCGCCGAGGCTCGCCTGATGCCGGAACAGGATGAGCATGCCCACGCCCACCAGCAGGTTGCCGCCGAGCACGGCGTAGATCGGGGCGATGTCGTGCAGCGGCATCAGCGCCGCGTTCACGCTCGACAGTGCGGAGACGATGCCGACCGAGCACAGCGTGAGCAGGGTGAACCGGATGCCCTTCTTCCACAGCGCGAGCGCGATGAACGGGAGGTTCACGAGCACGAACACGAGCCAGAACGGCGCTGCCAGCACCTGATCGAGCAGGAGTGCGAGGCCGGCCGTGCCGCCGGTGACGGCGTCGACGGACTTCAGCAGGTGCAGCCCGAGCGCCGCGACGAACGTGCCAGTGGCGATGCCGAAGACATCCTCCGTCGGGGTGTGTCTGGTCTGCTCCCACTCGAGCACGAGCGCGTCGTCGTCCGATCGATCGTCGAGATGGGGAGTGGCAGCCACTCGCCCCATCGTACGCCGGGAGAATTCTCGGGCTCCGGGAATATCCGCGGCACGGCAGACGTTGAGTACTTAGGCAGGCCTAAGTCCAGGCCGCGGAAGGACATCGTGGGCAAGAACTACGTCGACATCGAGAACGACAACGGCGAAACACTGCGGTACCGCAAGCACATCAACGGCCGCGGGCTGGTCGCGCACGGCGCGAAGGTCCACCCCGAGGCGCGCGTGGAATCCGGGGCGTATGTCGAACCCGGCGTGCGAGTCGCCGCCGGCGCCAAGATCGCGAAGGGCGCCTGGATCGAACCGAACGTGCAGATCGGGTCCGAGGCCATCATCGATGCCAACGCGCACGTCGGCCCCGGCGCCGCGATCGGCGCACGGGCGCACGTGGGCATTCGGTCGATGATCGGCGCGGATGCGCTCGTCGCCGACGGCGCGATCATCCGCGACGACGAGAAGATCGCCACCAAGGCGCGCGTCATCACCGACAGCAGAGGGTTCCGCCTCGCCGCCTGAACATACACACCGACCCGAGCGTCCGTCGCCTGGCTGCACTCAGCCGCGGCGGGCGCTCGGTCGTTCCCCGGCTGAGCACACCGCCCGTGCGCTCAGCGGGACGAGCGTGCGCCTCGGCCGCGGGTGATCGCGGCGAAGTGCTGCACGTCGTCTGCGTCGCGTTCGCGCAGCCACGCGAGCGCGACCGGCAGGGACGGGTCGTCGGCGAGCGGGCGGTGGTCGACGTCGCGGCGGTGATGCAGGCGCGCCAGCGACATCGGCACCACCACGATGCCGACGCCCGACGCGACGATCTCGATCGCGTCCTCCGTCGTCGCGGGTGCGCCGAATGTCGCCGCCTCGATCGGCAGGCCGAGATCGCCGAGCACACCGTCCGTCGGTGTGATCAGCACCTCGCCGGCCAGGTCATCCGGGGTGAGTTCGTCCGCTGCCATCAGCGATGATTCCTTCGAGGCGACCACGACGGCCACCTCGTCGTACAAGCGGATCGTGTGCAGCTCATCCGGATCTCCATCGATCGGCAGTCGCACGATCGCGGCGTCGACGTCCCCCGTGTCGAGCGCAGCGCGCTGGCCGGCGGCGCTGATCGGCACGAGCTCGAGCCGGGTCTCCGGTCGCTGTTCGCGCCACCGCTCGATCCACTTCCCCGGCATCGCCCCTGGCACCGCCCCGAGCCGGAACACGGCAGGTGCCGCGCCGAGGTCGTCGCCTGTTGGGCCCGCGCCATGCGGACGAACGGCATCGCCGCGATCCGCACCGGCGTTCCCGCCTGCCCGCCTGCCTGCGCCTGCCGCACCGGGCTTCTTGTCGACGCGCGGCGCTCCACGGTGTCCTGCACCGCCGGATGCACCGCCTCGCCGCGCCCCCGCCCGACGCTTCGGGTTCTGCCTCGCCATGTCTGAAAGCGTACGGCCAACGCCCCGTGCCCGACCTGCACCCCCGCCACCACGAGCATGCGACCGGCGCAGCGCCCGAGAGCTCAGGCGAAGAGCATGTCGATCTTCTCGCGCAGGTACGCCTCCAGCGGCATGACGGCACCCGCCGAGGTCCACCGGATGACGACGGTGCGGTTGCGCACGCTGAGGGGGCCGGATGATCCTTCCGCGGCGAGCGCAGAGAGGGCGATCCCGGTGTGATCGACATTGACGACCGTGCCCGGTGCGAATCCGCCGCGCACGCACATCGCCTCCGCCTCTGCGCGCCGCCTGGCCGCCTCGGAGGTGAAGCCGCGTCGGCGCTCCTCAGACGCGCGCAGGACGTCGCCGACCTCGTAGACCGCGATGTCGCCGATCAGCAGCGTGCCGACGCGCCAGGCTCGCCCGTCCGGCACGACACGGGGCCGAGCGCCCATCGCCGACCGCAGCGCACCAGGCACGATGAGCCTGCCGAGGTGCTCACGCGGGGCGTCGCCGAGCCGCTCCCTCGCCTGGTCGAACAGCGCGGCGGCGGCGGCCGCCTGATCAGCGGCGCGATCATCGGAGCCGTCGCTCATCCGGTTATCCGCCACCCCACCAGGCTACGCCGGGCGCTCGAAGACGGTGCCGAGCACTGCCGCTCCGATCGAAGACGCGGCGTCGCGCATCGTCCGCACGCGACAGCGCCCGCCGCCCCGCGATGGGGCGACGGGCGCCGTCGCGGTCCTGCTACTTCCAGACGTCGGCTGCGATGTCGACGACGTGACGGACCTTGGCCCACTGCTGCTCCTCGGTGAGCACGTTGCCCTCCTCCGTCGAGGCGAAGCCGCACTGCGGGCTGAGCGCGAGCTGGCTGAGATCGGCGAACTGCGCGGCCTCGGCGATGCGCTGCTTGATCTCGTCGACGGGCTCGAGCTCGCCCGCCTTCGACGTCACCAGCCCCAGGACGACCGTCTGATCCCCCGGCTGCAGGAACCGCAGCGGCTCGAAGCCGCCGGCGCGCTCGCTGTCGTACTCGAGGAAGAACCCGTCGTACGGCACCGCGAACAGGTGCTCGGCGATCGGTTCGTACCCTCCGGACGAGATCCACGTCGATCGGAAGTTGCCGCGGCAGATGTGCGTGCCGACGACCAGGTCATCCGGCTTGTCCTCGAGCACCCGGGTGAGGATCGACGCGTAGCGCTCGCCGAGCCCGTCGGTCTCGATGCCGCGCTCGTGCTTCGCACGGTCGAGCTCATCCTGGCTGCACAGGTACGCCCAAGCGGTGTCGTCGAGCTGAAGGTAGCGCGCACCCTCGTCGTAGAAGGCCCGGATCGCGTCGCGGTACGCCTGCACGAGGTCGTCGACGTAGTCACTGCGGGTCTCGTACTCGCCTGCGGTGAGGTTCTGCGGCTCCACGCGGAAGTCGAGCACGGTCGGGGCCGGCAGCGAGAACTTCGGCTGCACGCCGGCTGCCTCGGCCACTGGCTTCAGCGCGCGCCAGTGCTCGAGCATCGGGTGGTCGGAGAAGCCGATGCGGCCGTTCACCTGCACGGCCTTCTGCTTGGTCTGCGCCCCCTGGAACGGCAGACCGTGATCGGTCTCGATGATGTCGACGCCGTCGAGACCGCCGAAGAAGTCGAAGTGCCACCACGCGCGGCGGAACTCTCCGTCGGTGGCCAGCTGCAGACCGGCGTCGGCCTGCTTGCGCACCAGGGAGGCGATCTGCTCGTCCTCCACGCTGCGGAGCGCTGCAGCGTCGAGGTCGCCCGCGGAATGGGAGGCACGAGCGGTCTTGATGGCGTCGGGGCGCAGGAACGAGCCGACGATGTCTGCACGATAAGGAGGGTTCACGGTCACGCCTTCAACCGTACGCGGCTGCGCCCCTCGCCTCGACCCGGGTCGCAACACACCGCAACCCTCGCCGGATGCCGTCTGTGGGTGATCTCCGTCGGTAAGGGCCTCCGCTTACCCGCAGAGATCACCCACAAACGGACGGGTCAGGCCAGGCGCGGCTCGTCGTCCTCGACCAGGGAGAGGGGGCGCACGGGGCTCGAGTCGCTGCCGTGGATCTCACGGTGGATGCGCTCCATCCGCTCGTCGAGCTCGCTCGCTGTGATCGCCGCGTCGCGCAGGCTCTCGAGGATGCGCGCCGGCACCTGCTTGTCGTACTTGTAGTAGGTCTTGTGCTCGAGGCTGGCCCAGAAGTCCATCGCGATGGTGCGGAACTGCACCTCCACCGGCACCCGGATCTTGCCCGTCGAGAGGAACACGGGAACGTCGACGATCGCGTGCAGGCTCTTGTAGCCGTTCGCCTTGGGGTTGGCGATGTAGTCCTTGATCTCGCGCACTTGGACGTCGTCCTGCATCCGGAGCTGATTGAACATCCGGTACGCGTCGGTCACAAAGCTGCAGGTCACGCGCACGCCGGCGATGTCGAGGATGTGGCGTCTGACCGATTCGAGGTCGGGTTCGATTCCGCGCCGCGTGACCTTGTCGACGATGGAGTCGACGCTCTTCAGCCGCGTCTCGACGTTCTCGATCGGGTTGTACGCGTGGTCGTTCTCGAAGTCCTCACGCAGGATGAGCATCTTCGTCTCGATCTCGCGCATGCCGAATCGGTACTGCGAGAGGAACTTCGACAGGTCGTCGCGCATCTGGCGGGCCCTGATCAGCTCCCGCGGGTCGACGACGATCCCCTGGTCCAGTGGTTCCGCTGTCATGGCTTCACCGTACGACGATGGCGTAGGCATGCGCTGTGAGATCTCTATGCTCAGGATGAGCCGAACAGCCCCAATCCCCGGCAGGCCCACAGACCGCTCCGGTTCCCCGAAGTGCGCCACCGCCGCGAACATGGCGCAATCCGCCGCACCGGAACCGGCCGGCGAAAGCCGGAACCGCACTTCGGCACACCGGAAGCGATCCCCGCGGCGGGATACCGGTAGCGTCGAGGTGTGCACGACGACGAAGGCGGCTCCCCGCCGCGCGGCTCGGAGCCGCCTGCCGCCGATGACCGCGACGCGCCCGCTCCGACTCCGGCGAGCCGTCGTCCGTGGAAGCGCACATGGCGGCGCTCATTCGCCTTCGCGATCGCCTCGATCGGGGTGCCGTTCGTGGCGGCAGGGCTCGTGCTCGCGCTGCTCATCGCCCTCTCGCACCCCAGCGCCGGGCCGTCGGCGTTCCTGTCGCCGTTGCTCCCGGTCGCGATGGCGCTGGTGTCGGTCGCGGCGATGACGCTGTTCGTGCGGCGCTCGCGGTCGCACTCGCGCACCGTGTGGGCGGTGATGGCGATCGGTGCATGCCTGGTCTCCATCGCGGCCACGATGATCGCGTTCGCGCTGATCGCCGGTCTGCAGTCCGGATGGCTCGGGCTGTGGTTCGGCGCGGTGGGCACGGTGACGGCGGCGTTCTACTTCTGCGCGCTGGGCGGACCGCTGTGGGCGGCTGCCGGAGCGGTCGCGGGCGCGCGCATCGTCGGCGTCGAGCGCCGAGCCGACCTCTGGCTGTTCGGCGTCGCGACCGCAGCGCTCGGCGCCGTCGTGTCGACGGCGGCGGCTTGGATCGCGCACGGCGACGCGTCAGGCGAGTCGGCGCTCGCACGCTGCTCCGGCTACTCGGCGCAGATGCCCGTCGAGGGCGAGTTCGCGGGCGGATGGAGCTGGTTCCCGCTGGGCTGGGACTGCCAGTGGGGCAGCACACAGGCGATCGACGTGGTCTTCTGGCCGACCTTCCCGTTCGCCACCGGCATCGCCCTCGCCGTGCTCGGACTCGCCCTCATCCTGGCGAACCTGCCCCGCCGCCGTCACCACTCATCCTGACCCGCGCCCCTGCCTGCTGCCGAGATGCGCACTTCTCGTCGAGATGCGCCGACTTTGACGCCCGGATGTCGAGAAAGTGCGCATCTCGGCAGCCGAGTGCTGCTCGCTACCGCACCGGATCCTCGTGGAACCACGCCCGCGCCGCCCACAGCGACACGTACACCAGCCCCACCAGCACCGGCACCTCGATCAGCGGGCCGACGGCCCCGGCGAGGGCCTGCCCACTGGTGGCGCCGAACGTGCCGATCGCCACGGCGATGGCGAGCTCGAAGTTGTTGCCCGCGGCGGTGAACGCCAGCGCCGTCGAGCGTGCGTAGCCGAGGCCGAGGCCGCGCCCGAGCAGCAGCCCCGCGAACCACATCACCGCGAAGTAGACCAGCAGCGGCAGGGCGATCCGGATGACGTCGAGCGGCTTGGCGAGGATCGCCTCGCCCTGCAATGCGAACAGCAGCACGATCGTGAACAGCAGCCCGTACAGCGCCCACGGCCCGATCTTCGGCAGGAAGGAGCCCTCGTACCAGGCGCGCCCCTTGGTGCGCTCCCCGATGAATCGAGAGGCGAACCCCGCCATGAGCGGAACGCCGAGGAACACCAGCACGTTCAGCGCGATCTGCCACACCGAGACCTCGAGCCCCTGCGTGTCGAGGCCGAGCCATCCGGGCAGGACCGTGAGGTAGAACCAGCCGAGGAAGGCGAACGCGACCACCTGGAAGACCGAGTTGATCGCCACCAGCACGGCGGTGGCCTCGCGGTCGCCGCATGCGAGGTCGTTCCAGATCACGACCATGGCGATGCAGCGAGCGAGCCCCACCAGGATGAGGCCGGTGCGGTACTCGGGCAGGTCGGGCACGAGCAGCCACGCCAGCGCGAACATCACCGCCGGGCCGAGCAGCCAGTTCAGCACGAGCGACGACACCAGCAGCTTCACGTCGCCCGTCACGGCCGCGACGCGGTCGTAGCGCACCTTCGCCAGCACGGGGTACATCATCACCAGCAGCCCGAGACCGATCGGCAGCGAGATGCCGCCGATCTCCATCGCGGTGAGCCACCCGGACATCGCCGGCACGAAGCTGCCCAGCGCGAGGCCGGCGACCATCGCCAGACCGATCCAGGCGGGCAGCCAACGGTCGAGCGTGCTGAGCCGCTGCGGCACCTGGCGGGTTGCGGTATCGGTCATGCGTGTTCTCCAGACGGTCGAGAGCGGGACGTCGACACAGTCGCGCAGGTCACGGGTTCAGCACGTCGGCGACGCGCTCGAGCGAGCCCGGCACGAGCGAGTAGTACGCCCAGGTGCCGCGCTTGCTGCGCGCGAGGAAGCCCGCGTCCGTGAGGATCTTCAGGTGGTGCGAGACGGTCGGCTGACTGAGCCCCACCGGCTCCGTGAGGTCGCACACGCACGCTTCCTTCTCGGCTGTCGCGGCGACGATGGACAGCAGTCGCAGCCGGGTCGGGTCGGCGAGCGCCTTCATCGTCTTCGCGAAGTCGTCTGCTTCGTCCGCGCCCAGCGGCTCGCGCACCAGGGGTTCGCAGCACACGGCCGACGCGCTCGGTTCCTGCTCCGATGCCGCATCGCCTGCCGCAAGCGCGCCTTCTGCCCGGCCGATCAGCACGGGAATCTCAATGCTCATACATCGATGATAGTAAATATTGACAGTTCTCGATAGATGGGGGCACGATGGATTCATCGATCATCCTCGATGCAAGGAACGACACATGACCCTTATCGACCTCACTCCGCGCGTACAGGCCGACGTGCGCCTCGACGCACTGCCCATCGCCGTCGTGGGAAGTGGTCCGATCGGCCTCGCCACCGCGGCACACCTCGCCCAGCGCGGCATTCCGTTCCGCGTATTCGAGCAGGCCGACACCGTCGCCGCTGCGGTCAGGGCATGGGGTCACACTCGGCTGTTCTCCCCGTGGCAGCACCTGGTCGACGACGCCGCACGCGCACTCCTGGCGGACGTCGGATGGCAGGAGCCGCCCGACCACGTCGCCCCCACCGGTGATGCCCTCGTCGACGACTACCTCACCCCGCTCGCCGAACATCCGGCGATCGCACCGCACATCCGATTCGGCGCGAATGTCACCGCGGTCTCCCGCGAAGGCATGGACCGCACGCGCACTGCGGGGCGCGGCCGCGCACCCTTCGTCCTGCGCGTGACCGCATCGGACGGCACGGCGATCGACGCCGTCGCTCGCGCCGTGATCGACGCGTCCGGCACGTGGACGACTCCCGCCGCACTCGGCTCCAACGGGCTCGACCCGATCGGGTTGGACGAAGTCGCCGAGCACGTCGCGCCCGCGCTGCCCGATGTGCTCGGCCGTGACCGCGCGCGCTTCGCCGGCCGACACACCACCGTCGTCGGTGCGGGCCACTCCGCGGCGAACACTCTGATCGCCCTCTCAGCCCTGGCGGAGCTGGAGCCGGACACCCGCGCGACGTGGCTCATCCGGAACCGCGCGGCGAAGCGCGTGACGGCCACGGACGACGAGCTCGAGGGCCGCGGCGCGCTCGGTTCCCGGCTGGAGCAGCTCGTGGCCGACGGCCGGGTCGAGGTCGTCGACTCGTTCGAGATCGCATCCGCTGCCCCGCACGGCGGCGGCATCCGACTGTCGGGAACGCGGGGACAGGCGCACGAGACCGATCTCGTGGTGACCAGCACGGGATTCCACCCCGACCTGACCATGCTTCGGGAGCTGCGCTTGGATCTCGACGACGTCGTGGAGGCGCCGCGCCGCCTTGCGCCGATGATCGACCCCAACGAGCACTCGTGCGGCACCGTGGAGCCGCACGGCTATCGGGAGCTGTCGCATCCCGAGACCGGCTTCTACATCGTCGGAATGAAGAGCTACGGCCGCGCCCCGACCTTCCTGCTGCGCACCGGGTACGAACAGGTGCGCAGTGTCGTCGCCTGGCTTGCCGGCGACGCCGAATCGGCGGGGCGCGTTGAACTCGCGCTGCCCGCCACCGGCGTCTGCGACGCAGGAGGCGGCTGCTGCTGATGCCACCACTGCCCATTCGCCTTCCGTTCACCGGGACGGCGCTGAGACCACCTAGGCTTTCCGCCTTACCGAGGGAGAGAAATGACCGAGAAACCCACCGTTCTGTTCGTGTGCGTGCACAACGCAGGACGATCACAGATGGCCGCCGGATGGCTGCAGCACCTCGCGGGAGACGCCGTCGAGGTCCTCTCGGCGGGAAGCGAGCCGAAGGATCAGATCAACCCCGTCGCCGTCGAGGCGATGAACGAGGTCGGTGTCGACATCCGGAACAGCTCCCCGAAGCTGCTCACCACGGACGCCGTGCGCGAGTCGGACGTCGTGATCACGATGGGCTGCGGAGACGCGTGCCCGATCTTCCCCGGCAAGCGCTACGAGGACTGGGAGCTCGCCGACCCTGCCGGCCAGGGCATCGACGCGGTCCGCCCGATCCGAGACGACATCCGCGCGCGAGTCGAGAAGCTCGTCTCGGAGATCACACCCTCCTGACGACGCTGTCAAGCGAGCCGCCCGCGACCTCCGCACGGAGGATTCGCGGGCGGTTTCTCGCTCGCATGGCGCGCAGACAGCATGATTCCTTCCATTTTCGTCAAGAATCACGTTTCTTGATCCGGATTTTCTTGATCCGGGCGCCCCAGAGCGGCGCAAGCTGGACTCATCACCGAAGGAGGACATCATGTCGCTTACTGCCAACCTCATCGACGAGGACACCGACGCTCTCGACTTCATCGGCCGCCCGTACTGGTTCGACCGCCCGTCGCAGGCCGAGGGCGAAGACGCCTGACGCACCCCGCGCACAGCACGAAGCGACCCCGCCTCTCCGGCGGGGTCGCTTCGTCTTCTGACGGTTCAGACGGGCTTGTTCGCCTTGCCGTCGAGCCAGAGCGTGTCGGTCTCATCGCGATGGGTGCCCTCAGAACCGACATGCTTGCTGTCGATCGTCGACCCCTTCTTGATGACGTGCACGAGCGCCATGCCGTGCCCGCGACCCAGCCCGTAGTCCGCCTTGAGCCATTCGAGGATCACGCCGGCCTTCACCGTCGGCTCGTCGAACCCCTTGCTCTGTGCGATCTCGACGAGCTGCCGGGGCGTGAGACCCGTCTTGTCCTCGACCGCGTCGAGGTACGCCTGAAACGACATTCCGTTCCTTTCGTCGTCCGGAGTGGGCCTGTCACACCGCGACGAGCTCCCTCTCCAGTCGGGCGTAGCTGGCCTCCATACCGTCGACCATGCCGGTGCCGAGCACGATGTCGCGCACCTCGCTCGACGGGTAGGTGATCACGAGCGCGAGCAGGGTGCGGCCGTCGACTGCGGTGAGCGTGAGCTCGTTGATCGACGGGTCGCCCTCCATTCCGATCATCGACTCCGTGGTGACCTCGCGATGCGGTGGGGTGCTCTCGAGCAGTTCGCCCGTGAAGCCGAAGCGGTCGCCGCCGCCTGCGCGCTCCCACTCCTGCGTGAACGTGTCACCGACGGAATCGGCCAGATCGCACGTGACCATGACCCAACCATCCGGGCCCAGCAGCCAGCGCTTCATGAGCTCCGCGTCGTGATGGGCGCGCCAGACCTGCTCGACGCTGCCCCGGATGATCCGGGAGACTCGCACCTTCGTCTCACTGAGGACCTGCGCCTCGGTGCTGCGCGCGGCCGCGAACGAGGCGAGGTCGGCGAGCACGTCGTCGATCTGCCCCATGGCCTCACGCGTGCCCTCCTCCATGCCCATGGCGATGAGCTGTTCGAGCTGTTCGAGCGACCCGAAGCTGGTGACGGTGACCAGGCGCGACCCCTGCGATGCCTCTTCGAAGGCGAACGCCATCTCCATGCTGGGCATGTCGGTGTTCGGGGTGCCGTCGTCATTGCTGAAGCCGTCGCGCACGGTGAACGACTCGCCTTCGACGACGTCGAGGAACTCCCAGTAGCCGCCGTGACTGGAGCCATCCGGCCCCGTCATGAAATAGTCCGACCGTCCGCCGGCGACGACGTCGTGCCTGGTGAATGTTGCGGGGTACTCCGGCGGCCCCCAGAACTTCTCGATCTGGCGCGGGTCGGCGTACGCGGTCCACAGCCGCGAGACCGGCACCGGGAAGTCCGCAACGATGGTCATCGTCAGGGCGTCGAGATCCTTCTCGATCGATGTGACGGGCATGATCTGCCTTTCCTGAATGTGATGTTCCGTGCCCACCTCTGCGCGGGCGCGATGGATTCGGCTACGACTCGGCGAGGAGCTCGTCGAGCCTGTCGACCCGGCTGCGCCAGATCCGCTCGTACTGATCGAGCAGGTGCTGCGCCTGCCGGATGCGTGCGGCCTCGCCGCGCACGATGCGCTCACGACCGCGGGGGTTCTTCGTCACAAGGCCTGCCTCCTCGAGTACTGCGACGTGCTTCTGCACGGCCGCGAAGGACATGTCGTAGGTGGCGGCGAGCTGCGACACGGTCGCCTCACCTGCAAGGGTTCGGCGCACGATGTCGCGGCGCGTCGCATCGGCGAGGGCCCGGAACATCCGGTCCACCTCGTCGTCGCTCAGCTCGGTTGGCGTGTCATGATGTACAACCATTTGGTTGTAGGTTATCGTGAAGAATCCGGATGTCAAGAGGTGCGGCGATTTCCTTCCGCCTCCGCACCGCGACCGCGAGTCGTCTGCGCGGAACGCGGCGAATGGCGTGGCAGATGTCGGAATCGCGTTGCCGTGACACAACCGGCCTTTCGATGACACTCGACCCTTCTGGAGTGACACCGTGTGTCAGGAAACGCCGATGCCTAGCGAGGCGACCGGCTCTCTCGGGAGGAACATCAGCAGCAGATACAGGAGCGATGGGGCTCCGGTCGCCTCCATCGTCTTCGCATCATCCGAACTCGGATCACGTGCGAGAGGGGCTGCGATGCGGCCAGTAGACGAGGCAAAACCAATTAACCCCCGACGGCGCACGTCGTCCACCGAACTGCATTGTATTCCTCGTACGGATAACGGCCGCAGGACGGCCGGGCTCCAGGAGTGGTCGGTTGCCGATCGAGAGCTCGGCGACCGGGCTCGCGTAAGACGGGAGCCCGAGTACAAAGCCCAAGACGTCGAAAGCGTTGCCGGCGCCAGGCTGCGGTGGTGAAGGCATCTGCGGCCGCAAGATTCCTCGTCGCCCGCAAGTCGCGTTCGTATGCGAGGTCTGCTCCACGCCAAGGCATCAGTTCCAGCCGCACAGGTGGCTACGGAAAGCTCTTCGCCCTCGCGCCTATGGAATGCAACGAAGCTGTCGCCCGAGTCCTTCAGTAGATCGCGACGTACGTCGAGGCATCACGCGGGCGTCGCAAGAAATCATCTCTTCTCGGGAATGCGTTGCGCTGACGCAACCAGCCTTTGGATGACACACGGCCTACTGGAGTTGTGCGGTGCGTCGGGAAACGCCGACGCTCCACTCTGTGGCGCCTGCGCTGAGGTTCAGTATGCTGAACTGAGGTTCACGTGAAAGGTGGTAAGAATGACTGATCGCAGCACGACGACGGTGAAGTCGGCGCTACGAGTTTTGCTGCTCATCGAGCTGCTCACCGAGCATCCTCGCGGGCTGACCTTTCCCGAGATCCGAGACGCACTCGAGCTGCCCAAAAGCAGCCTTCATGCCCTCCTCAAGGTGACCACGGAACGCGGGCACCTCGTCTTCGATGAAGTCCACCGGACCTATCGGCTGGGCGTGCGGTTCCTCGAGGCCGGCCAGGCGTTCTTCGCCGGAAGCGACCTGCGCGAGCGTGCGATACCGGTGATGGAGCACATCCGTGACCAGATCAATGAAACTGTGCAGCTCTCGATCCTCGATGGTCGGGAGAACGTCTACGTCGCGAAGGTCACCGCGGTTCAGGTCCTGCAGCTGGTCTCCGAGGTCGGCAGCAGACTCCCCGCCCATGCGACGGGCCTCGGAAAGGTCCTCCTCGCATATCTCGAGGGCGAGGAGCTCGACCGACGATTCGCGAACGTGCAACTCGAGCAGTTCACGCCGCGCACTATCGGCTCGGTCGAAGAGCTCCGCACTGTCCTTGAAGGCATCAGGCGTGAGGGTTACGGCGTGGACGACGGCGAGTACACCGAGGGAGTGTTCTGCGTAGCTGTTCCCATCTTCGGACCGGGCAGCGAACCGCTCGCCGCGATGAGCGTGTCAATCCCCAGCATCCGTCTCCGCGAGAGCACCCGGACCGAAGTTCTCGAACTGCTGCTTCGAGAGTCCCGGCTTCTCAGCCAGACCCTGGGCAGTCGCCGCTGAGCGAGCATCCCAAGGTGGGGGCTTTCACCGCCCCGGTGCGATGACCTGGTTTGACAGCACCCCCAGCCCGCTGACCTCCACCTCGACGACCTCACCGTCCTTGAGGCTTCGGCGAGGTGTGGCGAACTCGCCGCATCCCCACGGTGTGCCGGTGAGGATGACATCCCCCACCTCGAGGGTGAACGCTCGCGAGCAGAACGCGATGATCTCCGCGACCGAGAAGATCATCTCTCCAGTGGACGAATCCTGAACCAGCTCACCGTCGACGCGTGTCGTGAGCGAGAGCGCCTGCGGGTCGATGACCTCATCGGCCGTGGTGATCCACGGCCCCAACGGACAGAACGTGTCCAGGCTCTTGCCGCGTACCCATTGCCCGTCACCGAGCTGCAGATCTCGCGCTGACACGTCATTGGCGACGGTATAGCCAAACACATACGAGAGCGCGTCGTCCGCTGCGACATCGCGCGCGGTGCGGCCGATCACGACGGCAAGCTCGACCTCCCAATCGACTCTTGTCGCGAACGACGGGTCGAAGATGATCGGCTCTCCTGTGCCGATGACCGAGGAGGTGAACTTAGTAAAGATGAGAGGCTCGCCAGGCAGGTCCATCCCTGACTCACGTACGTGGTCGAGATAGTTGAGTCCGATCGCGACGATCTTGCCTGGCCTCAACGGCGCGAGTACCGCATCCGCATCCACCGTCTCTGCGACGTCGATTGCGCGGCCAGCCAGCACGTCACGCATATCGACGCCGGCCAGCGCGAGCGCGCGGAACGAACCATCATCCTCGACCCGGACCACACGTGATCCACCCGAGGTCTGCACGGTGGCGACCTTCATCAGTACACCGCCCGTCCGCCGCTGAGGTCATAGACGAAGCCCGTCGTGAAACTCGCCGCCGGCGAGACCGCCCAGCAGATCGCCTCTGCCACCTCGTCGAGCGTTCCACAGCGATTCATCGGTATCTTCTCCGTCATGTACGCGACCTGCTCCTCCGGCATCTCAGCGACCATCGCGGTGCGGATCACGGCGGGTGCGAGCGAGTTGATCGTCACACCCGTCTGTGCATACTCCTTGCCCATCGCCTTGACCATCCCGATGAGACCGGCCTTGGATGCCGAATACGACACCATTCCCGCGTTGCCCTCCTTGCCTGCGATCGATGCGACGTGCAGTATCCGCCCGTAGCCCTGATCGACCATGTGCGGAAGAACAGCCTGAGCGAGCAGGAAGGCTCCTCGCGTGTTGATGTCCCACACTCGATCGAAGTCGCCGACCGGGACGTCTTCGCTGCGCACGCCGGTTCGGCCGGTGGCCCCCGCGCAGTTGACGAGGGCGTGCAGTGGACCTTCGGCGAGAACGCCTCGGATCACCTCCTGCACCTCACCCTGGTCCGTCACGTCGAGGTGGGTCCCCTCCCCGCGAATGCCAGCCGCGACAGCGCGCGCGTCATCTGCATGACGATCCGCGCAGATCACCTCAGCACCACGTCGGCTGAGCAGTCGCGCCGCGGCCGCGCCAATGCCGGCTCCTGCGCCGACGACGAGTACACGCTGGCCATCCAAAGTCAGACCTGCGAAAGCGTCTAGGTCAGTCATCGTCGGATCCCTCTTCCTGTGTGAGCTGTCGGAGCAGAGCCGCTACGGCCTGCTCCGCGAGTTGCTGATCTTCTTCCTGTGCGGCACCGGAGACGCCGATGGCGCCGATCACCGCATCGAACCTGTGGATGGGCACTCCGCCGCCGAACAGAACAAGACCTGGCATCGAAGCCAGAGCCGAGCGAGCAAGATCTTCGTCGCCGCGAAGCATGCCCGCCCATTCGTGGGTGGCTCGGCCGGTGCGGGCAGCCGTCTCCGCCTTGCGCGTCGCGAGGTCCACGCTGAGCGCTCTGGCTCCGTTCATCCGCGCGAGGCGCGTCGGAACGGCGGCGTCATCGAGGACAACGACCGTGACGGCGAGGCCTCGCGCGGCAGCGGCGGACGTCGCTGCATCGACCGCGGCCCGCGCGGCTTCTGCTGTGAGACGAGCGCTCATCGGACCCTCTCCTCGTATCGGACGCTCGCGGCAAGAGCATCGACGAGACGCGCATTGACCGGCGCGTGAATGTCGTGCCACTCGGCGATGCGTACGAGCTCGGCACCGTGGGCATCCAGTTCCAACGGATTCCCCGCCCGCGCGTCTCTCAGCATCGACGTCGTCGTCCCGTACGGCCGTCCGGCGAGATCCGTGATCGTGTGCTCGGCGATGGAGGCCTCCAGTCGGACTCCATCGGCAGCAGCGACCGCACGCACCTCGTCGAGCAGCGCGCGAGCGATGACCTGCACGAACGGGTCGGTGAAGATCTCAAGGCCCCGATCGAACAGTGTGGTCAGCCCGCCCGCGCAGATGTTCATGGCGAACTTACGCCATTGCTCGACGCGGAAATCCTCGGCGACTTCGACGCGCACCGAGTCTGCGGAGAGATGGTCTGCCAGCGATGCCCCTTCAGGGGGAACGACGAGCAGATCCGACGAGGCGCGCAGCACAATGCCCGCAGCGACCCTGGTGGCACCGAATCGCACGACGCTCGGCACGACCTGCCCGTACGCGCCGCCGGTCGGGGCAGGGTCGACGCCGTTCTGCGCGCGCACGACGAGAGTGTCGGGTGCTATCAGACCAGACCACTCATCCAGAGCATACGAATCCTGGCGTTTGACCGCGAGCAGCACGATGTCGACCGACACCGCATCGCGGGGGTCGCGACACACCGCGACTGTCGTGGTGCGCACGCCGTCTGGTCCGATGACGGTGAGCTGCTCGACCGCACGCGCGCCGCACAGCACGACAGTGCAGCCTGCTCGAGCCGCGGCATCCGCCAGCACCATTCCGATGGCGCCGGAGCCGACGACAGCGACCGTACTCACATCAACCCCGAATCGTCCGGACGTCGCCGACCCGGTGAGCGGCGACGAAGTCCTCGTCCCACCGGAGCCCCAGTCCTGGTTCAGTCGGCAGGATGATGCCCTTCCCCGGTGCGAGTTCAGGCAGGTAGGCGGCGACGTCATACTCGCCGAAGGGTGCAAGCAGCTCGATCGGTCCGAGGGAGGGCCGGACAGCGGCCAGCTGCATGTTCGCGAGGTTCATGGCAGTCGAGGCACCATGGTGCACGAGCAGCTTCTGCCCGAGAGTCTCTGCCGTGTCGACGACACGCTTCGCTCCGGAGATTCCCGCTTTCCAGTAGCAGTCGACGAGCAGGCGCTGCACGATGCCGCGCTCCATCGCCCATCGGGCACTGTCGGGACTGCCAGGCGCCGTCTCGAAACCGGCGATCGGAATGGGAACCTGGTCGAAGAGCCATGCGCAGTCCTCATCGGCGAACGGACCGAACGGCTCCTCGAACCAGAGGAAGCCGAGCTCGTGCAGACTGACTGCGAGGGTGCGCGCTTGGTCGCGGCTGAATGCTCTGGCTGCGTCGAACGCCATGCCGGCATCCGCACCGAATTCAGCGCGCAGAGCGGTGACGATCTCGACGTCGAGCTGCACACTGCCACTCGAGTGCAGCTTCACCGTCTCGAAGCCCGCAGCGTACGTCTCGTGCGCGACATCGATCGCCTGTGCCGTCGAGTGCACGTGGGGAAGGCTGGCGTACGCCGGCACTCTGTCCACGGGCTCGGCGGCCGGATCGATGAGGGTGCGCACGGGCAGGCCACGTGCGACACCCAGCAGATCCCACAGTGCGACGTCGATCGCGCTCACGGCGAAGATCGACACATACTGCGCCAGATGGATATGCAGCGCGCGCTCGAATACCGAACGGATTCCGTCCACATCGTCGACCTGAGCGCCGAGCACAACGTGGCTGAGCGCCTCGATCTCCTCGCGGAAGGCGGCGGCGCTGCGGCCGGCATGGCAGCGGGCGATCGACGACCCACGATGACCGTCCGCGTCTACGATCTCGACGATGCACGCTTCTTCGTGCGCGCCCCATCGAGTCTTGTGCAGGGAACCGGACGGGTAGCGGATGCCGGAGACGGAGATCTGTGCGATCTTGCTCATCGGCGACACCCGTCGGCCGACAGTGTCGCCCCGGTGAGGTATCCAGGCGCTTCGGTGAGCAGGTAAGTCACGAAACCGGCGACCTCGTCGGGCGCACCGTAACGGCCCACGGCCGATGCCGCCGTGATCCGGGCTCTGAACTCCTCCGGGTCGGGCATTCCTCCCTCGGAGACACGCATGAGCTTTCCTTCGAGCGGGCCGGGGCACAGGGCGTTCACCCGCACACCTTCTCGGCTGTACTCCAGCGCTGCTGCTCGCGAGAGCTGGATGACTCCGGCTTTCGCCGCAGCGTAAGCCCCTCGGCGCTCGTTGGCCTTGAGTCCTGCCTCGGATGCCGTGTTGACGACCCATCCGTCGTCGTTCTGTGCGATCACCGGAAGCGCATGCTTGAGCACGACGAACATCGCGACGAGGTTGATGTCGATCGTGCGACGGAAGTCGTCGAGCGGATGCTCCGGCAGGGGGAAGGTTCCTCCGGAGATGCCCGCGTTATTGAACAGCGAGGTGATCGTGCCGAACTGCGTCACTCCGGCATCCACGACGGCTCGCACCGCATCCTCGTCCGTGACGTCCAACTGCCGCGTGAGGACGCCGTGTCCAAGGTGGCTGAGCTCCTGCTCGAGCGCGCTGAGGCGATCGGCATCCACGTCGGCCAGGATCAGGGCGTCCCCGTTCGCCGCGAGGCGTCGGGCGACGGCGCTTCCGAGGTCGCCTGCGGCTCCGGTGATGAAGGTGACTCGCTGAGACATTCTGTTTCTCCAAAAGGGGTTCGGTGTGGGGTCAGGCGTGGGCGCGGTGTGCGGCAGGCTCGTCTGCGATCGCGCTGCCGTCGCCGCTGCGGAAGAGGCGGATCGCCTCCTGGCCGGCAATGCGCACCGAGACGGCAGCTCCGGCCTGGAACGTCGTCGACGGTGGGACGCTGGCGACGATCGTCCGGTCGCCGGTCTGCAGGCGGACGAGCGTGCGTGATCCGAGTGCTTCCACGCCGTGCACCTGCGCGTGGAGGCCCTCGGCGCCTTCAGGTCCGATCAGGAGATTCTCTGGTCGGACGCCGAGGAGAACTTCACCGACGCATGCCGGCAGGGCTCTGTCGAGCGCGACCGCGCCTGCGGGCCCTTCGAAGCGATGGCCGTTGACAGAGCCTGGTATGAGGTTCATCCCCGGCTCTCCGAGGAACGTGGCGACAAAGGTGTTCGCCGGGTTGTTGTAGCAGTCCAGCGGGGAGCCGATCTGCTGTACGACTCCCGCGCGCATGAGCACGACGGTGTCGGAGAGCACCATCGCCTCCGCCTGATCGTGCGTGACGTAGACCATCGTCGCGCCCAATCGCTGATGGAGTTCTTTGAGTTCCGTTCTCGTCTCGATCCGCAGCTGCAGGTCGAGATTCGACAACGGTTCGTCCAGGAGGAAGGCCGCCGGCTGACGCACGGTCGCGCGACCAAGCGCGACGCGTTGCCGCTGCCCACCGCTGAGCTCGCGAGGGTACCTGTCCAACAGATCACCGAGCCCGAGCACACTGCTCGCGTAGTCGACGCGACGATCGATCTCCTCCTTGGACGTCTTGCGGCGCTTGGCCCTGAGCGGGAACGCGATGTTCTCCCGGACGGTGTAGTGCGGGTAGAGCGCGTAGCTCTGGAACACCATCGCGATGTCGCGTTCCTGGGGGGGCAGCGTGGACACGTCCCGTCCGCCGATCTCGATCGACCCGCTCGTGGCCTTCTCGAGACCGGCGATCATGTGCAGTGAGGTGCTCTTGCCGCATCCGGAGGGCCCGAGGAAGGT
This sequence comes from Microbacterium sp. JB110, assembly GCF_003335195.1. Taxonomy (NCBI): domain Bacteria; kingdom Bacillati; phylum Actinomycetota; class Actinomycetes; order Micrococcales; family Microbacteriaceae; genus Microbacterium; species Microbacterium sp. JB110. The sequence continues at coordinate 184,878 of NZ_QPGM01000008.1, read as the reverse complement.
GACGAACTGTCCCGCCTCGATGTCGAGCGTGAGGGAATCGACGGCATTGCGCCCGCCGCCGAAGCTCTTGGTGAGGTTGCGCAGTCTGATCGGTGCTGCGATGCCTGGGGTGTACTCGGCTGTGTTGCTCATGACGGCGTCATCCTTTGATCGCACCGGAGAGGAATCCCCCGATGAGGTAGCGTCGAAAAACGATGAAGAGAACGACAGGGGGGATGGTCGCGATGACGACGCCCGCCATCAGCGGACCCCATTCGCGGCCGCTGAACCCCTGGTAGAAGATGAGGGCGACCGGCAGTGTCCGCAGTTGCGGCGATGAGGTCATCGTCGCGGCGGTGATGTAGTCGTTCCATGCGACGAGGAAGGCGTATGCGGCGCCGGCGATCAGAGCGGGCTTCGCCCCCGGGAGGACGATCTTGCGCACGGACTCCCAGCGCGAGTATCCGTCGACGGCAGCCGCCTGCTCGAGTTCGATCGGCAGCGCGTCGAACTGCGTCTTGGTGACCCACACCACGAGCGGGATCGCGTGGGCGCTGTAGAGGATTGGGAGAGTGGCCGCGGTGTTCAGCAGCCCCATCCCGTCGAACAGCACCTGCGTCGGCAGTAGAAGGGAGTATGCCGGGATCGTCATCGCCGCGACGAAGAGCAGGAGCATCGGCTTGGAGCCGGTGAACCGGTAACGGGAGAGTGCGTAGCCTGCCGCAGTGCCGACGATGAGCGCGACCACAACAGTGGAGATCGCGTTGATCATGCTGTTCCAGAAATTGACGCCCACCCCCTCGCGAACTAACCGGGCATAGTGATCGCCCGTCACCGTGTCGGGGATCAGCAGCGGCGGCGCCGAGAGGATCTCATTGGTCGGTTTGAGTGACGTCGACAGCGACCACAGCAGCGGGCCGATCACGAGAACGAGCGCTGCGATGAGAAGCAGGCCCAATAGCGTGCGGCGCACGATGAGACCTCCGGTGCGATTCACGCGCTGACCTCCTTCGGGGCCTTCTTACGCCGTCTCTCGACACCGACGCCGAGGAATTTCACATAGAGCAGGATGAGCACCATGTTGATGAGGAACATCACGACAGCGACGGCGTTGCCGTAGCCCTGATTACTCTCCTCGAAGCCGGTCTGGTAGAGCAGATACGACAGGGTCTGAGTGCTCCCGATCGGGCCGCCTTCAGTGAGGCCGATGATCACCTGCACCTCGTTGAAGTAGCTGATCGTGAGGGTGGCCAGCACGATCAGGATCGAAGGCTTAAGCAACGGGACCGTGATCCGGCGGAACTGCTCCCAACGGCTCTGCCCGTCGACCGAGGCCGCCTTGTAGAGGTCGTCCGGTATCTGTGCGAGACCGGCGAGGAGCAGGATCGCGGCGAACGCGAAGGTGCGCCAGACCGCGACACCGACCAGCGCCGCCATCGACCCGATGCCGTCAGAGAGCACGGCGACGGGACCGAATGCGAAGAAGGCGAGAATCCCGTTGAGGAGTCCTCCGTCGAACGGCGCGAGGATCCATTTCCAGAGGATCGCGACGACGAGTGGGCTCATCGCCCAGGGGATGAGGAAAAGAGTCATCAGGAATCGGCCGCGTGCACCCATCCGGTTCACAGCCAGCGCGGTGAGCAGAGCGATCACACCACCGACGATCAGGCTGAGGAAGGTGAACTGCAACGAGACCCCGATGGCCTTCCACGTCGACGGCGCCGACAGGAAGCCGATGTAGTTCTCAAGTCCGACGAAACCTCGGTCGTTGAAATAGAGCATCTCCCGAAGGCTCAGGTAGAACGCCCACACTCCTGGCACGATGTTCGTGGCGACGATGAGGAAGAGTGCAGGGCCGACCAGTCCGTATGGCGCGACCGAGCGCTTCTCCTTGGCGGGGATGACCGGCCGCCCTTCCATGGCCGGAGGTGCTGCCGTCTCGACGGCTACCACCCGAGTTCCGCCTTCGCATCGCTCAGGATCTTCTTGACGTCCTCATCGGTGCCGAGCAGACGCTGCGTCACACCGTTGAGGACGTTCGCCAGCTGGGTGACGTCTTCGAGCTTCTGCGGAAGAACCCTGGCGCCATCCGCATCGATGATCTCCACGAAGTCGACGATGACCTTCCCCTGGTCGGTTTCGAAGAACGGGTCGGACAGCACCGACCGACGATCTGGCACCTGACCTGCGACCTCGGCCCACTGGGCGGATGCGTCGACCGTGTAGAGACTTTCGAGAAGCGCTGTCGCCTCTTCCGGGTGCTCGGTCTCGGCCGAAATGCCGACGTTCCAGTACGGGCCGAGCAGTGCACTCGGGTTGTCCGAGTCGAAGCTGGGCCATGCGCTGACGCGGAGCGTTGACGGGTCGTATCCGGCAGCACTCTCCTGATAAGCCGAGAAGCGCGGCCCGAACGCCATCGCCATCGCGAAGCGGCCGGAGGCGAACTGATCCTGCACGTCCTGCCCCGTGGAGCTGATCGCATCGGCCGGCACATCCCCCGACGCGCCCAGCGTACGCAGTGTCTCGGCGACCTGGACTGACTCGTCTCCGAGCAGATCGAATCGGCCGGTCTTCTGGTCGAACACCTCATCCTCGAATCCGTTGAGAAGCATGAGGAAGGGCGTCACGCCGGTGTCGTTCGTCGGGAGCCCCAGTCCGAACTGATTGCCGGATGTGAGCGGGCCGAGGGCATCGAGCATGTCATCCCAGTTCAGCGGCGGCGCCTCATACCCGGCGGCCTGTAGCACGTCGCTTCGGTAGAAGATCGTCTGCGCGGGGGTGGGCCACAGCGGCAACGCGACGCGGCGGTCATCGAAGACAGCCTTGTCGGTGAACACGTCGAACATGTCGGGGAGCGCTTCGGTCTTGAACTCTTCACTGAGCTGATCTTCAAGATCGAGGAGTGAGCCAGCGTCGTCCAAGAGGTAAAGGAATGTGTCGCGAGCCCAGATGAGGTCAGGGGCATCACCGCGCTGCGAAGCCGTGATGAACTTCGACTCCAGCTCTTCGAACGGCTGCGCCTCGACCGACACCGTGACTCCGGGGTGGTCATCCTCGAACTGCGTGATCAAGTCGTTCAGGACGACTTCTCGAGGGGATGTCCCCTCCCTGCTCAGGAAAGTCCAGATCACGAGCTCAACATCGCCGTCCGCGTCGTCGGGCACTTCCGCCGACGAGCATCCGGCCAGGGTAAGCGCTGCGAAAAGGGAGAGCGTGGCCGCGGCCGCCAGGCTGCGGGTAGGGCGTGTCAGCTTCATTGCTTCCTCCCGTCCGGTTTCCCGGACTAGCTTCATTGGTTCACGAGAGCGAACTCATGGTCGCATCTATGAACCTAGGGAGATCTGCGGCGAATGTCAATACGAAAACACAGCGCGGGTTCACTCGGTTTCCCACACTTGCGCGAGACGCATTCGATCTCATAGTCTCGTTATGCGAACCGTAGTTCGTATCCATGAACCAATGCAGCAATGGTGGTGCACAATGAGTTCCTTCCCCCGTCCCTCGCGCCTTCTAACGATCCGAGCACTCGGAATCTCCATGGCCGGCACCCTCCTCCTCTCCCTTCTCGTGAGTCAATCGGCGGTGGCGAGCGCCGCAGGCGCAGACAGCATCCCGACGCTCGATGACGCCGTGCTCGTCGAGGACAATGCCCATTTCTGGAACAACAACGCCTACGACCAGGCCAAGCTCCTGACCGTCGGCGACTACCAGTACGTCATCTACTACGACAGCGACCTGCACGTCACGCTCGCACGGCGCGACCTCACGTCGAACGCCATCCAGAAGATCGTCTTCCCCGAGATCGTGCGCAATCCGACCGACACCCACAACAACAGTGTTCTCGGCGTCAGCTACGAAGACGGTCGCCTCCACCTCTCCTTCGATCACCACGGCCAGCCGCTGAGGTATCGCGTCTCCGAACCTGGCTTCGTTACGGCGCCACCCGCCACCATCTCACTGGCGGACTTCGAGCCGTCCGGTCCGCTTATCCCACCTGGTGCCGGCCTGGAGAAGGCTGTCACTTACCCGCGATTCGTGAACACGCCGGATGGCGGACTGATCTTCTACTTCCGCGATGGAGCGTCGGGCAACGGCGAGCTCTATCAGCACCGATACGACGCGACGACCGGTGACTGGACACGTGAAGGCCCCCTCTTCAGCAAAGCGGGCACCTACGCTCCATGGAACAACGAGACGAATCGAAGTGGCTACGAGCACGACATCCTGTTCGACGCCGACGGACGACTGCACCTCAGCTGGACATGGCGCGAGACACCGACCTGGGAGTCGAACCACGACATCAACTACGCATACAGCGATGATGAAGGTCGCACCTGGTTCAACGACTCCGGGACGCTCGTCGGCGACCTCGCCGCTGGGAACCCGATCGACCTCGCCGACGACACGGAGGTCGTCAGCGTTCCCACCGGTACGGCATTGATGAACCAGGGCGTGATGGTGCTCGACGCCGACCAGCAGCCGCACATCATCACCTACATCGACGCAGACGGGGCCGTCGGCACCGGAGTGCTGCACAACGTCCACTACGTGCACTACTGGCGGGAGACCGACGGCACATGGAGCCAGTCGTTCATCGATGACACCTCGGTGCGGTTCAACCCTACGAAGAGCTACGTGCACCGCGAGGCGCTGCGACGCGGAGACGCCTTCTTCGACAGCGACGGAGTGCTGCACTTCACCTCCGTGATCGACGGAGTGATGTATCAGTCAACGTCCACCGAGGGCGGGGGCTGGTCGGACTGGGCCACGACCCGAGTGAGCGACGGTCCACTCGGCCTTCTCGACCACGGACCGAAGTACGACCGCGTGCGCATGCAGCAGGACGGTGTGATGTCGATCGCCGCATCACGGGTGCAGCCGGACGGGTCCACCGATCTCTACCTGGAGGACTACACCCTCGAAGCGCTGACAGCGCCAGCAGCTCCCACGTTGAAAGTGGTGCTGAATCAGGACTCGTCCGTACGGATAGCCGTTGACGGCGCCGAGCGCGGAGCGCAGTACCTCATCGAACGTGAGGATGTCGCCGCCCCCGGTTACTCCGTGATCGACGCGGACTTCGGTGCCCACACGTTCCTCTCGCAGTTCACCGACAGCACAGTCAGCGCAGGAACCACCTACCGATACCGCGTGACCGCCGTGAATGCTGTCGGCTCGAGCGCGCCGGCGACGCTAGTCGTCCCCGCCGCCTCGGCATGGCGCAACTACACGATCGAGGCTGAAGTCACCGTGGTCAGGTGGTCGGCCGGAATCGTGTTCCGCGCAACACCTGGTGCCGGAGCCTTCGACACAGGCGATTTCTACTGGTGGGCGATCCAACCTGATCGTGACGGCGGCAAGCTCGTCCGCATCGTGTTCGACAGCGGCGTGGTGACGCGACTTCCGGAGATCGCGTTGCCGGCATCCGTCACGACAGGCAGCACGCATGCACTGAAGATCACCGCGAATGGCTCACTGATCAGCACGTGGATCGATGGGGTCCTCGTGGATCAGGTCACCGACTCGACCCACGCGACCGGCACCGTCGGAATCAGACACGGGTCGTCAGACGGCGACGCCGCCCGCTACAACAACCTTCGAGTGACCAGAGTGTCGACCGGCGAGACGCTGTACTCGTTCCGAGCCCCGTCGACCATCTGGTGCGGCAACATCATCGGCGGTCTGCTCGCGATGTACAGCGGCGAGCGCTGCCTGATCACCGAGCCCTGATCGGGATCAACGAGACCGGGGGCCTGTGCTGCTGCGGAGCCACAGGCCCCCACAACTGGTGTTCCTCAACAATCCCATGCGTCGCGATGCGGTCGTGGCCGAGTCCCGTGATCGCCACGTCACCGGTCAACCGCTCTTCGTCGGCAAACAGAGCGTCGCCGATTCGGAACCGTTCATTGCCGCCCTTGCCCAGACTGGCATCGAAGTGAGAGCACTCAACACCGTAGCGACACCCATGAGGCCGCGTGATCCGCCGCGGTCACGATCTCGACGCAGCAGCGGGTGAGCAAACTGGTCTGAACTCCGGCCGCTGCCTGCTGCGATGGGATCGCCGCATGGCTTCCCATTACTTTCTTCCGACGACAGAAACCAAGATTGCCGGTGAGGGTGCCATGGAAGGCTGCCACGGCGCCGTCAGGACCCTCGACCGCGACCTTGTGCCCGCGTCAGGTGAGATGACAACCGAGAAACTCACCAACTGGGTCGACCACCTGCGCTACGCGGACGTTCTTGAGAGCGTCGCACGCCTCAAAGCCAACATGACCTGCCGAACCGCGCCCGGCCGAAGGGCAACCTGAAGACCCTGAAGACCTCAGCGAGGAAGCCTCGCAATACTTGAACGCCGGGACAACTACGGGTGTCACGATGACACGACACCTAAGCGGTTGGGAAAATGTCATTGCAAAAGCGTGCTGGAGGGCGCCGAGCAGACTCCAGCCAGTGACATCCAGTGTCACCTCATCCCGATTCCGACAGCAGAACCCGCGAAGCGCACCAACGAACCGGCGCGCGTCGCTTCGAACCGGATGTCGCATGCCGCTACCGGCGAATGAGGTCGGCGACGATCTCCATCGCCTCCGCGAACTGCCCGTCCGGATGCCACACCGGCAGTCGCAGGAACGTCCCGTGCGCCTCGTGCGGAGAGAACGCGGGACCGGCCGTCATCCGCACACCGCGTGCGAGGGCGCGCTGGGCCAGGGCGACCGCGTCGGTTCCGGTGTCGACCCAGAACCCCGAGCCGCCCGCCGGGAGCCACCACCGCCACGAGGGCAGCGCCGATCCGATCACCGTCGTCGCGGCGGAGAACTGCGACGCCAACCACTCCCGCCGCGCTCGCTGCTGCGCCTCGGCGTGCGGCAGCACGAGAACGGCGGCGAGCTGATCGAGCACGGAGCCGGACAGATCGAGTCCGCGCCGCATGTCCGTCAACCGCGCGATCGTCGCCTTCGGACCGCGGATCCACCCCACCCTGATGCCGCCCCAGAACAGCTTCGACAAGGTGCCGACCAGAAGCAGCCGCTCGGAATCGACGTCGCGTTCCAGACCCGGAAGGCGCCCCGAGCGCGTCCACGACAGGTCGGCGCTGGACTGGTCGTCGACGACCATCGCGCGTTGGTCGTGCATGGCTGCCGCGATCTCGCTTCGGCGGCGGCCGCTTGTGTGCACCCCGGTCGGGTTGTGCAGCGCCGCCTGCAGGTAGACCAGATCGGCATTCCTCGCGGCCCCGGCGAGCTGATCCGGATCGATTCCGGTGGGCGACATCGGCACGCCCCGTAGCCGAGCCCCACCACCCGAGAACGCCTCGAGCGCGCCGCGATAGGTGGGGTCCTCCACGACCACGAGGCTGCCTGGGCCTGCGAATGCCGCTGCGATCAGCTTCACGGCCTGCTGCGAACCCGCCGTGATCAGCACCTCGTCGCTGTGCGTGGGGAGCCCCGACTGGGAGATCGTCGCCGCGATCGCGGCGCGCAGCTCCGGCAGCCCCGCCGGATGGTAGCCGTCGCCCGCGAGGTGGTGCTCGTGCAGCAGGCGGCCGATCTCCGGCATGCTCCGCGCCACGACCTCCCCGCCGGGGAGCGCTCCAGACGAGAGGTCGATCGCCACGGTCGCTGGCCCTTCGTCGAAAGACGCCAGGCGTCCGTGGCCGTCGCCGGTGCCTCGGCGCCCGAAGCGCACGAAGGTTCCCGCGCCCTGACGCGCGGAGAGGTGACCGCTCGCGACGAGGCCCGCGTACGCGCGCGAGACCGTGCCGCGGGCGATGCCCAGCGCCTCGGCGAGCGCACGCTGGGTCGGCATCATCTGACCGGATGGCAGATGAGCGCCCTCGATGAGATCGGCGAGCGCCGTGCGCAACGCGGTCGCCGACGAGGCCTCGTCCGCCTGCCACGCGCCGAGCAGCCGTGCGACGCGGCTCGCCGATGCCTGTTCCACGTTCGCTCCGACCTCTGATCCAATTCTCCTCAATTGGACCACACCGTACATGGTCGGACCGCGCATGCTGGGCTGAGCACTTCCCCCACACGTCTCGACGAAGAGGAGCGGCCATGACCACAGTCGTACTGATCGGCACCATGGATACGAAGGGCGGCGAGTACGCCTGGCTCGCCGAGCGGGTGCGCGCGCACGGAGCCGAGGTCGTCACGATCGACGTCGGCCCGTTCTCCGAGGCAACGGCGGACGTGGCACCGGATGATGTCGCGCCGGCGCCGCGCACACGACTGCAGCGCGCGCGCGCGCGGCGACCGCGGCGCGCATGGACGCGATGGCGGACGGCGCGCGAGCGCGACGCTCATCGGATGCACGGAGCGGGCGAGGTCGATGGAGTGCTCGCTCGCGGTCGGCGGCTCCGGCGGCGTGTCGGTGGCGTCCCGCGCGATGCGGGCGCTGCCCGTCGGCGTGCCGAAGCTGCTCGTGTCGACCATGGCATCCGGAGACGTCTCCCCCTACGTCGGCGAGTCCGACGTGACGCTGATGTACTCGGTGGTCGACGTCGCGGGGATCAACTCGATCTCCGAGCAGGTCTTCGACAACGCCGCCGCCGCGATCGCCGCGATGGCGGCGGCTCACCACGCTCGGCGCTCGCACAGCGGCGCCGAGCATCTGCCGCTGGTCGGCCTGTCGATGTTCGGGCTGACGACGCCCGCCGTCGACGAGGCGCGCGCCGAGCTCGTCGAGCTGGGCTACGAGCCGCTGGTCTTCCATGCCACGGGCGCGGGCGGGCGCGCCTTGGAGAAGCTCGCCGGCGACGGTCAGCTCGCCGGGGTGCTCGACCTGACCACCACCGAGCTCGCGGACGACCTGGTCGGCGGCGTGCTCACGGCGGGGCCCGACCGGCTCACGGCCGCCGGCCGGGCAGGTCTGCCGCAGGTCGTCTCGCTCGGCGCGCTCGACATGGTCAACTTCGGGCCGCGCGAGCACGTGCCCGCGCAGTTCGACGATCGCGACTTCGTCGTGCACAACGCGACCGTGACGCTGATGCGGACCACGCGCGAGGAGAACGCCGAGCTCGGCCACCTGATCGGCGAGAAGCTCGCGGATGCGCGCGGGCCTTCCGCCCTGATCATCCCCTGCGGCGGCGTGAGCGGCATCGACGCCGAGGGCGCGCCCTTCCACGATCCTGATGCCGACGCCGCGCTGTTCGATGCGGTGCGCGGCGCGTTGGCCGGATCGCACGTCGACGTGATCGAGGACGACCGCCACATCAACGACCAGGGCTTCGGGCGCGACGCCGCGCGTCGGCTGCACGCCCTGATCTCCGCCAGGGAACCCAACGAGGAGTGAGGAACCACACCATGGATCGCACCACAGCGCTGCAGCGCCTGAACGCCGCCGTCACCGCGGGCCGGCCCGTCATCGGCGGCGGGGCGGGCACCGGAATCTCCGCGAAATCGGCGGAGGCCGGCGGCATCGACCTGCTCATCATCTACAACTCGGGCCGCTACCGGATGGCGGGGCGCGGCTCGCTCGCCGGCCTGATGGCGTACGGAGACGCCAACGCCATCGTGATGGAGATGGCGAACGAGGTGCTCCCCGTCGTGAAGGACACCCCGGTGCTCGCCGGCGTGAACGGCACCGATCCGTTCCGGGTGATGGGGCGCTTCCTCGATGACGTCAAGAGCGCCGGCTTCGCCGGTGTGCAGAACTTCCCGACCGTCGGTCTCATCGACGGCACGTTCCGCGCCAACCTCGAGGAGACCGGCATGGGCTTCGACCTCGAGGTCGACATGATCCGCCAGGCACACGAGCGCGACCTGCTCACGAGCCCCTACGTGTTCGATCCCGAGCAGGCCACCGCCATGGCCGAGGCCGGTGCCGACATCCTCGTGCCGCACATGGGTCTGACCACGAAGGGCTCCATCGGCGCGAGCACGGCGCTCACGCTGGACGAGTCGGTCGAGCGCGTGCAGGCGATGCGCGATGCGGCCGTGGCCGTCAACCCGGACATCCTGGTGCTGTGCCACGGCGGCCCGATCGCCGAACCGGATGACGCCCAGTACGTGCTCTCGCACACGGAGGGCGTGGTCGGCTTCTTCGGCGCCAGTTCGATCGAGCGCCTCCCCACCGAGGTCGGCATCCGCGAGCAGACCGAGAAGTTCAAGGCCGTGACCTTCGGCTGATCGCGACGGCGTGGCCCGTCTCCCCCGCGCGGCGGAGGAGACGAGCCGCGCCGATCTCCGCCAACAGGCGGATGTGGGCGGCGCCGCGGGCTCGTAGCGTCAAAGTCATGGATACCGCAGCCTTTCTCCTCATGTTCATCGGCCCGCTCACCGGTTCGCTCGTGATCGCCGCAGGCGCCGACAAGATCAACGCCCGCTACCGCCAGCGCCGAGCCGAACGCGCGGCGCGCATCGTCGCCGAATCGGATGCGCACACGGTCTGACCGGCGCGCTTCGTTTGCGCCGAACGCGGCCTACGAGCCCGCAGAACCCGCGAAGCGCACAATCGAAGGCACCCACCCCGCGCCGATGCCGAGCGCACCCAGCGCCGCGCCACCTCCATGTTCATTTGCGCCGTCCGCGGCGTTCAGGCACCGCGAACCGGCGAACGGCGCAAACGAACCAGCGCCACACGGCGCTGCGCGGGCGCCGACGGCCCCCGGATGCGTCGCACCGCGCGATGCCCTCACCCCGCGTCGGCGAGCAGCGCGATGACGAACGCGGCGCGGTCGGCTCCGCGCAGCGGGTTGAGGCCGGTGAGAGTCTCGATGCGTGCCGCGCGCTTGCGCAGCGTGTTCTCGTGCACGAACAGTTCGTCGGCCGTCTGCGCGATCGCGCCCTCCCGCCGACACGCGACCTCTACCGTGTGCATGAGCCGGGTGCGGTGGCGCGTGTCGTAGTCGCGAAGCGGATCGATCACGTGCTGAGCGAACGGCGCCGCCTGCTCCGGGGTGAGCCGACGCGCGAGGCCTTCGACGGTCGCCAGGTCCCTCGGCCCCGCCGGCCTGCCCGTCCGATCCGCCAGCGCCGCTCCAGCGAACGCCTCGCGAATGGCCGTGGCGGCCCGCCCCAGTTCCACAGGCCCGCTCCACCCGAACGGCACGTCAGAATCTGAGACCGGCACCTCATCCGATCCGCCATCGACGACGGGCACGATCGCGATCTCATACGGCCCCGACGTTCCCCGCAGCGCCGGCCCGTCGACACGGGGCGCTGCCCCTTTCGAGACCACGATGTGCACCCTGCTCTGCTCGCCGTCGGCGAGCTCAGGCACCAGGACCATGGCGCTCGCCTGCGCACGACGCACCATCTCGACGATCGCGCCGACGCGCGCACGCTCGCGCGATTCTCCGTCGCGGCGGTGACGCTCGATGGAGAACCGCTGGATGATCTCGACGAACGGCATGTCGGGAGGCACCGAGATCACGGCGAGCCCCTCCGCGTTCGCCGCGCGGATCAACGCCGGCGGGACGGTGTCGGTGACCACACCGAGCGCGTATCCGATCGCCGTCGCGCCCGCAGCGCACACCGCGGAGACGAACCGACGCTGCGACGCCGCCTCGAGGATGGAGATCCCGGAGGTGAGCACGAGCTCGCCGCCGCGCAGGTAAGGGCTCGGGTCGAGCAGGTCAGACGGCAGCGGCCACCGGATGACCCTGTCCAGCCCGACGGCGTCTCCCACCAGATCGACGTGCGGCTGTGCCCATTCGAAGACGTCCCCGACCCGGATGGCATCGGAGGCCCGCTCGTAGGAGGCATCCGGGCTCATCGGCATGCCCTCACGCTAGGACCGCGCCGTTTCCGCTCGATGTCACCGGTGTTTCCGCAGGTGTCGACCTCCACACCTCCGGGGGCGGGCAGCGGGCGGAACGACCACTCCCTGCGCCCACGCAACGGCGACGAAACATTCACCGGATCGAATGGCGGGCAGCGAAAGGAGCGTCACATGACCAGGACCTCTTCCCCTCCCGCACCAGGCGCGACCGTCGACCAGGACTATCCCCTCACCCGTGTGCCCGGCCACGCCAGGCGGGGATGGTTCTCGTTGCTCGTCGTCGTGGCCGGCTTCGTCTTCTTCACGCCCACGATGGTCACCGGCGGGCAGGTCGCCGGCGCGTTCGGGTTCGGTCCGTTCCTCGGGCTCGCCGTGACCGCCTCCGTGGTGCTCGCGGTGTACGTCGCGACGCTGGCCGCGGCGAGCGCGCGCACCGGGCTGTCGACCGTGCTCGTCTCGCGCCTCGTGCTCGGCCGCGTCGGCGGCAAGTGGGCATCGCTGGTGCTCGGCGGAACGCAGATCGGCTGGTACGGCATCACGGTCGGCATCTTCTCCGATCTGCTCTCCTCAGCGCTCGGCTGGAGCGTCTCCTGGCCGCTGTCCGTTCTGGGCGGGGTGCTGATGGCGACGACGGCGTACTGGGGCTTCAAAGGCATCGAGATCCTGTCGTGGGTGTCGGTGCCGCTGATGTTCGCCCTGTGCATCTGGATCACGACGGTCTCGGTCGACGAGATCGGCGGATGGGGCGGGATGTTCGCCACGACCGGCGACGGGTCGATCCCGCCGGGGCTCGCGCTGACGATGATGATCGGCACGTTCATCTCCGGCGGCACGCAGATCGGCAACTGGTCGCGCTTCGCCCGCAGCGCCCGTGTCGCGTTCCTGGTCGGCTTCGGATCACTCATCGTGATCGAGACGGCGATGCTCTTCTTCGGCGGGGCCGGTGCCGTCGCCTTCGGCGAGCCGGACTTCACCGCGCTGCTGATGACGCTCGGGCTCGCGGGGCTCGGCGTGTTCATGCTGACGTTCAACCTCTGGACCACGAACGACAACGCAGCGTACGCCTTCGGCGTCGCGGGCGCCGAGATGTTCGGCAAGGGCACCAAGCGGCCCTTCATCGTGGGCGGCGTCGTGATCGGCACCGCCCTCGCGGTCACCGGGCTCGCCGACGCGCTGACCGGGTTTCTCGTGCTGCTCGGCACTGTGATCCCTCCCCTGGGCGGCGTGATCATCGGCACCTTCCTGTTCGTGTGGCGCATGCGCGACCCCGGCACTCCGGTCGACCGGGCGGTTGCGTTCGTCTGGCCGGGCATCGTCGCGTATCTGTGCGGCACGGGCGCCGCCCTGTTCGGCACCGTGACAGGCATCGGCAGTCCAGCCGTGCAGGGTGTGATCGTGGCGATCATCGCCGCACCCGTCTGCCACGCCGTCGCTCGGATGGGCAGGGGCGGCTCGGGCGCCGACAGTGGCGTCGAGCGCACACAGCGCGAGAAGATCGGAGCCGCAGAATGAGCACGACCCTGATCCGCGGCGGCGACGTCATCACGATGGACGACGCCACCCATGCCGCCCCCGTGCGCACGGACATCCGGATCTCCGATGGCCGGATCACGCAGATCGGTCCGGATCTGCAGGCTCAGCCGGGTGAGGAAGTCATCGACGCCCGGGGCCTGCTGATCACGCCGGGCTTCGTGAACGCCCACACGCACTCGTGGGAGTACTTCTTCAAGGGCCGCTACGACAATCTGCCGCTCGAACTGTGGATGCTGGGCTCGTACCCGATCCTGGGCGCAGGTCGGATGAGCCCGGATCTGATCCGGCTCCGGTCGCTGATGTTCGCGATGGAGTCGATGAAGGCGGGTGTGACCACGCTGATCGACGATGTGCTCGAGACGCCGGGACAGGATGCCGACCAGCTGGCGGCCGTGGTCGACGCGTATGCGGACATCGGCATCCGCGCCAATGTGTCGGGCCACGTCATCAACCGGCCCTTCGTGGACACGCTGCCGTTCGTGGCTGATTGGCTGCCGGATGACCTGGTGCGCGAGGTGCGGGCGATGCCCACACTGACCGCCGACGAGTACCTCGATTTCTCGCGGGCGGCGTTCGAGCGCCATCACGGCACGGCGGGCGGGCGCATCCGGTACATGCTGGCGCCGTCCGGTCCGCAGCGCTGCACCGATGACCTCATCGTCGGCGCGACTCAGCTCGCCGTGCAGCACGACGCCGAGGTGCACGTGCACGTGTTGGAGACGAAGACGCAGGCGGTCACGGGCGACGAACTCTACGGCGGGCGCACGCTGGTGCAGCACCTCGACGAGATCGGGGCGCTCAGCGAGCGGACGACATTCGCGCACGGCATCTGGGTGACCGACGACGACATCGAGCGCATCGCCCGCGCTGGCGTCTCGGTGTCGCACAACGCGATCTCCAATCTCAAGCTCGGCTCGGGCATCCTGCCTTGGCGGCGGTATCGAGACGCGGGAGTGAACCTCGGCCTCGGGACGGACGGATGCTCGTCGAGCGATTCACCCAGGCTGATGGACGTGATGAAGACGGCGGCGCTGCTGCACAAGATCTCGGAGCCCGACTTCGAGCGCTGGCCCACCGCGCCGGAGGTGCTATCGGCCGCGACGATCGGCGGCGCCCGCAGCGGCGTGCTCGACCACGCGGTCGGGTCGCTCGAGGTGGGCAAGCGCGCCGACCTCGTCATGTTCGACACCGAGACGCTGGCCTTCATGCCTCGAAATCATCTGGAGAATCAACTGGTCTACAGCGAGAACGGCTCGTCGATCGTGCGCGTGATGGTCGACGGTGTGGTGACCGTGGAGAACGGCCGCCTCACCCAGATCGACGAGGGCGCCGTGATCGCCGCCTTCCGCGAGGAGATGCCCGCCATCCGCGAGGAGCAGGACCGGCTCGACGAGATCAACGCCGTGTTCGCGCCCGCATTCGCCCGGATGCACGCCGAGACGTCCGCACGGGCGATGCCGGTGAACCGCTGGTCGGGCGACGAAAGCGCGTGGGTACGGGAGGCAGCGGCGGTGTGATCGATGCGGGTGGCGCGGGGCCTCGCGCCACCCGCTATTCGATGACCTCCACTGCACAGCGCACGCCGTGCGCGTTCGCGAGACGCCGGTCACGGGTCAGCAGCGTCGCACCAGCGGTCTCCGCCAGTGCGACGTACGCGGCATCATAGGCGGAGAGGTTGTGCCCCAAGCTCCACGCTCGGGCGCTGAGGGCGTCGAACGGCCACAGCAGGAGCGACAGTGCTTGGAGATCCTCGAACGCCTGGTCGGCTTGCACCGGTGACAGCATCCCTGCATTGCACCTTCGGCGCAGCACGTTCGCGACCTCGTAGTGCACGAGCGTCGGGGCGAGCAGGTCCGCCCCTCGCATGCGGTCCGCGACGCGCTCGCCCGCATCTCCGGGGTCGATGAGCAGCGTCACCAGGACCGATGCGTCGACAACGAGCACAGTGCGCATCGTCAGCGCTTGTCGGCCGCGAGGTCTCCGCGAAGATCGCCACCGTCGACCTGCGGAAGCGCAGCGGCATGCGCCCGGGCACGCGCAATCGCCTCCAACGGGCTCGGACGCGCAGCGATCTGTGCGAGTTCGGCGCTCAGGAACTCCTGCAGCGATTTCCCGGCATCCGCCGCGCGCGCGGCAAGCACGTCACGCACATCATCCGGGACAGCGCGGATCGTGATATTGACGGACATGCGCCCATTCTACATCGCATGCATGCATATTGCAGGCACGCGATCGAACCTCGATTCTCTGGCCCCGAATGCAGCAATGCCAGGCACAGAAGCCGCACCAGACGCACACGAACCGCGGAGCCGCATACACAGTCAGGACCACGCAACGAAGAAAGCCCCTGGCGAACCAGGGGCTTTCAGATGGCGGTGACGGTGGGATTTGAACCCACGGTAGGGGGTTACCCTACACAACATTTCGAGTGTTGCACCTTCGGCCGCTCGGACACGTCACCGCCGATAAGTTTACGCATCGTTCGCCGGATGCGCGAATCGGCGGGTCTCACCCGGATGCTCCCGGGCGCGTCGCGCGGACGGCCGACGGGAACTGCTCCGGATGGGCGGCGCAGCGGCAGAGCGGATTCGTGAGAATCATCCGGAGCCGATGTCGGATGCCGGGCGTACGCTGACCACGTGTCATCGTCAACACGGGTCCTGTGGATCGCGATCCTCGCGTCGTTCGTGGCGTTCCTCGACGGCACGGTCGTCAACGTCGCACTCCCCGCGATCGATCGCGAACTCGGCGGCGGCCTCGCCACCCAGCAGTGGGTCGTCGACGGGTATCTGATCACGCTCGGCGCGCTCATGCTCGTCGCCGGCTCGATCAGCGACGCGTTCGGCCGCGGGTTCGTGATGAAGATCGGGCTCATCGGCTTCGGGGTCGCCTCCGTCGCGATCACCCTCGCACCTGATCCGCTCATCCTGGTGGTCGCGCGCATGCTGCAGGGCGCCGCCGGCGCCTTCCTCGTTCCCAGCTCGCTCGCCCTGATCACCTCGATGTTCTCCGGCGCCGCGCAGGCGAAGGCCATCGGCACGTGGACGGCGCTGACCATCGGCACGTGGACGGCGCTGACCACCGGCGCGATGGTGGCCGGCCCGCTGATCGGCGGCGCGCTGGTCGACCTCGCCAGCTGGCGCCTGGCGTTCCTGATCAACGTGATCCCCATCGCGATCACGCTGTGGCTGCTGCGGGGCATCAGAGATGCTACGCGACATCCGGATGCCCGCATCGATCTGGTCGGCGCGGTGCTGTGCACGGTGGGCCTCGGCGCGCTCGTGTTCGGGCTGATCGAGCAGCCCCGCCTCGGCTGGGCGCACCCCGCGATACCGATCACGCTCGCCGGCGGCGGCGTGCTGTTCGCGCTGTTCCTCATCCGGCAGCGCACCGCCCGATCGCCGATCCTGCCGCTCGACCTGTTCCGGGTGCGCAACTTCTGGGTGGGCAACGTCGCCACGACGCTGATCTACGCGGCACTGTCGCTGAACGGCTTCGTGCTGGCGATCTACCTGCAGGAGGGCGCGGGCCTGTCCGCCACGCTCGCGGGCCTGGCGAGCCTGCCGATGACCATCCTGATGATCCTGCTCAGCTCCCGCATCGGCGCACTCGCCGGCCGCTTCGGCCCGCGACTGTTCATGACGATCGGGCCCGTGCTGATGGGCATCGGCTCGCTGCTGTTCCTCTCCGTGCGCGAAGACTTCAGCTACTGGTGGCAGGTGCTGCCCGGCATGATCGTGTTCGGGGTCGGCCTGTCGATCATGGTGTCGCCGCTGACGGCTGCGATCCTCGGCTCGATCGAACCCGCACGCAGCGGCATCGCCAGCGCCGTCAACAACGCGATCTCACGCGTCGCGGGGCTGGTCTCGATCGCCGCCGTCGGCACGATCGTCGGCGGTACCCTCGACCTCGACGGCTTCTACCGCGCAGCCGTCGTGGTCGCAGGCCTCATGATCGTCGGCGGCCTCGTCTCGCTCGCCGGCATCAGGAACCCGGCCCGCGCACCCAGCGACGCCGAGTAGGCAGGCGCGGGCGAACCGAATACGGTCGCGCGCAGTCAGTGCGCTCCGCCCGCTTCCTGTCGGATCGCCGGCGTTCGCCCTCACACCGGGTTGCCGCGGCTCCGGATGTCCGAACCCCCGCATACGCTGGATCCATGGCTTCCAAACGACCCACCGCCGCGTACGTCTGCTCCGAGTGCGGGTGGGCGACGGCGAAGTGGGTCGGCCGCTGCGGCGAGTGCCAGCAGTGGGGCACGGTCATCGAGGTCGCGCAGCAGGCGGCGTCGAAGCGTGTGAAGTCGATGATCCCCACCTCGGCTGCCGCGCCGATCACGCAGATCGTCACGCAGGAGGCACCGCGGCGCCCGAGCGGCATCGGCGAGTTCGACAGGGTGCTCGGCGGCGGTGTGGTGCCGGGCGCGGCCATCCTGCTGTCGGGCGAGCCCGGCGTGGGCAAGTCGACGCTGCTGCTCGAGGTCGCGGCACGCGCGGCGTCGACCGGGCGACGCGTGCTGTACGCCAGCGCCGAGGAGTCTCCTGCGCAGGTGAGACTGCGCGCCGAGCGCACCGGTGCGATGCACGACGAGCTGTTCCTGGCGAGCGAGACCGACCTCGGCACGATCATCGGGCACATCGATTCCGTCGAGCCCGAGCTGATGATCGTCGACTCGGTGCAGACCGTGTCGTCGTCCGAGTCGGACGGGGCGGCCGGCATGCCCGGCCAGGTGCGCGAGGTCGCGGCCACGCTCATCCGGATCGCGAAAGAGCGGAACCTGCCGATGATCATCGTCGGGCACGTCACGAAGGACGGTCAGGTCGCCGGCCCCCGACTGCTCGAGCACCTCGTCGACGTCGTGTGCCACTTCGAGGGCGACCGTCAGACGGCGCTGCGCTTCGTGCGCGCGCTGAAGAACCGGTTCGGCCCGACGGACGAGGTCGGCTGCTTCGAGATGACCGGCGACGGGATCGCCGAGGTGCCTGACCCGAGCGGCCTCTTCCTTTCGGGCGGCGACCCGGAGAACGGCACGTGCGTCGGCATCTCGATGGAGGGACGGCGCGCCCTGCCGGTCGAGGTGCAGGCGCTGACGATCGGGACGTCCGCCCCGAACCCGCGCCGCATCGTGCACGGCGTCGACGCGTCACGGGTCGCGATGGTGCTGGCGGTGCTCGAGAAGCGCGCAGGCATCACGACCAGCAACTGCGATGTCTACGTCTCGACCGTCGGCGGCGTGCGCTTCACCGAGCCGGCCGCCGACCTTGCGATCGCCGTCGCGGTGGCGGGCGCGTTGGGCGATTGGAGCGTGGGCAAGGATGTCGCCGCAGTCGGCGAGCTGAGCCTCGCCGGGCAGGTGCGCCCCGTCACTCAGTCCGCGCAGCGCCGCTCGGAAGCGGGGCGCCTCGGCTATGGGCGCGTCGTCGACGCCGAGTCCGCGACGGTCAAGGAGGCGATCCGTTCGATCCGCATCCAGCCGCGCCCCCGCACGCTCCGCGCCGTCACCGACGAGGTCGATTCTCCGTTCTGACCCGCGCTCCGCTCCAGCGCCGTTGCCGAGATGCGCACTTGTCGTCGAGATGCGCAGGTCTTCGACGCTTCGCGGACGAAAAGTGCGCATCTCGCGAGCCCTGCTCCGCGCGCCGCAGAGGTGTGGCCAAGCCCGCCGCCCGGCTCCCAGGATCACCGCGCCGCCGGATCACCCTGCCGCCGGATCAGCGGACCACCGGATCAGGAAGCGATGGAGTAACCGGCCTCGTCGATGGCGGAGCGGAGCGCCTCGGAGTCGACAGCTGCAGCACTGCCGATTGTGACAGTCGAGAGACCGCCGGCCACGAGGTCGACCGAGACCTGCTCGACGCCGTCGATCTTGCCGACCTCTTCTGTCACGGCGGAGACGCAGTGACCGCAGGTCATGCCCTCGACCTGCACCGTCGTGGTCTCGCCCGCCGCCGCGGGAGCAACCGATTCGGCTACTCCTGCGTCGCCGCACCCGCACCCGCCGCAGCCACAGCTGCTCTCCTGCGCCGCATCCGTCAGCCCGAGTTCGATCCGCTGAGTCTCCATCAATCTGCCCTCTCCTCGAAAGTCTGTCTGGGCATCCGGAACGTCATCCGGTCCCTCACACCCAGCATATACCCCCTAGGGGTATTCGAGGCGGACTTCCCGCACAGCTTCATACCCCGGGCCGCGGAAGCAGCACGTGCAGAGAGAACCACCGCTCGCCGGGATCCACCGAGACGGTGCCCCCGTGCCGCTGCGCGATTGCGCGAATGCTGCTCAGCCCGTATCCGTGCCCCTGCTCGGCTTTGCGCGATACGAGTCGCCCTCCGGACCGCGTGACCGTGCCGTCGTAGGAGTTCGCGACGCGCAGCATCACGAAGTCATCGTGCGCGAACAAGGCCACCCGCACCGACCGCGGCTCCGGCACCAGCCGCGCGGCTTCGAGCGCGTTGTCGATGGCGTTGCCCAGCAGCGCCGTCACGTCGAGCGGTGCCATGAAGTCGAGCAGCGTCCCGTCCACGACGCAGCGCACCTCGATGCCGTCGTCGCGGGCGCGCACCCGCTTGCCGGTGAGCACGGCGTCGACGACGCGGTTGCCGGTGCGCACCTGGTCGCCGTGGTCCTGCAGAGACTCCGCCAGATCGTCGAGCAGCTGCGCTCGCGAGGCCGGATCGGTCTCCGCGCGCACCGCATCGATGTGATGCCGCATGTCGTGGTAGCGACGATTGACCTCGTCCATCGCGCGGCGCGAGACCACGTACTGGTCGTGCTGGTTGCCCAGCAGCTGCGCCGTCGCGTCGGCGTCGCGGCGCGCCTGCAGCTCGCGTCTGACCTCCTGCTGCGCGAACAGCGCGATCGCTCCGCAGAAATCGACGAGCGTGCGCACGTAGAGCAGCACGGGCCCCGAGACATCGGCGAACGAGGGAAGCTCGACGATCAGCGTGACGTTCGATCCGACGAATGTCAGCACTGCGATCGCGGCAGCCCCCGCCATGTCGCGCCATGTCACGCCCAGGCCTGCACCATCTGCCATGCGTCGGCGCTCGATCGCCCAGACTGCGAAGAGAACGGCGGCGAGCACGCACGCCAGCACCAGGACCCTCACCCACGCCGCGGAGTCGCCGAGCCAGAACCACACGATCTGCCAGTACAGCGAGGCCGCCAGCTCGGCGACCACAAACGACTTCGCGACGAGGTACCCGGCCTCGAGCACCGAGACGCGCAACGAGGCGATCAGCAGCACCCACATCACCGCGACGGCGAGCACGATGCCGAAGGCCCACCCGAGCGTCGACAGCGAGCCGGTCCACAGGTGCAGCCCGGCCAGCGCGACCAGCCCCGCCCCGGCGATCGCCGCTGTCGGGAGCCACACGGTGCGCCGGCGGGCGACCAGCACGTAGACCATGCACGCCGCCCACTCCGCCAGGGCCGCGACGAGAAGACGGGAGTCGTCGTCCATCCCGCCCAGGAGCAGATCGCTCACGGCGCCGTGCCCCTGGCTCCGATGTATCCGGCCAGAGCATCGAGGAACTCCGCCTTGCGGGGTCTGCTGATCTGCAGCCGCGCCCCGCCGCGGATCCGGCAGGTCGCTCCGTCGATTCCCGTGACGTGCCGCAGGTTCACCAGGTACCCGTTGTTGCAGCGCACGAAGCCGGCGCCGACTGTCTCTGCCTCCAGCGCCTTCAGTGTGCCGACCGTGGCGAGGTCGGCATCGAGCGTGTGGATCAGCACGTGATTGCGCGAGCTCTCGAAGTACAGGATGTCGGCCAGATCCACGCGATGCCTGGCGCCGTCGGTCGTCGAGAACAGCATCTGGCGGCGCTCGCGACGACTGAGCCGCTGCACGCACCGCAGCATCTCCTGCTCGAGCTCCTGGTACGAGACCGGCTTGAGCAGGTAGCTCAGCGCATCGACGCGGTACCCGCTGATGGCGTACTGCGGCGAGCTCGTCACGAAGACGATCAGGACCTCGGGATCGACCTCCCTGATCCGCTGCGCCGTCGTCATGCCGTCGACCCGCTCCATCCGGATGTCCAGGAGCAGCACGTCCCAGTCCGGCCGATAGTCGTGCAGCAGGTCGGCGCCGTCGGCGAAGCGGCTGATCCGCAGGCTCTCGCCGTGGTCGCGCTGGAACCGGTCGAGGTGCCCCAGCAGTCGGTCGACGCCTGCCGGATCGTCCTCGACCACGCCGATCCGGATCATGATGTGCCCCTCGCCCGCCGGCTCTCGGCTCAGCTGAAGCCGACGACCCGCCGTGCGACGCTGTACGCCAGCGACGTCACGCGACGCCCGGCACCGCCAGGCAGGTTGCTCGTCGACCCGAGGAACGTGCGCCGCAGCCGCGTGTACAACCACGGGCTCTCGGCCTTGATCTCGCGCCAGAACGCGTCGCGCGCCGCAAGGTGCTCCACCGTCCCGCCCCTGGCGAGAGTCGCCGACGTCACGGCGCAGATCTGCTCCACGTAGTGCAGCAGCGCGCCCTGCAGCTCCGCGGGCACGCGCCCCGTCGCCACGTCCTCGAGCGAGGGCATCGCCTTCAGCACGAGCTTGTTCACGAGCAGCTGCTGGTCGACGCGCCGCAGCATCACCGCGGGGTCCACCGACTGCTCTGCCCGGCCGATGAAGTAGTGGTACAGCGGCACCGGCAGGTAGTACATGCTGCGCACGTGCGAGAGCGGTTCGACGACGTACAGGTTGTCGACGTAGAAGGTGTGCTCTGGCAGCACCATGCCGCTGCGCCGCACGACCTCGGTGCGGTACACGATTGCGTGCATCATCAGGATCTGGCGCCTGGCGAAGCGCCCTGTCTGCTCCCACGAGAAGATGCGATGCTCGGGGAAGACCGTGTCGAACGTCGTCACGCGGTTGTTCTTGCCGACGCGGTCGCGCACGTAGTCGGTGAACACCGCGTCGACGCCGCCGCCCTCTTCGAGCGTCTGCAGCGTGCGCAGCAGCTTCTCCAGTGCGGGCACGCTCAGCCAGTCGTCGGCGTCGAGCACCTTCACGTACGTGCCGGTGGCATGCGCGAGCCCGGTGTTGATGGCACCGCCGTGGCCGCGGTTGTGCTGGCGCACGACCCGGATGGCCTCTGGCCGCCTGGATGCGAAGCCATCGGCGATCGAGGCGGTCGCGTCGGTCGACCCGTCGTCGACCACCACCACCTCGATGCCCCGCTTCACGCGGACGAGCGGCTCAAGCGCCCGTCGAAGATAGGCCTCCGCGTTGTAGGCGGGGACCACGATCGTCAGAAGCGGCATGACACTAGTGTGCCTGGAGTTCGGTGTCCTCCGCGGGAGCGCCCGCGGTTTCTTCCGGCTTCTGCCGGAAAATCAGCTTGAAGATGGGGTAGAACACCCAGAACGAGATCGCCGCGTTGATGATCATCGTCACGATGTCGGCTACGAGCTCGCCCGAGGAGCCCCAGCCCCACGCGTTCATCAGCAGGTCGTAGATGGGCGCCTTGTAGAAGCCCTGCGCCGCGGCGGCGATGAACGTGATCACGATGTACGCCAGCGTGTACCAGCCGGCGGCGACCCACGCAGACGTGTTCGACTTGAATGTGATGTTCCGCTGGGCGAAGAAGTTGAGCACCTGCGCGATCAGCAGTGTGATCTGCACGGCGAGGAAGTAGGCCAGTCCGCCGCCGCCGGCGGGCAGCGCGCCCACGGCGTAGTCGAACATGTAGTACTGGCTGCCGTCGACGTCGCTGCCGACGGGCAGCGCCTGGAAGCCGACGTTCATCAGGTCGGTGTAGGTCTCGAAGCCCCACCGGAACACCGGCATCAGCGAGAGCTGCAGCACGGTCACGCCGTTCGACAGGATGAAGAACATCGCGAACTTCGACAGTTCCGGGTGCGAGACCTGGAAGCCCCGCCACCAGCGGGCGATCGCTGCGAACATCAGTCGTCTTCCTTCCCGGCGCCATCGGCGCGGTTGCTGCTGTTGCCCGCGGCGGCACGGAACGAGTCTCTCGTGCGCTTCTCCGCGCGGCGGCCGCGCAGGAACGCGGCGATGACGCGACCGAGGCCGCGGAACGTCTGCCCGTTGACGAGCGTGAGCAGCGCCTCAGTGAGCCGCTGCGTGGCCAGTCCGCCGCTCATCTTGGAGATCACGCGGAACGGGCCGTTGAACATGAACAGGATGTTCAGGTCGGGTTCGCCCTTGGCCTCAGCCGCACGGCGACGCTTGTCGATGATCCGGAACGCGAGCCGCGCGAGCGGGCTGCGTGCCACCTCGAGCCGGTCGATCGGGTCGTTGAAGCCGAGACGGCCAGAGCCCCACTCCGCCTCGGGCGCCCGACGTCCGAGCAGCGCCTCGAACGCGTCGTCAGGGACATTCCGGATGTCGCCTGTGCGGTACCACTCGAGGGTCGAGTCGAGTGCTCCGGATGCCACGGTGCCGTCGAGCTCGACCATCGCCGTCAGCGGCAGATCGGCCACATTCGGCCCCACGGCGATCTCGTACTCGCCGGCTTCGGTCTGCCAGGCGTCGGATTCGACGTCGAAGAAGCGGAATGCCCGCTCGCCGAGCTCGATCGTCACCTCGCGCGACTGACCCGGCTCGAGGTGCACCTTCGCGAAGCCCTTCAGCTCGCGCGAAGGACGCAGCACCCGGCTCGAACCGGTCTTCCCCACGTACACCTGTGCAACATCCGATCCGGCTGTTTCTCCTGTGTTCGTCACGGTGAACGTGACGCGCTCTTCCGAGACGGACAGATCGGAGTACGCGAACGACGTGTAGCTGAGGCCGAACCCGAACGGGAACGTCACCTCGATGCCGCGCGTGTCGTAGTAGCGGTAGCCGATGAACGGGCCCTCGCGGTACTCGGCGGTGCGGTTCGTGCTCGGGAAGCGGCCGACGGTGGGGGTGTCGCCCAGCGCGATGGGAAGCGTCTCGGCGAGGCGCCCTGCGGGGTTCACGCCCCCCGTGAGCACGTCGAGGATGCCCTCGGCTCCGGCCTGGCCGCCGAGGTAGCCGTGCACCAGCGCCTGCGCGTCGCGCAGCCACGGCATCGCGACGGGGCCGCCTCCGGAGAGCACGACGACGGTGCGCGGGTTGGCCGCGGCGACCGCGCGCAGCAGCTGCACCTGGGCGTCGGGCAGGGAGAGGCCCGAGCGGTCGAGCCCCTCCGACTCGGCGATCTCCGGCAGACCGAGCGCAAGCACAGCCACGTCGGCCCGCTTGGCGGCCGCGACGGCCTCGGCGACGAGCTGCGCGTCGGCTGCGCCGTCGCGACGGCAGCCGCGGGCGAAGCCCGCGAGGTCGAGGTCGGTGGCGCCGATCGCGTCGACCAGCGACGTGACCCGCGTGGGGTTCACCAGCGACGAGCCGGAGCCCTGGTAGCGCGGCGTCTCGGCGAAGTCTCCGATCAGTGCGACGCGGGTGCCGGATGCCAGGGGCAGCAGGGCGTCGTCGTTGCGCAGCAGCACGGCTGACTCGGCCGCGGCGCGACGTGCCAGCGCGTGGTGCGCCTCCTGATCGACGCTGGCACGCACGGCGCGGGCGGTGACGCGGGCGACGAGGTTCAGCAGTTCGGAAACGCGGGCGTCGAGGTCGGCCTCGTCCAGCTCGCCGCTGTCGACGGCGGCGACGATTCTGCGCACCGAGTCGAAGCCGGGCGACGGCATCTCGAGCGTGCCGCCTGCGCGCACGCCGTCGGCCGCACCGTTCCCGCCGCCCCAGTCGGTGATCACTGCGCCGTCGAAGCCCCACTCATCGCGCAGGATGTCGCGCAGCAGGTGCGCGTTCTCGTGTGCGTAGGTGCCGTTGATCAGGTTGTACGAGGTCATGATCGCCCACGGGTTCGCCTCGCGGACGACGATCTCGAATGCCGTCAGGTAGATCTCGCGCAGCGTGCGCTCGTCGACGACGGAGTCCGTCACCATCCGGCGCAGCTCCTGGCTGTTCACGGCGAAGTGCTTCGGCGTGGTCGCCACGCCCTCCGACTGGATGCCGCGCACGTATGCCGCGGCGAGGCGACCCGACAGCTCAGGGTCCTCGGAGAAGTACTCGAAGTTGCGGCCGCCGAGCGGGCTGCGCTTGATGTTCAGGCCGGGGCCGAGCAGCACGTTCACGCCCTGCGACGACGCTTCTCGGCCGAGCGCGGCACCGATTTCGGCGGCGAGCTCCTCGTCCCAGGTGTTGGCGACGGTCGCCGATGTCGGGAAGCAGGTGGCCAGCTCCGAGCCGTTGATGCCGAGGTGGTCGGCGGAGCCGACCTGCCGCCGGATGCCATGGGGCCCGTCCGCCATCCAGATCGACGGCACGGAGAGGCGGTCGATCGTGCGGGTCTCCCACGTGTTCTCACCGCTGAGCAGTGCTGCCTTCTCAAGCACGCTGAGCTCAGCGACGAGCTGCGCGGTGTCCTTCACGCTTGTCCCCTTCGATCGTGCGCGCGGGATCCTCCCCGTGCGCTGAACCATCTTGCTCCTCCGCCGCGTCGGACGGCGGTTCGGTCGCATAACACGTCGAATTCACCGGATGATCTGCCCGAGCCGAACGCCGCGGGCAGCCGTCACCCCGTGGGCACCGGCGATCGCCGCGAGCGCCTACGTTCTTCGCGAACGCCTACGCAATGTCATAGGCGTTCGGACACTTCGTAGGCATTCGCGGATTCCGCGGGGCTCACGGAAGCCGGGATGTCGAGGCCGGGCGCTGCGCGACTCAGACTTCGAGAGCGGCGAGGAGCTCTTCTGGCGGGGCCTGCATGGGGTGCGGGCCGGCGATGTCGAGGAACACCGTCGTGATCTCGGCGGCGTGGCGCGCGAGGAACGTCTTCAGCCACTCCGGGGAGTACACGCCGATCGTCGGAGGGAGGTTCTCCGGCTTGTTGCGGGCATCGCTGAACAGCAGCAGCGCGACCTGCCCCGTCTGGGGATCGCGGAAGGTCCATACTTCGCCGGAATCAAGAGGATTGTCGCGCGCACCGGGGTTCATCACCGGCACGATCGTGTTGCCGTTGCGCAGCGCCAGCGCGACGGCCGCCATGTCCTGCTTCTCCAGAGCCTGCGCGAGCGCCTCCGAGCGGGTGTCCTGCTCGGTCAGTGCGGCGGGCTTGTTGCGCTTCTTCCCCATCACCCCCACCCTACCGGCGGGTCCCCTGTGCCCGCCCCGATCCTGACCTCGTGCCCCGTCTGCCCGCGCCCCGCTCGCGAGATGCGCACTTGTCGTCGAGATGCGCCGCTTCTGACGCGGATTCGTCGAAGAAGTGCGCATCTCGCGAGCCTCCGACGGCCCGGATGTGCCGAGGGATCAGCGCAGGATGAACTGTCGCGTGTGCTCCGACTCGATGCCGCCGATCGCCACGCGCAGGTGGAACGACGCGCCCCCGCCGGGAGCGACCGGGCGATTCTCGTCGCCGCAGCTGTCCACGCTCGAGCGCGTGCGGTCCCATACGACGGGCTCTGCGCTGGAGACCTCCTGGCCGGCCTCGAGCGTCACCTCCATGTCGCTGGGCTCCTTCTGGCAGTCGGTCGAACGCCACCACACGTCGTTGCCGCTCAGAACCGTGTATGCCTGCTGAGTGGTGCCGACGTTGAAGATGCAGTCGACGTCGCCGGTGTTCTCGAGCGAGATCGACAGCTTCGGTTTGTCGTCGCTGCCGTACTCGCGCTTGTCCGTCACACCCTTGACCGTGATCGCATTCGGATCGCATTCCTTCGGCGATCCGTCATCGGTCGGCGTGGGCGACGGCGTCGGGTCCGAGTCTTCGGAATCCGACTCGTCGTCTGCGTCCGAGTCCTGCGACGCGGTCGTCTCACTCGTCGACGGTGTCGGCACGGTCTGCGTCTCGTCGCCTCCGCCGCCCGAAGCGCTCCACGGCTGGGCTACGAACAGCCACACCAGCGCGGCGATCGCCAGGATCGCGAGCACCAGCACCATCAGCCGACGCCGCCGGTACACGGCGGGGGAATGGCGGCGGGCGTTCACGGTTCCAGATTAGGCCGCGATCGCTGTGAGTGGCTGGCATGCTCCGGCGCGGCGACGAGGTCGCGCCCGGCGCGATGACGGAACGGAACCGACCGCACCTGGCGGCTGCCGCTACCGCAGGTTCTTCAGCATCCGACTGTTGCCGAGGGTGTTCGGCTTCACGTGCGCCAGGTCGAGGAACTCCGCTATGCCCTCGTCGGGGCTGCGCACGAGCTGCGAGTAGACGTCGGGCGAGACGACCTGCTCGCCGATCTCTGCAAAGCCGCGGCGCTGGAAGAACTCGGTCTCGAACGTGAGGCAGAACAGGCGCGTGAGGCCCAGATTGCGGGCGTTCCCTTCGAGCGCCGCCACGATCGCACCGCCCACTCCGTGGTGCACCCACTCGTCCGTGACGATGAGCGTGCGGATCTCGCCGAGGTCCTGCCACATCACGTGCAGGGCACCGCAGCCGATCACGCTGCCCGCGTCGTCGACCGCGACGACGAACTCCTGCGTCGCCTCGTAGAGCACGACGAGATCCTTGCCGAGCAGGATGCGCCGCATCACGTACGGCTGCAGGATCTCGTGCACCGCGGCCATGTCGGCCGCGGTCGCGGGGCGGACGAAGTAGTCGCTCATCGCCCTCAGGCTACGCCCGGCGCCTGAGGGCAGTCCGAGACGCGCCGCAGGGGCATGAGCGGCCGCCGCCGGGGCGATCCCGCCGCCCAAATGAGTACGTTCGCGCGACATCCGACCAATCGGCGTCGAACCGTACTCATCCCGGCCGATCGTACTCACGCCAGGGGT
Source organism: Microbacterium sp. JB110 (assembly GCF_003335195.1). NCBI lineage: Bacteria > Bacillati > Actinomycetota > Actinomycetes > Micrococcales > Microbacteriaceae > Microbacterium > Microbacterium sp. JB110. The sequence goes on along the minus strand of NZ_QPGM01000008.1, from coordinate 156,936 downwards.
GGGCCTCCCCGACTGCGCCCTGACTCAGCCGCGCCGCCCCAGTACGAGCGCGGACAGCGCAGCGCACACGAGTACGACCGCGCGGGATGAGGCCCATCCGGCTCGAAACCGTACTCATCCCGTGCGGTCGTACTCAGCTCAGGGGCCGCCGTGAGGGCGGCCGGTGTTCGGCGGGGCGCAGATGCCCGGGCTCGACCTCAGGCGCTGCGGCGGCGCACGATCCGGATTATGATCCAGACCACCCCGCCGGCGACGGCGATCACGCCGAGCCACGGCAGCATGAACCCGATGGCGATGACGAGGCCGTTGAAGAACCCGATCAGCCCGTTCCATCCGGTGACCAGGCCGTCCCCGAAGCCGGCAGGGTCGGTCTCGGCGACCTCGCGGTCCCGCGTCAGCTCGACCTGCAGGCTCGACATCGCGACCTGCCCCTCGAGGTGCTCCAGCTCGCGCTGGTACGACTCGAGCTGCGCCTGTCGCTCGGTCAGAACGGTCTCCGCGTCGAGCAGATCGCTGACCGATCCGGCCTGCTCCATCAGCTCGGTGAGCCGCTCGACCGACGACGTCGCCGTGTCGATCCGAGCCTCCAGGTCGATCGCCTGCCCCGTCACATCCGACTCGGAGATCTGCGTGCTGGTCACCTCGCCGATGTCGCTCAGCGCCTGTCGCACCTCATCGAGCTGGTCGGCGGGAATGCGCAGCGACACCCATCCGGTGCGCACGCCGGCCGCGTCGACCTCTTCTCGGTACCCGTAGTCGTCGCTCGACGAACCGATCTCCTCGACGTAGCCGTCGTGCTCCGCGGCGAGCGCCGTCAGCGCATCGGACGCGTCGAGCACGTCGTCGACCACCAGCACAGCCGAGCCGTTCCGGATGACCAGACGATCTTCCTCGGTTGCGCCTGCCCCGTCAGAGCCCTCGTCGGCGGCGTCGGAACCGCTCGACTCCGTCGAGTCGTCACCGCCCGAGATCCCTGCCTCCGGCGCGACCTCGGAGGACCCGCCGCCCGCAGACTCCCCCTCCGCCGTGCTTGCCGAGTCGGCCGCGCCGCCCGTCAGCCCGATGCCCGACATCACCGCCGGTACGACGACGACTCCGACCACGAGCGCGGCGGCGACCCCGAGGCTCCCGCCGATCCATCCTCTGCGCTTGCGGGCGCGGCGCCGGTCGCGCTCTCGGCCGCGAGCGATGTCGGAGAAGACCCCCGCCTCGATGCGATCGACGGCGTCGTCCGACAGCTCAGGCAGATCCGGAGCCCCGTTCGTGTCCTGCTCGGTGGCATTCATCACGCTTCCTCCCTCACGACGGAACGCAGCCGCGTTCTGATTCGGGAGAGACGATTCCTCACGGCGCCGTGGGCGATGCCCAGCTCATCGGCCGCGGCCTGGTAGGCATACCCCTCGGCCACGCAGAGGGCGAAGATGCGCCTGTCGTCCTCCGACATGCGCTCGACCTCGTCGGCGATGCGATCGGCGAGGGCCTGGTCGATGATCTGCTGCTCGACGTCGACCGTGTCGGGCTGACGCTCGTCCACCGGCCCTGCCGAGTGCTCGCGTTCGCGCCGGCGCATCCGGATCCGGTTGGCCGACACGTTGCGGCAGATCGTCGCCAGCCAGGGCAGCGCCGATTCGCCCGCGAGCTCGAACCCGTCGAGCTTGCGCCACGCGGTCGCGAACGTCTCCTGCGCGGCGTCCTCGGCATCGCCGCGGTCGCCGAGCAGGCCGTGCGCAACCCAGAACACGGGCTTCACGTAGGCGCGGAACAGCTCGCGGAAGGCGATCTCGCTGCCACCCGCGGCCGCGGCGATCAGCGCCGCATCGCTCGACTTCTCGGTCATGACCACCCTCGCCTGTCATCGTCTCTCACTATGCAGGTGTCAGGAAGAGCGCAATCGTCTCAGATCGGTTTCGGTTGGGGTTCCCGACCCGGTCGTCTCGGGTTGCCGAGCGAGAGCGCGGGGCAGCATCGCATCCGAAACACTGCAGAATCACCGAGGCACTGCAGAACCATCCGGATTCTGTAGTGCCTCGGCGATAGTGCCGCGGCTCAGCGCACTCTCGTCACGTTGAACACCCGGAGGTACGAGTTCGGATGCCGCCGTGCACGACGAAGCCCCCGCCGTCCGCATGGACGACGGGGGCTCCGGATGCCTTACTCGCCGAGGGCGGCGATCTGCGGCGAATTGGTGATGGTGCCTCCGGCATTCACACCGACCGCGACGCGCTCGCCGCGCGGCGCGTTCTCGAACGTGAACTTCCGGTCCTCGACGTCGACCTTGATGTGGTGACCCGTCTCGAGCGTCCCGGCGAGGATGCGCTCGGAGAGCTGGTCCTCGACCTCCTGCTGCATCGCGCGGCGCAGCGGTCGGGCACCGAGAGCGGGGTCGAAGCCGATCTCGATGAGGCGCTCCTTGGCGGGCTGCGACATCTCGATCGTCATGTCGCGATCCAGCAGTCGCTCGTTGAGCCGCTTCAGGAACAGGTCGACGATCTGCACGAGCTCCGGCTTCGACAGCTGCGGGAAGACGATCACGTCGTCGACGCGGTTGAGGAACTCGGGCTTGAAGTGGCGCTTCAGCTCTTCGTCGACCTTGCCCTTCATCCGGTCGTACGACGTCTGCTCGTCGCCCTCGACCTGGAACCCGACCGGGCCGCCGGCGATCGCCGACGAACCGAGGTTGGTCGTCATGATGATGACGGTGTTCTTGAAGTCGACGATGCGGCCCTGACCGTCGGTCAGGCGACCCTCCTCGAGGATCTGCAGCAGCGAGTTGAAGATGTCAGGGTGCGCCTTCTCGATCTCGTCGAACAGCACGACCGAGAACGGCTTGCGGCGCACCTTCTCGGTGAGCTGGCCGCCCTCTTCGAACCCGACGAACCCGGGAGGGGCACCGAACAGGCGCGACACGGTGTGCTTCTCACCGAACTCGCTCATGTCCAGCGAGATGAGGGCGTCCTCGTCGTCGAACAGGAACTCCGCGAGCGCCTTGGCGAGCTCGGTCTTGCCGACGCCGGTGGGGCCGGCGAAGATGAACGAACCGGACGGACGCTTCGGGTCCTTGAGGCCGGCGCGCTGACGACGGATCGTCTTCGACAGCGCGGCGATCGCCTCCTCCTGCCCGATGACGCGCTCGTGCAGCGCCCGCTCCATGAAGACGAGACGGCTGGTCTCCTCCTCGGTGAGCTTGAACACCGGGATGCCCGTGGCCTGAGCCAGCACCTCGGCGATCAGGCCCTCGTCGACCGTGGCCGGGGTCTCGATGTCACCGGAGCGCCACTGCTTCTCGAGGCGCAGTCGCTCGCCGAGCAGCTGCTTCTCCTCGTCGCGCAGGGCGGCGGCCTTCTCGAAGTCCTGCTCCTCGCTGGCGGCTTCCTTCTTCTCGCGCACGTCGGCGATCTTCTCGTCGAACTCACGCAGCTCCGGCGGCGAAGACAGGATCGACAAACGCAGGCGGGCGCCTGCCTCGTCGATCAGGTCGATGGCCTTGTCCGGCAGGAAGCGGTCCTGGATGTAGCGGTCCGCGAGGTTCGCGGCCGCGACGACCGCGCCGTCGGTGATCTGCACCTTGTGGAACGCCTCGTAGTGGTCGCGCAGCCCCTTGAGGATGTTGATCGCGTGCGGCAGCGCCGGCTCGTTGACCTGGATAGGCTGGAAGCGGCGCTCGAGAGCGGCGTCCTTCTCGAAGTGCTTGCGGTACTCGTCGAGCGTGGTGGCACCGACCGTCTGCAGCTCGCCGCGGGCGAGCAGCGGCTTCAGGATGCTGGCGGCGTCTATTGCGCCCTCGGCCGCACCTGCGCCGACGAGCGTATGGATCTCGTCGATGAAGACGATGATGTCGCCGCGCGTGCGGATCTCCTTGGTGACCTTCTTCAGACGCTCCTCGAAGTCACCGCGGTAGCGGGAACCTGCGATCAGCGAGCCGAGGTCGAGCGAGTAGACCTGCTTGTCCTTCAGCGTCTCCGGCACATCGCCCTTGACGATGGCCTGGGCGAGGCCCTCGACGACGGCCGTCTTGCCGACGCCGGGCTCGCCGATGAGAACGGGGTTGTTCTTCGAGCGGCGCGAGAGGATCTGCATCACGCGCTCGATCTCCTTCTCGCGCCCGATCACCGGGTCGAGCTTGTTGTCGTGCGCGGCCTGCGTGAGGTTGCGGCCGAACTGGTCGAGCACCTGCGAGCCGCCCTGGCCCTGCTGACCCTGCTCCTGCGGGGCGCCGGATGTGACCGGCTCCTTGCCCTGGTATCCGCTGAGCAGCTGGATGACCTGCTGGCGCACCTTGTTCAGGTCTGCGCCGAGCTGCACCAGCACCTGGGCGGCGACGCCCTCGCCCTCACGGATGAGGCCGAGCAGGATGTGCTCCGTGCCGATGTAGTTGTGGCCGAGCTGCAGCGCCTCGCGCAGCGACAGCTCGAGCACCTTCTTGGCGCGCGGCGTGAAGGGGATGTGGCCCGTGGGCTGCTGCTGGCCCTGGCCGATGATATCCTGCACCCGCTCGCGCACGCCGTCGAGCGAGACGCCGAGAGACTCGAGCGCCTTCGCGGCGACACCCTCGCCCTCGTGGATGAGGCCGAGCAGGATGTGCTCGGTGCCGATGTAGTTGTGGTTGAGCATCTTCGCCTCTTCTTGGGCGAGCACAACCACACGACGGGCACGGTCGGTGAATCTCTCGAACATGTCACTCCTTGGGCACGAGGCCTTTTGCGCCGGGTGCCGAAATACACCTGACGCCGTGATTCAACGGTAACGAGGCGCGGCCGCCCGTGGCGCCGTGTTCGCCCTGGGCATATCCGGATGACGTCGGGTTGCGGCCGCCCGTCGTGCACGACGATGGCTTGACTTATCGATATTCGTTGTTATCGTTTTTCATGAAGCCGAATGCCGGTGGGGCCCGCCGAAGCGGGACGGCATCCGGATGATCAGACGACGACCGAGAGGCAGAATCATGAGCAGCACAAAGAAGCCGGAGGGCACTGCGCTCAGCCGCGACGAGCGCTGGCTCGCGTTCGGCGCAGTCGGCGTCGGTGTGATCATGGCGGGGCTGATCATCGCGGTCGCGGCCAGTCACCTGGTCGAGACCTTCGCAGGAGGAACGATCCGACTCGTTGCGCCGTTCGTCGACGAGAGCGCCGAGCTGCCGATCGGCCCTGACGGCACGATGCGCACGGTCGAGGTCGAGCAGGCGACGATCACGGCGCCCGACACCCCACTGATCTCCGTGTTCGCGCTCGTCGCCCAGGTGGTCGTGCAGGCACTCGCGATGCTCACGATCGTCGCCTGCCTGACGTGGCTGTGTCTCAACATCGCCCGCACACGCATCTTCGCCCCGGCGAACGAGCACCTGCTGGGCACCTGCGCACTGGCCTCGGGACTTGCGTGGGGGCTGACGATGCTGCTCAACGCGATGTCGATCAACGGAGCCTTCGCTTCGATCAGCGACCGCGACTACAACAACGTGCTGTTCGAAGCCGAACTCACACCCCTGATCGTGACACTGGTGTTCGGCGTGCTCGCCGCGGCGTTCCGCGTCGGCGCCCGCCTGCAGAAAGACACGGAGGGCCTGGTGTGACCCCCGCCGAGGCCGACATCTCGGGAATCCACTGCCGCCTCGACGCGCTGCTGGCCGACCGCGACATGACGCTCACCTCACTCGCGGACCAGGTGGGGGTGAGCATCGTGAACCTGTCGGTGCTGAAGAACGACCGCGCCAAGGCCATCCGGTTCTCGACACTGGTGGCGATCTGTGACGTGCTCGACTGCGAGGTCGGCGAGCTGCTGGTGCGCGAGCGCGGATAGGCGGAAGGCATAAGGCACGGCGACTTATGCTCTTGTTATAGGATAGGCACTTATCCTTCAATAAGGAGGCGTCGAATGACAGACTCCGGATGGCCAGAGCTCACCTTCGAGAAGCGGCCGTGGGAGCCGCGACTCGATCAGCCGATGTCGCGGCGAGCGCGCCTGGCCGCGCGCGGACCGTACCGAAGCGCTGTGCCCGGCACGATCGCCGAAGCGCACCCCGCCCTTGACGCCGACACACTCGCCCACGCCGACGACGCGAGCAGGGAGCTGGCGCGCTTCGACGCCGAGTCCGGCGCATTCGCCGCGCCGTTCGCCGCCGTCCTGCTGCGAACGGAGAGCGCGTCGAGCTCCGAGATCGAGCGGATCACCACGAGCGCGAAACAGCTGGCGCTTGCCGACCTGGGAGCCGCGCGGTCCGGCAACGCACGACTCGTCCGTTCGAACGTCGAGGCCATGCAGGCAGCGATTGCGTTCGCCGAGAACCTGGATGCACAGGCCATCATCGAGATGCAGCGGGCCCTGCTTGAGCACAGCTCCCCAGAGCAGGTCGGGGCATGGCGCGACGAACAGGTGTGGATCGGCGGCGGCGCCTTCTCTCCGCACAACGCCGACTTCGTGCCGCCGCATCACGAGCGAGTGCCTGCCCTGATGGACGATCTCGTGCGATTCCTCGCACGCACGGACCTGCCCGTCATCGTGCACGCCGCGCTCGCTCACGCACAGTTCGAGACGATCCACCCCTTCACCGATGGCAACGGTCGCACGGGGCGAGCCCTCGTGCACGGGATGCTGCGCGCGGCCGGGGCCACGCAGAACGTCGCCGTCCCGGTATCAGCCGGACTGCTCGCGAACGTCGACGCGTACTTCGACGCCCTGACCCAGTATCGGCGAGGCGACCCCGCCGCAATCGTGAACCGGATGTCCGAGGCGACCTTCGCCGGTGTGGGCAACGGGCGAACACTGGTCACAGCACTGCGCGAGACACGTTCGGCGTGGGCGGCGCGCGTCCGCGCCCGTTCCGACTCCGCCGCATGGCGACTGCTCGACCTGGCCGTGCAGCAGCCCGTGCTCGACGTCGCCACGGTCAGCGATCGCCTCGGGGTCACACCGGCCGCAGCCACAGCCGCGCTCACGCGCCTCGAGGAGGCGGAGGTCCTCACTCGAGCCAACTCCGGTGCCCGCAACAGGCTGTGGCAGGCACCCGACGTGCTCGACGCACTCGAAGCGTTCGCGACCCGGGCCCGCCGCCGAGGCGCAGGAGCCTCCGGTATCGGGAAGTCGCGATAGCCCTCGGTCATCTCGATATTGCGATAGGGCCGGCTCGACGACACCGGCCGACGCCGAACACAACGCAGTCGATCCGGTCTCGGGTCGCCAGCTCCTCCCATTGCTCGCGACCCCGCGCGCACTCACCCCCGCGAACCGACTGCGCGCGGTCGCAGGCCGTGCGTGACGACGCGGCGGGCGCGGACGGCGGTGTCGGGTCGCTCATCCGGGAGCGCGTCGGCGACGATGCGGGCGAGCATCGACACCGCCGTGAGGGCGTCTCGCGCGTCGACGTCCGGCGACATCCGGCCCGCCTCGATGTCCCGCGCGATCACCCGCGAGACGAGCTCGGACATCCGGATGCCGAGGTGCTGCACCACGAGCTGGTCGCGTTCGGCGGTGATCGCGTCGATGAGCGCGGCGGAGACGGCCGCTCGCGCGACGACGAGGTCGAGCAGGCCGTCGAAGGTCGCATCCGGCGACGAGGCGAGGCGCTCCATCTCGTCGATGTCGTCGTCGAAGACGGCTGCGGCGAGCGCGATCTTCGTCGGGAAGTGCCTGTAGAGGCTCCCCTGCCCGACGCCGGCCCGACGAGCGATCGCGCTGAACGGCACGGCGAACCCGTCATCGGCGAAGACCGCACGTGCGGCGGCGACGAGCGCACGGCGATTCTCAGCCGCTGCCGCCGGGCCGCGATTCTTCCGAGGCCGCTCTTCCGCATCCGTCACCATGACGAGTAGCCTAATACCGGACATGGCTGTCCGGATGGCTCGGATCATCCGGGATGAGAAGGGATTCGATATGAGCGACGCAGCTGCAGGCCCGCAGCTTCAGGAGTGGACCGAGAAGATCACCGAGGGGCGCTTCGACGGGCGCACCATCATCGTCACCGGTGCCGGCAGCGGCATCGGCCGGGCGACCGCCAGCCGGATCGTGCGCGAGGGCGGGAGCGTCGTCGGCGTGGACGTGAGCCAGGAGCGGCTCGACGAGGTCGCCGCGGAGCTGGGCGGGCGCTTCGCGCCAGTCGCGGCGGACATCACCGATGAGTCAGGCGTGGCCGAGATCGTGGCGGCAGCAGGCGACCGGATCGACGGCCTGGCGAACGTCGCAGGCATCATGGACAAGATGCAGCCCGCACACGAGCTGGAGCGCGGCACGTGGGATCGCGTGATGTCGGTGAACGCGACCGGCACCTTCCTGTTGATGCAGGCGGTGCTGCCCGGCATGCTCGAGCGCGGCGAGGGCGCCATCGTGAACGTCGCCAGCGAGGCGGGACTGCGCGGTTCGGCGGCGGGCGCGGCCTACACGGCGTCGAAGCACGCAGTGGTCGGGCTGACCAAGAGCAGCGCGTTCATGTACGCCACCAGCGGGCTCCGGATCAACGCGGTCGCGCCGGGCGGTGTGGCCACGAACATCGAGAGCCAGTTCGCCTCGGAGCTGGGCGCACAGCGCATCCAGCGCGGCATGGCGCTGATTCCGAGCATCGCGCAGGCGTCGCAGCTTGCCGCGTCGATCACGTTCCTGCTCAGCGACGACGCCACCAACCTCAATGGCGTCATCCTCCCGTCCGACGGCGGCTGGTCGGCGGCGTAGGGCGCCCGTCCCCGCCCCGCCCCGCCCCGCGAAAGTACCCTTTGTGATCGAGGGGACCACTTGGATCCGGATGCAAGTGGTCCACTCGACACCAAGGGGTACTTTCGGCGCGGTCGTCCCTGCGGGTGGGGTGCGTTCAGCCGGTGGCTGCCCGCGTCGGCTCAGCCGGTGAGCTTGTCGTACACCGTCGACATGTCGTTGCCGCCGGAGATCTGCATCTCACTGTCGACGATCGGCTCCATCACGGCGGGCATCGACTCGACCTCGCCGTCGATGATGATCGCGAGCTGGTTCTGCGGCTGGGGGCGGTCGACGAGCGTCTCGGTGAGCTCGGCGAGCACAGTCGCATCGGCGTCGTCGAGGCTGATCGTCACGTAGTTCTGCGCGGTGCCGTCTTCGCCCTCGGGCACGACCAGCTCGATCTCCCCGCTGGTCACGATGAACTGCTCATCCGGATCGACGAACGTGCACTGGGCGGCGCCGTCCTCCCCCGGCCACGACGTGTCGAACGCGGTCGCGTCGCCGGCGGGGCATTCCTGGTCGGTCTGCTCGACGACGGCCGCGAAGGTCAGGTCTGCGGTGAGCGGGCCGGACTTCCCTCCAGCGGGCGTCCAGGGCATCGCACACCCCGCCGCTCCGGCCGCAACAGCGGCGAGCAGAAACATGGTCGGCAGCGTGCGACGGCTCACACTGCCATCGTAAACCGGATGCGGCACGTGCGGCAGGGGAGTTCCCCGAATGTTCACCGGCCGGGCGCATCGGCGTGCGGGAGCTGCGTGACGGACTCAGCCGCCACCTCGCGCGGGCGCGGGTGTCGGCATGGAGCCGGCTCGGGCTGACGAGCGCAGATGCGACCCAGCGCTTCGACCAGGCCGAATCGCGCCCGCCTCGAGGCTAGATCACTCGATCGTTGCCTCCGTCGACGCTCAGGTGCGCTCCAGTCGTCGCCGGCAGGCGCTGTCCGGCGAACGTCGCGACCGCTTCCGCAACCATGTGGCTGCGGACCTCGATGCCCAGCAGGTTTCGCGTCTTGTATTCATCCGCCGTGAGGCCGTAGTTCGCCGCACGCGCTTCGAGCAGCTCTGGCGTCCAGATCCCGGTGTCGAAGACCGCATCCGGTTCAACGCTGTTGACTCGGATGCCGTCGCCTGCCCATTCAAGTGCAGCGACCCGCGCGAGCTGCGCGGCAGCCGCTTTGCTGGCCGAGTACGCTGCGACGCCCGGTCCCGGCGCGGCCACGTTCTTCGTCGACACGAGTACTGCACGACCGCCGAATGGCGACTGTCGCAGGTACGGATGAAATGCGGAGAGGGCTCGTGCCACGGCGGTGGCGTTCACGGTGAGCGCGAGGTTCCATCCATGGACGTCGTTCTCGGCGAGGTATGCACTCGGTGGGAACACCCCGGCCGCCGCGATCAGGATGTCGACGCCCCCGAAATCTCGCACGGCGGTCTCTGCCGCGCGCTGCAACACGTCCTCCTGCGAAACGTCGCCGACGATGCCGCGCCAACGTTCCGAGTCGAATGCGGAGGTGACGTCGGGATTGAGGTCAACTCCGACCACAGCCGCTCCCCCGTCCAGCAGTCGTTCCGCCACGGCGCGTCCGATTCCGGATGCCGCCCCTGTGACGACAGCGATTTCACCACCGAACTCGGGCCGCGGACGCCGATGCAGCTTCGCCTGCTCGAGTGACCAGTACTCGATGTCGAAGCTGTCGGACTCGCTGAGAGAGGCGTAGCCCGACATCGCATCGGCGGCGTCGACGATCCGAATCGTGTGATCGTAGATGTCGTAGACGATGCGTGCGTCCGTCACGCTCTCCCCCGCCGTGAGCATGCCCCATTCCGGATCGAGCACGACACGAGGCGCCGGATCAAGCTCTACGAGGTCGCTACGATCCCCCCGTTCTCGGACGAAGCGTGCGTGTTCGGACGCCGCGAAACGCTCGACATCCCTGCCGACAAGAGGCTCGCGTTTGGTGCGAATGATGTGCTCCGGCGTCGCGGTTCCCCGCGACACAACAGCCTCAACATTCGCCAGCGCGGCCCATTCTCGCCCTCTGTGGTGTGTGCTCTGCGTAAGGATCATCGGGCGACCGGCCGCTTGCGAGATCTCGCTCCTGAGTGCGGCAATCTGTTGGATGTCGCCTTCTCGCTGCGCCACCGGCCCGTCGACGCTGCCGGACAGCCCCACGACCGTCTCTGCCATCGCGACCAGTTCGCGATGACGAATGTACGCACGCTCGGGGTCGTCGTCGAAGGTGAACAGACCATGGTTCGACAGAACGATCGCATCCACCTTGTCCGAGTCGCTCGCGAGAGCCTCCTCGACCGTCTTCGCAAGCTCGAACCCCGGCATCACATAGGGAAGCACCATCACACCGTCGCCCAGCACGTCGACATCGGGGGCGCGCTGATTCGTCAGTGCGACGATCGCGTCGGCGTGCGAATGCAGCACGACCCGCGCAGGCAACAGCGCGTGCAGCAGCGCCTCGATTGAGGCTGTCGGAGCGTCCGCACGGAGCGACGCTTGACGGATCTCGTTCACCATCTGCTCGTCGGACAGAGAATCGACCGACAGCACGTCAAGGAGTCTCTCGCGCCGGAGCGGAGCGAACCCCTCAGGTTCGATCGTCGCCAGGTCCCATCCGCTGCCCTTCACCCAGACGGTGTCGATCGCTTGGCCCGTGATGTCACGGCTCGTGCCTTTGATCGAAGTGTTCCCACCGCCGTGCAACACCAACATCGGGTCCTGCCCCAGGCGCCGCGACACCTCGACGATCTGGTCGAGCGGTTCCGAGTACGTCATGCAATGCTCTCCTTCCAGACCTCGCCCATCGCGTCGAGGATCCGATCGAATCGGTCGGCGTGCTTCTGATAGAACGGGCGATCTGGACCAGGAACCATCACAAGCGTCGGATCGGGGTCAACAGTCCACGCGGCGGTGTCGGCCCCTGCTCCCGCGGCAGCAAGCGAGGCGACGCCGCGCGCTCCCAGTTCGGTGTCGAGCTGCCGACGCACGGGACGGCCGATGATGTCGGCGAACATCTGAGCCCACACGGGGCTCTTCGCGCCCCCGCCGGCCAGCGTCCACGGAGCATCGGAGACGTCGGTGCAGCTGACACGCATCCGCTCGAGCTGAACGCGATGGTAGTGCGTGATTCCCTCGATCAGGGCGCGCGCCATCTCACGGTATCCGTGGCTTCCCTTCAGCCCGAGGAAGGTGCCGGATGCTCCAGGGCGGCCCGGTGCGCCGTGAATGAAAGGCAGAAAGATGAGACCGTCGGCACCCGGCGGGACGCTGGAAGCCGCGTGCATCAGTTGAGGTGACGTGACGCCGTCCGCGGCCAGGGTCGACATCAGCGAGCAGTACCATTCGAGACTCGCCGCCGACGTGGGAGCGACTTCCTGCGCAAGCATCAGAGCCGGGTCGGGCAACAAGGTGTTGAGTGTCACGCGCGGCGGCGCTTCCGTCGTGGCGACCGCGACGGAGTTGATCGCCCAAGTCCCGACGATCACCGTGACGTCGGATTCCTCGGTCGACCCCGCACCGAGCGGGCTCGCTACGGTGTCCATGCATCCAGCTACGACGGGGAGGGCTTCGGGAAGGCCCGTTTCACGTGCAGTTTCTCGCGTTACGCGCCCCACGACGTCGTTTGACGCGGACAGAGGCGGCAGCAATCGCATCAGGCTCTTCGGGATGCCGAGCAAGTCGAACACCCCCGGCTCGTAGTCGCGCGCGACGAGGTTGAGCCATCCACAGCCCGATGCGTCGGACAGGTCGGCGCCCGGCTCGCCCGTCAGGCAGGTGCGCACCCAGTCCTTGCAGGACAGGATCGCGTGAGACGCATCGATCGTTTCCGGCTCATGCTCCACGAGCCAACGCAGCAGCACGCTGGGCTGGCCCGCCCATGGCACCGACCCCGTGCGCAGCCGCAGTTCCTCGACCTCGTCCGACGGCAGCGCCGCAACGATCTGCTCAGCGCGGCTGTCGTTGGAAGCGATCGCCGCACGCACGGGACGGAGGCTGTCGTCGACGAGATATATGCCGTTCCCCGCAGCGGTGGCACCGATCGCCGCCGGTTCCCAATCGTTCGCGCGGAGCCAGTCGGTCAGCTGTTTGAGCACCGCGGCGACGACTCGCCACAGCCGCTCCATGTCGATCTCCTGGCGGTCGGACGCCACCGCTTCACGCGGGTTGGGCGCGGAGAACGTTCGGATCTCCGCGCCTTCGCTGTCGAACGCGCCGGCTTTCGCGGCCGTCAAGCCCACATCCACTCCGATGTAGCAGTGCCTCATCGCACTCTGCTCCTCTACTCTGATGACGATTGCGCAAGGGCTCGGGGCGTGAACCGTCGAACCGCCTGTCGATAGTTCTCGACCTGTGCGTCCGCTTCCTCTTTTGTCCATTCCCCCGCGCGTACAAGGATGTCGGCCGCCCGCGGCGCCGCAGACAGGCCCACGTCGAAATTGGTGCCGATCAGCGTGCGGCGCAGAAGCACATCCTCAAGCGTGTGAGCCCCTTCGTTGCGTCGTGCATGGATCACCTCTGCGGCGATCGCCGACGTGTCCTCGTCGAGGATCTCACCGAGCCATGGTTCCGCGCGGACGATGGCGAAGACTTCAGCGGAGGCAACACCGTACGTGTTGACGATGCGCGCTGCGATCGTTTCCTCGAGACCGCTGTCGCGGATCTGCCTGGCTCGGTACTCCGGCCACGATCCTGCCGGGGCGCCCGGGAGCCGAGCGGAACGGGTCGGCGAGGGCAGCTTCCCACGGCCCAACGCACGGGCGACCGCTCGGGCTACTTGCTCTCCGAGCGCACGGTGCGTTGTGAGCTTGCCTCCGATGATGGTGAACAGACCGCTCTCCGCACCGTCGTGTGCGATCAGCTGATGATCGCGGCTGATCTTCGACGGGTCGTCGAGTTCGCCCACGAACGGAAGCGGACGCACACCGGAGTACGACCACAGCACATCCTGCGGCTCGAGTCGAGCACGGGGGATGAGGTCGTTGACGGCTCCGAGCAGGTAGGCGATCTCGTCGCTGTCGATCGACATCTCATCGATCGACCCCTCGTAGGGCAGGTCGGTGGTGCCGATCATGTATCGGCCTTGCCATGGCAGTACGAACATCGGCCGATGGTCTACCGGGGACTCGAAGAAGATGCATGTCTCCGGTGCTCCGGGGAACGGGTCGACGACGCAGTGGCTGCCCTTGGTCGGGCCGATCTTGCGCTCATGCTCACCGAGGAGGTCCAGCACGGCGTCGACCCATGGTCCCGCGGCGTTGACGACAGCGCGAGCGCGCACCGTCTTCAGCGCGCCATCGACGCGATCCCGGTAGCGCACACCGCGGATGCGGTCGCCCTCCCGGAGAAGGGATTCCACAGGCGCGTGCGTGAGCACCGTACCGCCGCGTTGCTCGACATCGCCGGCGAGTTCGAACGTCAGCCGCTCCGTCAGCGGAACGTTCGCATCTTGGAAGAGACCGCCCCACTTCACGCCCGACTCGGCCACGGACGGCCACCCGCGCTCCAAGCGTCTCGGCAGGACCACGCTGCTGAGGGGGAGCTTCGACGTGAAGGAAAGCGCGTTGAACACCATCAAGCCGCAAGCCAGGAGCCAACCGGGTCGGCTCTGTTTCTTGGCAAACGGGATCAGCATCGGATAGCGATGCACCAGGTGCGGTGCCTGAGCGAGCAGGATGTCGCGCTCACGAATCGACTCGTGCACCAAGTGGAGTTCCATACGCTCGAGGTACTTCAAGCCGCCATGAATCAGCCGGGTCGATATCGCGGTCGTTCGCGAGCCGATGTCGTCTTGGTCGATGAGCAGGACGCTCATCCCGAGCGCAGCGGATTCCCGCGCGGTCGCCAGGCCATTGATCCCAGCACCGATGACGATGACGTCGACGTCCTCAACGTGCTCACGATAGGTCGACAGGGAGGGCATGCAGTCTTCTTTCGGGCAGGGTGGCTGCGGGCACCGCCGTGGCGGCGCCCGCAGCCAAACGTTCGGGTCAGTGGGAGAGGTCCTCGTAGAGTGCGAAAGCCTCATCCGGCGAGAGGTCGTCGTGCACAACGCCGCGCACCGCGGCGAGCATGGCAGCCGGGTGCTCGGACTGGAATACGTTCCGCCCCATGTCGACGCCGGCCGCTCCTTCCTGCATCGCCCGGTAGGCCACGGTGAGCGCTTCACGCTCCGAGACCTTCTTCCCGCCCGCGATGATGATCGGCACAGGGCACGAAGCCGTGACGGTTTCGAAGCCTTCCTCGACGTAGTACGTCTTGATGAAGCTCGCTCCGAGTTCCGCTGGGATGCGTGTCGCGAGGCGGAAGTAGCGTGCATCCCGCACCATGTCACGCCCCACTGCCGTCACACCGAGCACCGGAATGCCTGCGGCTTGACCGCGATCGACGAGTGTGGTCAGGTTCTCGATCGACTGTGTCTCGTGCTCGCCCCCGACGAATGTCTGCACGGCAAGCGCCGCCACGTCCAAACGCACCGCATCGTCGATCGCCACGGCGATTCGCTCGTTGGAGAGGTCTTTGAGTACCGACGGCCCGCCGCTGGCCCGCAGAACAACGCCCTTTGCACTGTTCGCCGGCACGGTCGAGCGCAACGCGCCCCGCGTGCACATCAGCGCGTCCGCCTGGGGGATGAGCGGCACGATCGACCGGTCAAGGCGCTCCAGGCCAGATGTCGGGCCCTGGAAGTAGCCGTGGTCGAAGGCCAGCATCACCGTGCGAGCGTCCGTCGGGTCGAAGATCCTCGCCAGACGACTGCGCATTCCCCAGTCCTGGCCGGATGCCCCCTTGAGCGGAAACGCAGCGTCCGTCGCGTCAGCGCCGCCGAAGTCCGTGCCGTCGCGGATGTCGTCGAGATCAGCCATGTGCAGTACCTGCTTTCTGTGAGTTTTGTCGGGTGAGTTTTTGGGTGAACCTGCGCAGTGCGGTGCCGCCGGTACCGGTGACGCCGCTTGAGACGACGACGACGAGCACGACCAGAAGACCCTTGAGCACGTTCTGCTGACCGAGGCTCCAGCCCGCCAGATTGAGCAGCCCCGAGAGCATCACGAAGAACAGCGCCCCCGTCCAAACACCGGTGACCACGGGACGGCCGCCGGCGATCAACGTGCCGCCGATGACGACGACCGCAATCGAATCGAGCATGTAGGAGGTGCCGAGAACTGTGCTCGGTGCGATCAGCGCCGCCAGGATCCCGCCTGACAGACCGGCAACACCACCGCTGAGAAGGTAAGCCGTACCCGTGACGAGCTTCACGCGAATGCCTGCCTTCGATGCCGCCTTCTCGCTCTGGCCGATGGCGATGACGCTCCGCCCGAACATCGTCCGGCGGAGAAGGAACGCGACGATGAGAGTGACCCCGAGCACTACGAGGGCGATGGTCGGAACGCCGAGCACGCGGATATTGATGAACTCGCGCAGGCCGGCGATGGATCCCCCGCGATTCGCGTCGGCGAGGACGAGCACCACGGACGAGACGATCAGGCTCGTCGCAAGAGTGGCGATGATCGGCGGCACTCTCAGCACCAGGATGGCGACGACGCTGATGAGAGCAGCCGCCAGCCCCGATGCAACCGCCGCGAGGAGGCCCAGCGCGATGCCGAAATCGGATCCGATTGCGACGGAGATGTAGGCAGCCATAGAGATGATCGCGCCGACAGAGACATCGATGTTGCCTGGACCGAGCGTGATCACGAGCATCTGCCCAACCGAAACCAGCGCCAGGAACGGAGCGAGAGTCAGCGCCTGCGACAGCGGGGCAAACAGCGGACCTGGGTTCAGCACCAGGATCGATGCCCACACCACGATGACGCCGAGGGCCGACCACGCCCATGCCGGCCAGATGAAGCGGGGGCGGCGGGACACGATCGCAGCTGTCGGTTCAGGGGTTTCAACAGTGGTCATGCGCGAGCGATCCGTTCTGTGATGATGCGTCCCGCCAGCACCGCGAGCACGACGATGCCCTGTGCGGCGGATTGCACGCTGGACGGAAGATTGGCGAAGCTGAGCAGCACGGTGATCAGCCCGAGGGTGACAGCGCCCAGCGCCGCACCAATCGGAAGAGCCCGACCGCCGGCGAAGTTCCCGCCGCCGAGAATCACCGCGGCGATCGTCATGAGGGTGAAGCTCCCGGCCGAGTTGATGTCACCCGAACGCGTCTGCGACGCCAGCAGAAGACCGGAGACGATGATCAGCACAGCTGCAAGCACGTATGCGGTCACTCGGGTGGCGGTCAGCGACCAGCCGAGCTTCGTCAGTGTCGTGGGACTGCTGCCGAGCGCACGAATCCGGACCCCGATCCGGCTGAAGCGGGCGATGTACCAGCCGACGAGGCACGCGATCGCGATGAACACAATCGGCGAAGGGATCCAGTCGGGTCTCCAGCTGCCGATCGCGCTCACCCAGCTCGGAGTCTGCCCACCCGGGGTGGGCAGCAGCTGCAGGCCGATCCCGAGCCACACGAACGACAATCCCAGCGTGACGATGATCGCGGGAACGCCTCGTTTCTGGATCACGAGGCCGGTCAACGCGTAGGCCACCACGATTCCGAGCAGAAGGAGCACGCCTACTGTCGGGGCGGACTGCAGGAAGGTTGCGGCGATCACCGTGACGAGACCGATCAGGTTGCCGATGCCGAGATCGATGTCGCCGACCGACATGATCATCATCTGGGCTTGGGCCGCGAACACGAGCGGCACGGACGACATCAGCATCAGCGTCAGGCCGTTCACGCTCAGAATCGCCGGCTGCATCGCAACGGCGATGACGAAGATGATGGCGAGGGCGATCAGCGACAGCAGCGCGGGCGAGCCCTGCGCCGCAGAGACTCTGACGCGTGTGCCGAAGGAGGTCGGCACACGGGGGTGAGAAATGACGGAGGTCATTTTTCCTCTCCTGTGGTCTCATCGAAGGAATCAGAGATGATGCGCTCAGCCGAGATCTCGTCACGTTCGAGCGCCGAGACGATTCGGCGTGCGCGGAAGACGTACACGCGGTCGCAGTGCGCCATCTCCTTGTTCTCGGTCGAGTACCAGACGACGCAGCGCCCGCGCGCGGCTTCCGCTTTCATGAGCGCATAGAGTTCGTTCTTGGTAGCGACGTCGACACCTCGGAACGGGTCGTCGAGCAGCACGAGATCCGCGTCGGATGCGAACGCGCGGGCGACGAGCATCTTCTGCTGGTTGCCCCCGCTGAGCGACGTGATCGGCGCGGAGGCCCCGCCGCGCACTTTCAACATGTCGACCCAATGAGCAGCGAGCTCGCGCTTGCGCCGACTGCTGACCAGTCCGAAGCGGCTGATCACGCGACCGGCGGAGATCGTCAGATTCTCTGCCACGCTCCACAACGGCAGGATCCCGGATGTCTGGCGATCGCCGGGCACGTAGGCACGTGCGCGAGGCACGCGCACGCCGCGCCCGAGCATCCGAGGGCGCCAGAGGCGTTCGAGAACCTCATCCTGTCCCTGACCGGCGAGGCCCGCCAACCCGATGATCTCGCCCCGATGGGCGGTCATCGACGCGCCGATGCCGCTGTGGATCTCGGCGAGAACGACGTGATCGGCGCCGACACGCTCGCGATCGGTCGCCTCCGGCGCCACCCGCTTGATGGTCTCGGTATCCGCCCTGACGCTTCCACCCATCGCCACGAGGAGTTCATCTTCCGTCACGGAAGCGGCGTCGAATGTGTCGACGAGCATGCCGTCCTTCATCACGAGGATGCGATCGCTGTTGTCCACGACTTCCTGCATCCGGTGCGAGATCAGCAGCGCGCTCACACCTTCCGCGGTGAGTCGACGCAGATGCGTGTACAGCTGAGCGGCACGATCGGCGTCGAGGGATTCGGTCGGCTCGTCCAAGATGAGCAGCGACAAGCGATCAGTACAGAGCGCACGAGCGATCTCGACCATCTGCCGTTGCGCCATCGACAGGTCGCCGGTGCGCCGGATCACCGTGATGCCGTGCCCGGGGAACACCTCATCGAGAACCGCGAACAGACGCCGTTCGGATGCGCGGTTCCAGGTGAAGGGGGCGGTAGGGCGCGCCTCGGATAGGTAGGCGTTCTCGACCGCGGTCAGATCCGGGCAGAGTGCGAGCTCCTGATAGACCGTGCGCACTCCGAATCGGCGGGCACGGTTCTCGGTCCATCCGGACCCTTCGGAGGATCCGGATGGCGAGACCGTACCGGAATCGGGCCGCTCACGCGCCGCGAGAATTCGCGTCAACGTGCTCTTGCCCGCACCGTTGGGTCCGACCAGCCCGAGCACTTCGCCCTGCGCGATCGTGAGATCGACCCCGCCGATGGCAGTCGTACTGCCGTACCGCTTCTCGAGCCCAGCCGCCACCAATAGCGGTTTCAGCTCGGCGCGATTCGGCGCTGGAGAAGGTGCAGTCGCGTTGGTCATCATGTTCGTGTCCTGTTGCTCGTCCAGCTCTCGATTCGCTATCTGATCGCCGGCGCCTCGGCGTCTTCTCCGGCGTTGACCGCGTCGATCGCAGCGGAGACGCTCTCCTCATCCCAGGGGTAGGCGGCGTACTCATCGGCGGAGAGGTTCTCGACCCAGTAGTCGAGGTCGTCCTGCGTGATCTCGACCAGCGGCAGGATCAGCTCTTCGGGGACGTCCTCTCCGGCGAGCTTCTCCAGCGCAACGTAGATGGCAGCGACGCCCTGTCCGGGGTCGGTGAGCGCCGAGAACGAGCCGTTGTCGATGCCCGATTCCTGCCAGTACTTGAGCGACTTGCCGTCGGTGTCGAAGACGACGACGGGCGCCTCGCGGTCGGCCGATTCGAATGCCTGGACGATGCCCATCCCGCCGATGCAGCCGGGCACGGCTGCAACCTCGGGAAGCGACCCCAGCATGCCGGTGATCTCCTTCTGTGCAGTGCTGCTGTCGCAGAACCCCTTGATCTCAGCGGCCACTTCAACATCCGGATAGTCGGTGAGCATCTCCTGCTGCCTGGCGTAGAACTCCTCGTCGGGCTGCGAACCGATCACACCGCGGTTGAGAACGATGTTGCCTTCGCCATCGATGGCGTCGAGAGCGGGCTGGAGCGACACCTCCCCCCACTTCGCGTAGTCGTTCCTCACGATCGTGGCGCAGGGTGCGTCCATGTCGGCGTCGAGCACGATGACGGTGATGTCGGCCGCGCATGCCTCTTCGACCACGGGAACGAGCGCGGTCGACGAAGCGGGGATGACGACGAGAACATCCGGGTCCTCCAGCATCAGGCTGCGGATCTGGGACGCCTGTTCGGTCGCGCTGTTCTCGCCCGGTGCGTTCACCGAGCTGAAGTCGCTTACGACGCCCTGTTCCTGGAGCTCGTCCGTGACTTTCTCGACCTGGTTGATGAGCGTGAGGCGCCATCCATTCACGAATCCATTGCTGAGGGCGATCGAGATCGGCTCCCCCTCCCCGTGTGCTGCATCTGAATCGGGCGAGCCGCCCGAGCAGCCGGTGAGGGCGAGCGCCCCGAGAGCGAGTACGGCGGCGCCGGTGCGCCATGACTTGAGAAACGACATCGTTGTGTCTCCTGTGGTTTCGCTGCGTTGCGACGGACGGTTGCCGCCGCCATCCGTTGCATCCGGCGGCGGCGTGATTGCGAGTTGTAACAACCAACTCATCATGACAAGTTGGTCATGACGTTAATATAGGGATGTGCGAGAGAGGTGTCAACATGGATGAAGCAATCGACGCGGCGAACACCAGGGCGCGGCGAGGAGGGGTTCTTCGATGAGCGCACGCGCGCTACGGGACTACAGGCTGGATCGAACGTCGGATCGGCCACTGTGGCAACAGTTGGCGACGGCCCTGCGCGAGGCGATCACTTATGACGCGCTTCGACCCGACCAGGCGCTTCCGTCAGAAGCCGAGCTCATCGACCAGTTCGGAGTGTCGCGCACGGTCGTGCGTGAGGCACTCGCGGCGCTCGTGCGCAGCGGCCACATCTACAAGATCGCGGCCAAGGGGTCGTTCGTCTCCCCGTCGCGATCAGACCTGAGCTTCATCGGTTCGAACGCGGGTTCCCTCGCCGACCTGCAGGCCACGGGACGGTCGGTGCATACGCGTGTGCTGGCACAGACCGACGACGAGGCGACCCCGCGCGAAGCGGAAGCCCTTCAGATCCCCCGAGGTGCACGCGTGACTCGATTGCGCCGACTTCGCTCCGTAGACGGCTCGCCCTGGCTGCTCGTCGAGACATCACTTCCGCTGGCGCTGTTCCCAGGGATTCCGAAAGCGAATCTTGAGAATCGCTCCCTGTACGACCATCTGCGTCGCAATTACCGCACCGAGGTCTCCGGTGCGGACCGGTGGCTTCAGGCGGTGATTCCCGACGCGCAGGAAGCCGAGCTGCTGTCACTCGACGCCGGGCAGCCCGCTTTGTCCATCGAGTCAGTCGCGTGGGATGCCGATGGCACACGAATTGAGTACTACAGCGCGCTGCACCGCAGTGATACGTCGCGCTTCTATGTGGGCATCCGGTGATGCGGTCACGCCCCGACCGCTTGCGCAACGCTGTTGCTGCGTGAGCACAATGACGCCATGCCCACCCTCACCGCAGTCCTCGGCGACATCACGACCCAGCGCACCGACGCCGTGGTGAACGCGGCGAACAACGCGATGCGCGGCGGTGGGGGCGTCGACGGTGCGATCCATCGCGCGGGCGGCCCGGCAGTGCTCGACGACTGCATCGCGCGGTTCCCGCACGGGCTGGCAACGGGAGATGCCGGATGGACGACAGCGGGAGACATGTCGGCGACGTGGGTGGTCCACACGGTGGGCCCGAACTACGCCGCCGGACAACGTGACCGGGCGTTGCTGACGAGCTGCTATCGCCGCTGTCTCGAGGTGGCCGGCGAGATCGGCGCGCGCTCGATCGCCTTCCCACTGATCAGCGCAGGCGTGTACGGGTGGCCGCTCGACGATGCGATCGCCGCGGCGGTGGAGACGCTGTCGTCGACGGCGACGCGGGCGGAGGCCATCCGGATCGTCGCCCGCGACGAGGACGTGCATGAGCGGGTGTCGGGGGCGATTGCGCAGGCACGCCGGTAGCCGCGACCTACCGAGCGATGACCGCCGCGAGCCCGTCGACAGCCGACTCCGCCGACTCGGGCGGCAGATGACCCGCGATGATCAGCTCGGCGAGCCCGTGCACGAAGGCCCACAGCCCCGCCTCCGCACTCGCACGAGCATCCGGATCGAGCTCAGGCGCGACGTCGCGGACGATCTCGGCGAGGATCTGCTCGTTGGCCTCGATGAGCGGCGCCATCGTGGGTGATGGCTGCCCCGGCACGCACACCTCCGGGTCGAAGACGACCCCGAATCCCTGCGGGTGGGCGACGGCGTAGCCGACATACGCGCGCCCGACGTCGCGCAGCCGAGTCGACGCGTTCGACGAAGACGCCACAGTGCGCTGCGCCTCGAGCAGGCGCGACATGTGACGCTCGGCAAGGGCCTTCAGCAGCGCGGTGCGATCGGCGAAGTGGTGGTAGGGCGCGTTGTGACTCACTTCGGCTCGCCGCGCGACTTCGCGCAGGCTGAGCGAGGCGGATCCGCTCTCGGCCAGCATCGCGTCAGCCGCGTCGAGCAGCGCGGCGCGGAGATTGCCGTGGTGATAGCTCGCCGACGATCTTGACATGAGCAAGATTCTAGTTGATCCTGGCAATGTCCAGATTGTGGGCACTGTCAAGATCAACCCTGGAGGCACCATGTCCGCGCTCGTCATCGACGGCCACCCGAACCCCGATTCCCTCACGGCGGCACTCGCCCGCCGCTACACGGACGCACACGGCGATGCCCGCCTGCTCGCTCTGCGCGAGCTCGACTTCGATCCGATCAGCTACTTCGGATACCGCGGCGACCAGCCCCTCGAGTCCGACCTCGCCGACGCGCTCGATGCCGTCTTCGCCGCCGACCGCATCGTCGTCGCCACACCGACCTGGTGGGCGTCGACGCCGGCACTGCTGAAAGGCTTCTTCGATCGCATTCTGCTGCCGAAGGTCACCTACCGCTACCGCTCCAACGGGCTGCCGGAGGGCCTGCTCTCCGGACGCTCCGGCCGCGTGATCATCACCAGCGACACCCCGCGCTGGCTCCTGCCGTTCACCGGCGACACCGCAGCGAAGCAGGTCGCGGCGAACACGCTGAGCTTCTGCGGCATCCGCCCCGTCCGCACGATGCGATTCACGAATGTGCGCCACGCGAGCGAGGCGACGCGGGCCGGATGGCTGGAGCGCGTTGCGAGGGTCGCAGGGCGGGATCGTTCGGCGGCACCGGCGCCCACGCGGGAACCGGCGATCGTGTGAGCGAGGAATCAGGCTGGATGCACCTGAGCGGACGACGGTCCGGACAGGAGGCGTCCCGTGAGCCGACGACCCACTCGGCTCAGGGTCGGTCGGCTTGCGCTCTCGCTCCGACGAACGTATCCGCCGCCACCGCGGCCGCGCCGTGGGCTCCTGCCCACACGCCCAGAGAAGCCAGCCGCAGCTCGGGCACGACGTGGAAGGTCGCGTTCTCCCGGGCGTATGCGACGGCCGGCTCGACGGTCCACTCAGGCGAGCGGGATACACCCCCGCCGACGACGATCAGCGCCGGGTCCACCAGAGCGCTCACGTTGAGGATCGCTCGGCCGAGGGCCCTGGCGGCATCGCCCAGGACGGCGACCGCCGCCTCGTCTCCCGAACCTGCTGCCTCTACGACGTCCCGTGCGCTCGCGTCCTGGTTCTCGGCACCACGATCTCTCCAACGGAGACCCACCTGCTGCCCGCCGATCGCGGTCTCCAGGCATCCCACCTGGCCGCACGAGCAGGTCACGCCGTTGTCGGCGACCGGGACATGCCCGACTTCGCCCGCGCCTCCGTGAGCACCGCGCTGCACTGAGCCGCTCAGCACGTGGGCCCCGGCGATGCCGGTGCCGAGCACAATCACGAACACCTCGTCGCTGCCCCGGCCGGCGCCGAAGCGAGCCTCGGCGATCGCCCCCGCCTCACCGTCCTGCACGGCCACACCTGGGACTCCGAGAGACTCAGACAGCACTTCCGCCGGCGCCACGCCGTCCAGCCACGGCAGGTTCGCGCTGCGCCGCACGACTCCGGTCGACGGGTCCAGCGTTCCCGCCACGGTGACGGCGAACGACTGCGCCGCCGCCGGCGCTGTATCGAGGAAGCGATGAACAGAAGCGCCGAGCTCCGCCAGCGTTCCGGTCGACACGGTCTCCCGCGCGAGCACCGCCCCGCTCTCGTCGACGAGCAGCAGCTTCGTATTCGTGCCGCCGTAGTCGATACCGAGCGCGCTCAACGTTCTCCTCGCAGCGCTGCCTTGATCGTGCGGGCCTCGTCGGCGTCCGCCGTGTGGAACACGACCTCGCCTGCGCCGGCCGCGCTGCCGAGGCCGACGGCCAAGCGCTCGACCACGGCCCTCTTCGCCGACGCGTGCACGGCGTCGACTCCGGTGTCGGCCAGCGTTCCGGCGTTCGCCGACGTCACGCCAGCGCTCGCCATGATCTGCACCCGCCCGGCCGCACGCTGCACAAGCCGGCGGAGCGTCTCAATGCCCTCGAGAGCCGACGGAGCGCCCCCGGATGTCAGTACGCGCGTCACGCCCAGACCGGCGAGACGTTCGACGCCAGCGTCCAGATCGCTGAGCTGGTCGAACGCCCGATGGAACGTCACCTCGGTGTCCCCGACGGCTTCGCGCACCCGCAATACGAGAGCCTCGTCGATCACGCCATCCGCGAGCCCGCCGACGACCACACCCGCGGCGCCGAGCGAGACGGCCTGCGCCGCATCCGCCACGATCAGCGCCTTCTCGCTCTCGTCGTACTCGAAGCCGCCTTCTCGCGGGCGCACCAGCACGTGCACGGGCACCTCCGTGTCCACGGCCGCTTCGATGAGCCCGGATGACGGCGTCACACCGCCGGTCGACAGCGCGGTGCACAGCTCCATCCGGTCGGGGCGGACATCCGCGGCGACGGCGAGGCCCCGCGCATCCTGCACGGCGAGTTCGAAGAAGGTCATCCGATCCCCTGATTCCGGCGCCTGCGCGCTCATGCGCCGACGAAGCCGCGCACGTAGCGGCGGTTCTGCAGCACGGCCGCCGACAGATCGGGCCGCTCCGCGAAGTCGTCATAGGGGAACATCGGGCGCACGATGCGACTGTGGCCGAGCCGTTCCAGGTCCTGGTCCACCGGCCCGGGCGTCAGCGCGAGCGTCCAGCCCTTCGCGACGTCGTACAGGGTCGGCTCGAGGTAGCCGATCTTCGTCACGACGATGTCCGCTTCGGTCGGCTCCAGCCCGATCGCCCGGAAATCGGCGACGTCGTGGTAGGCCTTGCGGAACTCCGTGACGACCGCCCGGATGCCTCCCACGCGGATCACGGCGATGCGGCCCGCGGCCGGGTCGCCCGCGTGGAATGACTCGAGCACGCCGGCGAGGCGCACCGGGCCGGAGACGCGGTGATCGACCCGAGCGCCGACTGTCACGTCGACCTCGGAGCCCACCGCGGCGGATGCCAGCGCGGCGACGCCCTCGTGGTCGAAGACGGACGCGACATACGTCACCGGCGCGTCCGCACGTGTCAGCTCGGGCTTGCCGAGCAGGCGAGCGAGCGTCCACGTCACGTCGCCCGAGCCGCCCGCGCCTGGGTTGTCGCCCGAGTCGCTGATCAGGTAGGGCTTCTCACCCTCGTGCGCCAGGGCCGACTCCACGGCCTCGTCGAGCGTGCCTGGAGGTCCGACGAACTCGAAGCCATCGCGAGCGTCCCACAGCTCCCCGGCGATCCTCTCGACCTCGGCCGTGATGACGTCGATCTCGTCGCCCGTGACCATCACTGTGGCGTGGCAGCGCGGCTCGTCCGCCCACGCGTAGCCGATCCACAGGCCGAGGTCGCTGACGCCCGGCGTCTTCTCGACGTCATCGATCTGCGCGTACAGGGAGCGGGCAGGCTCGACCCTCGTCGATGTCTTCTCCCCCGGCAGCAGGATCGGCACCCGCACCCATGCGGTCATCGGTTTATCGCCCCGGCCGAGCCACTCGACGAGGCGTGCGGCCGAGCGCTCCTTGGTCTCCCACGCATCCTCGTGCGGTGCGAGGCGATAGCACGTCGGCAGGTCCAGAGCGAGGGCGAGGGTCTCCGACATGTTGCCGTGCAGGTCCATCGGCGCGGCGATCAGGGCATCGTCGCCGACGACCTCGCGCACCGCGGTGACGAGGTCACCCTCGGCGTCGTCCACATCCACGACGCTCATCGCGCCGTGGATGTCGAAGTACACGCCGTCGACGGGGCCGGCCTCGCGCAGCCCCGCGACGATCCGCTGCTTGAAATCGTCGTACACCTCGCGGCGCACAGCACCGCCGGGGATGGCGCGAGCCATGAATATCGGCAGCCACTCGGCCGCCTCCCGCAGCGGCGCCCCCTCGGCGAGGAAGGCGTAGCGTTCGAACAGTGCGTCTCCCGTCAGCACCGGGAAGTCTCGGTAGTCGGCCTTGTGGGCCGCGTACGCGCTCGACTCGATCGCGATGCCGACGATGGCGATACGGGGAAGGGTCATGTCAGATCTCCATGAGACCGGCACGGGCGGCACGGCGCTCGCGCTGGGCGACGGGGTCGGGCGAAGGCACGGATGCAAGCAGTTCCTGCGTGTAGCGCTCGCGCGGGGCGCGCAGCACGTCGGCCGTGCGCCCCTGCTCGACGATGCGGCCGGCGCGCATCACGATGACGCGCTCGGTGAGCTCGTTGACGACGCCGAGATCGTGGCTGACGAACAGGCAGCCAAAGCCGAGCTCGGCGTGCAGCGAGCGCAGCACGTCGAGCACCTCGGCCTGCACCGACACGTCGAGGGCGCTCGTGGGCTCATCGGCGACCAGCAGGCGCGGCTTCAGCACGAGTGCGCGTGCCAGGCCGACACGCTGACGCTGACCGCCCGAGAACTCGTGCGGGTAGCGGCCGGCCACGTCGACGGGCAGGCGAACGGCGTCGAGAAGCTCCGCGACGCGCGCGCGGCGGTCGGCGCCCGACATCCTCGGCCGATGGATCGCGAGAGGCTCGGCGATCGACTCGCCCACAGTCATCCGCGGGTCGAGCGACCCACCGGGGTCTTGGAACACGACGCCGACCTCGCTGAGCATGCGGCGTGCGCGGCGTCCGCGCATCCGGTGCATCGGCTCGCCCAGCAGGCTGAGTTCGCCGGATGCCGCGGGCAGCAGACCCAGCGCGAGCTTGCTGACGGTCGATTTGCCCGAACCGGATTCGCCGACCAGGCCGACGAACTCGCCTGCGCCGATGGCGAAGCTGATGTCGAGAACAGCCGGGGCGTACCGGCCGTTCACCCGATAGCCCGCGGAGACGCCTGCGAGCGAGATGATCGGCGATTCCGGCGTCTCGAACTCGTGTGCGGCACCGGCCGTCTCGGCACCGCCGAAGGCGGCGGGCGGCAGTGCCGGAATCGCCGCGAGCAGACTCTGGGTGTACTCGTGCGTCGGCGCCGTGAGCACCAGCTCGGCCCGCCCGGACTCCACGACCTCCCCGCGCCGCATCACGAAGACGCGGTCGGCGAGATCGGCGACGACGCCCATGTTGTGCGTGATCAGCAACAGGCCGGTGCTGCGCTCGCGCACGAGCCGGCGCAGCAGGTCGAGGATCTCTGCCTGCACTGTCACGTCGAGCGCCGTCGTCGGCTCGTCGGCGATGATGACCTTCGGCTCGCAGGCGAGGGCGATGGCGATCACGACGCGCTGGCGCTGGCCGCCCGAGAGCTCGTGCGGGAACTGCTTGGCGCGCCGTTCGGGCTCGGGGATGCCGACCTTGCTCATCAGCTCGACGGCGCGCTGATGGGCCTCGGGCTTCGTCGCGGGGGTGTGGTTGCGGATGGCCTCGGCGATCTGGGCCCCGAGGCTCATCGTCGGGTTCAGCGCCGTCATCGGCTCCTGGAACACCATCGAGGCGGCACGGCCGCGCAGCGAGTCCATCGTGGCGGTGTCGGCGCCGAGCACCTCAGTGCCGCCGACCGTGATCGACCCGCGCGCCGTCGCGGTGCGCGGGAGCAGGCCCATCGCCGCGAACGACGTGACGGACTTGCCGGATCCGGACTCGCCGACGAGGGCGACGACCTCCCCGGGTCGGACATCGAGCGTCGCGCCGCGGACGGCGTCCTCCTCCTGTCCGGCGAAGCGCACACGCAGGTCGTCGACGCGGAGGACTGCGGAAGCGGACTCGGTCATGCCGTCTTTCCCTTCACGTCGAAGACATCGCGCAGGCCGTCGCCGATGAAGTTCAGCGCACAGACGACGAGCACGATCGCGATTCCTGGCGGCAGGATGAGCCACCAGGCGCCCTGATAGATGAGGCCGAGGCCGTTGCTGAGCATGGCGCCCCAGTCGGTGGCCGGCGGCTGCAGGCCCATGCCGAGGAAGCTCACGTAGGCGACGAGCAGGATCGCGTCCGCGACCTGGAACGTCGCGTTGACGGCGACCGTTCCGACGGTGTTCGGCACGATGTGGCGGCCGACGATGCGCGTGTGCGAGGCGCCCATCGCGCGGGCGGCGACCACGTAGTCGCGGGTCTTCACCGACAGCGCCTCGGCGCGCACCAGGCGTGCGGGCACGAGCCACGACACGACACCGATGACGACGATCATGATGACCGCGCTGGGTTGGACGATGCTCGACAGCACGAGCAGCAGGAAGATCGCCGGGATCGCGATTCCGGCGTCGACGATGCGCATCATGATGGCATCGACGATCCCGCCGACGTAGCCCGCGACAGCGCCCCACATCGTGCCGATCACGGTGGCCAAGAGGCCGGCGAAGATGCCGACGAGCAGCGATGTGCGTCCGCCGATCATGAGGCGGCCGAGCACGTCGTACCCGAGCGCGTCAGTGCCGAGCGGGTGCCCCTGCTCGCCCGGCTTCAGGTCGGCGATTTCGAGGTTCGTGTGCACCTGATCGGTCGGGTACAGCAGCGGCCCGATCATCACGAACAGCGCCGCGAGGGCGAGGATGACCAGGCCGACGACGGCCAGCCTGTTCTGGGCGAAGCGTTTCATGAAGCTCACGCGAGGCCTCCCCGGATGCGCGGGTCGAGGATCGCCTGGATGATGTCCGCGAGCAGCGAGCCGATGACGGTCGCGACCGAGATGACGAGGACGCAGCCCAGCAGCACCGGGAAGTCGCTCGACTGCGCCGCACTCCAGAACAGCAGACCCATACCTGGGTAGTTGAAGAGCTGCTCGATCACAAGAGCGCCGCCGAACATCACCGGCAGCTGATAGCCGAGCATCGCGATCACGGGCGTGAGCGAGTTGCGCAGGAGGTGCCTGGAGAGCACACGCTTGAACGGAGTGCCCTTCGAACGCGCCGTGCGGATGTAGTCCTCACTGAGGTTGTCGAGCGCAGACGAACGCATGTAGCGGCTGAAGTTGGCGACGAGCGGGATCGCGCCGGTGAGCACCGGAAGGATGAGTCGCGCGGGCTCGGCCAGCACGGCGGCGACGGTCTCGCCCTGCGGGGCGTTGGCCGGCAGGAGGCCGAGCGTCTGGCTGAAGATCATGATGAGCAGCATGCCGAGGAAGAAGCTCGGCGTGGAGTACGCGACGATCGCGAGCGTGGACAGGGTGTAGTCCGCGCCGCGGTTGCGGCGCACCGCCTGGAAGATGCCGACGGGCACGGCGATGAGCAGGGCGATCACCAACGACAGCCCGGTCAGCAGCAGGGTCTTCGGCAGGCGCATGCTGATGGCATCGGCCACCGACATGTTGAGCAGGTACGACTGCCCGAGATCGCCGGTGAGCAGGCGACCGAGGAACGCCAAGTACTGTTCCCAGAGCGGGCGGTCATAGCCCTGCTGCTGGTTGAACTGCGCGATCTGCTCGGGCGTGGCCTGCACTCCGAGCACGCCGCGCGCGGGGCCTCCCGGCAGCATCTGCAGCAGCACGAAGACGACGATGGTGACCACGAAGATCACGACGAGCGCCTGCGCGATGCGGCGCAGCAGGAAGAACAGGAACGGGTGGCGGCGCGGCCGCTTGCCCGCGACCGCCGCCTGAGCGGCGACGGTCGCAGGGAGCGAATCAGGAGTCGAGCTCACGGGACTCTACTTCTCCCAACCCCAGCGCTGCGGGTGGAAGTTGCCCAGCGGGTCCTGCTCGACGCCGGTCATGCCCTGACTGATGACCGACATCTGGTACACGGGATTCGGCACCCACATCACGGGAAGCTGCGTCGCGCCGTATGCCGAGTACTCCTGCATCGCGGTTTCGTCGCCACCTGCGAGGGTGGCCTCGATGAGCTCGTCCATCTTCTCGTCGCTGTACGAGCCGAAGTTCGATCCGCCGCTGGTCGAGAAGAGCTGCTCACCGGTCGAGTACGCCGGGAAGTACCACGAGCCCGCGGTCCCGAAGAACGGCAGCTCCCACGTGCACTCGGGCGAATCCGACTCGCAGGCGGGGATCGACCCGAGCACGGTGTTCAGCGGGGCCTCCTCGATGGTGACGCCGACACCGGCCTCTTCGAAGGTCGACTTCATCGTGGCGAACATGTTGTCCGTCTCGGTGCTGCCGCTCTGGGTCAGGATCGTGATGGCGAGCTTCTGCCCGTCCGAGATTCCCTCACCGCAGTCGGCGCCGGTGGCGCACTCATAGATGCCGTCAGAGTCGAGCGTCCAGCCGTTGTCCTCGAGCAGTGCAGCCGCTGCATCCGGGTCGAACGGGTACGGGTTCTCCCGCTGCTCGTCGGAGAGGAACTTGTTGTCGGGGTTCTGCGGAACCGGGCCGTAGCCCGGGTTCGCTGCGCCGTGCCAGACCGTCTCGGCGATCGTGTCCTGGTCGATCAGCTGCTGCAGCGCCTGGCGCACGTACAGCTGCGAGTAGACCGGACCCATCTCGGGGTTGTTGAAGTTGTACGGCAGGTAGGTGATCGCCCAGCCGTCCCAGTTGACGACGTCGAAGCCGAGATCTTCGTACTGGGCCGAGTTGTCGAGCTCGTTGGTGGGAATGTAGCCGTAGTCGACCTCGCCCGAGCGCACGGCCGCGACTTCGGCGTCGACGCTGGTGAAGGGCAGGAAGTTGATCGTCTCGGACTGCGCCGCGTCATCGCCGTCATAGGCGTCGTTCTTCACGAGGGTGACCTTGCCGCTGTCGCTGAAGCTCTCGAGCGCGAGCGGGCCGCTCGTGGTGTCGAAGAGCGGGTTGCCGGCGTAGCCGCCGAGGTCCTCGCCCTCCGCGATCAGGTACTCCCAGATCTGCGTCGCGCCCTCTTCGGTCTTCGCGAGCTCCGGATCGGGGGTGCCGCCGTCCTCGGTGATGCTCCAGGCGTGCGCCGGGATCGGAACGATCAGGGTGAGCTGCGAGGCGAGCAGCCACTCCTCGTTGTACGAATCGTCGAAGGTGAGCACGACGGTCTTGTCATCCGGCGTCTCGACCGCATCGATCAGGTCGGGCATCGCGCCGGCGCGGTAACTGCCCCAGACATCCTTGTTCGCCTTGACGAGGTCGAGCCAGAAGGCGACGTCGGCGGATGTGACCGGCTCGCCGTCCGACCAGGTGCGCTCGTCGAGCGTGATGGTCACCTCGGTGTCGTCCTCGCTGAACTCGACGGTGTCGGCGAGGTCGGCGGTGGGAACGCGGTCGACGGCGTCGCCCTCCGAGCCGTCGTATGCGATGAGCGGCTCATACAGCGAGCGGATCATGGCGGAGTTGTGCGACGTCATCTTGCCGGCGGTGGCCAGCGGGATCATCCAGTTGGGGGTCGCGTTGGCGGGCAGAGCGTAGTTGATCTCGTTCGAGCCATCTCCGCTCGCGCCGCCGCCGCCGGCTCCGCCCGTACAGCCGGCGATGAGCCCGACGGCCGCGGCGGTGCCGAGCGCGGTCAGTGCAGCCCTGCGGCCGCGAGATGCGAAGTTCGCTCGCATGTGTCCTCCTGGTGATATCCGCGCGGCGTCGCGCGGCGATGGGATGTGGAGCAGTTCCGGAACTACGGTAGCCGAACTAAGTTCTTACGTAAATAGTATGAAGTGTCACGAATAAGTTAATCCGATACCGTAAGAAGTCGATGCGCACAACGTATCGCTGCGAGGGGGCACCATGACGCGCACCAGCAACAGCACGGCCGAGAACCACGTGCTCGCCGTGATCGGGTCCGGCCGCGCCCGTTCACGTCGCGACATCGCACAGATCCTGAGCCTGTCGCCGTCGACGGTGTCGCAGCACGTGCAGTCGCTGTTGGCACAGCGCCTGGTCGAAGAAGGGGAGGCTCGCGGCTCGACGGGTGGCCGCCGCGCTAGGGAACTCCGCCTGGCCGGTGACGCCGACCTGATCGGCGCGATCGACCTCGGTGGCGCGCACGCGCGCCTGGCCGTCGTGCCGCGCGGGAAGTCGCTCGCAAGCAGCACGGAGATCCCGGTCACGATGAGTGACGGACCGCGCACCGTACTCACCGCCTGCGTGGATGAACTGCGCCGGATGACCGGAGCGGCGCCGTTGGCAGGCGTCGGAATCGCTCTGCCTGGCCCGGTCGACACGAACACGCGCGGCGTCGTGAGCCCGTCGCGCATGCCCGGATGGGCGGATGTCGACATCAGCACGCTGTTGAGCGAGATCGCCGGTGTTCCCGCGGCCGTCGAGAACGACGCCAACGCGATGGCCATCGGCGAGCATTTCGCGCACTCGCCGTCGGCGACAGCGTCGATCACCGTGAAGGCGGGCACCGCGATCGGTGCCGGCATCGTGATCGAGGGACAGACCTACCGCGGCGCCGGGGGCGTGGCCGGCGACATCACCCACACCCGGGTCTCGGCGGCGCACGATCGCCAGTGCTCGTGCGGCAATCGCGGGTGCCTGGAGACGGTCGCCTCAGGTGCCGCCCTCGTCCGTCTGCTGCGAGAGGAGGGCATCGAGGTTGAGTCGACGGCCGACGTGCTCGCGCTCGTGCGCGATGCCCACCCCGTTGCGACGCGTCTGGCGAGGGAATCCGGCCACCACCTCGGGGAGGTGCTGTGCGCCGTGGTCAACTTCTTCAACCCGAGCGCGCTGTACGTCAGCGGCGCGCTGACGTCGCTCGAACCGTTCATGTCCGCCCTGCGCAGCGAGATATACGAAGGCTCGCACCCGCTGATGACGCGGGACCTGACCATCGCCCCAGCAGCGCTCGGTGCGGACGCCGCGCTGGTGGGTGTCGCACGCGAGGTCAATGAGCTGCTTGCGCGGTTGACGCACGGGTGAGTGACGGCGGGGCGCCGTGCTCGGCCGGTACAGCCGAACCCGCGGGCCGGAGGGCCCTGCTCACGAGCGTTGGCGAAGCCGCAGCGCCTCGTCGAGCACGGCCCGCAACTCCTCGTCGTGCACGTACACGTACGTCCCGAGCATCCCGCGCGTCATCAGCACCGTGTAGATGTTCACGATCAAGGCCATCAGGACGTCATCGGTCGTGTTGATACCGAACTTCTGACTGCTCTGTTTGCCGCGCTTGTCAAAGTAGTTCTTGCGGTCGACGACGATCCGCTGCTCCTCCGGGCTCCACCGCAGCTCCGGGCCGACGATCACTCCGGCGTAGTTGAGGTCGTACCCCTGCACCGTGTGGATCGAACCTACTTCATCCGGTGACGTCGCCGAGTTGATCCAGTCCTTGTCCGTCCGGTTCCACTGCATCCGGAAGTCGTCGCCGATCACGATGTCGAAGCGCGAGCGGTCTTTCTTCGACACCCACTCATACCCGTAGCCGGCGAGCATGCGTGCCAGCCCTGACTCGGCTTCGCGGGCCCGGATCGCGTCGCGCATCTCGGCCGGCGAGTCGAAGAACCGCAGGTCGTAGTCACCGACGTCGACGGGTGCGGGCCGGCGCCCCGCGAACACCTCGCGCACGTAGCCCACGTAGTCGGTGCCTGCTTTCACACGCATCTGGGTGAGCAGCCGATGGAACCGGTGCTCGCGCTGTGCTTCTGAGAGCAGCGAGCGCTGGGTCTCGATCGGTACGTCGGCGGGCCGGACCGACTGCCCCTCGTCGACGAAGAAGAGCTGGTGCCGGCTCTTGGCACGGATCCAGTCGATCTGGCTGCGTGAGTGGTCGTCGCTGCCGAAGAGCTGCTCATTGACCCTGCCGAACCGGGTCGTCATGGTCGGGTGCGCCTGACCCGAGCGGCGGTTCAGCCGGTGCGCTTCGTCGACGACGAGCAGATCGAACATGCCCTCATGCTTCACGACATCCCACGGGCTCATCGCCATCGCCTTCTCGAGCCCGGGTGTGCGTTTGAAGACCTTCTCGACCGACTTGCGCAACGACTGCTGCGGAATGACGAAGCCGATCTTCAGCCCGCCCGCGAGCTCCCGGTAGCCTCGAGCGAAATAGTCAGAGAAGACCGAGTCCCGCTCGATCTCGTCGCTTTCATCCGCCGCCCCGATGTCGCGCAGCAGTTTGATCAGGTAGATCGCGACGATCGTCTTGCCCGTTCCAGCGGCGCCCTGCACGACCGACATGCTGTCGCGCCCGTCGTCGAGGTCGTCGAACAGGGCATCGAGGATGCCCTCGACTGCCGCGCGCTGCTCGACCGTCAGCGCTTTGAACGGCGACAGCTTGAACAGGTCGCTGTTCTCGATCTCGTGCTTGGTCTTGGTGAACAGCCCCTCAGCCCGCAGCCGCTCAAAGATCTCGGAGAAGGTCTGCTGATATGACGGACGGTCGTAGTAGTCGGCGTCGGTCACGCCGTCGTTGAGGTTGCGCACCGCACGGATGCCGTCGCCGGAGAAGTACCGGATGAGCTGAGACTCGAGATCGAGGCAGGCGGATTTGTTGAACCGCTCACCGAGCACGATGCGGTATCGCTTCAGCTCGCGGTTGTGCGACTTCGGATCGCGGTGCTGCCGCATCCGCTTGGAGGCGTTCAGGGTCTCGCCGACGTAGACCGACCTCGCGTCGTTGAGCACGTATACGACCGGCCAGTTCGTGTACTTCTCCCCTGCGCCGCTCAGCGCTTCGACGGCCGTCTCCGTGAACGGTCCGCCGTCGATCTCAAAGCTCGTCATACTTCGCGCTGCGCCCTCTCGCCTTCTCCACCGGGTACTTCGCGCGCGTGGTGGCGAGCTTGTTCCGGATGATCTCGATCGGGTCGGCACCGAGCCGGTCGGCGAGCAGGAAGCAGTAGGTCAGGACGTCGGCGAGCTCGTCGAGCACCTCGTCACGCTCGTCATTCGCCGGCGCACTCCATTGGAAGTGCTCGAGCAGTTCCGCCGCCTCGATCGAGATCGACTTGGCGAGGTTCTCGGGCGAGTGGAACTGCGCCCAGTCTCGCTCGGCGACGAACTCGCGGAGCTCGCGCTGTACGGCTTCGATGGACACGGGGTCAGTGTATCGGCGAGGGCGGACACCGAAGACTACGGCAGGAGGTCTTCTATCTGCGGTCGCGCGCGCATTGCATGGATGATGAGCTGGTTGCCGCTGTCGAACGTGAGCAGAACGACCTCGAGGAGCCGACCCCTGGTATCGAACCCGATACGCAACTGACGCGATGGGTCACCGTCATCGAGGTCTTCGATCCACAGCGCCCATTCGGCAGCCTGGATCGCGTCTTCGTCCGCGATGCCGTGCTTGCGCGCAGACGCGTGAACCTTCATGGCGCGAGTCGGTCGATGGCCGCGCGGATGGCTTCGCTGCGGTTCTTCCCCTCGCGGCGGGCGTACTCGTCGATCCGCTCAAGTTCAGCAACGGTCAGCCGCACGGCGACTACCTGCGACGGCTGCGCACCACGCCCCGGGCGCCCACGGCCGCGCTTCTTCAGCGCCTCGACGTCGTACCCGCGCTCAGCTTCATCAGCCCAGGCCTGAAGCTGCTCTTCGGTGACGGGGATGCCGTTGATTGTCTCGCCCATGGTCATAATGTAATACGAAAATAGAAGCGTGTCGACCCTGAAGAGCTCATTTAGGAGGACCTGATGAACGGCAAGGCGTTCCCGCCGATCACGCCGTCGAGGTGCTGCTCGATGAGTTCCTGCGACCGATGGAGATTTCCCAGTGCCACTTGGCGAAGAGCATCGGCGGGCCCCTTCACAGGATCAACGAGATCGTGCACGGCAAGCGCCGTGTCATCCCTGACACGGGGGGATCACCAAGGTGCTGGGCATGAGCGAACGCTTCTTCCTCGACCTGCAGCTCGACTATGACCTCGCTGTGGAGGAGGAACGCACCAGGAGGAGTTTGACGCGATCACTCCGCCGGTGGCATAGACCGGCGACACCACGCGGATGCCGATGATGGGATGATTCCATCCCTCGGTTTCAGACACGGCAAGCCCGACACTTCGACCCGCGTCAGTTCCTTAGTCCGAGGTGAGCGCCGAGCGCCGCGAGGCATACCACGGCTCCGACAACGATGCCGAGGAAGAGGTTCCATATGCTGCCGATTGCGAAGGCGACGAGGCCCCAGAACGCCGAGAGCAGCAGGCCCAGGATGAAGCCGACGACGGGGACGTTGAACAGAATCGTGATTACCACGAACGTAATAATCCCCACGCCTACCGCCGTCGGGACCTCCCAGCCAAAATGAACCCCAGCAACCACCCCGGCGAGGACGGCGGTGAGCAATGACTCCACGCCTATCAATTGCCAGACAGCTCGCCGATCGCGCATGCCTTCCCACGCGTCCCCACCGAACCGTCGTGCTCGCTCTCGGTCGTTCTCCATCACCCCGCAATTCTGCCAGCGCCGTGAGCGACCGGGCGATGCGCGTCGCCGTCGCATCGCGAACTGCAAGCAATGCCATGTTTCCGGGGCACGCGGCGCCTCAGCGATGACTCGGCACGGTTCGACTGTTGACCAAGACCCGCCTACACCCTGGATCGTGCAAAGTGTTGTTGCCAGCGGCGCGACCAGCAACGGCGTCGCCGAGCTGCCTTCAGCGGCTCGCAGACCCGCTTCTCACGTTCGAGGGCAAGCAGTGACACCCACGCACGTCGCACATGTGGTGGGTCGAATAACGTATACACCACAGATCCAACAGCCGCCCAGAACCCGAGCATCAGCCAGCTCGCGATGAAGAAGCTCCCCTCGAAGACCATGGGAGCTGTCACCGCGACGAGCGCCAGTGACGACAATGCGAGGGCGAGAAACGAGACCGAACTTCCGACGTCTGGTCGCTTCCTACCTTCGACTTCGACGGTGAGCCGCTCTATGTCTGCCGTGGCGAGTTCACCAAGCCCCTCTGCCGCCTTCTGCTTGAACGGATGCTTGCCGAGGTTGAGCCCCATGCGCTGAGCCACCGTCGTGTTTGAACGCCGATTCATCAGATCACCTTCACGCGTTGAACGAACATCGTTCCCGGCCGAGCGCTGTCGCCGGGCGCGATGCGGGCCGCCTTGCTCGGCCACCTGCAAGGATCCTCCGTCGGCCCTCCGACATTCAACGTGACAGGCGAGGAGCGGAGTCCCCGCCGAGCATCCCGCGCGGCTACTCCTGTAACCCCGCGTCGTGCACGCACACGTGCACGTACGTGCCGAGCATGCCGCGCGTCATCAGCACCGTGTAGATGTTCACGATCAGCGCCATCAGCGCCCGACCAGAACTTGCGCGGCTTCCCCGTTGAGCCGCCACGCCGGCAGGTCGAGAGTGGACCTTCGCTCAGGACGGCCGCGGGCCCGTCAGGCCGGCTCCATGATGAGTCGCATTGCCACAGAGCCAGTCGCGAGTTTCTCGTTCGGCCAAGTAGACGCGTTGTAGTCAGCCGGCAACCGGAACAGCCCCCGATAGCCCAAATTCATGCTTCGGTCGCCCCTTCCAGCAGAACTCACTTCATTCGACTCCGCTCTGGTACCCGTGTATTAGTACCCCTCGATGACGACGAACTCGGGTAGATCCGCGATGAGTCGTTGCGTTTCGAGGCTCACGGTGACGAGACTCTTGATGAGGTCGACGACATAGCGCGGGTTGTCGTGCTCGCGGAGCCAGGCGTTCGGGTCGTTGACGATGCCGCTCTTCTTGTCGGTCTTCACCTGGTAGCGGTCGAGCACCCACTCCAGCGGACTGCGCCCGCCGACCTTGTAGAGCGCTTCGCCTTCCGGGATGCCCTCGAGCCTCAGGTGAGCGTTGTAGCGGATCGCCGTGTGGTCCTTGCGGCTCGTCCATGCAAGCTTGTCGACCCAGTAGAGGGCGAAGGGGTCCTCCGGCGCATCGAGCGCGGTGACCTCGCGCAACGGGTACGGGTCGACGCTCTCGTAGTCGACATGCAGGTCAGCGAGGGCGCGGCCGATGCGTGCGTACTCCGCGAAGCCTTCGACGAGCGGGATTCGCGGGAGCATCTTCTGCAGGTCGGCCGCATAGGATTCGCGGTACGTCGGGTGGTGCAGGAGGGCGTAGACGGCGTAGAAGATGTCATCCTTGACCTCAGCGTCGTCGACGGAGAGCGCATAACGGTACACCTCGCGGTATCGGCCAAGTGTCGCGTCGGTGATGTTGTCGATCCGACGGTATTCGCCAACGATCTCGCCATCCCCTTCAGCGAGAGCATCAAGGTTGAGGGCACCATCCTTCGCGGCGATCGGTTGCCAGGTGTGGCGAGGAAAGACCTGCGCAAGACCGTGAAGGTCCAAGCTCGGAATTCGATCGACAACAAGTGGAGAGGAGCCTTTAGCGCTGACGGCGATCGCGAGGTTTCGCTGCTCTACTGTCGGCCAGATCTTAGAAATATGGTAGATCATCTCGTTCAGCCTTGCCGAACGGTCGAAGTATTGGTGCTGGCGCATAAATGGGCGATACTGCCCGATGCGAAACCCCGCCTGATCGAGCGCTGTCGGACGATCGCGCTTCAGATCAACCAGGTTTGGTCGAGACCACGACCCTTTCGTCGAATCGCGTACAAGCAACTTCTCCACGGGCGTAGTGTCTCCGGCACCGCGAAGCGCGTGGATACGCTCGCGCTCATCATTGAGATGATCGATATGTGTGCGGATATTCGCGCGAATCGCGAACTCGCTGAAGTTGTAGGCCCACGAGTCTCGAGCGGTAGCCAGCCCTAAGGAGAAGTCCCGGAAGATGCCCGAAGTATTCACCTTCCCCTTCGTGACTTTGTCTCCAATTGGCTGCCAGACCCCGTAACGGTCGTCGCGCTGGTTGATCCAGTCACCCGCTGCGTTCGGTGTCACAGGCTCGTACGCAGTGCCCTCGATCGACGCTTCTCTCGCAAGCTTGTCGATCTTCTCCTCGCGTGTGAGGCAGTCGCCGATGTCAGCGTAGTGGATACGCGCAGTACCAGCATGGGCGACGTCCTTCACGAGGATCGTAATCGC
The DNA here is from genome assembly GCF_003335195.1 of Microbacterium sp. JB110. Classification (NCBI taxonomy): domain Bacteria; kingdom Bacillati; phylum Actinomycetota; class Actinomycetes; order Micrococcales; family Microbacteriaceae; genus Microbacterium; species Microbacterium sp. JB110. Next base: position 118,002 of record NZ_QPGM01000008.1, on the reverse strand, counting down.
AATGCCGGTCTGGCTCCCCTCTCCGAAGACTTTACCGCCCTCGGATTTCCAGTTCTTGAGTCGTTGATTCCCTCGGAGGTTGTAGACGATGACATCGCTAAACTCTTCCGCCCAGCTGAACCGCACACCGTCAGCCGTGCCACCGTCAACGAAGCCGGAGTTGGATACGAAAGCGATAACGCCAGAATCGCCGAGGCGTTCCGTCGCCCAGCGCAACGCTCGATAGTAGGAGTCGTAGAGGGTTCCTTTCTTACCGCCGGTCGAACGAGCAACGTAAGACTTCTCGATTTGCCCATCGAGCTGCGGGTATCTTGTGTTTTGCGCATCATCGTTCGAACTCTGCTGGTTCGCCCGATATGGCGGGTTCATCACGATGACATCGACATCCGCCCCACGTTGCTTTTCCAGCCGCGCCGTGTTCTCCGGGAACACACCTCCGGCGAGCTGGCTGTCGCGTTCGTCCATCGCGAAGGTGTCGGTGAGGCTGATCCCTGCAAAGCCACCCTCGTCCGGTTCGATACCGTGCTCGGCGCACAGCTCGCGATAAACGCTCTCGATGTTGACCGCAGCGATGTAGTAGCTGAGCAGCACGATCTCGTTCGCGAAAAGTTCGCTGGCGTACTTGCGCGACAGATCCTCGGGACGGATGAGACCCGTCTGCATGAGTCGTGTGAGGAAGGTTCCGGTGCCGGCGAACGGCTCGAGGATGTTTACCCCCTCGTCACTCAGCCGCTTGCCGAAGTGGCGATGCAATGCGACGTCCGCCGAGCGCAGGATGTAGTCGACGACCGGGACGGGCGTGAAGACGATGCCCATCCTGTCCGCGAGCAGCGGGAACGCCCTCGTGAAGAACTTGTCATAGAGGGTCACGAGCATCTGCTGCTTCGCGCTGACGGTCTCGAGGCCGCGGATCCGCTCGGTCACCTTCGCGTAGAAGGCTTCGAGGGGTTCCCGCTCGCGCGCGAACGCCTGATTCTCGTGGAAGGTCGCGAGCACGTTCTCCATCGCGACCGACACGGGGTTGTCGGCCGTGAACGTGTTCTCGGGGAACATCGCCTCGAACACCGGCTTCGTAATGAGATGCTGCGCAAGCAGCTCGATCGCCTCATCGTCGGACACATCCGGGTTCACCGTCGCGCGCAAGGCCTTGACGAACTGCTCGAACGGGGATCGGTTGCCCCCCGAGGCCTCGACGTGCGATGTGATCAGTGCGATGAAGCGCTTCGCGATCTCGCCGATGTCGCCGGCCCAGTCGTCCCAGTACATCCGGTCGCCGACCTTCTTGACGAGCTTCGCGTAGACCGCGTCTTTCCAGTCGTCTGCGTCGCTCGCGGGGAAGAGCGCCGGTGACGTGTGGCCCCTGCCGACCTGAGTGGCGCCGGAACCTCCATGTGCCCCGTCCCCGCCGCCCGACGACGCGTCATCACCAGATCCGCGCCATCCGACCTCGTCGTCGGCCGCACCGGCGTCATGCCCACCGCCGATGCCCGCACCCTCAGCCGGTGCCTTCGGTGTCAGGTCGAGCTTGACGACCGTCACCTGCTCGGGAGGCGCCCCCGTGAAGGCGGCCTGGTTGATCGCCGTATCGAGCCGCTCATCGTGGGCGCGCAGCGCCTGGAGCACCTGCCAGACGACCCTGTATCGGTCGTTGTCGTTCAGCGCTTCGGAGGCGTCCATCCCTGCCGGAATGGCGATCGGCAACACGATGTAGCCGAGACGCTTCCCCTCAGCCCTGCGCATGACGCGTCCCACAGCCTGAACGACGTCGACCTGGCTTTTGCGCGGATGCAGGAACAACACGGAGTCGAGGCTCGGCACGTCGATGCCCTCGCTCAGGCAACGAGCGTTGGTGAGCACGCGCGCGACGGGCCGGTTGTGCGCATCGATCTCCGGCTCGGCCTTCAGCCAATCGAGCAGTTCCCCGCGCTTCGTGGCATTCATCGTGCCGTCGACGTGCTCTGTGTGCACCGTGAGATCGTCGGTCGGATCACCGTTCATCGGGTTCGACAGGTGACGGTCCGCGAGCAGCGCGAAGTCGTTGGCCACTTTCTTCGAGGTCTTGATGTCTCGCGCGAACGCAACCGCGCGACGCATCGGGGCGCGGTCACCGCCGAAGCCGCCAGTCTCTTCGTCACCGTCGCGCTTCGCCAAGGCGTTGTAGCAGCCGACGAGCTTGGCCACATCGCCGATCTGGAGTTCGTGGCCGTCCTCCGCAAGCTCTCGCTGGAAGCCCTCGACGATCTGATCCTCGCTGACCCCGAGCACGACGACCTTGTAGTCAGTCAGCAGCTGCGATTGCACTGCCTCGTGGAAACCGATGCGATGCAACACCGGACCGAAAAGGCCCTCGTCATCCATCGAGACGAGTTCCGCATCCTTTTCGCGGGCAGTGTTCTTCACCTCGGGTGCGAAGATGCGCGGCGTGGCCGTCATGTATACGCGCTTCTCGGCCGCGATGACGTCGTTGTCGTGCACCTTCACGAAATGCGATTCAGATTCATCGGCGAGAGTGACGCCTGTCGTCCGGTGTGCCTCGTCACAGATGACGAGGTCGAAGGTCGGAACGCCCAGGCGCTGAGCTTCAGCGACCGCATCGATCGACTGATACGTCGAGAAGATCACCGTCATGCCCTCGTCAAATGCGACATCGTGCGACTCGAGCAACTGGGCGAGCTTGCGCCCGTCCGTGGTCGCTGGAGCACCGAGATCCTCGAGCATCACGCTGGTGAGGTCGTCGTTCTTCGTCCGACCGATGTTGATGTCGCTGCCGACGGCGAAGGCTGAGAAGCCCAGCTCCGGATCGCGTTCCGCGCTCCACTCGGCCAGGGTCTGTTGCAACAGTGCCAGGGAGGGAACCATGAAGAGGATCGTCGATGTCCCACTTGCACGTTCACGGGTCCACCGTTCAGCGAGCTTGAGCGCGGTGAACGTCTTTCCCGTGCCGCACGCCATGATGAGCTTGCCGCGGTCGAGCGGCTCGCTTCCGGCGCCCGGGTCACCGGTGAACGCGTCCATCACCGCGGAGATCGCCTGGTGTTGGTGCGCGCGAGGAGTCTTGCGCGCGTGCGTCTGGGGAGCTGTCGCCGGCGCCTTCAGCGTGTACGTCGACCAATCGATCGAACAGTGTCGAAGTTCATCAAGGTTTACTCGCCGGACCGGCTTCGTCCGGTTCTTGAGCGCTTCCTGCGCGTGCGCCCCCCACTCAAGCGACGACGTGTCGATGACGAGACCCTCGGTGAAGGGATCCTTCCCCATCGCCTCGAAGAACGAGTCAAGGTCCTTCTTGTCGACTTTGCGGTCTTCGGCGAAGAACTTCACCTGCACGGCGAGCAGCCCACCGTCCCGGAGTTCTGCGACGAGGTCGATGCCTGTGTCGGGCCGCCCGTCCCGACCGGGCCATTCGTTCCAGAGCCAGACCGATCCGAGCTGATCCGACCAAAGTCGTTCAAGAGTCAAAAAGTGCTTGGCGACCTGCTCGAGGTAGTTCCCCTTCATGCGCTCGCTGTCGGCGAGGCCTCGCAACTCGGTCAGAAGCCTGTCGAACGGAAGCTCCCCCTCAGGAGGACCAGCGGGGACAAAGGTCGGTCCCTGCATTGCCGACTGCGCAAGCGGATTCATCGTTGCTCCATCTCTTCGTCGGGCTCGTCAGAGCCGGCATCGCTGCCGTCGACGCTTGCCAGGTACTCCTCACGCACGTGCAGCAGACGCTGCTCCGTGCCGGCGATGGCCCAGTACCACCAGCCGTTGACACCGGAGCCGTGCACCGCGTAGCCCGCCGCGGACGGGTAGTCGTAGGCCGCGTCCCCCACGTAGATACGACCGTCTTGCGAGATCGTCGCCTCGACTCCCTTGCGGAAGTAGCTGCCGCCCGGCACGAGCAGCGTGCCGGCATCCAGCCATCCGGCATCCACAAGCTGAGCCACGTCGACCGTCGCCGTAGAAGTAGCGGGCTTCGTCTCCGCCCGTCCCACGTGCCCCTCCGGCACCGGCCACAGCTCCAGAATCCGGTCGATCAGCTGCTCGGTGCGATGCCCGATCGCGCGCTCGTCCCACCCGGAGTCATCGACGAGGTTGATCGCGTCCTTCGTAATGAGCACATCGTCAGAGCGCAGGAAGTGCTCGCGCTTCTGCTCCCATGGCCCGTTCGAGACGCGCGTGTTCAGCGACTGGGTAACGATCGTGAGGTTGCCAAGCTGCTGGATACGCCAATCGCGCGTCGCCTGCTCTTCCTCGGAGAGCTCGGCGAACCAGTGCTGCCGCCACTTCTGCGGCATGACGTGCTCGATCGTCGCCTTGCCCCGCACGATCGGCCCCATCGTAAATGCGCGTCCATCTGGGTAGCCGCGCTTGTCGTCTTCGAGCGCTTCGAAGATCATCCGCTGCACGGACTGGCGATATGAGGTGTAGGCACGAGCGTCCCTGACGACGGCTCGCACCTCGGTGTCGCCCGGCCAGTACGCGGTAGTTGCCTGACTCTCAGCGAGAAAGTCGCGCACTTCATCCGCCACTCGCTCTGAGGCCTGCGCGGAGAGGCGCCGCATCAAGTCGACGACGATCCGGTTGGATGCCTGCGAAGTCGCCTTGACCAACGCCCGCCGCACGAACCAGCTCTCCAACGTCACCAGAATGTGTTTGCGATCCTCGTCAGATATCGCCCCCTGCTCGGGTTCATCGAGCCAGATCAACAACGGGCGGGCGACGTCGGTATTGAGCGCACCGATGCGGTAACTGAACAGTTCAGTGCGGCTCAGCGCTCCGACAGGCTGAGCGGCACCCTCGATCACAGCGCGGTAGCGATCGGCAGCGCGCTTGATCTGCGGGAGCAATGCACGAATGTCCTTAGCGACCGTGCTCACGTAGTGCTTGAACTGCGTGAACACCTCGCGGATCGGGAAATCTTCGAGCGTCCGCGCGACCAGCCACTGCCACATGAACAGCGACGAGCGCGTGTTCTTGATGCGCCCGGAGGTGACCTCCGCCTCCCACCACGGCGTCTCGAAGTCGGCCCAGTACTGCTGGTACGCCGCCTCCGCTTCTTTCTCGGGCAGCTGCTGGAACACGAAGTTCTTGATGAGATCGGCCGCCGACAGCGGCGTGCCGCGCGCGTTGAGCGTCTCGAAGATGGCCTGCGCGTCTTCGTTCGCATCGAGGCTGATGCTCGCGATCTCGAGCCTCGTCGTGACAGCGTCGGCAAGGCTCCGGGCCCGGCGCTCCGCGTCGTCGTCCTCACCGAGCCATTCCCCGATCGTCTCTGCGAAGAAGCGGTGCGCATCTCGCATGCGCGAGGCGGGCAGGGCGCGGGAAGCGATCGGCGCGGGCGCGGACATCACTGCGGCGAATGCCGGGCGGTCACGGTTCGTCGGCCACACCTTGTATCGGTCCTCGGCCGCATCACGCTCAGCCTCGGGGTTCTCGATCAACGGGTGGATGCGATCAGCCGCGTTCGAAAAGCCTCTCCGCGTGAGCTCGGCGTGCAGGGCACCGAGGAGCAGCTGCAGAGTTGTGAGTCTCTGCTGGCCGTCGATCACGTTCCACGACTGCAGTGCCCCGAGCGCCGTCGGCACCTGTTGAATGACGATCGCGCCGAGGAAGTGCGTCGCGTTCGGGTCGTGCTTCGAGATCACATCGATCAGCCGCGCGATGTCCTGCCACAGCGGCTGCCACTGCGTCTCCTTCGACCAGACGTAGGGGCGTTGGAACAGCGGAACGACCATGCGTTTAGGCCGGTAGAAGATGTCGTGCGGTTGGACGACTTCGGTCTTCATTCAGCGCGCCCGTCATCCGTCATAGAACGGCGCCGCCCCCAACGCGAAGCGCACCCGCCTCGCACACCTTCATCCCGCATATCGGCCAGTGTACTTATACCCGGTGACATTCACTCTGGCGCATGCCACCGGTGCCGACGACGCTAGAACGATGCCTCGTGTCCCGTCCCCTGCCGCCGCTCACATCGGCGCACACATCGCGGAACTGCGCAGGCGCCGATCGATGACGCAGGACCAGCTCGCGGTGGCCAGCGACATCGACTCGTCGAATATCCGCAGCTACGAGAACGGCCGCTCGCTGATGAACGTGTTCTCACTCGTGCGCATCGCGGAAGCGCTCGAGGCGACCCCGAGCGAGCTACTCGACGGAGTCACTTCAGACATGTTCGCGACGGATCGGCCGGATGCGCGGAGGGCGCGGCCGCTGCGGCGATAGCACGGCACGAACGGCGCACCGCGCTGCGCGAGCGGGGCGGTGCGCCGTTCGTGCCACCCGAGACACTGCATCATCCGCCACACACGGCATCTCTGTCCGGATCCTGCCGCGGCTCGGCGATTCTGCCGCGATTCAGCCCCGACGGCGCATGGGAACACGCCAGTGGTCCGCTACTAGGCTCTGGCGACCTCGCTAGATCCGCATAAAGCGGCCCGACCCTGGTGACCCGACCCTGGTGACATGCGTGCGTGGACGCCCTGTCGAACCCGTTCTGCACGTATCCGGATGTCCCGACAGACGACCAGGGCCAGGAGCCGCACCCTCGCACCCAGAAATATCACAAAACGATAACTACAATTGGGAGCATGGCTCCGCTGGTGAAAGAGACCGCGCCGTCGTCCGACGCGACCTCGGCGGGTTCCCGCGCGGCCTCATCCGGTGCCGCGTCCGGCGGGAAGGCGACGGGCGGCGCGAACTGGCGCCCCGACATCCAGGGCATGCGCGCCCTCGCCGTGGGGCTGGTCGTCCTGGCGCACGTGCACCTCGCCGGGTTCGAGGGCGGGTTCGTCGGCGTCGACGTGTTCTTCGTCATCTCGGGCTTCCTGATCACGCAGCTGCTGCTGCGCGAGGTCGACAAGACCGGCACCGTCTCCATCTCGCAGTTCTACGTGCGCCGCGCGCGCCGCATCCTGCCTGCGGCGACCTTCGTGACGGTGTGCATCCTGATCTACGCCGCCCTCGCACTGCCCACCGCGCGCCTCGGGCAGAACACCCAGGACTCCGTCTGGTCGGCTTTCTTCCTCTCCAACTGGGGCTTCGCGGCATCCGACACCGACTACTTCTCCACGAACGCGCCCAGCTTCTTCCAGCACTTCTGGTCGCTCGCCGTCGAGGAGCAGTTCTACCTGCTCTGGCCGCTGCTGGTGCTGGCACTCGTGCCGCGCATCCGGAAGCGCACCTTCGCGCTCGTGGCCGGCGGCCTGCTGGTCGTCTCCCTCGGCTGGTCGATCTTCTACACCGCGCATGACGCAGCTCCCGCGTACTTCAATACCCCGGCACGCGCCTACGAACTGATGGTCGGGGCGATCCTCGCGTGCGTCATCGCGGGACCGCTGCGCTCTCGGTGGCGTCACCTCGCCGGGTTCGCGGGGATCGCGCTGATCATGTACGCGGCGCTGACCTTCAACGAGGCCACCCCGTTCCCCGGTTCGCTCGCCCTCATACCCGTCGTCGGCACTGCCCTGCTTCTCGCGGCGGGGCCGGACACCTTCACCGGCCGGGTGCTGTCGTGGCGCCCGCTGCGCTACATCGGCGACATCTCGTTCTCGCTCTACCTCTGGCACTGGCCGGTGGCGCTGGGCGTGCAGCAGGTGATGCCGCACACGGCGCCGTTCCTGCAGCAGGCGGGCCTGACCATCGGCATCTCGGTCGCCCTCGCGGCGCTGACGTTCCACTTCGTCGAGCGTCCGTTCCAGCGCAAGCAGGTGCCCGTGTTCTCGGTCGACAAGCGCACGCTGTGGCTGTGGCCGATCAGCGTCGTGGCGATCCTCGCGGTGGCGTTCGCGGCCTCGACCTGGGGCGTGCACCGCCAGGCCGTCGAACAGCAGCAGGCCGCGGAGTACTTCGACGAGCACGGGTACCAGGATCTGAAGCCGACGGAGGATCCGGATGCGGTGCAGGAGGACCTCTCCAAAGCCGTCGACGTCGCAGAGGACGGCGCTCCGATCCCTCCCGACTACAACGGCGAATCGCTGAGGGAGGACAAGTGGACCGACCTCGTCTCCTCCGATTGCTACGCCGGCGACGGTGAGCAGGACGCCGACGTCTGCTTCTTCGGCGACACAGACGCCGACGCCACGATCGCTCTCGTCGGCGACTCGCACGCGGCTATGTGGGCCCCGGCGCTCGACCTCGTCGGCAAGCAGCACGGGTTCCGCTTGGCGGTGTTCGTCAAGCTCGCCTGCGGCGCATACGACGTCGTGCAGGACGGCGAGAACCACAGCGCGGAGGACTGCGACGCGTTCCGCGACTTCACGCACGACGAGGTGACCGAGCTCGATCCGGATGCCGTCATCCTCGGCGCCCGAGGCATGCTCAATATGACCGACCGCGACGGCGAGACCGTCGACGAGCAGTGGCGCGCCGGCGTCTCGGACACCGTCGACTTCTACCAGGGCGTGTCATCGCGGGTCGTCGCACTGGGCGATGTGCCCGCCCGCCCCGACGCGACCCCGCAGGATTGCGTGGAGGAGCCGGGCGCCACCCAGGAGGGCTGCGTGGTCACGGGCGAGAGCATCGAGAAGCACAGCAACGACATCACCCACCACGAGGTCGCCACCGCCGGCGCCATCTACCTCGACACCGAGCCGTTCGTCTGCGTCGAGGACGAGTGCCCGCTCTTCGCCGGCGACGTGCCGCTGTACGTCGACGACTCGCACCTGAACCGGCTGTGGGTGGAGCACGTCGCGCCGGCGCTGGGGAAGGCGCTGGATGCGGAGTTGCCTGGGGGCTGACGAGCGCGGCGCGGCGCACGTGGACGCGGGGCCGCGGCAGACTCCGCGAACGTACCCCTTCGTGCCGAAAGTGCCCTTTGCGTACGTACCCAGCCGGGCCGATCGATCAGAAACGGTACTTTCGCGGGAACGCGTGCCGCGACGCAGCGGCCGGCTCTGTTCACCTGCCGGACGTCATTGTGTGACCGGGAGAAGTTCGCCGCTGGATAAGCTCCTTATTGTCTACGCCACAAGTCGACGTTCCCAAGGAGAACTGATGTCACATACCGCCACCGCCCGCACGATCGTGGGGCTCGGCGCCGCCGTCGCGCTAGGCGCCGCTCTGAGCGGCTGCTCAATGCTCGGCATTGAGCAGGGTGAAGAAGAAGGCGAGAGCGTCTTCACACTCGCAGTCGGTGACTGCACCGACACCTCGGATTCGAGCGAAGAGCTCAGCACGCTCCCGAAGATCCCCTGCGATGAGCCCCACACCGACGAGGTCTACCTTTCCTTCGAGATGGAGGACGACGACTGGCCAGGAGACGACGCCATTCAGGCCGCCGCAGAGGAGAAGTGCCTCGCTGAGTTCGACTCGTTCGCCGGCATCGGCTACGACGACTCGGTACTGGACTGGTGGCCGATGACGCCGACCCAGGCAGGCTGGGAGGACGCATCGCTGAGCGACCGCGAAGTGCTGTGCCTGATCTACGACACCTCTACTGAGACCGTCAGTGAGTCGCTGGAGGGTGCGGCGCGCTGAGCGGGAGCGTGTAATGTCAGCGGGGCAGAGGCTCGCCGCCCGGGCCATGGTCACCTTCGTCGACCTGTGTTCGGACGAACGTGCCGCGCGCTGCGGAAGCAGATACTAGGATCTCGACAACCGGGGACGATTCTTGAGGAGGATCGTTGTGAGCAACGAGATCGAGCTGGTCAGCGATGGCGATGGTCTGGCAGCGATTGGCGACCCCGCCGCGGTTGAGCGGTTCCTCTCATCCGCAGGTGTGCCTTCGAAAGACCTGGCGTTGCAGCAACGCCTGGGATCAGCGTTCAACACTGGCTCCGCCGCTGCGAAGGCCGGCTCAGAAGTCGCCGCCAGTTCCGGTCGTTGGGTGAAGCTCACCGAGGAGTCCGCGAAGGCCCTGAAGGTCAGCAAGCTCATGAAGGGCTCGTCGGAGGGCGTCAATCGGGCGATCGCCACGACGAACAAGGGCAAGATCACGAAGATCCTCGAGTTCAGCAAAACCGGGTCGGTTGGTTCGATGCTGACGAACCCGACGATGCTGGCGGGCGCCGCCGGGGTCATGGCCCAGCTTGCAATGCAGCAGACGATGGAGGAGATCACTGATTACCTCGCCAAGATCGACGAGAAGGTCGACGACATCATCCGCGCGCAGAAGGACGCCGCGCTCGCCGAGATGATCGGTGTTGGCCTCGTCATCGACGAGGCTGCAACTGTCCGCGAGCACACGGGCCGCGTATCCGAAGTCACGTGGTCGAAGGTGCAGGGCGCTTCGCAGACGATAGCGACGACGCAGGCCTACGCGCTCCGACAGCTCGATGCCACGGCCGCGAAACTGGAGAAGAAGCAGGCGATGGGCGAGCTCGCCGAGACCTCGGCAGCGATGGAGAGAACCGTCGAGGAGTGGTTGGCGGTGCTGGCACGTTGCTTCCAATTGCAGGACGGACTTGCCGTTCTGGAACTCGACCGCGTTCTCGACTCCAACCCGGAAGAAATCGATCGACACCGCGTCGGCTTGAAGGCGGCGCGTGCCAGGCGTCAGGAACAGATCGCGACGACGACTACGAACTTGCTCCGGCGGATGGGGGCAACTGCGGAAGCAGCGAACTCAAAAGTGCTTCTCCATCCGGTGAAGTCCGGCGCGGTCGTACGCTCCGGCAACGAAGTCGTCGCCGACATCCTCGTCTTCAACGAGCGCCTCGGCATCGACGCAAACCACCGCGCGATCGAAGCGAAGCGGTGGAGCACTGCAGTAGGCGAAGCTCGGGATAAAACCGTTGAGGCCGGCATCGGCGGCGTGGAAACCGTCAAGCATTTCGGCACGAAGGCGTTCAACGGCGCAAGGTCGACCGGCGAATCGCTGTCCAGCGAGATCGCCGACCGATTCCCGTTTCGACGCACGGAGAAGCCCGGGGACGGCGATCAGGAGTAGCCTCTTGGTCTCGTCGGCCCCGTGCAAACCCTGCCCAGACCCGCACTCGACCGGTTCGGTCGTCATCTCAGCTGCTCTTTGAGCAGAACAGCGAGTAGCCGGAGTGCGTAAAGGGCTGGTCGTCTACACCTGCAAGGCCTTCCCCACTCAGGTGCAACCGTTCGGTCTCGCGGATACGCAGGAACCACGTCGATGACCACGACACCGGAGACGCTTGCCACGCGCAAGCTTCTCAACGCGCACCGCGTCAAGTTCGATTCATCGCTGACCGAGCACCACGCGACAGGCCCGCCCCGGCCATGACGCGCCTACGCTGAGGAAGCAAAGCATTGCATGAACGACAGAGGACCGAGGACGGTTCGATCCGCGACGACTCGCCGTTCCGCACCGGAGCGCTGCGCACCTCCGGCAACATCGATTGGAGCGCCTCCGGCTGGATCGTCTGCCACTACGTCGGGAGGCTGCACGCGACCCTCGGAAGTAGCCCATCGGGAGAGATTGAAGCCATCCGATATGCTGGTCACGAAGAACGTCACCATCCACTACTTGCACCGGCATAGGAACGACATCAGACCGGGCTTGTTCCACCACCACCCGAAGAGGATTGGCACGCCCGATGCGCATTTCGCAGATCTCCGTCAAGAACTTCCGAAGCCTCGCAGACGTAACCCTCGATCTTGGCGACTATGCCGCTTTCATTGGAGCCAATGGTTCCGGGAAGTCCTCTGTGCTGTACGCGCTCGACTGGTTCTTCAACGGCACGACACTTGCCCCGAGTGATGTCCATGGCTACGCCGACGGACAGCCACTGGTCGAAGGCGCTTCCATCGAAGTATCCGTCACATTCGTGGATCTTACGGCGAAAGATCGCGAGAGGTTGCAGCAGTACGGCCGAGGCGACCGCGCGGAGATTCGGCGCACATGGTACGCAGAGACCGGAAAGACCATGACCGTTGGCAACGCCAAGCAAGGTCCTGGGTTCAGCACCGTGCGGAAGGACCAGCCGATCGCGGACCGGCGCTCGAAGTACCGCGAGGTTGCTCAGGCTGTCGATGATCTCGCACCGATCGCTGGCAACGCAAGCAAGGACGCAATCCTCACTGCGCTGGCAGATTGGGAAGCCCAACCACGCAACTCGCATCTGTTCGTAGACGTGACCGACGACGACGCAACACAGATGATGGGTTGGAACGGTGCAAACGTACTGCGCGAGTGCGTTCGCTTTGTGCTCGTCCCCGCTGCGACGAGCATTTCGGGTGAGGTCGGAACTGCTAGCAAAGGCACGGCACTGACTGAGCTTATTGGAAGCTTCATGGCCGCGGCAAGCGCCAAAGCACAAACCGCGTGGCTCGAAAAGCACTCCGGAGCGATCGCTGAGCTTGCGACTGAGATCTCAGCAAGTATCGATGGGGCAACCGGCCTGCAAGCGGCAAGAATCAACTCCCGGCTCTCAGCATTCGTGCCCAATGCGACAGTTCAGTTGACCCCCACCGTACCCGAGTTCACACCACGGCTGGATCCGTCGATCGCCACCGCGGTCACGGTTGGAGGCGTGACGAACGATGTTGCAAGACAAGGCCATGGCGTCCAGCGCGCTGTCATGATATCGATGTTCCAGGCGATGGTGCCGGACGTTGAATACACAAGCGGAACGCACGAAATTGAGGATGGAGAAGACAAGGCTGCAGCTGACGCTAGGCTCAAGGACGCGCTCGACAGCCTCCCTTCCACGATCGTTGCGATTGAGGAGCCCGAGATCTACCAGCACCCCGTTCGGGCCCGTGCGTTCGCGCGAACCCTCGTCGAGCTCAGCACCCAGCCTGCGATTCAGGTCGTCCTCGCCACGCACAGCCCCTACTTCGTGCAACCCGAGAAGTTCAGCGCGCTCCATCGCTTCACGTATTGCGAGGGCATGACGGCTGTCAAGAGGGCGACACCGCAGGCTGTCGCAGACGCCGCTGTCCTCGACGTGGCTAGTGTCGAAAAGGCTATCGCTAGGTATGTGCCCACTGAGTTCTCTGAGGGGTTTTTCGCCGAAGGTGTCGCGCTGGTTGAGGGCGGAACCGATCGCGCCGTTCTCGAGGCACTCTCGGCCAGACTTGCTCGCGATCTTGACCTCCGCGGAATCGCGATCCTCTCTGTCGAGGGGAAGGGCGGCCTTCGGGTCGCCCGGGCAATCCTGATGCAGCTCGGGATTCCGACGTACGTTCTTGCTGACGGAGACTTCGGAACTGCAGAGCGAAAGACCAAGAAAACGGATGGGCAGATTGCACAAGCGCATGCGACGCACGAGTCCGCCACCAGTGACCTCATCGCGGCACTTCCTAATGGCGGCACGTCGACGCACGGCACGCTCCCGTACAAGTTCGGCGCGCCGACTGTCGTGTCGGACTCCTTCACATGCTGGCGTGATGACATCGAACAAGAATTGGCTGCTTGGGCAACGTTCGAGCAGTCGCTTGCAACTGCAGGCGTAACGCTCGCCGCGCGCAACAGCAAGAACCTTCTCGCATACCGCAACGCCGTCGAAGAAGCTGATCTAGAAGACCTGCCGCCAGTGATTGGCGCGGTCTTGGACGCGATCGTCCGCCTGGTGGAAGCATAATTACCGATGCCCGTGATGCTCTCACGCCTGGGGAACGGGTAACGATCACGGGGCCTTGGCGCGGATCTGGGCGGGCGAACTACGACTGGCCAGGAGACGTCTGCGGGAGCTGGAGCGCTGCTCAGCGGCGCGCCGCTGAGCCAGGCACATCCCGTGCCGGCCTTCGGCCCGCCGGCCGTGCACAGTTCACCTAGCCTTGACGATCCAGCACGACAGACCCGTCCCATGCCATGGCGCGCTTCCGACCCGGAAGCACGCGTTGCAGGAACGGCAGAGAACCGAGGATGGTTCAGGCCTCGACACCCCCGCGACCCGTTCCGTGTCACCCCACCGGCGCAAGAAACGTCGCCACCGGATGCCCCGTGTGCGGCGAGCGCTCCACCACGGCCTCCACGCGGTACACGGACCTCAGCAGTCCCGGAGTGATCACCTCATCCGGACTGCCCTGAGCAACGACGCGTCCACCATCGATCACACAGAGCCCGTCGCAGAAGCGGGCGGCCAGGTCGAGGTCGTGCAACGCGGCGATCACCGTCACACCCAGGCTACGCACCAGCTGCAAAGTCTCGAGCTGGTAGCGCACGTCGAGATGGTTGGTGGGCTCGTCGAGCAGCAGCACATCCGGCTGCTGTGCGAGGGCGCGGGCCAGCTGTGCGCGCTGCCGCTCGCCGCCTGAGAGACTGTGCCAGCGGCGGTGGCGCAGGTGCCTCATTCCCGTCAGGTTGAGCGCGGAGTCGACTGCCTCTCTGTCCGCGGAGCGCGGCGCACCGAACGCTCCGCGGAACGGGATGCGCCCGAGGTCGACCGATTCCTCCACGGTGACCTCGGCGTGCGCCTCCGGCGCCTGTTCCACCAGCGCGACGCGTCTGGCGATCGCACGGCGCCCGATCTGCGACATCGAGACGCCGTCGAGACGCACGCTTCCCCCATGCGCGCCCTGCACGCCCGCCAGGATGCGGATCAGACTGCTCTTGCCCGCCCCGTTCGGGCCGAGCAAGCCGAGAACGCTGCCCGGCTCGGCGGCGATGGACACGTCGTCAAGGATGGCCGCACCCGAGACCGGCCAGGTGATTCCGCTCGCCTCGAGGCGAGCCGCGCGGGCATTGCGGGCGTTCATGCGCGGCGTGCCCTTCGCAGCACGATCGCGAAGGCCGGCGCACCGATCAGCGCCGTGATCACGCCGACGGGAAGCTCGTGCGGCGCGAACGCCGACCGCGCGAACGCATCGACCCAGATCAGGAACACGGCGCCGCCCAGCGCCGACAGCGGCAGCAGCAGTCGATGCGTGCGCACGCCGAGCAGGCGCACCGTGTGCGGCACCAGAAGCCCGATGAAGCCGATGGCTCCGGATGCCGCAACGGCGGCGGCCGTCATCAGCGCCGCGAGCACCATCAGGATGCCGCGGGAGCGTGCGACGTTGATGCCCACCGATGCCGCAGCGTCCCAGCCGAAGGTGAACGCGTCGAGCGCGGGTGAGAAGAACAGACAGCACACACCGGCGACGATGATCACCCCACCGGCCACGAGCAGCGGATCCCATCGGGCGCCTCCGAGCGAGCCCAACAGCCAGTACGTGAAACCGCGGGTCGCATCGGCGTCGGCCGACAGCATCAGCACGAGCGACGACACGGCCGAGAAGAACTGCGAGACGAGCACGCCGGTCAGCACCACGCGCGACGGGTCGGACGCTCTACCGCCGCCGAGCAGCAGCAGCACGATGCCGAACGCGGTCAGAGCCCCGACGAAGGCACCCGCCGACAGCGTCACCGCACCCGCCCCGATGCCGAGCAACATGGTCGAGACCGCTCCGGCCGACGCCCCTGACGAGACGCCGAGCAGGTACGGCTCGGCGAGCGGATTGCGCGTCACCGCCTGCAGCACCGCACCGGAGACGGACAGCGCGGCGCCCACAACCGCGGCCAGCAGCACCCGCGGGAGGCGCGACTCCCACACGAGCGCGTCGATCAGTGGCGGCGCCGGATCGCCGGGCAGGAACGCTCCCAGACCGAGGTGTCGCAGCACGATCCCGACGACGTCGACCGGGTTGACGCCCGCGGTGCCGATCAGCGTCGCCAGCACGATCGAAAGCACCAGCGCCAGCGTCATCGCACCGACGAGCCCCGCGGCGCCGATCCTTCTCACCCGCCGCGGCTCGGCGACCGCCTCCGTCATCATCCGGGTCGCGCTCACCGTCTGCCGAGCACGACGACGTCGTCGTAGTGCCGCCACACCGTGCCCGCCTCGGCGAAACCACCGGCGCGCAGCGCCTGCAGATGCAGCTCCAACGGCGCGTGAGGCGTCGGCGGCCGATCCGCGAACCGCTCCTCGCGCACGAGCAGATGCCGACCGAACTCCGGAACGGCGATGGCCTCCGCCCACCACTCGTCCCACGTCGGCACGCCGTTCGCGTGCGCGGCGTGCTGAGTGCGCTCATCGTCGAGGCGAGAGATCTCGGTGAGGAGCGGCTGGGCGATCGGGTCGAAGCGCAGATGGTCAGCGTTCAGGAACACTCCGCCTTCGCACAGCAGGGCCCCGAGCACTCCGTACAATCCGACGAGGTGCCCCGGTTCCAGCCAGTGCAGCGCCGTGGACGAGACGGCGGCATGCACCTGAGTGCGAGGAAGGCGCGTCGTCCACATCGTGTCGGTGAGGTCGGCGTCGACCGAGGTGAAGCGCGCCCCGTGCGCGTGGCCCAGCGACGCCGTCGCAATGGAGAGCAGCACCGGATCGAAATCGACGCCGATCACACGTACACCGGGAAAACGGTCGAGCACACGGCGGGAGAGACTGCCGGGCCCGCACGCGAGATCGACCACGACGAAACCGGCGCCGTCGCTGTCGACGCCCTCAGTGCTCGCCATGGCGTGCGCGAGCACGTCGAGCATGATCTCGAACCGTTCCTCGCGATGCGTGATGTACGCCGCCTGCTGATCGTCCCAGCGCGCGACGATCCTCTCGACGTCTTCCGGCGCTACCGCGACGTCCGTGTTCTCCACTGCGCCGCTCATCCGGTGAACCCCAGTTCCACCAGGCCGTCCGCGACGGTCGGAACCGCCTGAACGCTGTGGATCGAGGGATCCATGTACTGACCAGGAACCACGATGAAGCGCTTCTCGCGCACTGCATCCATCTTCGACGTGAGCGGGTCGCTGGTGAGGAACTCGATCTTCTCCTCCACGGTGTCACCCGGGTAGCCCCGGGTCAGGTCGGCGAGCACGATCACATCCGGCTCACGTGCGGCGACCTCGTCCCAGCTGACCTCCGGCCACTTGGTGCTCGCGTCACTGAAGGCGTTCGTCGCTCCGAGCATCTCTGTGACGGTCTGCGGCAGTCCGCCGGGGCCCGCGACCGACGGGGTCGACGAAGATGCCGCGGTGGAGTAGAACCAGACCAGCTCAGGTGATCCGGTGATGCCCTCGGCCGTCTCCATCCCATCGGCGACCGTCGCCTGCTGCTCGGACACGAGCTCTTCACCCGCTGCCGTCACATCGAAGATCTCCGCGATCTGCGCGATCTCGTCGTAGAGCATCTCGTAGGTCGCCCCGCCGTCCACGGCCGCGTGGTACGTGCAGTCGAACTCCGTCAGGTACGTCGGCACACCCAACTCGTGCAGCTCCTCGCGCTCGCCGGCGTTCTCGGCGGTGAGGAAGGAGGCGAACGACGAGTAGACGAAGTCGGGCTGCGCTTGCAGCAGCGTCTCGTGCTCGAGCAGACCATCGGTGAGCAGCGGGATCGACTCATACTCGTCGACGATGTCGTCCGGCACCGGATCCGTCTCGTACGCCGTTCCGACCATCCGATCGGCTAGCCCCAGCCTGACCATGATCTCGGTCGCCGATTGGTTCAGCGAGACAGCCCGCTCGGGTGGACTCTCGACGGTCACGTCCATGTCGCAGTTGCTGTACTCCAGCGGGAAGCCGCTTCCAGCAGCGGCAGCAGACTCACCGGCATCGCTCTGTCCCCCGGATGAGCAGCCCGCAAGCACCAGGGCACCGGATGCCACCAGCACGCTACTGATAACAGTTCTCTTTTTCATTATTGGAATAGTACACGCCGCTCAGCGAACCCCTCATCTGACGAGACCGCGAGCGGACCCCGTGTCTCGAGCGCCCCCGTAACACCCCGACACATTCACCCCACCGCGGAATGCCGCGCCCGCGCCGCGGGTTAGACATGAACATGTCCACAACCACTACGCCCGCGCGGGCACAGAAGAAGAAGCGCCCCTTCTACGCGAACTTCGGGTTTCAGGTGATCGCGGCTCTGGTCGTCGGCATCGCACTGGGGCTCCTCGCCCGTTCGCTCGGCGCCAGCAGCGAGGTCTCCAACCCGCTCTCCGAGACCCTCGGCACGATCGGCGGCTCATACGTCACGCTCCTGCGCGCCGCAGTCGTGCCGCTGGTGTTCGCCGCCATCGTCGCGAGCATCTCGAACCTGCGCCGCGTGCAGAACGCCGCGCGCCTGGCCGGCCAGACCATCCTGTGGTTCGCCATCACCGCCGGCATCGCCGTCGCGATCGGCATCACGCTCGGCCTGGTGATCCAGCCGGGCGCCAACGCCGGCGACGGCCTCGAAGAGGGCACCCCCAGCTCGCAGGGCTCGTGGGTCGGCTTCCTCACCGGCCTGGTCCCGCAGAACTTCCTCGGTCTCGGCGTCAACGGAGGCCTCGACGATGAGGGCAACTTCTCCGGCGGCATCAGCTTCAACATCCTGCAGATCATCGTCGTCTCGATCGTGGTGGGCCTGGCCGCACTGCGCGCCGGCCGCAAGGCCGAACCGTTCCTCGCCTTCACCGAGTCGCTGCTGAAGGTCATCCAGCGCGTGGTCTGGTGGATCATCCGGATCGCTCCGCTCGGCACCCTGGGTCTGATCGGCAACGCCGTGGTGCAGTACGGCTGGGAGAAGCTCACCTCGCTGGTGTGGTTCACCGTCGCCGTCTACGCGGGCCTCGTGCTCGTGCTGTTCGTCGTCTACCCGCTGCTGGCGAAGGCGCACGGCCTGTCCATCCGGCAGTTCTTCTCCGGTGTGTGGCCGGCGGTGCAGCTCGGCTTCGTGAGCCGCTCGTCGCTGGGCACCCTGCCGCTGACGCAGCGCGTCACGGAGCGGAACTTCGGCGTGCCGCGCGAGTACGCCTCGTTCGCCGTGCCCTTCGGGTCGACCACCAAGATGGACGGCTGCGCGGCCATCTACCCCGCCATCGCCGCGATCTTCGTGGCGCAGTTCTTCGACATCCAGCTGTCGATCATCCAGTACGCGCTGATCGCCCTAGTGTCGATCGTCGGCTCCGCCGCCACGGCGGGAACGACCGGCGCCACGGTGATGCTCACGCTCACCCTCTCGACCGTCGGCCTCCCGCTCGAGGGCGTCGGCCTGCTGCTCGCGATCGACCCGATCCTCGACATGGGCCGCACCGCCGTGAACGTCGCCGGCCAGGCCTTCGTGCCGACCCTCGTCGCCAAGCGCGAGCGCATCCTCGACCTCGACCTGTACAACGCACCCCGCGAGGGCATGCCGTTCCAGGATGAGGATGACGAGACCCCGGATGCCGCAGCCGAGATCGACGCGGATGCTCCGGATGAGCGGAGTGCGCAGGCAGGGGCTGCAGGCTCAGCCCGCGGCGCCGAGCCTGCAGCGGTCGGTGCGACGACGGGCGCGGCGACCACCGCGAAGTAGGCGCACAGGCGGAAAGGCCCGGCCGGACACCTTCCGGCCGGGCCTTTCCTTTGTGCGCAACGCCGTCGTTCCGACGACTGCTCGGCGGCGTGCGGGACCTCGAGGTCGGCGCCGTTCCACCGACGCTGGTCGACTGCGTCGTGTTTGCGCCGACTGCCCGTTCCGTCGTCCGGAGCTCAGCCCGTGGTCTCGGCGCGCAGGGAGCTCGTCAGGAACGCCACGACCTCGTCCGTCGCCTGCTCCCACGGCACGTCGTAGAGGAGGTCATCGACGGCGAGCATGGCCACCCCGTGCACGGCGGCGAAGGCGACGCGGGTCTGCGTCTCGGCATCTCCGGGGCGCACGGTGCCGTCCTGCTGCCCGCGCTGGAGCATCTCGACGACGAACTCGAACAGTCGATGCCCCGCCTCGAGCAGCTCCTCGCTCGGCGACTCGGCCCGTTTGGCCGCATACGAAGCGGCCAGCAGCCTCGGGTGCTCCACGGCGAACCGCACGTACTCGCGGGCGGCCGACGAGATCGGATCACCCTCCGACACGGTGCCCATGGCACGCAGCAGCCGCTCGAATCCCTCGATCGCCACAGCGTCGATGAGGGCGGCGCGGTCGCGGAAGTGCCGCGCGGACGCGCCGTGGCTCACCCCGAGATCGCGTGCGATGGCGCGCAGCGACAGGCCCTCGACCCCGCGGGCGTCGATCTCGTCGACGGCGCGGGCGAGCAGCGCCGCGCGCAGGTCGCCGTGATGGTAGGCGCGTTCGGTCATCCGGCAACGATAGCGCGAAGTAGACGTTGACAACAATGCTGTCAGTGTCTACATTGGCGGGTATGGCATCCACCATTCCCCGCACCACGCTCATCACCGGCGCCAGCTCGGGCCTCGGCGCCGAGTTCGCCGCGCAGTTCGCTCGCCGCGGCGGCGACGTCGTGCTCCTCGCGCGCCGGGAGGATCGCCTGCGCGAACTGGCCGACCGCCTCACCCGCGATCACGGCATCCGGGCCGACGTCATCGCACTCGACCTCGGTGAAGATGACGCGGCCGCCCTGCTGCGCGAACGCCTCGACGCTGCGGGTCTGCGCATCGACGGTCTCGTCAACAACGCCGGCTTCGGCATGCACGGCGCGGTCGTCGACAGCGATCCGGCAGTGCTCGAGAGGATGCTGCGGCTCAACATCAACGCGCTCGTCGCGCTGACCCGCGAGTTCCTGCCCGACGTCCTCGGCGCAGGCGGAACGCTCGTGAACATCGCCAGCGTCGCCGCCCATGTGCCGCTGCCGACGATGGCCGCCTACGGGGCGAGCAAGTCGTTCGTGCTGAACTTCACCGAGGCCCTCGCCTACGAGGCGCGCGGCACGGGCGCGCGAGTGCTCGCCGTGAGCCCCGGCCCGACGCGCACGGAGTTCTTCGACGAGATCGGCGACGGCGCCGCTGCCGGCGGCTTCCAGACCGCCGAAGAGGTCGTCACCCGCGCGATGCGCGCCCTCGACGCACGCTCGCGCCCGGCGAGCGTCGTCTCCGGATGGCGCAACGTCGTCATGACGACGGCGTCGAGGCTCCTCCCCCGCCGCGCGGCCCTCGCGATCGCGGGGCGGGTCGTCCGCTGACCCGGCCGCTTGTGGGTGCGATCCGTCGTTATGCGCGCCGTCATTCCCGCAGAGATCACCCACAAACGGCTGGCGCGGGCTGCGGCTACTCCTCCCGCAGCCGTGCGCGGGTGTCGAGGGCGAGCTCCTCGGCGTCCATGGCGACGAACAGGTCGCGCATCACCTCTTCGCTGAGGTTTCCCGCGCGGGACTCATTCATCAGCACGCGGCGTCGCACCTCGATCCATCCGCGTGTGAGTCGATCGAGCTCGTCGTAGGCGGCTCGGTGCGCCTTCGCCTTCGCATCGCGGCGGGCAGCGCGCTCGGCCTCGGCGATCTCGATCTCGGTCGTCTCCGCCTCCCGCTCGGTGCGGTCGGTGTCGCGCTGGATGCGCAGCAGCCCGCGCGAGAACTTGTTGAACTGGTCGCGGGCGTCCTCGCCGTATGTGTCGACCCACGCATCCTGCCGCTCGCGCAGGAAGTCGAGGCCGGCATCACGACTGATCCGGCGCACTCGCTGCACGTCACGGGCGTCCGTGGCGCGCTCGGCATCCGCTGAGACTCCCAGTCCGCGGATCAGAGAGGGCAGCGTGAGCCCCTGCAGCAGCAGGGTGCCGACCGTGACGACGAAGGCCACCGCGACGATCACCTCGACGTTGCCCAGCGGCATCGCCCCCTCGGTCAGGTCGGGGAGCGCCGCCGCCATGGCCAGCGTGACGACGCCGCGCATACCGGCCCACGAGATCACGACGCGCTCGCGCCGCGACAGCGTCGGTTCGAGGACCTTGCGCTTGATGGCCTCCTTCGTCGGCTCGGCCCCGCCGTGCCTCTCCCGAAGTCTCGCCTTTCTGGCGTTCCAGGCCTTGGCGCTCCGGCCATCCGGATTCTTCCGCCGCTCCTCGGCGTGGTGCTTGAAGCGCAGCACGCGCAGCTTCTGCAGCGCCTGCCCCCACGCGTAGGAGGCGAACACGAACAGGGGCCGGATGAGCAGAACTGCCGCGAACACGGCCAGCGACAGCCAGATCACGACGGCCGAGTGCGAGCCGGCGATCTCATCGAGCACCGCGGGGAGCTGCAGACCGATGTAGGCGAACACGAAGCTCTCGAGCAGGAAGTCGACCGATTTCCAGATCGGCTTGTCGTGCTGGCGGGTGGAGTAGTTCGTCTTGGGCGCGTGATAACCGACGTACAGCCCCATCGCGACGACGGCGAGAACGCCGGAGCCGTTGAGGTGCTCGGCGACGGCGTATGCCGCAAACGGCATAAGCAACCCGAAGGTGGCGCTCACGACGGTGTCGGACGAGACCATCCGGAGCCAGTGCAGCAGGAAACCGGCGACCAGACCGACGCCGACGCCCACCACGACCGCGACGGCGAACTCCCACAGCCCCTGCCACACCGTGACGGTCGCGCCCGCGACGATGGCGGCGAATACGCGCACCAGTGTCAGGGAGGTGGCGTCGTTGATGAGGCTCTCGCCGCTCATCACGTTCATCACCCGGCGCGGCAGTCCGAGCTTGCGGCCGATGGCGGCGGCAGAGACGGCATCCGGCGGGCCGACGATCGCACCGAGCAGAAGCGCCCCGGCGAACGTGAGCTGCGGCATGATCAGCCAGGCGACGACGCCGACCCCCACCGCAGTGACGAGCACGAGCCCCACGCCCAGGCGTCGGATGTGCGGCAGCGAGCGGCGGAAGCTCACGAACGATGCGTCGAGGGCGGCCGAGTACAGCAGCGGCGGCAGCGTGAGGTTGAGCAGCAGGTGCCCGTCGACCTCGATCTCCGGCACGAAGGGAAGCAGCGAGACCGCCAGCGCGGCAGCGGTGACCAGCAGCGGTGCGGGCCAGCCGCGCCAGCGCGCGAACCCTGCAACGGCAACGGACCCGGCCAGCACGTAGAACAGTTCCGCTCCCATGGGGCGAGAATACTCCCGCGCACATGCACTGGCTCTGTCGCCTTGCGGCGCGTTCTCCCGTCGCGCGGCACCGCTTCACTGGGATGATGGAACGGTGACATTCCCGCGGAGCCTCACGCAGCGCGAACGCGAAGTGCTCGCCGCGATGATCGAGCGCGGCGAGCGAGATGATGACACCCCGCACCCCCAGGACACCGCAGAGCGCGACGCCTGGCTCGCTCAGGTCGACGGCGCGTTGGCGTACGCGACCTGCGGTTGCACCGAATGTCCGTCGATCGAGCTCGGTGACGCATCCGGGCCTGCACCAGACGCCGAGCCGAGTGTGGTGCTCAGCGCCTCGACCGACTCCGCAGCCGTCATGCTCTTCATCGATGCCGGGAGGCTGAGCTATTTGGAGCTCGCTCCGCTCGACGAGCCCGTCCTCGACTTCCCGCCCGTGGCAGAGCTCTCATTCTGAGACCGCCTTCGACAGACATCCGGCACGCAGAACCGTCCCACCTCGAACCCCACGAGCTGGCGCGCACCGAAGTCGACGGCCTCCGCGCGCCGCACACTCACGCAAGGAATATGCCATCCGGTTCCTGCGTTGCACCGGGGGTGACCGAGACTGCCAGCCCCGCCCTGTCCGTGCTCGACCTGGTGCCGGTGCGCACCGGGCAGACCAGTTCGCAGGCGATCGCCGCGTCGATGACGCTGGCGCGCCGCGCGGACGAGCTGGGCTACCGGCGATACTGGTTCGCCGAGCACCACAACATGCCGGCCGTGGCATCGACGACACCCGCCGTGCTGATCGCCGCCGCGATCGGCGTGACCGAGCGCATCCGGGTCGGGTCAGGCGGCGTCATGCTGCCGAACCACGCACCCCTCATCGTGGCCGAGCAGTTCGCAGCGCTCGAGGCGATGGCGCCGGGGCGCGTCGATCTCGGCATCGGGCGCGCGCCTGGCAGCGATCAGGTGATCTCACAGCTGCTGCGCCGTTCCGGTGCGACGAGCGAGGTCGAGCGCTTCCCCGAGCACATCACCGACATCATGTCGCTGGCGAGCCCGGAGGGTGCCACCGTCCGGTTCGTGAACGGCGGCGAGTACAACGTGCACGCCACGCCCGCCGCGAGCGGCAGCCCCGACGTGTGGCTGCTCGGGTCGAGCGACTATTCGGCGCAGCTCGCCGCACAGCTCGGCCTGCCGTACGTGTTCGCGAACCACTTCGCCGGCGACGGGCTCGAGCGCGCGATGGCGCTGTACCGCGACCAGTTCACCGCGAGCGAGGCGCGGCCGGCGCCGCGCAGCTTCGTCACGGCGAATGTGGTCGTCGCACCGACCGATGACGAGGCCCACGAGCGAGCGCTGCCGCAGCTGCGCCAGTTCGCCCGACTGCGGTCGAACAAGCCGATGCGCCCCATCGAGACGATCGACGAGGTTCTCGCGAACCCGTCCGATGCGCTCGAGCAGTCGCTCATCGACCAGAACAAGCAGCGCTGGTTCATCGGCACTCCGGATGCCGTGGCCGGCCAGCTGCGCGAGTTCGGTGCGAAGCACCAGGTCGAGGAGATCATGCTCGGAGCGTCGTCCGGCTCGTACGAGAACGAGTCGCCGGAGTCGCCGGCCGGGCGCGCGCAGACGCTGGAGCTGCTCGCCGCGGCGATGTGAGGTCGGGGTCCACGTGGGTGCGTTCGTTCCCACGGTGGACCGGCTCACACGATGGCGCGGGACGCAGCCTCTGCTTCGGACGGCGACATCGGCGCGACGAGACGTTCATGGGCGATCCGGATGAGCTCGGCCGCGTCGGGCGACGGCCTGCGCGTTTCGCGGCCCGGCAGGTAGAGCACGAGCGTGCCGTCGCTGGGCGGGTCGGTGAGCACGTGCAGCGGGACGGGCTGTTCGGCACGCCACGCGCCATCGGTGAGCGTGAGCTCGGCGTCGACCTCGGCGAAGCTCGCATGGAGGTCGGGCGCTGGCGGCGCTTCGTTCGCAAAGCGCGGCGCGGCGAGGATCTCGAGGTTGATCCATGGAACCGCGCCCTGGAACGCGATGTACCAGCGAGCCTCTGCCGCGGCATCGACGACGCCGTGCGGAATGTGGCTGACGTCGATCGGAACGGTTCCGGATAGGGGCGCGCGCCTGCGCTCAGGCGCACGGTGCAGGGCGAGGTCGTCGACCCGACTGAAACGACGTTCGGCGGCCGCGAGGTCGTCTCGCGCCGAGTCGAGAGCCGCCGTAGCGGTGAGCGCGGCGGATGTGGTGCTCTTGTGCAGCCGGTCGAGGGCGTCGGCGCGTTCGGCCGCGAGCAGACGCGGGTCAAGCGGCGGGACCAGCTTCTCGCGAGAGGCGGGCCACCACGCCTGGCGCCAGCGCGCAAGGGCGACGTCTCGAGCGGCTGTCGCCAGCGGGGTCTGACGCACGAGTGCGAACGCTTCCGCCGGTGGTTCGCCCTGCGAGCGGAGCAACCGGCTGACGACCTCTCCGAAGACGTCGCCGATCCACGGCAGGGCGGTTGTCGCGTCGGTGACGACGATGCCGAGGTCCGTCTCCGGCGCGGACACGTCCCACCAGAGCGTGGCGCCCGGACCCTGCCACACGGCGAGTCGCCAGGCAGGAGGCATCGCGGCACCGAAGAGCCAGGTCGTCTCCTCCCGGATGACGGGAAGTTCCACGGCGGACAGCACAGAGGCGTCAGCCGACGAGGCGTCACCGTCGCCGGCGATCATCGTTGCGCGCAAGCCGTCGGTTTCTGCCACGAGCCCACACTATCCGGCGCCGTCGACGTCGTTCACCATCGATCTCGGCGCCCGAGGCGTCGCCGCCAAGTGCTCCGGAACCGTCGCCGATGCCTTGTTGCAGAACTGTCACCGACGCCCCGCGATACGGCGCTCCACGCCCTTCGCCCGGCTGGGGACAACTGCCGTTCTGCCGAATTGCCCTGTGGATAACCGCATCCGCGGTGCACTGAATCGCTAGCGTAACGACATGCCCACCTTCGAGTCGCGCAATCGGCACCGCCGAATCACAGCCGCGCTCGGTGCGCTGGGAGCGCTGGCGCTCGTAGTCGCGTGCGCCCCCGAGCCCGACCCGGAGCCGACGGGGTTCGCGACCGAGGAGGAGGCGCTCGAGGCGGCACGGGAGACGTATGAGGGGTACGTCGAGGCGACGAATCAACTTGACTTCAGCGCCCCCGCCACAGCTGAGCCGGTCTATGAGTGGTTGACGGGGCAAGCTCTCGCCGATGAACGCAAGGTCTTCACGGAGGCACACGCTGACAAGCTCAGTCGCGCGGGCGCCAGCTCAGTGACTCTGGTGGAACTAGCCACTGAAGACATCGCAGGCTCGGAGTTCGCGGTCAACGCCTGCGTCGACGTTTCCAACGTCCAGGTCTTTGATGAGTCCGGCGAGGTCCTCAGCTTCGAAGATCGGCCAGACGTACAGCCAGTACTCGTAGCAGTTGTGATCTCCGAATCATCAAGCTCCGGACTCCTGATCAGTTCGATGGAGGGACGAGAAGGGAACCCGACGTGCGACGTGCAGTAGCCGTGCTTGCTCTTCTCGCCATCGCCATGGTCGTCCCCGCCCCCGCAAGCGCGACCACAGCCCTCGGGGGATGCGGAACGTCGTTGCCCGGAATTGGCTGCGACACCAACAACACCGGCACCGACGTCACGATCGACGGCACCAACGACACCACGGTAGACACCCCCGATCCTCCACCGCCTCCGCCGCCTCCCACGAACGACGGCACCGACGGCGGTGGCGACGGTGGTGGCAACGGTGGCGGCGGTGACAACACCGACACCGAAGTCATCTACGACCCCCGATGCGAGTGGCACCCCGGCGTGCCGCGACCCGATTTCTGCTTCGACGCGGACGACGACACCGACGACGAAGACGTCGAGGACGATCCGGAGCCGCCGACCGTCGTCACGGCGACGCAGGTGCTGTCGTTCGCGCCGCCGACGCCTTCCGTCTCGAGCGAGCCCGACGGTGTCGCGATCGTCGGCATGCCGATGAATGTCGTGGTGCCCGTCTCCGCCAGCAGCTCGAGCGGCAACCTGCTCGGCTTCCCTGTGACGGTCCACTTCACGCCGGAACTGCTCGACCTCGACTACGGCGACGGCACATCGGTCGAAGTCGCCGCAGAGAGCGCGACCTGGGAGTCGCTGGGCCAGGCGGAGTTCACCGCCACCCCCACCAGCCATGCGTACCAGCAGCGCGGCACCTACACCGTCACAGCCCGCGTGCTCTCCAGCGCATACGTCGACTTCGGACAGTACGGCACCGTGCCCGTCACCGGACTGGTCACATCTCCCGCGTCCACAACGTCAGTCCGCGCCGTCACCGCCGACACGGCCCTCGTCGACAGGACGTGCGCCGAGTACCCCACCGGCCCCGGCTGCTGACGTGAGTCAGCCGAGCACATCCGCAGAGTCTGGTCTGGTCTTGTTGACCAGACCATGGGAAGATAGTGGCGTGAGCATCACCGTGAACGTGCAGGAGGCGAAGACGAGACTGTCCGAGCTGCTGCGTCGTGTCGAGGACGGAGAGGACGTGGTGATCGCTCGCGCCGGGAAGCCCATCGCACGCATCCAAGCGGCCGCGCCCCGGCAGCGTGACCTCGAAGCGCCGTTGCTGCCGGAGCTCCCTCCCATCTCGACGAACAGCCTGTTCGAGCCGATGCCAGAGCACGAACTTTCCGCATGGGAGCAGAACTCGTCAGGCGATCCTCTCGCGGAGACGGCGTGAGCTCATTCCTTCTCGACACGCATGTCATCCTGTGGCTGGCAACGGACCCGTCCCGCGTGCCGGTTCGCGTACGCCGAAGTCTCTCCGCTGCCGAGAACATCGTTCTCTCGGCAGCCAGCGCATACGAAATCGCGCAGAAGACGCGGAGCGGTCGCCTGCCCCACGGTGACCGCGTGCTCGACCGCTGGGACGACCTCGTGAACGCCCTGCTCGGCTCCGAGCTCCCGCTGACGACGCGGCACATGCGAACGGCGGGAGAGCTGGCGTGGGATCATCGCGACCCGTTCGATCGGATGCTCGTCGCCCAAGCCCGGCTTGAGGGTCTGACGCTGGCGACCGAAGACGAGCGCATCCGCGACTACTCCGGAGTCACGTGTGCCGAGTGGTCGTAGGCCCTCTACTCCCCGGCGGGCTCGCCTGAGAGCAGCCCGCGGATCCAGTCGCGGGCCTCGGCGAAGGACGCATCGCTGTAGCGCTCGGAGTACTGCACGATCTGGCGGTCGGCGCGCGGGTAGGAGCCCAGGAAGATCACCCTGGGGCTGAAGCGCTTGAGGCCCATCAGGGCGTCGGCCATCCGCTCGTCGGTGATGTGCCCATCGGCATCGATCACGAAGCGGTACCGGCCGAGCTTGTCGCCGATCGGCCGCGACTGCAGCAGGCTCAGGTTGATGCCCCTGGTCGCGAACTGCTCCAGCATCTCGACAAGGGCTCCGGCGACTTCCTTGGGCAGTTCGGCGATGAGCGACGTCTTGTCCGCTCCCGTGGGCTCCGGCGGCGCACCCGTGCGCGTCACGAGCACGAACCGGGTGACGGCCTCGTGGTTGTCGCCGATGTTCTCGGCGAGCACGTCGACATCGTAGTGCCCGACCACGCCGGGAGCGGCGATCGCCGCCTGCGCGGGAAGCGTGCCGTCGAGCACACCGATCGCACTGGCGACGTTGCTGCCCGCCACGACCTGCGCATGCCCAGGCACGTTCTGCCCCAGCCACTTCAGGCACTGCGCATACGCGACCGGATGCGCAGCGACATCCGTCACCTGATCGAGCGTCACACCGCGCGGAGCGACGAGAACGAACGACACCGGCACCAGGTACTCGCCCACGATGCGCAGGCCCGGCACATCCGCCAGCGCGTCCTGCGCGCTCGACACTCCGCCCTCGACGGTGTTCTCGATCGCGATCATCGCCGCGTCGCTGGATCCCGACGCGACGTCGCCGAGCGCCTCACCGACGTTGCTCACCGGCTTCCAGGTCTGCCCGCGCGCCTCAGGCACCTGCTCCAGCGCCGACTCCGTGAACGTTCCCGCCGGCCCCAGGTAGCTGTAGGTACGCAGGGCGGCAGCTTCGTTCGTCATGCCCAAGAGCGTAGCGCCGCCGCCGCCGGCTCCGCACCGAGCGCGCCGGATCTGCATCCGGATCATCCGGCTTCGGCCGCCCCGGATCGCTCGTGGCCGATTCGCACACCGTATGCATAACCGAAAGGTAACGATGCCTGGCAGACTATGAGCATGAGTCGCGCAGGACAGCCCGCGGAAGCATCCGATCTGACCGACATCGATGAGCTCATCGGTGCGTACTACGACCTTGTTCCCGACCCGCAGTTCGACGCGCAGCGCGTCGCCTTCGGCACCAGCGGTCACCGCGGCTCGAGCCTGAAGTCGAGCTTCAACGAGCACCACATCCTCGCCACCACCCAGGCCATCGTCGACTACCGCATGGAGCAGGGCATCGCAGGCCCGCTGTTCCTCGGCCGCGACACCCACGCTCTGTCGCTCCCGGCCCAGCACAGCGCCATCGAGGTGCTGGTCGCCAACGGCGTGGACGTGCGCATCGATTCGCGCGACTCGTACGTGCCGACCCCGGCGCTGAGCCACGCCATCCTCACGTACAACACCGGCCGCGACACCACCGACCCCGACCGCGCGGACGGCATCGTCGTCACCCCGAGCCACAACCCGCCCGGCGACGGCGGTTTCAAGTACAACCCGCCGCACGGCGGCCCCGCCGACTCCGACGCGACCGAATGGATCGCGAACCGCGCAAACGACCTGCTGGCCGACGACCTCGACGCGGTCCGCCGCCTCCGATTCGCCGACCTCGACCACGACGCCCTCGCCACCTACGACTACCGCGACGCGTACGTGCGCGACCTGGCGAGCATCATCGACGTCGAGGCGATCAAGTCCACCGGAGTGCGCATCGGCGCCGACCCGATGGGCGGGGCCTCGGTCGAGTACTGGCAGCTGATCGGCGAGGTCTACGGCCTCGACATGACAGTCGTGAACCCGGATGTCGACCCCACATGGCGCTTCATGACGCTGGACTGGGATGAGAAGATCCGGATGGACCCGTCGTCACCGTCTGCGATGGCATCGCTCGTGTCGAGGCGCTCCGAGTTCGATCTGCTCACCGGCAACGACGCCGACGCCGACCGGCATGGCATCGTCACGCCAGACGCCGGGCTGATGAACCCGAACCACTACCTCGCCGTCGCGATCGACTACCTCTACGCCAACCGGCCCGGATGGCGGCTGGACGCGGGCATCGGCAAGACGCTCGTGTCGTCGATGATCATCGACAAGGTCGCCGCTTCCCTCGGCCGCACGCTCATCGAGGTGCCCGTCGGGTTCAAGTGGTTCGTGCCCGGCCTGCTCGACGGCTCGGTCGGCTTCGGAGGCGAGGAGTCGGCAGGGGCGTCGTTCCTGCGCAAGGACGGTTCCGTGTGGACCACCGACAAGGACGGCATCCTGCTCTGCCTGCTCGCCGCCGAGATCATCGCGGTGACGGGCAAGACGCCGTCGCAGCGGTACCGCGAGCTCGAAGCGGAGCACGGCTCGTCGGCCTACGCGCGCGTCGACGCCCCCGCCACCCCGGAGCAGAAGGCCGCGCTGAAGAAGCTGTCGGCCGACGACGTCACGGCGGACGTACTCGCCGGCGACGCGATCACCGCGAAGCTCACGCGCGCACCGGGGAACGACGAAGCGATCGGCGGTCTCAAGGTGCAGACGGCCACGTCGTGGTTCGCGGCCCGCCCATCCGGCACCGAAGACGTCTACAAGCTCTACGCCGAGAGCCTCGAGGGCCCCGAGCACCTGCACCAGGTGCAGCTCGAGGCCAAGGACGTCATCGACCAGGTGCTCGGCGCCTAGCCGCCCCGCGCCGACGCGCTACCCTCCTGCTGCTGCTTCTTCGAGGCCGTGTGCCGCCCTGGCGGTGGCGACCCCGATGATCGGGGACGGACCGACCGCCACGAACCGCTCGCGAGATGCGCACGTTTTCGACATCCGGGTGTCAAAAACGGCGCATCTCGACGAAAGGTGCGCATCTCGGCAGCGGGGTCAGGACGCGGGGCGGCCGCCGAGGTAGAGCTCGCTGAGCTTGGGATCGGCGAGGAGCTCGGATGCCGGACCTGTGGCGAACACGCGGCCCAGGTCGAGCACGCAGCCGACATCCGCCATCTGCAGGGCGCGGCGTGCGTTCTGCTCCACGATCAGCACCGCCACACCGTTCTGACGCATGCGGTCGACCTCTTCGAAGATCGTGGCCGTGCGCTTGGGGTCCAGCCCCATGGACGGTTCGTCCAGCAGCACCACGTCCGGCTGCACGATCATCGCCCGCGCGAACTCCACCTGCTTCTGCTGGCCGCCCGAGAGCGCCCCGGCGCTCTGCTTCCACTGCTCAGCCACCACGGGGAACACGGTCCGCACGAAGTCGATCCGCTCCGCGATGGCCGACTGGTCCGACAGCGCGTAGCCGCCGAGACGGATGTTCTCCTCGACGGTCATCTCCTTGAACACCGAGTGACCCTGCAGCACGTGCGAGAGGCCTCCGCGCAGGAGCTTCTGCGGCCCCCGACCTGTGACGTCTTCGCCACCCAGCAGCACCTTCCCTGAGCGAGGCTTCAGCATGCCGCTGGCCACCTTCAGCACAGTCGACTTGCCCGCACCGTTCGGACCGACGAGGCAGACCACCTCCTTGCGGCGCACCTTCACCGACAGTCCGCGCAGCACGAGCGCGGCTTTGCCGTATCCGGCTTCGATATCGGACAGCTCGAGTACAACGTCAGACGCCAAGGTATGCCTCCAAGACCTTCGGATCGGACTGGACCACATCCGGGGTTCCGGCGGCGATCTGCGCGCCCCGGTCGAAGACCACGATCTGATCGCACAGGCTCATGATCAGCTCCATGTTGTGCTCCACGATCAGGAACGTCGTCCCCTCGGCGTTGAGTTCGCGCACCAGCGTTGCGATGCGTTCGATCAGCGACGGGTTCACGCCTCCCGCCGGTTCGTCCAGCATCACGAACGGCGGATCGGTCATCAGCGTGGAGCCGAGTTCGAGCAGCTTCTGCTGGCCGTACGAGATGTCGCGGGCCTCGGAGTTCTCCAGATGGTCGATCCCCACGCGTTCGAGCATGGCCCTGGCCCGCCCGACCGTGCGGCGATGATGAGCGTTGCCGATGTACTCGCGCAGCGACCCAGGCTGCACCGCCGCCAGCATGTTCTCCAGCACCGTCATCCGAGGGAAGACCCGGCACAGCTGGAAGCTGCGCCCGAGCCCTGCCCTGGCGATGCGGTGCGGCGCCCAGCCTGTGACGTTGCGGCCGTGCATCGTGATCGTGCCGGAATCGGGGCGGATCATGCCGGTGACGCAGTTGAAGAACGTCGTCTTGCCCGAACCGTTCGGACCGATCAGACCGTTGATCTTGCCCTCGTAGAAGGTCGTGGTGGCGCCGTCGACGGCGTGCACACCGCCGAACGACTTGCGCAGATCACGGGTCTGGAGGATGACGGGAGTATCAGCGAGCGTGTCACTCACGGGGCGTCCCTTTCGTCGCGTCGCGTGCGTCGGTTGCATCGCTGCCGTCTTCTGGAGCATCCGGGTCTCGTCCTGCACGCTGATCCGCCAGCTCCCCTGCAGAGAGCTCGCTGATCGACGCCGCCTGCGGTCGCAGCCGCGCGATGAGCTGCGCGATTCCGGTGAGCACGCCGTCCGGCAGGAACAGGACCACGATCGCCAGCAGCAGACCGAGTGCGATGAGGTGGAACTGGGTGTCGCCGAAGTTCAGCACGAAGTACTCCTCCGCGCCGCTGACCACGATCGCGCCCAGCAGCGGTCCGAACAGGTACCGGTTGCCGCCGAACAGCGCCATCAGCACGATGGTGGAGCAGAGCACGATGTCGAACTGGAACACCGGATCGAGGTCTCCGAACCAGACGGCGTAGAAGCCGCCGCAGATCGCGGTGAGCGTGGCGGAGATCACGAACGCCGTCAGTTTCAGCGCCGCAGTCGGCGACCCGAGCGATTCGGCCTTGTCCTCGTCTTCGCGCACCGACTTCAGCGCCGCACCGAACCGCGACCTGTCGATGAACGTCCACACCAGCAGGCACAGCGTCAGCAGGCCGAGGAACAGGAAGAAGAAGACCTGGTGGTGCTGCGGCCGCAGCAGGTCAGGGAACGGACGCGGCACGACGAGGCCATCCGACCCGCCGGTCACCGATCCCATGCTCTGGAAGACGAGCAGCAGCACCAGCACGAGCGCGATCGTCACGATCACGAACGAGGCGCCGCGCACCCGCAGCGCCGCCATCCCGACGGGGATGGTCAGAATCGCGGTGCCGATCGCGGCGATCAGCGTCGCGAGCAGGAAGTTCATCCCGGTGTGGATGACCAACAGTCCGGTGCCGTAGGCCCCGACCCCGAAGAAGGCCGCGTGCCCG
This sequence comes from Microbacterium sp. JB110, assembly GCF_003335195.1. Taxonomy (NCBI): domain Bacteria; kingdom Bacillati; phylum Actinomycetota; class Actinomycetes; order Micrococcales; family Microbacteriaceae; genus Microbacterium; species Microbacterium sp. JB110. The sequence goes on along the minus strand of NZ_QPGM01000008.1, from coordinate 84,916 downwards.
ATGGAGATGTATCCGGTGAAGCCGCCCATCACGTTCCACGACGTCGCCAGAACCGCGTGGTACAGCACGATCACGCCCACACTGAGCATGTACGGATTCGGTGCGACCAGCGGCCACAGCGCGAGAATCGCGATGACGACGGCGATCGCGACGAGCGGGCGCCACCTGCTGGTGCCGTTGCCGGTCAGGAACGCCAGTCGCGACGTCACGGCGGGGGATCCGGTATCAGAAGCGTTGCGCAAGACGACCTCCAAAGAATCCTTGCGGCCGAACCATCAGAGTGACGAACAGCGCGACGTAGAAGATGGTCTGGGCCCACGTGGGGCCGAGCGGAATCTCGAGCATGACCCGGATGATGCCGAGCAGCATCGCGGCGATGGCCGCACCGGGTATCGACCCGAGCCCGCCCACCACGATGATCGCCATCAGCGGGCCGATCCAGTGCCAGTGCAGAGACGGAAAGATCGTGTACTGCAACGACATCGCCACGCCGCCCACAGCGGCGGTGGCCAGGCCGAGCCCGAAGCCGAGACCCGCGACCTTACCGGTGTCGATGCCCACCAGGCGGGCCGCTTCCGGATGCTGAATCGTGGCTCGCAGCGCCTGCCCGAACTTCGATTTCTTCATCAGCAGGTAGAGGCTGGCCAGGCTCAGCGCGGCGAGCCCGAACGAGATGATCTGCACGATGGGAATCGACGCACCGAACAGGTTCAGGCTCGAGGTGCCGTACGACAGATCGAGCCGGCGCTGGGTGCCGGTGAACGCCATCCCGAGGCCGCCCTCGATGAGCAGCGCGAGAGCGAAGGTGATCAGCACCGACATCATCGTCATCGTCGCCGGCTTCAGCCGTGAGATGAGCCACCGCTGAATCGCATACCCGAGCAGGAAGAACAACGGCACGCTGATCACCAGCGAGAGCATCGGATCCAACCCGGTCCGAGTCGTGAAGAACCACGCGATGTACGCCGCGAGCATGACGAACGCCGCATGGGCGAGCATCACCACGCGCATGACCCCGAAGTAGAGCGTGAGGCCCGCTGCCAGGAGGGCGTAAAGCCCTCCCAGCAGGATGCCCAGAATCAGACTTTGGAAGAGAAGGGCGCCGGTCACCAGTCACCACTTCGGCTTCGGGTGCACGAGCTCGGTCTCCGCCACATCCTCCGGCAGCACCGTGGTGATCTCGCCGTCCACGTACTGCAGGATCAGGTGCGCCCCGTCTGGCCTGCCCGCGTCATCCCAGGCGAGCGGACCGACGACGGTGTCGACCGTGGCGCCGTGCAGGTAGTCGATCAGCTGCTGCTGGCACTCGCCCTGCTCGGCGCAGCCGATCTCCTCCACCGCAGCGGCTACCACCTGACCAGCCGTGTACGCGTTGGCCTCGTCCTCCTGAGGCGCCTCACCGTGCAGCTCCTCATGCGCCTCGACGAACTCCGCGTTCGACGGCCACGGCGCGGTGTTGTCGTAGCCGGTCGGCGCGAGGATCCCGTCCACGCTGCCGCCGATCGCCTCACTGAACTCCGCGTTCGTCGGAGCTCCGGAGAAGGCCACCATCCGGGGCTGGTAGTTCAGCTGCTGCAGCGCCAGAATCAGGTTCACACCGTCCTGGTACTGCGAGCCGCCGACGATCAGATCCGGATCGGCATCGGCGATCGCCGCGGCGACGCCGGAGAAGTCGGTGTGGTTGGGCGGATAGACCTCATCCACCACCACCTCCACGCCGGCCTCTTCGAGCTGATCGCGCAAGCCGTATGCGGTCCCCTGCGCGAACGGGTCGTCCATCGCCGCGACGCCCATCGTCTGCGGGCGCTCGTCCTCCGGCAGCGCCAAGATGTACTCAACCAGGTGGTTGTAGTGGTCTGGTGCGATGGCGGGAGCTGCGTAGAAGATGTTGTCGAAGCCGTTCTCGAACACCTCCGCCGCCGCAGCCGCGGGCTCCACGAACAGCATTCCGTACTCGTTCGCAACGCGGGAGGCTGGCACGACCAGGCGGGTGGAGAAGGGACCGACAACGAGATCCACCTGGTCCTGAGCGATCAGCGCCTCATAGTCCTGCACCACGCGGTCGGCATCCGACGCGTCATCCAGGATCTTCAGCTCCACTTCGCGCCCCAGCAGGCCGCCGCCGTCGTTGACCACCTTCGCCCACGTTTCATACCCCGCCTGCACGCCCTTGCCCGGCTCGGCGAAGTCTCCGGTCAGCGGCAACGATATGCCGACCGTGATCGGATCATCCGCGGCATCGCCGCCGTTTCCTCCGCCGCCTCCGCTGCAGGCGACGAGCGCCATGGCTGCGACGGCCGTCACGGCCGCAGGCCCGACAACTCTCCTCTTCGACATCCCATCCTCCTCATTGATGTGGGAACTGTGCTCACGTGCGCCGTGCGGCGCCGCGTGCGGTTCGGTGCTGAGGCGACGATCCTCGATTCGTCCGTCGCCGCGATGCGGGTGCCTGCTCTACCGTGGCAGCACCTCCAGTGTCGCGCGGGCCTCCGCACCCGAGCTTCGCCCGGTGGCCACAACCTCGTGCTCGCCGGGTGAGGTGTTCGGGCGGATCCGCATCTCCACCTCGAATCCACCGTCGTCGTCGGCGAAGACGCGAGCGGCGACGCCCGGCTGCCCGTCGATCCGCAGGAACACGTGCTCCCCTGGTTCGAAGCCTGCCCCTGTGACCGTCACGGAGGAATGCGCTCTGACCGACTCGTCGCTGAGCGCCAGGGCCGGACCGTCCGGCTCGTCCGCCGGCGTCGACACCGTCAGGTCTCTCATCCGTCCAGTGTTGTCGAAGGATCCGAATCCGACCCGGCCCTCGGCGAACGAGGTGTCCGTCGCCGTGAGCAGCGGTCGGTCCAGTCCGTCCACCCAGACGGCGATCTCGCCGGTCTCGGCACAGTGGACGAGTCGCACGTTGTGCCATTCCTCATCGGTGACCGCCGGCGGCGCTCCCACGCTGCCGTCGTACTGGTCGTCGATGCGCTCCCGGTCGGCGCCGTCGACCTTGAAGATGCCGTTGTGCGCGTAGATCGTGTTGTCCTGCGAGAGGTGAGCGTAGTAGTACTCGGTGTCCGACTGGTGCCCGAACACCAGAATGATGTCGCGGTTGTTCACCGTGGCGGGGGCATCGAGGCGAACGTCCGCCTCCATCTGCACCGAGCCGAACGGCTCGTGGTCGAGCAGTGCGTACTCGAACGGACGGCGGATGCCGTCGTCCGGGTTGCTGCCTGGCTCGGCCAGGATGATCTCGTCACCCGGGAACTCCCACAGCTCCGGGGTCCGCGGCTGCCAGTTCTCGCCAGCCATCAGATCGGTGAGCTCCTCGTCGAAGGAGCATCCGGGGATCGTCGGCTCGGCGGGAGGCTGCACGTCGAACATGTCGTACTGGGCCGCCACCTGCTCGGAGGTGAGCGCCGTGTCGAGGAACATCAGGTCGTCCATTCGCCCTGTGAAGGGGTTGGCCTCCCTGGTGTTCTGCGGGAAGCTCCCGCCGATCTTGATTCCGGCCGGAACGCTCGGCGAGGTTGACCCTTCGCCCCACGGGTTGTCCGCGCGGGTGTAGTCGCCTTCGAGCTCCTCGCCGTTCAGGAACAGCTGCATCTCACCTTCGGCGAAGTCGAAGCTGGCGGCCAGGTGAGCCCATTCGCCGCGCACCAGGATCTCGTCCCACGGCAGGTCAGCCGCGTAAGTCCAGGAGGCTTCGCCGTCGACGCGCCGGGCCAGTGCGACGATCTTGAGTTCGCCGTCGACCTGGATGACCTCCAGCAGCGCGCGCACCGCGTGCCCGTCCGAGGTGCCCGTGAGCACACCGGCCAGGCCGATCGCGTTGTAGCGGTCATCCGGGTCTTCTGTGTTCGAGTTCAGCGCGGGGTGCAGGCCGGTCGGTTTGAACCAGCCCATCACCGACGTGGAATCGAGCCCGGCCAGACCGGAGAGCGACTCCACGCCATCCGGATTGTGCACACCGGCCTTCCAGTCGTCGTTCGACGGCTCATCCGGGCTCATCTGCTGCGTCTGCAACGCCTCACCTGCGCCGGGATACGCCGCATCGGCGACGCGCATCTCGGTGCCGCCGTTGACCAGCTCGATATCGGTGCCTGATGTGCCCTGGTCGGCTTCGAACGTGTCCGCGCCCTCGGCCGGGTGGTCGAAGTCGTAGTGCGCCACGACACGGTCCGCCAGCTCCGGCAGCACGATCGGCGACTGCGCGCTGACCGTCTGCGCCCCTGTGACCTTCCAGATCGTGCCGTTCGCTTTGGCGATCAGGTACAGCTCACCGTCGGCATCCGAGCCGAACCGCAGGTCGACTCGGTTGTCGCCGACGAGCTCCTGGAACGTCGTCTCCTCGCCGTCGGCGAAGACGCGCAGCTCGGAGATCTCGGCGAGGTCGTCGACATCGCCGTCGTTTCGCACCATGTCGTCGTGATCGGTGGCGAGCACCCAGCCGCGGACGAGGTCGGTGAACAGGTACTTCCCCTGCAGCTCCTCGATGCCGCCGCGGTAGACGAAGCCGCCGTTGGTGGCCACCCCCGCGTCACCGGTCTGGCCGGGGTCGCGGTTGTGGTCGTATGCGGCCACCGGGTAGGTGTACCCGAGCTCATCGTCACCTTCGGGGAGCGGGAAGATCTGCCGGTTGTCGGCGAGGAACGACCCCTCCCGCTCGGACCAGCCGAAGTTGTCGCCTGCTTCGACCTCGTAGATCGACTCCACCTGCCATTCGCCGATGTGCCCGAGGTACATCTGGTGCTCGCCGGCGCTGTCCCAGCTGATCCGGTGCGGGTCGCGCATCCCCACCGCGTAGATCTCCGGCAGCGCGCCTGGCTCGTCGAGGAACGGATTGTCGTCGGGAACGCCGTACTGACCGTTCTCGCTGTCGGAGCCGAGCGGGTCGACCCGCATGATCGTGCCGTGCGGGGTCGACGGATCCTGTGGGTTGTCGTTGCCGACGCCGTTGCCGCCATCGCCGACGAGGATGTACAGGTTGCCGTAGTCGGCGTCGTCCTGATCGACCGTGGGGTTGAACGCGATCTGCTGCACCGTGTGCACGCGGCCGGCGAAGGGGAACCGCATCACCTCGCGGCTGGTGCCCTCGAAGGTCTCCGCCGACGGGTCGGAAGCGGTCCACTCCGTGAGCACGCTGTGGTAGCCGGTGGTTCCGTACTCGGGGAAGTCCGGCTCGTCCTCGGTCAGGGCGCTGCCCGCCTCGGTGTGCACCGTGTAGAAGATGCCGTTCTCGGCGAACTCCGGATGGAACTCGGCGAAGCCGAGACCCGTGCCCAAACCCGCGTGGTTGTGGAAGTTGTCGATGAAGCGGTCACGCACGTTCAGGTAGGGAACGTGATCCCCGGTGTCCTTGTCGACCAGGTAGAGGATGTCGTTCATGTCCGGCACCATCAGCCGGCCCGAGTCGTCGGGCACCTCGTCGAGGTGCGTGATGCGATTGTGCCGAATGAGGCGGGAATCCCCGGTCTCCGGTGTGGTGTGCGACTCGGGGAGCTGTGCGAGCTCTTCGACCTCGATGCCCAGCGTGGACTGTCGAGGGTCCGGCAGCGGGTTCTGCAGCGGCTGATCCACCTCGCCCGTGAAGGCGCAGTCTGCGGGGTTCCCTGTGGGGTTGGCGAGGTTCTCGCCCGTGTTGTCGACGGCGACGTCGTCGAGCATGAGCGTCCCGTTGCTGCTGGATCCGTTGATCCAGAAGAATCGGTCGAGACTGCCTGAGACGTTCTCTCGGAACCCGAACTCTTCGGTGGCGCCGTCCGGAAGGCGAGTCTGCTCTTCGTAGGCTCCGCCGTGGCTGTAGACCGCGATCTCATCGGACGCGTTGTCGGCCACGATCCAGACGCACTGCCATGCGTTCTCCGACCAGGTTCCGACGGGCGTGAATGCGCCGCCGTCGCGGGCGAGCATCGTGTCGCTGTTCTGGTTGTTCACGTACGCCCTGCTGTCGGTGTACGTGGTGGGCTGGTCGACGTCGGTGATGCCGAACGACGTGTCCACGCCGCCCGAGCGATAGAAACGGAAGAACAGCGTGCCGGTGTCCTCATCGGCGATCTCCGGGATCGCTCGCGAAGCGCGATGGGATCCTCCGGTCATCTCGAGCACCTGGTTGTTGCCGTTCAACGGCCCCGCAACGACTTCTGCGGCGCCATCGGTGGTCCACCCGTCCTGTCCCCCGAGCGCTTCCCGCGCGTAGGACTCGAAGGTGAGATGTTCTGTGAACTCCGATTCCTCGGCCGCTGCCGGGCTGACCGACCCGACGACCGCCATGGCCACTGCTGCGGCCACGGCCGTCGCGCCCCGAAGAACGTTCCTGCGCACCAACTGAGACATGCTGTTCCTTCCGCCTTTGGAATGATCAAGCACGTTCAGGGTAAGCGCTATCCAAGCAAAGCGCTAGCCCCTTTCGGAAAGCGATTACCCACAGTGCCCATCAGGCGAGACGTGCGATTCTTCCCGCCGCTCCGCCCCTGCTCTGCTCGCGAAATGCGCACGTTTGCGACATCCGAGCGTCCGAAACGGCGCATCTCGACGCAAGGTGCGCATCTCGGCAGCCCGGGCGCGGGGCGCGCACCCGGGCTGCCCGGGGGCGCGCACCGCGCCGGCGAGATGTTCGACGAGACGGTGGCTTCGCACACTTCGCGATACCCTGACTGGCATGTCAGACGCCCCGGCACCTCGTGCGACGACGCTGCAGGACGTCGCCCGCGAAGCGGGAGTGTCGCTCGCCACCGCATCGCGCGTGCTCAACGGCTCCACCCGCAACGTCGCCGGTGCCTACCGGGAGCGCGTCGAAGCCGTTGCAGATCGACTCGGCTACTCCGCCAACCTCTCGGCCCAGGCCACAGCGCGCGGCACCTCTGCGACGATCGCCCTGCTCGTCGCCGACATCGCCGACCCCTACTTCTCCCGCATCGCCTCAGGCGTCGCGCACGCCGCCGACGACGAGAACCTCGTGCTCACGATCGGCATCACCGAGCGCGCGACCGAGCGCGAAGCACGCCTGGTCCGCAACCTGCGCGGTCAGCGGCCCCGCGGCATCGTCCTGGCCGCGTCGCGTTCCAGCCACACCGACAGCGCCGTACTCACGGCGATGCTGCACGACGTCGAGTCCGCAGGGGGCACGATCGTGTCGATCGGAGCACCTGCGGGGACGGCGAACGCCCGCACGGTCGCCATCGACGATCGCGGCGGAGCGCTCGAGCTCGGTCGCGCGCTCGCGCAGCGCGGCTATCGTGACGCGATCGCCCTCGCCGCGGCTGACGGACTCGTCACCAGTGACGACCGTCTGGCCGGCTTCTCCGAAGGCTTCGGCACCGCCGGCGGCAATGCGCCCCGCGTGCTGCGCACCGGATTCAGCCGCGCCGAGGGATATCACGCCATGTCGGCAGCGCTCGAAGACGGTGTGCTTCCCGGCACCGTGGTGTTCGCCATCACCGACGTCGTCGCGATCGGCGCCATGTCGGCCATCCGCGACGCCGGCCGTGGAATCGGCGACGACATCGCCGTCGCCGGTTTCGGCAGCATTCCCTTCGCCAGCGACGTCACTCCCACGCTCACGTCCGTCAACGCTCCGCTCGAGCTGCTCGGTGAGGCCGCCGTTCGTGCCGTCGTCGCCGCCGAGTGGACACCGCCTGCTCCGCTGCCGCTGTCGCTCGCGATCCGCGATTCCACGCCGCCGCGCTGAGCGCAGTCACCCGACTGTCCGGCACGGCCGCCACAACGGTCTCGCCCCCGATCGCCGCTTTCGCGGGGTTCATGGGCATACGTTCCGAAGCACCGTTCCTGTGACCGAGAGCCCGTTCGGAACGCCATAAGCTCTCATCGGACCGGAGGAGGGGCTCATGCTCAGGTGGATTCTGCGGGTGGTCTGGCTCGCACTCAGCGCGATGGTCGCGATCTGGGTGTGCGAAGGGCTCTTCGGCGTCGACCAATCGGAGTCGCTGCTGCCGTTCCTCTCCGACCGAGAGACCGGCATCATCGTAGTGGGCGTGTTCTGGGGCATCAGCACGATCGGTATGAGCCTCGCCGATGCGTTCCCGCCCCGCTCCCGCGCGCGACGCTCGTCGCGCACTCGCATTGCGATCGGTGAGATCATCGAGACCAGGCGCACCGGCCTGACCGTGAACGATGTGCCGCAGTACGACGTGTACCTGCAGGTGTCGCCGGCCGACGGCGCGTCGTTCGTGAGCGTGCACCGCGGACTGCTGGACGCCATGTCCGCCGTCGCCGCTCAGCCGGGCAGCGTGCTGCCGGTGCGCTACGACCCCGCGCACACCGACGCTGTCGACATCGCCGACTCGGAGGCGCCGGAGGTGCGGACCGCGATCCTTGACTGGCGCGTCGCCAAGGGCCTCATCCGACCGGACCTGGTCGGAGCGCGCACGCGCGGCATCGCCCATCCGGCCAACGTGCTGCGCGTGCGCCCGACCGGAACGCATCGGGAGGGGAACGTCGAACTCGACCTGGCCCTTCTCGTCACCCCGGACAACGGACAGGCTCAACGGGAAGTCGAGACGACCGTGTTCCTGCGCCCCGAGGCGCTCGACCGCGTGCAGGTCGGTTCGCCCGTGTTCGCAATGTGGGAGCCGGGCCGTCCGGACAAGGTCGCCATGACGATAATGCGCGAGGAGCCCACACGATGAACGCTTTTCTCGACACCCTCATCTGGCTGGCCAACTTCCCCGCGACTTTCGGCTACGCCTCGGTCTTCATCGCTGCCTTCTCGTCGTTCGGACTGCTCATGCTGGCCTTCCGGTCGGGCGGCGCATCCGGCCCCGGCGATCGCCTGCGTCAGCTGCGAGTCGAACGGGGCCTGGCGCCGGCGGACGACGGCCCGTCGCGCCCCGACGTTCTCGGTCTGCTGCGCCGCTGGTTCTTCCGCATCGTCGCACTCGTCGTGCTCTCAAGCGGGGCGATCGGGCTGGCCAGCCTGATCTTCGGGCCGGTGACGGCCGGCTACATCTACGAGCACGGCGTGCAGGTGACCGCGGAGCAGGTCGACCACGACTACGTACGGTTCACGGCAGAGGACGGCACCGCCTACACGCTGCCGCACAGCTTCTTCACGCCGCCGTCCTACCCCGACGACACGTCTCTTGCCTTCGCCGACCAGCCCGTCGTGCGCTATCTGCCCGACCACCCGCAGGCGTACGTGCTCGACACCCGCGCCTCGCTCGACTCGGCGGGCGAACCAGTCGGAGACTGAGCGGCGAGCACAGAGCAGCACCGCACACCATCGCCCAGCTGTATATTTGTTCCGACGGATTCGCCGCGGCGTACAGCCGACGTGCGACGGGGTCGCGTTCCGCCGATCGACCGGTGTCGCGCAGCGCGGCGCGACGCGAAAGGGACATCGAGATGCAGGAATCGACCCTGGGCGCGTTGTTGCACAGGCGCGATCTCGGGCTCCATCTTGTCTCCGACGAGCGGGCGATGCGCGACGGCGCGCTCGTGAGGCCGCTGCGCTGGGTGCACTCCTCTGATCTGGTGGACCCGACCCCTTTCCTCGCCGATGACCTGGTGCTGCTGACAACGGGAACGCAGTTCACCGACGAGCCGGATGACACGGCCGCGTACGTCGCCAGGCTGCACGACCGGGGTGTGGTCGGGCTCGGCTTCGGCACCGAGGTGCACCGCTCAGGCATTCCGGATGACCTCGTCGCGGCGTGCGCGAAGGCAGGAATTCCGCTGTTCGAGGTGCCGTACGACACCCCCTTCATCGCGATCGCCCGCGCGCACGCCGAGGCGATCGCGGACCAGGCGTACGCCCGTCGCACCTGGGCGCTGGGCGCGCAGCGCGCCCTGGCCGTCGCCGCGCTCCGGCCGCGCGGCCTGGAGTCGACGATCTCCGAGCTCGCCAAGCGCCTGCACCACTGGGTCGGCATGTTCGACGCCACAGGCGCGCTCGTGCACGAGCACCCGCGGGACGGGATCGACGGCGCAGCCGGAGCAGCCATGGCGGAGCGTGCCGCCCAACTGATCTCGCGCGGCAGTCAGGCCGGCGATTCACTCGCCATCGACGAGCACGAGTTCTCCCTGTTCACGCTGGGGCGCAGCGGACACCCTCGCGGAGTCATCGCGATCGCAACCGCGTCGCTCGACGCCGAGGCGCGCGCGGTCGTCACGTCGGTGATCGCCATGGCAGGACTCTCCCTCGAGCAGAGCGAACAGGTCACCGAAAGCCAGCGGCGGCTGCACACGCAGGTGCTCGCCTCCCTGCTGCTGGACGATCCGACGCTCGCACGGCGCGTGCTCGGCTCGCTGCCGCGCGAGCCGATGGTGGTCGCAGTCGCGGAGCAGGGTGCAGCGGCCGATGCGCTCGAGGAGTGGTGGGATCGTCGGCGCACCGAGCGCGACACCGCGGTGTTCACGGCCGCGTCCGACGAGGGCATGGTGATGTGTGTCACCGCGGAAGAGGCAGGCGCGCTCCACGAGATCGCCACCCGGCTCGACATCCGGATCGGTGTCTCGGAACCCGGACCGTACGCGTCGTTCTCCCGCGCGCACGCGCAGGCGCTGGCCTCACTGCGCCGCGGAACCAGCCCTGGCGCCGTGCACCATGCCGACGCCGTGGCCGACAGCGTGCTCTCAGCGCTCGCAACGGACGACGCCCGTCTGATCGCACAGTCGCAGCTGGCACCATTGCGCGCGCACGACGGCCTCGAGCGATCGCTGCGGGTGTGGCTGGAGCACGACGCACGGCTCGAGCAGGCCGCCCGCGCGCTCGGCATCCATCGCCACACGCTGCGCTCGCGGGTTGCAGAGGCTTCGGCGCTGCTCGGCGCCGACCTGTCGACCTTCCCCGCACGCGCCGAGCTGTGGGCCGCGTTGCGCACAGCTCGCGAGTAGCGCACCTTTTCGACGTCCCGGCGTCTGAACCGGCGCATCTCGGCAGCTGGGCGCGGGCGCTATGCCTCCGCGCCCGCGGTGCGCTTCTTCCTCATGGCCCACTTCGCCGGCTGATTCGGGCCGTCCCAGACCTGGATGACGCCCCAGATCACGGCAGCGATCGGCACAGCGAGGATGGCGCCGAGGATGCCGGCGGTCACGGTGCCGATCGTCAGCGCGATCAGGATCGCCAGTGCGTGCAGCTTCAGTGCCTTGCCCATCAGGAACGGCTGCAGGAAGTTGCCCTCAAGCTGGTTGACCGCGACCACGATCGCCACGACGATGAGTGCCTGCACGATCCCGCCGTCGACCAGCGCCACCAGCGCGCCGAGCACGCCGGCGAGCGTGGCGCCCACAATCGGGATGAACGCCAGCAGGAACACCACGAGCATCAGCGGGAACCACAGCGGCACCCCCAGGATCCATAGCCCGACGCCGATGCCGATCGCGTCGACGGCGGCGACGGCGGCCGTTCCGCGCACGTACGCGCCGATCGTGCTGACGGCCTTGGTGCCGACCCGCTGCATCCGGCCGTACCACTCACCCTCGAACGGGCGGATGGCGAACTGCCAGATCTGCGGGCCGTCCTTGAGGAAGAAGAACAGGATCACGACCATCAGCACGAGTCCGGTCAGGAAGGTCGCCACGGCGCTGACGCCTGCGATCGCGCCGCTGCCGAGGGCGGAGCCGAACTGCGAGCTGAGCACGAAGTCCTGCGCGGTCTGCCACCACTCCTGAATCTGCGCCGTGTCGATGTCGAAGGGAAGATGCTCGACCCAGTCGATGATCTGCGTGATACCGGCCTCGGCGCTCTCGTAGAGCTTCGGCCACTCTGCGATGACGGCCCGCACCATCAGCCAGACGACGCCGCCGATCACGCCCACGACCCCGAGCAGCACGATCACCGTCGCCAGCGCTGAAGGCATCACCCGCCGCAGCAGGCGCATCACCGGCTCGAACGCCGCGGCGAACACGATCGCCAGCAGCACGGGGATGACCACGATCGTCAGGGAGCGCAGCCCCCAGATCGCCCCGCCGAGGAGGAGCACGACCGCGATGATCTGCACGGATCGGATCGCCAGGATCCCCAAGCCGTCGGACCATGCGGCCCCGGCACGGCTGGGCGTGGCCGACACCGGTCGCGTCGGCGCGGGAGGTGCCAGTCGCTTCTTACGGAACATGCGTCAATCATGCCCTGGACCTCGGACGAACGCACGCGTGTCGCGCTGGGCATCTGCTCGACATCCGGAACCGTCGGCACCGACTATGCGGCGAACGGAATACGACGGACGAACCTGCCGCGCCCGACGGGATACGACCGGTCACGACGGCGCCTGCCCTGCCATGGCCAGGTGATCAGCGCCCACACGCCTGCGACCAGCACTGCTTCCCACGCGATGTAGATCGGCCACGGCCCCAGCAGGTCGAGAATCGATGTGCCGGCGGGCGGGCCGTTCATATAGGCGTAGTTCGTGCCGATCGCCGCGTTGATGAGGAACGCCGCGCCGGCCCACGCGGCCGTCGCGGCGAACCCGAGACCGTAGCCGCGCCACGTGGGTGTGGTGCGCAGACCCCAGGCGAGCAGAATCGGCACGACGAGCACCGTGCCGTGCAGAAGCCAGTACATGACGAACTCGAGAAGCGGCATCTGCAGGTAGTTCAGGTCGGGCGTGATGATCGACTGCAGATTGAGGGTGAGACCCCAGAAGTACAGCACCGCGATCGACCATCCGGACCGCGTGATCAGCGCGATGGCGGCGAGGTACCGCATCGCGTCTGAGAAATGCAGAGGCAGCGACTGTGCGATGTCGAAATGCACGGGCAGCAGCCAGTAGACGCTCCACAGTGCGGAGACGATCAGCAGCGCCCACCCCGCCGTCCGCAGCGCGCGATCGACCCTGTTCTCATCGCGCGCGATCCGCGCCAACCACACCACCAGGATCGCCGCGAGCGCGATCACCACCAGACTCACAATGTGCTGCGCCCCGTACTGGGGCATCGCCTCACCCACGTTCACGCCGTGAGTGTATCGGGTGGTGGGGGGTCTCGCGGCGACGGCGCGGGCCCGCCGCCCCGGTCACGGGACGCGGTGCAGCCAGCGCTCCGTGGAGAACTTGGTGCCGACCAGTTCTTCCGCCGCGGCGTATTCCTCGGCGGTTATGGAGCCGTCGACGGCTCCCGTGTACGAGCGGAAGGTCTTCATGAATTCGTCCAGGATGGCCCTGCGCGGCATGCCGGTCTGGCTCCGGATGGGGTCCACCCGCTTCGCCGCAGACGTCGTGCCCTTGTCGCTGAGCTTCTCTCGGCCGATCCGGAGCACCTCGGTCATCACCTGCCCGTCGATGTCGTAGCTGAGGGTCGCGTGATGCAGTACGCCGCCGTTCGCGAGCCGCTTCTGCGCAGCACCGCCGATCTTGCCCTGTGGGCTGGTGATGTCGTTGAGCCCCTGGTAGCTCGCCTCGATGCCGACGGAGTGCAGCGCCTGCAGCACCCAGTCGTCGAGGAACGCATACGAGTCGGCGAAGGTGAGCCCGGCGACCAACGACGACGGCACGTAGAGCGAGTAGGTGATGATCTGCTCGGCGCCCATCATCATCGCCCCGCCGCCCGAGATGCGCCGCACCACCTGGAAGCCGTGCCCGGCGGCGCCATCCGGATCGACCTCGTTGCGATACGACTGGAACGAGCCGATCACGACGGCCGATTCGTCCCATTCCCAGATGCGCAGCGTCGGGTTCCGGCGTCCGTCGCCGACCCGCTCGGTGAGCACTTCGTCGAGGGCGAGATTCATCATCGGGGAGACTGCGGGGTCATCGACGACTTCCCAATCGAAGTCCCGCCATCCGGCTGCCGTCACGAGTGCACGGCGCACGGCGGTGCCGACCGACTCGGGCGTGAAGCCGAGCATCTGCACGTCTTCGGGGAGTGCGGCTCGCACCGCCCCGGCGATCTGCGCCACGTCGGCGGTCTCCGGCAGGCCGTTGACCGCGGCGTTGATGTCGAGCAGTGCGTCGTCGGGCTCGAGGAAGAAGTCGCCCGCGAGGTGGAAGTCCGCGATCCTGCCGTCAGTTACGTCGAGGTCGACGACGACGAGCTTGCCGCCTGGCACCTTGAATTCGCCGTGCATGCCTCCAGATTACGCGCGTCGCCTGGACTGGGGCGCGACCTCACCGCGCCGGGTACCGGCGTTCGAGCCAGGCGATCAGGTCGGCGCGCGCCTGCGGCCAGCTGGCATCGTTGAAGATCTCGTGGCGAGCGTCGGGATAGACGCGGGTGGTGACATCGCCGAAGCCCGCACGCTCGCGATAGTCCTTTGCGAGCCGGTGCACCGATCGGGGCCCGCCGACAGGGTCGTCTCCGCCCACCATGAGCAGAACGGGAAGGTCCTTCCCCGCTTCCTGCGCCAGCCCCTTGCGCGGACGGCCGTAGAGGCGCGCTGCGTCGAGCGGACCGAACAGCTTCAGCAGCGGCTCCGAGGTGGTCAACGGGTCGGAGTGGAACGCGCGCCACACGCGGGAATCGGTCGACAGCCATTCGAGTCCATCGGCACCCGGACCGTGCCATGGCGCGTTGAGGCGCCCCGCGTTGAGACCGGTCGGTGTGCGCAGCGCCGAGCCAGAGAGGATGAGCCCCGAGTAGCGGCGCGGGTGGTCGTTCAGCAGCATCTGCGCGAGGAACGAGCCCCACGAATGGCCGAGCAGGATGATCGGCAGGCCGACGCGCTGGGTCTGGATGATCCGCCCCATCCGGTCGACAGCCGCCAGCGCCGCACGGAGTCCACCTGGGCCGAGCCTTCCGAGCTTCGCCGCCGAACCGTGCTGCTTCATGCCGGTGCGTCCGTGGCCGCGGTGGTCGTCGGCGTAGACGGCGAAACCGGCGGCGGTGAGGGCCTCGATCACCTGTGCGTAGCGGCCGGCGTGCTCGCCGACCCCGTGCAGCAGGTGCACGACACCGCGTGGCTCCGTCGCCGCCTCATGCACGTCATAGACGATCGTGACGCCGTGGTCATCAACGAACTCGGGCATGCTGGCACCTTATGGCAGTTCGAGCACCTAACGCATCAACCCACCGCGCCGCCAGGTGAGGAGCCCACGCCCCATCGACCTTCCGCCCGAGGGAACAGCCCCAGCCGCGCACGACCGGAAGAGTATCCTGTCAACGACATGGCTGAGCATCCGGAACCCCGCGCACAACGCGACCGGATGCCGCCCAGGACGCTCTCATGAGCCGGATGTTCCGTTCGCTGAACGCCTTCAACTACCGCGTCTGGTTCGCCGGGGCCGTCGTGTCGAACATCGGCAACTGGATGCAGTCGACGGCGCTGAGCTGGGTCGTGCTGACCGCTCTCAGTGACAACGATGCGGGCGCGATGGGCATCGCCCTGGGCCTGCGCTTCGCCCCTTCGCTGCTGTTCGTCGCGCTGACCGGGTGGGTCGTCGACCGGTTCGACCGGCGCCGACTGCTGATGCTGACGCAGTCGCTGCTCGGCGCGATGTCGATCGCGATCGGCGTGCTGCTGCTCGCCGACGTGATGACCCTTGTCGCGATGTATGCCTTCGCGTTCGCCGCGGGAATCGTCACGGCCATCGACAATCCGGCGCGGCAGACGTTCGTGACCGACGTCGTCGGGCCGGAGCTCGCATCGAACGCGGTCGCGCTCAACTCGGCGTCGTTCAACTCGGCGAGGATGATCGGGCCGGCCGTCTCCGGTCTGCTGATCGTCGCGGTCGGGTCTGGCTGGGTGTTCCTGATCGACTCGTTGACGTTCCTGGCGATGCTGGCCGCACTCATCGTCATCCGGACGGACGAGCTGCAGCCGCGCGCACGTCCGCGGCAGCGCTCGCGGCTGGCTGACGGCTTCCGGTATGCGCGCACGCGCCCCGACATCCTGGTGATCTTCGTCGTGGTGTTCCTGATGGGTGCGCTGGCGATGAACTTCCCCATCTATGCCTCGACGATGGCGATCGAGTTCGGTCGCGAGGCGGACGGGTTCGGCCTGCTCAGCTCCGTGATCGCGATCGGGTCGCTGGCGGGGGCGCTGCTGTCGGCGAGACGCGCACGAGCCCGGATGCGGGTCGTCGTAGCGGCGACCGGAGCCTTCGCGGTGATCGCCGCGGCCTCGACGCTGATGCCTGGCTACTGGTCGTATGCCGCGATGCTCATCGGCGTCGGCTTCGCGACCGTGACGATGCTCACGACTGCGAACGGGTATGTGCAGACCACCACACCGACCGAGGTGCGCGGGCGCGTGATGGCGATCTACATGGCGATCCTGCTGGGCGGCACGCCGCTCGGTGCGCCGATCGTCGGTCAGGTCGCCAACCTGTGGGGGCCGCGTGCGGCGATTCTGCTCGGTGCGGCCGGCGCACTGGTGGCCTGCGCGACCGCGCTGATCTGGATGACGACATCCGGCCGCCTGCATCGCAACCCCGAGCGCCGCTTCGCCCTCACGCTCGACGACACCCGTGCCATCCGGTTGCCTGGCACAGAGGAATAGCCGAGCCTGAACGCGCCGTCCGCGCGGCACCCGCCCACCGCTCGCGAGATGCGCACTTCTTCGACACGATCACGTCGAAGCCGGCGCATCTCGGCGACAAGTGCGCATCTCGGCAGCCTGCGCTAGGGAGACGTGGAGTCCCGGACGATCAGTTCGGGGGTGAAGCGGATGTCCTGCGGCGGGTCGGGGCGGTCGGCGAGCAGCTGCATGGCGGTCTCGCCCATCAGGCGGGCGGGCTGCCGGATGGAAGAGAACGGCACGACGGCGGACGAGGCGAAGTCGATGTCGTCGTAGCCGATCAGTGCGATGTCGTCTGGCACCCGCAGCGATCCGCCCATCACGATCGCCTGCAGTGCTCCGGTGGCGAGCAGATCGTTGGCCGCGAAGATCGCATCGGGGCGGCCCCCTGATGGCCGTTCCACGATGATCTGTGCGGCGGCGCGGCCTTCCAGCACCGTCAGCGCCGCGCGCTCGATCACCTCGAGCGTCGCTCCCTGCACCTCATCGACGGCTCGACGTGCCCCCTCGAGGCGATCGGCGACCTGGTGCAGGACCTGCGGCCCGGAGATGTACGCGATGCGGCGCCGCCCTTGATCGAGCAGGTGCTTCACGGCGAGGTAGCCGCCGCGCACGTCATCGGTCGCGACGGAGGAGAGCCCGGACCCTGGCGCCGAGCGGTCGACGAGCACCACAGGGATGCCGCGTTCGCTGAGCCGGATGAGGTGGTCGACGTTCTGGCCGACGGGCGAGACGAGCACGCCCCACACTCGCTGCTGCGCGAACAGGTCGAGGTACGTCGCCTCTCGTTCCTCCTGCTCGCCGCTGTTGCCCACGAGCACCGAGAGGCCGTGGCGCGATGCCTCGTCTTCCGCACCGCGCGAGAGCTCTGCGTAGAACGGGTTCGCGGAGTCGAGCACGACCAGTCCGACGGTGAGGCTGCGCCCTGCGCGCAGCTGGCGGGCGGCGTCGTTGCGCACGTACCCGAGTTCGGCCACAGCGGCGCGCACGCGCTCGACTGTGCCGTCGGCCACGACATCCGGCCGGTTCAGCACGTTCGACACCGTGCCGAGCGATACTCCGGCGTGCGCTGCAACGTCGCGGATGCTGACGGTCATCGCGCCCCCTCACCTGTGCGTGCTGACAGCGTAACCCCGAGCGACGGCGCCGCACGCCGCATCGCCATGAGCACGCGGACGCGGCCCACGCGCTGCGCGAACGCGCCACTCACCGCCTGCCCTCCGCAGACACCCTCCCGTCTGCCGCGGCTGCGACCTGTTGACGGATCATTCGAATCATGAAACGATTCAACTCAGTAGAATCCACAGTGACGAGGGTCTTCGGACATGCCAGCCTCGTCGCGACCCCCACGACTGTGAAAGGCACGGCGATCGTCATGAGCACGCTCTCCCCCGAACACCTCTCGCGCCTGGCGGCGCAGGCCATCGAACTGCCGAGCTGGGCGTTCGGAAACTCCGGCACTCGGTTCAAGGTGTTCGGCACGCCTGGCACCCCGCGCGACCCGTTCGAGAAGATCTCCGATGCGGCTCAGGTGCACCGGATGACCGGTCTCGCTCCGGCCGTCGCGCTGCACATCCCGTGGGACATGAGCGATTTCGCCGACCTGCGCAAGCACGCGGAGGACGAGGGCGTGCAGCTCGGCACGGTCAACTCGAACACGTTCCAGGACGACGACTACAAGTTCGGCGCGCTGACACACGAAGACGCCTCGGTGCGCCGGAAGGCGATCGACCACCACCTCGCGTGCATCGACGTGATGGACGCAACCGGCTCGCGCGACCTGAAGATCTGGCTCGCCGAGGGTTCGAACTATCCGGGTCAGGCCGACATGCGCGGCCGGCAGGACCGTCTGCACGAGTCGCTGCAGCAGATCTACGCCCGCCTCGGCGACGATCAGCGCCTCGTGCTCGAGTACAAGTTCTTCGAGCCGGCGTTCTATCACACCGACGTTCCCGACTGGGGCACCTCCTACGCGCAGGTCTCAGCGCTCGGCGAGAAGGCGATGGTCTGCCTCGACACGGGTCACCACGCGCCTGGCACGAACATCGAGTTCATCGTGATGCAGCTGCTGCGCCTCGGCAAGCTCGGCTCGTTCGACTTCAACAGTCGCTTCTACGCCGACGACGACCTCATCGTCGGCGCGGCCGACCCGTTCCAGCTGTTCCGGATCGTGTTCGAGGTCGTCCGCGGCGGCGGGCTGAACAACCCAGACGTGCAGTTCATGCTCGACCAGTGCCACAACGTCGAGAACAAGATCCTCGGCCAGATCCGCTCGGTGCTGAACGTGCAGGAGATGACGGCCCGTGCCCTGCTCGTCGACTCCGAGAAGCTGCACGCCGCTCAGGTGTCCGGCGACGTGCTCGCCGCGAACCAGGTGTTCATGGACGCCTTCTACACCGACGTGCGCCCGCAGCTCGCCGAGTGGCGCGAGGGCCGGGGCCTGCCAGCCGACCCGATGCAGGCCTACCTCGACTCCGGCTACCAGACCCGGATCGAGGCCGACCGCGTCGGCGGCCAGCAGGCCGGCTGGGGCGCCTGACCGACATCCGGATGCAAGGGCTCGCGGCAACGGCCGCGAGCCCTTCGTCGTCGCGCCTCGGGCGGACAGCCGATAGGCGTACGCTCGTCCGGAGACACCGTCGTCATGAGCCAGGGGATGTTCCATGCAGAATTCCGTCCGAACGCTTCTTCATCCCGAGGCACGCGCATGACTGCTGCGGAAAGCACCCGCGGGCCCGTCTCGGTCCATATCGGCCCCGGTGACCGGCAGATGCAGCCGCCCGACTATCCGGGCACGAGCGTCGAGCTGATCGTCAGCGGGGCGACCGACGGAGCCGACATGTACGGCGGGATCGTCACCCTCGAGCCCGGCGTCACGATCACGCTGCACTACCACTCGCAGTTCGAATTCCAATACGTCGTCAGCGGGTCAGGCGTCGCTCTGGACTCCCTCGGAGGCGAGACCCCGATTGCTCCGGGAGGCGCCGTGCTGAGCCCCGCGCACGCCGACGGCGCTCACGGCTTCCGCGCGAGCGAGCACGAGCAGCTGAAGATCCTGTTCCTCTACCCGACGCCCGGCGGGCACCCGCCCGACCGCTTCGAGGTCACGGCCGGCTGAACCGCATCCGGACGATCGATCGGGCGGCGCGGACGCCGCGTCGGGCGCGGGCTGCGCGCCTGCGCGAGTCTGGGATCATGACCGACACTGCGACCACGCCGACGCACTCCCCGACCCGCGATCGCCTCAACTACGCGGCGCTCATCGTGATGACGATGACGAGCTTCGTGCTGGTCACCGCCGAGTTCCTGCCGAACGGCCTGCTCACCGAGATGGCGACGGAGCTCGGTGTGACGCCGGGCCAGGCGGGGCAGACGGTCACCGTCACCGCGTTCGTCGGGCTCATCGCCGCGCCGACGATCGGCCTCATCGTGCCGAAGATGGACAGGCGCACGCTGCTGACCCTGCTCGCCGCGGCCGCGGCCGTGTCGAACCTCGTCGTCGCCGTGGCGCCCGAGCTGTGGATGATCCTGATCTCCCGCTTCTTCCTCGGCGCCGCGCTCAGCGGGTTCTGGGGGATGTCGCTCGCTGTGGCCGCACGCATCGCCGGCCCCGAGCGACTCGGGCGCGCCGTGATGTTCACCACGGCGGGCGTCTCGCTCGCGACCGTCGCCGGCGTGCCGCTCGGGGTGATGCTCGCCGCCGTCGCCGACTGGCGCGCGGTCTTCGTCGCCGCGGCGATCGTCACCGCGGCCGTCGCGATCGCCCTGCGCTGGATCCTGCCACCGGTCCCCGCGGAGGGTGCTCCCCGCATCGCACTGCTGCTCGACACCCTGCGCCGCCCCGGCATCGCCGCGGGCCTCGCGGGGCATGTGCTCACGGTCTTCGGGCACGTGACGGCCTACACCTACATCCGGATCGCCCTGGAGCGCGTCGAGGTCGACGCGGCCGGTGTCGTCACGCTGCTCGCGCTCTTCGGCGTCGGCGGTCTGGCTGGCAACCTGATCGTGGGGGCGATCGTCGATCGGCACCTGGGCGTGCTCCGCGCCGCCGTGCCTCTCACCGTGGCCGTCGCGATCGCCATCACCCTCGCCGCTCCCGGCTCCGTTCCCGTCTTCGCCGCCGCCGTCGTCGTCTGGGGCACAGCGTTCGGAGGCTGGCTCATCGTCCTGAACGCCTGGATCGCGCGTCAGGCGCCCGGGGCCCTGGAACCGGGCGGGGCACTCGTCGTAGTCGGGTTCCAGCTCGCGATCGTGCTGGCTGCGGGCATCGGCGGCCTGCTCGTCGACTCCGCCGGCATCGTATGGACCTACGCGATCGCGGCGATCTGCACCGCCGCCGGCGGCGTGCTGTTCTCGCTCGCCGGCAGGTCACGGCGATAGCGCCACTGCGACGGGGCGACGCCGGTGCGACGACGGAACGCTCGACTGAACCCTTCGTCCGAGGCGTATCCCAGCCGTCGCGCCGCCTCGGAGACACTGGTGCCCTCGGCGAGGAACGACTTGGCCATGTCGATGCGCACCTCACCGAGGTACGCCGCCGGAGTGCGCCCCGTCGCGGCGCGGAAGCGATCGGCGAAGACCGAACGCGACATCGCCCCGATCTCCGCGAGTCCGGCCACCGACCACTCCCGACCAGGGTCATCGTGGATCGCATCGAGCACGCGGGAGAGGAACGGGTCGGCGGATCGTGCCGGCCAGCCATCAGGCACACATCCGGCCTCCGCCCACACCCGGATCGCCGCAAGCACGACAGTCGTCGCCATCAGCGCGCAGATCGTGCCCGTGGTTCCGCGCTGACGCTCGCAGTCCGGCTTTCCTATGTCGCGCGCGATCGCGGCGATCGTCGGCTCCTCCTCCGCGAAACGGGCCACCGAGAGCATGTTCGGAACACGTTCGAGCACCGACGACGTGCCCGGCGTGAGCTCCAGCTCGACCGACATCACCTCGGCGGGTTCGCTCGCTGAGAGCACGACGGGCGCGCGCCCCATCGAGACGGCGGCTGCGCCGGCCGGCAGCTCACCGCATCCGCTCTCCGACATCCGGATCAGACGCCCCTGCGCGACGAACACGAGTGCGGCGACCCCGGTGCGGAGCCGCAGCCGTTCCCCCGGTGCGAGCGAAGTTCGACGCCCGTCCAGCACGCGCCAATCCATGGCCGCAAGCACCCGCTCGAGCGGAGCCTGCTCGGTCGTCGTCATCGCCTGCACCATGACACCCGCAACCGCGGCGGCGCGCTTCCTATTCCGCGCCGCTGAATCAGTACAGCGTGTACCCGCCGTCGATCACCGCTAGGGAGTGTCTGATAATTCGCGGCGTTGCGAGTCCCCACCGCCCCTCCACGCGCTGCTTCGCATCGCGCGGAGCCTCTCGGGCGGCGTGGGCCCCGGGCGATGTGTGCCGGATCGCTAGGCCGAGGAGGGAGGCGATGCGGAGCCATCGTCGACCGACGAGAACGACGCGAGCCGGTGCACAGCGCCCAGCGCAGTAGCCGACGAATTATCAGACACGACCTAGGCCGTGTTGATTAAGTCGGCTTTGGTCCAGATCAGGGTGCTGGCGAGGGTGATCGCGGTGCAGTTGGCTATACCCCTGGCAAGAGTCGCCCGCACGGTGTAGCGTCGCTGGCTCATGTGAAAGCGAAGGACAGATGATGAAAACGAAGCTAAGGCTCACCGCTGTCGCCGCCCTCACTCTGGCGTTGGGTGTGCTGTCGAGCACCCCGGCTCTAGCGGCATCGAACGATGCCGCACCACCGGATGGTCAATGGGTCGCATATGAACAGATTCCAGAGGTCGCAAGTTCTCTGGGAGAGGTTGCCGCGCCGTCAGCACAAGATGCCTCCGGTGTGAGCGCGCTGGCAAATGGATGCGCAGCGGGTACGGAGAACTACCCGTCCGCCCCGAGATTCAACTGTTTGAGTGTCACCCTGGACGGCTCAGGAGAGAAGGTCGTGCTGCGGCAGGGAGCGAGCGGCGCGTTCGGCTACCTACATGCCCTCCTGGATCACAATGCTGACCAGCAGACGATTGAACACGTCATCAGCAACAACGCGGGCGGCTACCTGCAGCCCAACGGTCGGTACCTCTACGGCATGGGATACCTGAGCGAGGACGGTATCGAAATCCTCGTAGAAGTGATTCAGGAACGGGATTCCAGTGCCGATAGCCCGGATCCCTACGAACTCGGGGTTATCACGGCGTACTGCAAAGACTCGCCTGGCGCACCGACACGAACCTGCCCTCAGTGGGTCAACGATCAGCTGTGATCCCTAATGAGCACGCCTCCCCAGGCGAGGCCTTCGTCTGGTACGCGCTGAATCACTGGGGCACGGGCCCGGGCAAGCTCCTCCCGGCAGACGCCTCGCCGGGGTGGCACTCATACTCCGATCTGGGACAGGCCACTTTCACTGATCGGTTGCAACTCGAGGCAGCGGCCGAGGTCGCCACCGTGGTCACGTTGGTGTTTGTCCAACGAACACGGCGGCTTGTCGTGGTTGGCACGGTCGAAGCGGGAATGCCCGCCTCGACCGTGCTCGAATCCCTATGGCAAGCCCTTACGCCACTTGCGGAGAACCAGACGGAATGGAACGTACAAACGACCCGCGTCGATGCGGACACCTATCTCCTCCACCCCGACATTTGGCCAGCAACGGCATGAACCCACCCGCAAGCTAGGAGAACCCGCGAATCGCTCGAAGGCGGGTCGGGACTCCGTACCAACCTGACGCCGAGGGACCTGCGAGCAGCGACCAGGAACTGCGGGATTGGTACGCCGGGCAAACCGCTACACATGGGTGGACCCGTGGCACGCTTGAGCACCACATCAAGACCACCGAACACCTGCGCTTCGGCGGAGCGCCAACGAACTTCGATCGCATTCTGGCGCCCGGAGCGTCCGAGCTCGCACAGCAGATGACAAAGGATCCTTACGTCTTTGACTTCCTCCGCATTGAGCCTGGGCACGCAGAGCGCGAGCTCGAGCAAGCGCTCGTGGAACGCATCATCGAGACGCTCGGTGAGTTAGGCAGTGGGTTCAGTTTCGTCGGGCGGCAAATTCCCTTCGACGTGGACGGCGACGAGTTCTTTGTCGACCTCCTGTTCTTCCACGTAGAGCAGCTGCGCTACGTCGTCGTCGAGCTGAAGGTCGGTAAGTTCAAACCCGAGTACGTCGGACAGCTCGGATTCTACATCGAGCTTGTAGAGGACCAGTTGCGCCGGCCCGCGCATGCAGCGACCGTCGGTCTCTTGCTGTGCATTGATAAGAATGACCGAGTGGTGCGGTACGCCCTCGCAGGCAGCAACCATCCGATCGCGATCGCCAGCTACGACCTCCTCCCTCCAGCTGAGCAGGCGGTACTTCCATCTGAGGCCGAGCTGCAGCGTGCGCTCGATAACCCCTGAATAACTCACGCAACAACCTGTTGCGTGTACGGCCGATGGTCGCGAACGGTCTAATGGCGCGCGGCGGTTCGCTCATTCATATGAGATCCCATGTCGGCGTGGGTTCGCTCTATCGAGGCACGGTGCGGGCACCTTCCAACACGGGATCTGGGAGAATACACACCTGTGCCGTCGTCGCCGTCGAGTAGGTGAAAGTCGTGTGATCCCCGATATGAGTTTGCGTGTGGAAGTCGTCGATCGAGCGGATGTCCGCCAGCTCCTCCAGTGGAATCGCGTGCTACGCGATGGGTATGCGGTCGGTCGTCAGCAGGTCTGGTTCCGTAGCGATGATGCAACGCTTGCTCAGTTTCAGGATCCGCACCCGGCACGCACCTCGGCACTACTTATTGCCAAAATCGGCGACGTGCCGGTCGGCGCGGCCGAAGCGAGCGTCGATCCGGACGAGCCTGCAGAGGTGGAGGTCGCTGTCCTGGACGGCTTCCGACGACGTGGCGTTGGCCGGATGCTGCTTGATGCCGTGCGCGACACGCTACGAGGCACGGCCACCATCTTGCGTACCGAAACCTATTCCGATGCTGGCGTGACGTTCGCTCGCGCCGAAGGGCTGAACATCGGTATCCGAGAAAGTCGACAGATGGTTGAACTTCCTCTCTCGACAGCACAACTTGCCGCGTTTCCGGACGCGCCTGCCGGGATCAACCTCCGCTCCTGGTGCGGGCGCTGTCCCGACGAGGTTGTAGAGGACTGGGCCGAGCTACGGGCGCGAATGTCTGACGACGTTCCGATGGGCGACCTGAGCCGGAGTCCGGCGAGCGTAGATGTTGACGCGGTGCGTCGCAATGAGCGACGCATGCACGATCAGGGCTACCTCCTGGTGCGAAGTCTGGCATGCACGAACGGCGACGGTATCGGCTACACCGAGATTCTCCTCTCGCGTTCAGATCCGGAGATCGTGAACCAGGATGACACTTTCGTCGACAAGAACTTTCGCGGTCGAGGCATTGGCCGAGCGCTGAAGGCTGCCAATCTTCGGCTGCTCATGAGCGTGCCCGAAAGTGCGGAATCCCGATCCCTGCAGACCTACACAGCGCTGACCAATGAGCCGATGCTCGCGCTCAACAGGTCCGTCGGCTTCCACGGAGTGGACACACTCACGGTGCTGGAGGGGCCGCTGGGCTGAGGAACTCGGGTGCGTTGGCATGTCGCCCGTCCGTCGGCGAGGAGTTACACGATGTGTCTCGTAACCTCGGTGTCTCGTAACCCATGGGATACGAGACACCGAGGTCACGAGACACTCGCCGCGTAGAAGAACCGCTTGCTCAGACCATGTGTCGCGCATCCCGTCCGGTCGTTCCTTCCCGGTGAAATTCGTGGCCTGTAGTTTCGACGGTATGAGCGACGAAACGAACCCTGCCGCGTTAGTTGAGCATCAGGCAGAGTGGGCACAGCGCGCATCGCGGCTCCTGTCAGGCGTCCGGGACGCGGTGGGTGGACTTGACGGCGCTGAGGCCGCGACACTGGATCACATCGGTTCGACTTCTGTGCCGGGCCTGGCCGCGAAGCCGTTCGTCGACCTGCAACTGCGCATCTCACCTCTCCCCGCAGAGCATGAACTCGTCGCCCGCCTCGCACCGCTCGGCTACGTACGCGCACGCGGTTCGCGTCCTGACTCCCCAGGGGTAGACCGCGACCTACCGAGGGGGTCGATCAAGGTCGACCCCCTCGTCTGGGAAAAGCTGCTGTTCTGGCACGAAGACAACCAGGCGATACTTCACGTCCGCCGCGCGGACTCACCGTGGGGCCTGTACACGATTTGGTTCCGCGACTGGCTTCGAGCAAACGCCGACGCCCGCCAACGCTACGAGACGGCAAAACGGGCACTTAGCGTGCAACAGATCGGCAAAGCCGACTACGACGACTACACCTTGGCCAAAACGGAGTTCTTTGATCAGGTGCAGACAGAGTTCGAGTCATGGGCCGCGAGAAATCACGAAGCCGCTGATGACGACCCCGCGTCGCGGTCGAGTCCTGAGTGAGGTCAGTCCTGTCTCATATCCCTAGGGTTGCGAGACCTAAGACCCCGATGACTCCGGGGCGGCCTCGTCCTTCACAACCCCGGCATGTTGGTCGGTCTCCGGGGTGGTCGCGTTGCTATCGAGACTCAGGGGGCGCCCGCGTCCATAGGTAGACGCGAACTGCGCGATGAAGGGCCGATGCCAAGGCGTGGGATAGATCGTTTCGATTGAGAGCCCCGAACGATCCTCAAGGAGCCGGCGCAAATACACTTTCGAAGCCCCGGGAACGACGATCCTGAAGATCTCGACCCTCCCAATGGTCGCGTTGCTTGCTTTGCCCCTCTTTTCAAGTCGATTCGCGATCGCGTTTGTGCGGCCGGCGGCCAACTCGATAGGGAGAGTTGTGTTGGGACGATCAATGGGGCGAGCTAACGGTCCGATAAGAAAAGAGCCGCGTTGGATTCTGAGGCGCTCTGTAACGTCTGGAGCGCGATACCACCACACCTGGTCCGCGAGCGCGCCGGAGATGTTGGACGATGACCGTGCGTCGAGGGGATCGATCCAACGTTCCTTGGGGGGTCTCTTGATTCCAAAGAGTGAGCCGGGCATGTCATCCAGCGCATCCGGATCGCTCGCGCTAGGCCGTGTGGATTAAGTCGGTCTTGATCCAGATCAGCGTGGCGGCGAGGGCTATCGCGGCGCGGTAGGAGCGGGCTGTCTTGTCTGAGCGCATCGCGATGCCGCGCCATTGCTTGAGTTTGTTGAAGCAGCGCTCGACGACGTTGCGTCCCTTGTAGCGCTCCTGCTGGGCTTCCCCGAAGTCGATGGGCCGGCCAGGCTTCCTGCGGCGGTGCGCGATCTGGTCGTCGCGTTCCGGGATCGTCGCGGCGATCTTCCGCTCCCGCAGCCACGCCCTGTTCTTCTTCGACGGGTAGCCCTTGTCGGCGAGCACCCGATCCGGGCGCCGCCTCGGACGGCCGACAGCTCGAGGGACGTGGGTCTGCTCGAGTGTGGCGGTCATCATCGTGGTGTCGTTGATGTTCGCGCCGGTGATCACCCAGCTCAGCGGACGTCCACGCCCGTCGCAGACGAGATGCACCTTGCTCGTCAACCCGCCACGGGAGCGGCCGATCCCGTGATCAGGCGGCTCTTCCCGCGGATTCTTGTGATTCGACACAGCCCCCTGTGTCGCGGCTGAGGGTCGCGCCGTGCTGGTGCACGCGCGCGATCGTCGAGTCGATCGACACCACCCAGTCGAGCTTGCCCGCCGCGTCCGACTGCTTCTGCACCTCGGCGAGCAGCTTCTCCCAGGTGCCGTCCTCGGCCCAGCGCGCGAACCGCTTGTAGATCGAGTTCCACTTCCCGAACCGCTCCGGCACATCCCGCCAGGGCGCCCCCGTGCGGTACTTCCAGGCCATGCCCTCGACCGCGAGACGATGATCCGTCCACGGCCGCGACCTGCCGACCGGCACCGGCATCAGCGGCTCCAGAACAGCCCACACCTCATCCGAGATCTCCTGACGCGTCACACCATCGAGACTCGCCGATCCTGAGCCTGAACCTCTTGATCAACACGCCCTAGGACGCCCAGGGATCGATGATCGCGACATCCAGGGCTTCGAAGTCCTTGACGTTGCGCGTGACAACGGTCAAAGCGTGGACTGCGGCCGTGGCGGCGATCAGAGCGTCGCGCTCCGGCCGCGGATCCGGGGTGTGCAATTGCGCCGCTCGGCGCGCGACAGATACATCGACCGGGAGGATGCGCCCGGCGAACGCACCCAGCAGACCTTCCTCGAGCCAGGTCTGCAAGCGACTCGCCTGGGCACGGTCTCGTCGTTCCAATCCTCTGATGCCGACCTCGACCTCCAAGACGGTGATCGCGCTCAGGCACAGATCGGACGGAGCCCTGGAAGCGACCCACGAGCGCACCGCAGGGTCGGCCCGACGTTCGGGCTTGCGGAGTTCGCTCACGACGTTCGTATCGAGCAGATACCTCACAGCTCAGGAACCTTGAGGTCGATCTGAGCGGGCCCGAAATCGATGTCGATGTCTTCATTCATGCTCAGCCGCTCGACCAGGGACGCACCGTCCTCCCCGAGTCGCCGGTACTCCTGGATCGACAGGAGCACAAAAGCGGGTTCGCCGCGATCGGTGATCACCACCGGCCCAAGACCGGCTTCGCGCTTCGCGGCGCTCACATCGCGATTGAACTCGCGGGCCGTCATCATCGTCATTGCGATCACCTCCGATGTAGGTACGTACCTACTATAGGTGGTTTCCGCTATTGCGACAAGCGCTTCCTGTTCCGCGCCACTGAATCAGTACAGCGTGTACCCGCCGTCGATCACGACCACGGAGCCCGTCATGAACGCCGAGGCGTCAGAGGCGAGGTAGACGATCGTCGGGGCGATCTCCTCCGGGGTCGCGTAGCGCTTCATCGGCGCGTCTTCGATCCAGTGCTGGCGGAACTGCGGCTCGTCCACCGGCGCCATCTCGGTCTTCACGTACCCCGGAGCGATCGCATTGACCCGGATGCCGTGCTCGGCCCATTCTGCGGCGAGCGACTTGGTGAGCTGGTGCACTCCGGCTTTCGACGCGTTGTACGCAGGCTGCCACTGCGGCCGGTTCACGATCAGCGAGCTGATCGAACCGGTGTTGATGATGTTCCCGCCACCGGCGTCCTTCATCACCTTCGCCGCCGCGATCGACACCTTCCACAACGCCGTGAGGTTGAGGTTCACGACCGTGTCCCATTCCTCATCGGTGACCTCGAGCGCCGGCCGATGGATCGAGATCCCCGCATTGTTCAGCACGATGTCGAGGCGACCCAGTTTCGCGACCGCCTCGTCGATCATCCGGCTGGCCTCTCCCGGCTGCGTGATGTCGACATCGATCGCGTCGACCGTGATGCCCTCATCGCTCAGCTTCTGGACGGCCGCCTGGTTGCGGTCGTGGTCGCGGGAGGCGATGACGGCGCGCGCGCCTGCCTCGGCGAGCCCGCGCGCGAACGCGAGGCCGAGGCCGCGGTTGCCTCCGGTGACGAGGGCGGTCTTCCCGGCGAGCGAGAACGAGTCGAGAACTGCCATGGTGCTCCGTTCGAGTGAAGGCTGGGGTGTGCGGGCCGACCCGCACACCCCAGCCCTATCCGATGATGTGATATTTGCGGTTGGTGTAGCCGTTCAGCAGCGCGGCGCCCACCAGCAGCACGCCGAGCGCGAGCAGCTGGAACTGCGTACCGTGGTTCCCAGGGAACAGCAGCAGGATGCCGGCGTTCAGCCAGGTGACCAGCAGTGCGGCGATCACGACTCCCGAGACCTTGCCGATGCCTCCGGTGATCGCAACACCGGCGAGAACGGCGATGGTGATGGCGGGCAGTGCCATACCGCTGCCCGCGTTGCCCGCGTCGGGTCGCGCCGAGGCGAACTGCCCCACTGTCACGACGGCGACCAGGCCCGAGATCGCCCCGGAGAGCACGAACGCGGTGAAACGGGTGCGCACCAGGTCGATGCCCGCCCACTTCGCAGCGACGTCGTTGGTGCCGACCGCGTACAGTCGACGACCGAGCGGCGCGCGGTTGACGAGGTACCAGACGACGATCACGGTCGGGATGAGGAACAGGAACACCCCTGCCGGAATGCTCGGGAACCCGCTTCCGAAGATCGGTATCGACCGCGCCGTTTCGTAGAGATCCTGGATCTCGGGCGAACTGATCGGCTGCTGGTCGTTGATCACGATCGCCAGCGACCAATACGCGTAGTAGGTCGCGAGTGTGGCGATCAGCGGAGGGAAGCCCAGGAACGCCACCAGTGCGCCGTTGACGGCGCCGAGCAGCCCGCCGACGACGACGGCTCCGATGATCGAGGTCCACAGCGGCATCCCCCATACGCCGTACATGAAGCCGAAGACCATGCTCACCAGCGAGACCATCGAACCCACTGACAGGTCGATCGAACCACGCCCCGTGAGGATCACGATCATCTCTGCGAGCGCCAGCATCGCCAGCGGCACCACGTTGATCAGGTTGCCCGCCATCGCCCGACCGTTGAAGGGCCCGTTCGTGACGCCTGCCGCCGAGAGCGAGAACATCACGATCAGCAGCACGATCAGCGCGACGACGAGCATCAGTTCGCGGCGAGTGAGCAGCGTCCGGATGATCGCGGCCATCCGCGTCTCCTCCGACCGGCTCTGCACGACGAGTGTGGTGTCCGGCGCCGGTGCGGCGGTGTTCTGCTCGCTCATGATGTCTTCCTCGTCAGTCGCTGCTGCAGCAGGTCGGCGCCGACGGCGATGATGATCGCGACGCCGACGAAGAAGTTCGCCAGCTGCGGCGCCCACCCGAGTTGGATGGTCCCGGATGTCACGGTCTGCACCAGCAGCGCCCCGAGCAGGGTGCCCAGCACGCTGCCGCGACCACCGACGATCGACGTGCCGCCGATCACCACAGCGGCGATCGCCTGCAGCTCGATGCCCTGCCCGACCGACTGCGCCAGCGTCTGGGTGCCGTTCGCCATGGCGACCATGGCGGCGAGACCGACGCCGAGCCCTGTCAGCACGTACGGGATGATCGTGCGCTTCTGCACGCGGATGCCGACCAGTCGTGCGGCGTTCTGATCGTTGCCGATCGCGTAGAAGTGGCGTCCGCCTGCGGTGTAGCGCATGTACCACCACAGGAGCGCGGCGAGCACGATCACGATCAGGAACGAGTAGGGAACGCCCAGGAACCGTCCGTCCGCCCCGCGGCCCAGCACGCCGACGCTGGTCGGAATGCCGTTGACGACCTTCGAGTCGAAGATGCGCCATCCGAGGAACATGAAGATGTTCGACGTGCCGAACGTGATGATGATCGGATGCACGCGGCCGAGCGTGATCAGGATGCCGTTGAACAGCCCGCACAGCCCGCCGAGCAGGATGCCGGCCAGCAGCGCCAGCGGCATCGGCCACGACAGATCGACCATCAGCTTCGCCATCACGACGGCGCACACCATCAGCATGGCGGCGACCGAGATGTCGATGCCCGCCGTCACGATCACGGCTGTCATGCCGATGCCGATCAGCGCAATCGGCGCGGCACTCGCGAGCAGCGGCTGGATCGACTGCGCCGTGAGGAAGTTGGGCGTGAAGGCCCCCAGCAGGATCCACAGCACGATCAGCACGCCGATCAGCACCATCTCCTGCGTCGAGAGGGCGCGCGGCAGCACCCGGGCTCGGCGCTTTCGCGCCGCCGGAACGTCGCGGGTGAGCAGATCCGTCATGATCCGACCTCCTCGGTCTGCGCGGCGTCGCCCGCCGCTGCGGCCAGCACGTCGACCTGGGTGGCGTCCGGTCCGAACTCCGCCGTCGTCGTTCCCGCTCGCACCACCACGACGCGGTCCGCGATGCGCAGCGCCTCGGGCAGATCCGACGTCACGACCAGAACGGTGACGCCCTGGTCTGCGAGCTCCTCGATGATCGTGTGGATCTCTTCCTTGGCACGGATGTCCACACCCTGCGACGGTTCTTCCAGCACCAGCACCCGCGGCACCTCCACGAGCTGCCTGGCGAGCACGACCTTCTGCGCGTTGCCGCCGGAGAGCGAGGCGATCGGGTAGAGCTCGTTGCGCGTCTTGATCGCCAATCGCGAGATCATGTCGCGTGCGACGGAGCGCGCCTTCTTCCCGTCGAACCAGAGCCCGCCCCGAGCGAACTTCCCGATGCGGCCGGCCGAGATGTTGAACGCGATCGTCTGGAACGAGAACATGCCCTGCCCCTTGCGGTCGGCAGGGAGCAGCCCGATGCCGAGCTTCTGCGCATGCCGCGGCGAGCGCGGGGCCACGGGGCTGCCGTCGAGCAGGATCCGGCCGGATGTCGCCTTCTTCATCCCCCACAGCGCAGCTGAGATCTCCGACGAGCCGGAGCCCACGAGCCCGTACAGTGCGACGACCTCGCCCTCCCCCACGCGCACGTTCACATCTCGGAAGTCACTCCCGCGGGTCAGCGCGTCGAGCTCGAGCACGGGCTCGGCTCCGGTCATGTCGCGGCGCCTGTTCTCTGCCACCTCGAGACCGCCGACCATCTCCTCGGCGATCGAACGGACCGTCATGTCGGCGATCGCGTGCGTTCCCGTCGTCTCACCGTCGCGCATCACGGTCACCGTGTCGGCGATCCGGAACAGCTCGTCCAAGCGGTGCGAGATGTAGATGATCGCGACGCCGCGCTCCTGGAGTCTGCGCACGACGCCGAACAGCACGTCGATCTCGGCGTCGGTCAGGATCGCGCTCGGCTCGTCGAGGATGAGCACCGAGGCATCCTGCGCGAGCGCCTTGGCGATCGCGACCTGCTGCTTGGTGGCGATCGACAGCTCGTCGATCGGAACCGTCGCGTACTTCTCCGGCAGGCCCATCAGCTCGAGCAGCTCCGAGACTTCGCCGTGCTGCTTCTTCCAGTCGACGACGCCGCGATGGCGCCGCTCCCTGCCGATGAAGATGTTCTCTGCGACAGTGAGCTCGCCGAACAGCTGCGGCTCCTGGTAGACCGTGGCGATGCCGGCGGCGATCGCGTCGGTGGTCGACGAGAACGAGACGGCTCGATCATCGATCGCGATCTCGCCCGTGTCGGAGAACTCCGCCCCCGCGAGGATCTTGATCAGGGTCGATTTGCCCGCGCCGTTCTCGCCGACGAGGGCGTGCACGCTCCCGGGGAGCACTTCGAGGTCGGCGTGCCTGATGGCACGCACGGCCCCGAAGCGCTTGGAGATCCCGGTGAGCCTGACTCGAGGGATGACGTCAGTCACAGTGGCCCTCCGGCTCGGATCGATCAGTAGTCGTAGTCGCCGGCGTTCTCGGCGTCGAAGACGGTGGGCGGCCCGAGGAGCAGCGTGCTGTCGTCAGCGGAGTACTCGGCGGCTGTGATGTCGTCGTTGACGGCGTTGGTCTCGTCGAACTCGTTGCCCTGGCCGAGCTGCACACCCGCCCACGCGGTGAGGTAGCCGAACTGCTCGACATCCCAGAGGATCGATCCGGATGACGAGCCGTCCTCGAGGTACGGCAGCATCGACGCCGGAGTGCCGACGCCCACGGTGAACACCTCGCCGATACGCCCCGCGTCCCGCACTGCCTCTGCCACGCCGACGGCCGATGTGGTGCACTGGCCGATCAGACCCTTCAAATCCGGATAGGCATTCATGAAGTCCGTCGCCATCTGTGCGTTGGCTGCCTGGTCCTCGCCCGAGTACCCGATCTCGACGAGCTCCATGTCGGGGTAGGCCTCCTCCTGGTGCGCCTGCTCGACCTCGATCCACGAGTTCAGGTTCTCCGCGGTCTCACCGCAGGAGACGATCGCGTATTCCCCCTCCTCGCCCATCGCCTCGGCGAGCGTGTCGATCGTCGTCGTGCCGATGCCCTCGGCTGTGGCTTGACTGACGAACAGTTCGCGGACGGAATCCGGTGCGTCGGTGTCGCTGGTGGCGACCTTGATGCCGGCGTCGGCGGCCTCCTGCATCAGCGGAGCGAGCGAATCCGGATCGTTCGGGGCGACGATCAGCACGTCGACCTGCTGCTGGATCATCGAGCGGACGACGTCGGCCTGAGCGGTGGCGCTGGCATCGGTCGGCCCCTGGTAGATCCACTCGAGGCCGTCGATGTCCTCCATTGCCTGCTCGGCTCCGGTGTTCATCGCCTCGAAGTAGGGCGAGCCCTGGAGCTTGGGCACGAACGCGACGGTCACCGTGTCGTCGCCGCCACCGCCGTCGCCACCGCCGTCTCCGCCTGCGGCGCAGCCGGCGAGAAGCAGGCCGCCGGCGGCGAGGCCTGCGGCGGTCTTGAGTGCACGGGAAGTCTTCATCGAAATCTCCTGACGAGTGGTCGCAACACTGCTGATGCTCGGGATGAGCCTGATGTGTTCCAAATTTCGAACCCATGCACGACTCTTGGTCACAAAGTGTATGGTTGACCGCGTCCGGTGTCAACGACGATGCGAGAGTGTGATGTTGCAGCCTGGTCGAGTCCCCGCCGCGGCACGTGCGGTCGCTCTGCTGCGCCATCTCGCCCGCACCGGCAGGCCGTCGACCGCGTCGGCGATGGCCAAGGAGCTCGCTCTCCCGCGCACGAGCGTGCTCGGCATCTGCGATGCGCTCGTGGACGACCGGATGCTCGTGCGCCTCGCCGACGGACGCTTCTGGTTGGGTTCGCACGTGCTCGAGCTCGCGGCGGCATCGGCTGCCATGCTGGGCAGGCCCCTGGGCGTCGGTCTTCTCGTCGTCTCACGCGCGAACAAGTTCTACACGGCGATGCTGCACGCGGCGACGCGAGAGGCGAGCGCGGCAGGCGGTCAGCTTCTTGTGCGCGACGCGGAGGAGAGCTCGCAGACCCAGAGGGACCAGTGGCACGAGCTGATCGATGAGGGCGCCGACGTCATCATCGTCGACTCGGTGGACACGGGGCCGCATGCTGTGGAGCTCGACCACGCCCGCCGTGCCGGTGTGCCGGTGATCGCGATCGGCTCCCGTTTGGACGGTGTCGACGTGAGCGTGACCAGCGACAACACGCAGGCCGGGCTGCTCGCAGGGCGCAGACTCGCCGAGGTCCTGCAGGGGCGCGGAAGGGTCGCGATCCTCGACGGGCTGCGCAAGAACGCGAACATCGACCGCGTCGCCGGGTTCCGCGAGGCGATCAGAGACAGCGACGGCATCGAGATCGCCGCGCACTACCAGGAGGAGCACGACACCTCGGCAGCCGGCCAGCGGATGATGGTGCGCGCTCTCACTGATCTGCCGGAGGTCGACGCGGTGTTCGCCGTGTGCGATCCGATTGCGATGGGCGCGGCCGCTTCGCAGCGTGACGCAGGGGCAGCGATTCCGATCGTGAGCGTCGACGGCCGCTCCGACGCGGTGGACAGCATCGTCTCCGGCGGCCCACTCATCGCATCCGTCGCGCAGGATCCGGCAAGACTCATCACGGCTGCCATCACGATCGGTCGCGAGCTCGCAAGGGGCCGCCCTCTCGCCCAGCGCGCGCATCTGATTCCGGTCCGGATCATCGACGCTGACAACGCTCGGGGGTACGAGCGATGGGGATGACGACCGACCAGGGCGGCAGTCGCGCACCGGCCGTGCGTCGAGCGCTCGTGGTGCTCGACGCACTGGCGTTCGAACGCAGGGCGCGACCGGCCGACCTCGCGCGCGCGGCCGGGCTGGCCAAGAGCAGCGCCAGCGACCTGATCGGAACGCTGCTCGACGAACACATGCTGGCCCGCAGCGGCGACGATCTCATACTGGGCAATGCCCTCACGGAGATCGCCGCCGGATTCGTCGACGACATCGCCACGGTGAGGCGCTTCGGGATCGGATGGGAGCGGTCCATCGCACTGCGCGAACACACCGTCACGCTGCAGTCCCTCATCGGCGTGCACAGCGTGTGCGTCGCCGTTCGCCTCGGCGGCCACGTGCTGCCGTACACGCCGCGCGCGGGGAGTCGACTGCCGCTGTGGGGGGCGAACGGCGCAGAGCCGGTTCTTCGCCCCGTTCCGCGCGACGACATCC
Source organism: Microbacterium sp. JB110 (assembly GCF_003335195.1). Taxonomy (NCBI): domain Bacteria; kingdom Bacillati; phylum Actinomycetota; class Actinomycetes; order Micrococcales; family Microbacteriaceae; genus Microbacterium; species Microbacterium sp. JB110. The sequence goes on along the minus strand of NZ_QPGM01000008.1, from coordinate 49,594 downwards.
GCCGCACGCTCGACGAGTTCCCCGAATCCTCCCCCGACGAGGCGTCCCTGCGGGAGTGGGCGGCAAGCGGCGAGGACGGGCCGACGCCCGCCCCTGCCGCCGATGGGCTGGAGCCGGCGCCGTCGGCAACGGGGAATCTCGAGATCAACGCGTTCGTCTCATCCGGCAGCAGGCGCGGCGGCGCCGTCGTGGCGACCGTGCACGTCGCCCCATCCGCAGCGGTCGACATCAGCGGGCTCACGGTCGCGTTGGAGGAGTTCGCAGGCGATCTGGGGCCGCGCGCCGCATGACATGGCTGATCGGGCGGAACCCTCAGCGCCGCATCGCACAGACGACGTTCCGCGCCGCCGACGTCCCGACATCCGGATGCTCGGCGACCCGCCGACACCGACACCGAATCGGCCGTGCAGACACGGCCGGGAGAAGGAGACTCCTATGACGCAGACGAGCGAATCCGCCCGAGCCATCGCCGAAGTCGGCTCGGCTGTGGCGAGCGTGTCGCCCGATACCCTCGACCGTGCCGCCCGGATGATCGCGGACGCCGGGAAGGTCGCAGCCTACGCGGGCGGGCGGGAGGGCCTGGTGATGAAAGGCCTCGTGATGCGGCTGTTCCATGCCGGCGTCGACGCGCACGCCGTCGGCGAGATGACGGTTCCGCACCTCGGTGAGGGCGACCTGGTGATCCTCAGCTGCGGGCCAGGTCGGATCTCGATGGTGACAGCCATCGCCGACACGGCGAGGAGGGCGGGCGCGAAGATCCTGTACGTGACCGCCGAGCCCGACGCCGAGCCGGCCGATCGCGCCGACGAGGTGCTGGTGATCGACGCTCAGACGATGGCGCGAGACTCCGGAAGCGACGCCGTCCTGCCGATGGGCAGCGCCTACGAGATCGGCATGTTCGTGCTGGTCGATCTGATCACCCGCCGCGTGCGCGACCTGCGCGGCGACGATGCGGAGGCGATGCGCGCCCGCCACACGAACCTGGAGTGAGTCGCTACTCGCCCTTGCCTGCGAGCTCCGCGCGACGGGAGGCGAAGTCGGGGCGGTCGAAGTAGTGCTCGGTGCCGGTGAGCGGGGCCAGGCCGCCGAAGGCGTGCGCCCCTGCCCGCACCCGTGCGCTCTTCACGGCCATCAGCGAGATCGCCTCCGCGCCCGCGGCCGTCTCGCTGATCGCGACGATGCCGTGGTTGCCGAGCAGCACGAGAGACGGCAGCTCGCCGTGCGCGTGCTGATAGGCCTCGAGCCGCTCGAGGAACACCCGCCCGAGGTCCATGCCAGGAACGGCATACGGCACGTAGAGCGGGCGTCCGAGCGTCATCAGTTCGTCGGTGTAGACGGGTTCGGCGAACGCCTGCTCCGCGTTCGCGCTCGACAGCAGCGCGACCACGTCCGTGGGGTGGGTGTGCGCCACGTACCGCACGGGGGCGATCGCCCGCACCGCGACGTGCACGAGCGATTCGATCGACGCGCGCACCTCCCGCCCGTCGACCTCACCGGCCGTCAGCTGCGCGGTGAGCCCGGCCTGGTCGGCATCCGGGTCGCGCAGCAGTTCGACGAGCGGGGCGACGTCGACGCAGACGAAGCCGTCGGGCTGTGCGTCGCGCATCGACGATCCGGATGCCTTCACGACGATGCGACCGCCGTCGATCGCCTCGCTCGTGTTGCCCTCTGCGAGGATCACGAGGTCGCGGGTCGGCTCGCCCAAACGTCTGGTGAGCCCCACGAGCTCATCGCCGACGAGGTCTGGTCTCAGTACTGCGGTCATGGTGTCTCCTTCGACTGAAGCGGATCGCCCTGATGCCCGTCAGAGCGAGCGCGGCTGGAACAGGCGGGGCGAGAACGTCCGGATGACGATGTCGCGGAGGTCCTCGATCGTGCCGTCGACGACGCCGGCGGTCCTCGCCTGCACGAGCAGGCTGCCGAGCCCCGTGGCCTCGACGGGGCCGGCGAGAACGGGCAGCTGCGAGCGATCGGCCAGCCGCTGGCAGAGCAGCTCGTTGCGCGATCCGCCTCCGACCACGTTGATCTGCGTCGCCGGTTCGCCGCTCAGCGCGCCGATCTCGGCGACCGCCTCGGCGAACGCCTGGGCGAGCGACTCGATGATCGAGCGCACGACCGCGCCCCGACCGACCGGAGCGGGCAGACCGTGCTCGGCGCACCATGCGGCGATACGGGACGGCATGTCGCCAGGCGGCTGGAAACGCGCGTCCTCGACGTCGAACACCGGCATATCGGCGGGCACCGCCTCCGCCTCGGCCAGGAGCGTCCGGATGTCAGCCGACTCGCCTTCCTGCTCCCAGCAGCGCTGGGTCTCGCTGAGGATCCACAGGCCCATGCCGTTGCGCATCGTCAGGAACCGGTCATCGACGCCGCGCTCGTTCGTCACTCCCGCGGCCAGCGCCTGCGACGTGAGGACGGGGGCGCGGCGTTCGACGCCGACCAGTCCCCAGGTGCCGCACGAGATGAACGCGCCGCCACTGGTCGGCATGGGCACGGCGACCACGGCGGAGGCGGTGTCGTGCGCACCCACCGCGACCACGTCGATCGGGTTCGCCGCGCCGATCTGGGCGGCGACGTCGCTGCGCAGCGCACCGATGCGCTCGCCAGGCCGGATGATCGGAGCCAGCAGGTCGCGCGGCAGTCCGAGGGCGGCGAGCACGTCGTCGTCCCAGTCTCCGGTCACCGCGCTGAGCAGACCCGTCGTGGAGGCGATCGTCTGCTCGGCCACGGCGACTCCGCTGAGCCAGTAGGAGAACAGGTCGGGGGTGAGCAGCGCCGTGCCGGCCACGTCGAGCAGCCCGCTGCGCGCCTCGGCCGCGAGCTGGTAGATCGTGTTGATCGCGAGCGGTTCGACGCCCGTGCGGGCGTAGAGCTCCGCCTCGGGCATCGCGGCGTGCACGCGCTCGAGCTCGTCCGCCGTGCGTGCGTCTCGGTAGTGCACGGGGTTCGCGAGCAGCCTGCCGCCGCGGAGCAGCCCGTAGTCGACGCCCCAGGTGTCGACCGCAACAGACCTCAGCTGCGGGGCGTCCCTCACCGCGTGGGAGAGCCCGTCGACCGCGCCGCGCCACAGCGAGAGCACATCCCAATGCAGTGCGCCGTCGAGCATGACGGGGCGGTTCGCGAACCGAGATGCCTCGACCTGCTCGATCCTGTCTCGGCTCACGATGCCTCGGATCACCCGGCCGCTCGTCGCGCCGAGATCGATCGCGGCGAAGTGACCCGCCGTGCTCCGCTGTGCCATTCGACCCTCCGCTGCGCTGCGATCGTCCGTCATCGGATCATCCGGGGCCGTCGCGTGAATGACAACCCCGATATCGTGAAGTACGGTGTGAAACATAACAGATTCGAACAGGGGACCGCATGGCGACGAACCGAACAGTCGACGGCGAGCAGCGCAGAACGGCGATTCTGGCGGCCGTCGACAGCGAGGGCGCGGCCCGGCTGACCGACCTCGCCTCCCGGCTCGAGGTGTCGGAGATGACGGTGCGCCGCGATCTCGACGAACTCGAACTGTCCGGGCAGCTGCGCCGCGTGCGCGGCGGAGCCGTCGCAATCGAGCGGCCCCGCCACTTCGACGAGCGCCGTGCCACCCGTCCGCGCGCGAAGCAGGTCATCGCACGCAAGGCCGCGGAGCTGCTGCCGACGACGGGGGCAGTGGCATTCGACGCATCGAGCACCGTCGGCACGATCACCGCGAACCTCGATGCGCGGCCGAAGCTGTCGATCGCCACGAACTCGATCGACAACTACATCGCGCTCCGCGCGGCGCACGCGGGGCAGACCGTGCTCACCGGAGGGGAGGCAGAGCCGTCGACCGGCAGTCTCGTCGGCCCCGTCGCCTGCGCCGGGGCCGTGTCGATGCTGTACAAGCTCTTCTTCCTGTCGTCGACGGGGTTCGATGCCGAGCACGGCACCAGCGAGGTCTCGCTGATCGAGAGCCAGGTCAAGCAGGTGTTCGCTCGGGCGAGCAATCGCGTCGTGCTGTGCCTCGACTCAGCCAAGCTCGGCGGCCGGTCCAGCGCGGCCACTCTGGCGACCGGCCAGATCGACACCCTCATCACGGAACTCGACCCGTCAGACCCGCGCCTGGCCCCCTTCCGCGGCCTGGTCGCCATCCGATAGCTGCTCAGATCAGGTCGGGGTTGTGAATGTCGTTCGTTCTTGTAAGAATCAACACAAACGAACAGGGAGCCTCATGACCACCGAAGCACCGACCAACCCCGCAGTCGCCGATCTGATCGCGCGTTCGAACCGACTCGGTTCCGACCCGAAGAACACCAACTACGCCGGGGGCAACACGTCGGCGAAGGGCACAGCGACCGACCCCGTCACCGGCGAGCCCGTCGAGCTGCTGTGGGTGAAGGGCTCCGGCGGCGACCTCGGCACCCTCCAGGAGAAGGGGCTCGCCGTGCTCCGCCTCGACCGGATGCGCGCCCTGGTGAACGTCTACCCCGGCATCGATCGCGAGGACGAGATGGTCGCCGCGTTCGACTACTGCGCACACGGCTCCGGCGGCGCCGCACCGTCGATCGATACGGCCATGCACGGCCTCGTCGACGCGGCGCACGTGGACCACCTGCACCCCGACAGCGGCATCGCGATCGCGACCGCCGCCGACGGCGAGGAGCTGACACGGAAGATCTTCGGCGACAAGGTCGTGTGGGTGCCGTGGCGCCGCCCCGGCTTCCAGCTCGGGCTCGACATCGCCGCGATCAAGAACGAGAACCCGCAGGCGGTCGGCTGCGTGCTCGGCGGCCACGGCATCACGGCATGGGGCGATTCCAGCGAGGAGAGCGAGCGCAACTCGCTCTGGATCATCGACACCGCCGCCGCGTACATCGCGGAGAACGGCAGTGCCGACCCGTTCGGCGCCGTGCGCTCCGGCTACGAGGCCCTCCCAGAGGCGGAGCGTCGTGAGAAGGCGGCGGCGCTGGCCGCCACCATCCGGGGCATCGCCTCGCACGACGCCCCGATGGTCGGGCACTTCACCGACGACGCGGTCGTCACCGACTTCCTCGCCAGCGAGAAGGCGCCGGGGCTGGGCGCACTGGGCACCAGCTGCCCGGATCACTTCCTGCGCACCAAGGTCAAGCCGCTCATCCTGGATCTGCCCGCCGATGCGTCGGTCGAGGACTCGGTTGCGCGCCTGAAGGAGCTGCACGAGGCCTACCGCGCCGACTACGCGGCCTACTACGACGCGTATGCGACGGACGAGAGCCCCGCCATGCGCGGCGCCGACCCGCTGATCGTGCTGGTGCCGGGTGTCGGCATGTTCAGCTACGGCAAGAACAAGCAGACCGCCCGCGTGGCCGGCGAGTTCTACGTCAACGCGATCAACGTGATGCGCGGCGCCGAGTCTCTGTCGACCTACGCGCCGATCTCGGACGAGGAGAAGTTCCGGATCGAGTACTGGGCGCTCGAGGAGGCGAAGCTGCAGCGTCTGCCGAAGCCGAAGACGCACGCCGGCCGCATCGCGTTCGTGACCGGCGCGGCATCCGGCATCGGCAAGGCGATCGCAACCCGACTGGCCGCCGAGGGCGCATGCGTCGTCATCGCGGACCTCGACCTCGAGAAGGCGCAGGCCGCCGCGGCGGAGCTCGGGAACGCAGACGTGGCCATCGGCGTCGCGGCGAACGTCGCCGACGAACAGGCGGTGCAGGCCGCGATGAACGAAGCGCTGCTCGCCTTCGGCGGCGTCGACCTGGTGGTCAACAACGCCGGGCTCTCGCTGTCGAAGTCGCTGCTGGAGACCACAGCGGCCGACTGGGACCTGCAGCACGACGTGATGGCGAAGGGCTCGTTCCTCGTCTCGAAGGCCGCGGCGAAGGCGCTGATCGAGCAGGGCCTCGGCGGCGACATCGTCTACATCTCGTCGAAGAACTCGGTTTTCGCCGGCCCGAACAACATCGCCTACTCCGCGACCAAGGCTGATCAGGCCCACCAGGTCCGGCTGCTCGCGGTCGAGCTGGGCGAGCACGGCGTGCGCGTGAACGGCATCAACCCGGACGGCGTCGTGCGCGGCTCCGGAATCTTCGCAGGCGGCTGGGGCGCCAACCGCGCCAAGACCTACGGCATCGACGAGTCGGAGCTCGGTCAGTTCTACGCGAACCGCACGATCCTCAAGCGCGAGGTCGTTCCGGAGAACGTCGCAGACGCGGTGTACGTGCTCACCGGTCCCGAGCTGAGCCGCACGACCGGTCTGCACGTTCCGGTCGACTCCGGCGTCGCCCAGGCGTTCGTCCGCTGATCCCCGCGGTCCGGCGGCCGGTGCCATGCGCCCGCCGCCGGACCGAACGCATCTGGAGGTGCATATGACATCTGGCTCCGTCGCCGCAGTCGACCTCGGCGCAACGAGCGGGCGCGTGATCGTCGGCAGTTTCGACCGCGGCGCGCTCCGGATGGACACGGTCGGGCGATTCGCGAACGATCCGATCACGACGCCGTCAGGCATGCAGTGGGACCTGTTCGCGCTGTACCGCGGCGCGATGGCCGGGCTGCGCGAAGCGTTCGCCGCGGCCCCGGATGTCGCCTCGATCGGCGTCGACTCGTGGGCCGTCGACTACGCGCTGCTGCGCGGCAACCGGATGCTCTCCACGCCGATGCACTACCGCGACGAACGGACCGCGCGCGGCGTCGATGCCGTGCACGCCGCGGTGCCCTTCGATGAGCTGTACCGGCGCAACGGGCTGCAGTTCCTGCCCTTCAACACCCTGTACCAGCTGGCGTGCGAGCGGCAGGACGGCATGCTCGACGCGGCGGACGGCATGCTCCTGATGCCGGATCTGTTCGGCTGGCTCCTCACCGGCGAGCGGGTGGCCGAGAGCACGAACGCGTCGACGACGGGGCTGCTCGACGTCACGACGAAGCAGTGGGACACCGAACTCTCCGCGCGGATCGGTGTGCCCGAGCGGGTGCTGCCCCGACTGGTCGCCCCAGGCGAGCGCGTCGGATCGTTCCTCCCGCACGTGGCGAAGGAACTGGGCGGGAGCGCCTCCGTCGTCGCGGTCGGGTCGCACGACACGGCGTCGGCTGTCGTGGCCGTGCCGATGAAGGCCGACCGCGCCGCGTACATCTCGTGCGGCACCTGGGGCCTCGTCGGCGTCGAGACCGAGCATCCGGTGCTCTCCGACGCCGCGCGCGAGGCGAACTTCACCAACGAGGGCGGCGTCGACGGCCGCACCAGATTCCTGCACAACGTGATGGGCCTCTGGCTGCTGAGCGAGACCATCCGGACGTGGGAGCGCGACGGCGGCGAGCGGATCGACCTGCCCGCGCTCCTCGCCGAAGCGGCCGAGGTCGACGGCCGGGTCGGCATCTTCGACGCGAACGACCCGGTGTTCATGCCGGCCGGCGACATGCCTGAGCGCATCGCCGCGTGGTTGGCCGAGCACGGCCGGCCCGTGCCGCGCACCAAGCCGGAGTTCGCCCGTTCGATCATCGAGAGCCTCGCCGAGGCGTTCGCCGGTGCCGTGCGCACGGCGTCTGAGCTGTCGGGCGTACCGGTCGAGACGATCCACATCGTCGGCGGCGGTTCGCTGAACGAACTGCTCTGCCAGCTCACCGCCGACCGCGCGGGCGTACCGGTCGAGGCCGGTCCCGTCGAGGCGACCGCTGTCGGCAACCTGCTCATCCAGGCCCGCGCCGCGGGCATCGTCGACGGCGACCTCGACGGCCTGCGCGCCGTCGTCGCCCGCACCTTCGACGTGTCCCGCTACCTCCCCCGCACCTGACCTGCCTGAGCGCTCTGCACCGCGGCATCGGCCGCCGCGGTCGCCCTCCGGACGCGGCCCGGCGTGCTGGCCCTCGCCAGGCGGGCCGCGGTAGCGTCAAGGGAAGCCCCCATCTTCCAGCCACGAGGAGCGCCAGTGACCAGCGATCACCGCGACAGCGACGACGCACGCCGCGACGGCGACCCTCATGACGACCATCCGGACGCCTCAGAGCCGCAGGAGCCGGATGCCGCCCGGGAGAGGCGCGCCCGCGAACCCCGCACCGAGACGCATGCGATCCCTACGGCCACCGGTCTGATCGCGATCCCGACCGGGTCGATCTCGGTTCCGGAGTACGTGCGCGAGGCGTCCCGCGAGACCGCCCATGTGCATCCGGGCGACAAGCTCTCGGCCGGACGTCGCTTCGCGTACGTGCTGCTGCTCGGTGCCCTCACGGCGCTGGGACCGTTCACCGTCGACCTGTACCTGCCCGCATTCCCCGCCCTCGAGAGCGAGTTCGACACGACCGCAGGCGCGGTGCAGCTCACACTCACGGGCACCATGGTCGGCTTCGCCGTCGGACAGCTGATCGTCGGCCCGCTCAGCGATGTGATCGGCCGCCGCACGCCGCTGCTGATCGCCACGACGCTGCACCTCTTCGCCAGCACCTGCGCGATCTTCTCGCCGGACCTCGCAGTCCTCGGCATCACTCGCGTGCTGATGGGCATCGGCGCGGCCGGCGGAGCAGTGGTCGCCATGGCGATGGTGCGGGACCTGTTCGCCGGCCGGCGCCTGGTCATCATGCTCTCGCGCCTGGCCCTGGTCACCGGCGTCGCCCCGGTGATCGCGCCGCTGATCGGCTCAGGCCTGCTGCAGGTGATGCCGTGGCGCGGCATCTTCGTCGTTCTCGCCTGCTACGGAGCGCTCATCCTCGCATGCGCCCTGTTCGCGCTGCCCGAGACCCGCCCGAAGCATGACCGCGTCTCATCGGGGAACACCTCCATCCGGCACCGCTACCGCGTCGTCTTCACCGACCGGGTGTACGTCGGCGTGCTCGCGATCGGGGCGATGACGTTCTCGGGGCTGTTCTCCTACCTGTCGTCGTCGTCTTTCCTGTTCCAGACCGAATACGGACTGTCGACGATCCAGTACGGGATGGTGTTCGCCGTGAACTCGCTCGGTCTGATCGCGGGCAACCAGATCGCGGCCCGGCTGGCCGCCCGGTTCGGGCCGCAGTGGGTACTCGCCTTCTCGACCGGGATGCTGCTGGTCTCGGCGATCGCGATCCCGGTGTGCGCGGCGCTCATCGACGGCCCGTGGGGCGTGATCGCACCGCTGTTCGTGTTCATGACATCGTGCGGCTTCACGCTGCCGTGCGCGCAGGTGCTGGCGCTGGATCGCCATCCGGATGCCGCAGGCACCGCTGCCAGTGTGCTCGGCGCGGCGAACAACGGCATCGCGGGCGTCATCTCGCCGCTGGTCGGCGTCGTGGCCGGGCTCACCGGCGGCATCACGCCGCTGTCGATGGCATCGATCATGATCGCCTGCTCAGTGCTCGGCATCCTCGCGCTGTGGCTGGTCGTGCGCCCCCGCACCCTCGGCCAGCTCTCCGACTAGACGCCGCTCAGGACCGCACCGCGAGCGGCGCTATGGGAGCTGCAGCAGCGCGCCCTCCGCGCGGCAGGTCGCCGCAGCGATGAGCTGTGCGCGCTCCAGAGTGCGGCGCCAGTCGGGCGCGTCCGACGCGGCGAGCGCCGCGACGAAGACCGCGAACATCGAGTCACCTGCACCCATGGTGTCGACGACCTCGCCCGGGAGATCCGCGATCGGTCGGTCGAAGGTTCCCGATGAGGTCACGATCGTCGCGCCCTCGGAGCCGCGGGTGGCCAGCACGGTCGGCACACCGTCGGAGCGCAGCTGCGCTTCGAGGTCGTCGACCGAGCCCATCCGGAGCAGCGCGGCGTCGTCCTCGCCGACCTTCACGAACTCCGCGCCTGCTGCGACGCGTTCGAAGCCGGCGACGAAATCGTCGCGGTCGAGCAGCATCCCCTCACGCGGGTTCGGATCGATCGCGACGCGGGCACGGCTGAGCACCCGGTCGAACTCGGCGATCTGCGCGGCGGAGTCCAGGGCGACGCAGCTGATCGCCACGACCGGTGCCGCCTCGACTGCTGCCACCGCCTCATCCGAGAACGCGATGTGCCGCTGCTGCGAGGCCTCGTTGAAGATGTACGTCGGCTCGCCGTTCACGCGCGTGCTGATCGCACGGGCGGAACCGAGCGGCGAGTCCGTCGCGATCAGTTCGACGCCGTGCTCGGCGAGGTGAGCGCGGATCTGCGCACCGGCGTCGTCGTCTCCCACCATGGCGACCAGGGTCACGTCTTCGCCGAGGCGGGCGAGGCCGACGGCGACGTTCAGCGCCGCTCCTCCGACGAACTCGCGCGTGCCGAGTTCGTCGCGGATCTCATCGATGAGTGCGTCTCCGACCACCACAATGCGTGCCATGTTCCGAGCGTATCCCCTCACCGAGGCGAGCTCCGAACGGACCGGGACGGCCGTCCGCGCACACGCGGGCGACCCCGCTCGCGAGATGCCCCGGGATCGTTCACAACCGTGACGATCCCGGGGCATCTCGACGAACTCCAGGCACCTCGCGGGCGGTGGAACCCGCCGAGGGCTCAGCGGGTGAGGACGAGTCTGAGCTGTTCGATGGCCCAGTCGAGCTCGGATGACCGGATGGTCAGCGGCGGGGCGAGGCGGACCGTCTGGCCGTGGGTGTCCTTCGCGAGCACACCACGAGCCAGCAGCGCCTCGGTGACCTCGCGGCCGGTGCCCGCTGACTCGTCGATGTCGACGCCGGCCCACAGCCCGACGCGGCGGTACGACGCCACCCCTGAGCCGACGAGGCCGGACAGCAGAGCGTCGAGATGGTCGCCGAGTGCGCGGGCCCGCTCCTGGAATCGGCCGTCGCTGAGCAGCTCCACGACCCGCAGGCCCACGGCCGCCGCGAGCGGATTGCCGCCGAACGTCGAACCGTGCTCCCCCGGGCGCAGCACGCCCAGCACGCTCTCATCGCCGACCACGGCCGACACCGGCACGATGCCGCCGCCGAGCGCCTTGCCGAGCAGGAACAGGTCGGGCACGACGCCCTCCCGGTCGCACGCGAACGTCTCGCCTGTGCGGCCGAGGCCGGACTGGATCTCGTCGGCGACGAACAGCACGTTGTGCGCGCTGGTCACCTCGCGCACGCGCCGCAGGAACCCCTCCGGCGGCACGATCACGCCCGCCTCGCCCTGGATCGGCTCGATCAGCACGGCGACGGTGTCGTCATCGATCGCCTCGGTCAGCGCGTCGATGTCGCCGAACGGCACGGACACGAAGCCGGGTGCGAACGGTCCGAAGTCATCGCGCGCCGATGCGTCGTCGCTGAACCCCACGATCGTCGAGGTACGTCCGTGGAAGTTGCCGTGCGCGACGACGATCTTCGCCCGCTCGGGGGCGACGCCCTTGACGCGGTACCCCCAGGCGCGGGCGACCTTGATCCCCGTCTCGACGGCCTCTGCCCCGGTGTTCATCGGCAGCACGAGGTCCTTGCCGCACAGCTCCGCCAGTGCCGCGGCGAACGGCTCGAGCCGGTCGGAGCGGAACGCGCGACTGGTCAGCGTGATCTTCCCGAGCTGCTCCGTCGCGGCGGTGACGAGCTCCGGATGCCGGTGGCCGAAGTTGAGCGCGGAATAGCCTGCGAGCATGTCGAGGTAGCGGCGCCCCTCGACGTCGGTCACCCACGAGCCCTCGGCTGATGCGATCGTGACGTCGAGCGGTGCGTAGTTGCGGGCGACGTGCGTCTCCTGGGTCACGATGCGGCTCCCCTCGGAGGTCGCGCCGATGGGGCGTCGGTGATGCGAGCGGGCGACCCATCGGTGCGGCCTCTGAGCTCCAGCGTGCAGCACTTGATGCCGCCGCCGCCGAGGAGGAGCTCCGACAGGTCGATCGGCACCGGCTCGTAGCCGCGATCGCGCAGCTGCTCCTGGAACCCCGTGGCGCGCGGTGAGCAGAACACGTGCAGACCGTCGCTCGATGCGTTCAGACCGAACGCGTCGCCGTCGGCGTCCGCGACCCTGATGGCGTCGGGGAAGCGCCGCTCCAGCTCGGCACGGCTGGCCTCGTCGAAGGCGCCAGGCAGGTAGGCGATCGTCGGCGTCTCGCCGGGGGCCACGACGGTGTCGAGCACGGCCAGGGCGGTGTCGAGATGGTAGAAGCGCGGGTCCGTGAGGGTCAGCGACACGACCGGCCGGCCGAAGATCCGCTCGAGCTCGCCGTGGCTGGCGCCGTCGGAGCGGAAGCCGCGGCCGGCGAGGATCACGTCGCCCGCGAGCAGGAAGTCGCCCTCGCCCTCGTTGGTGAACTCCGGCTCGACCACGTCGAAGCCGTGCTCGCGGAACCACGCGGCGAACAGCTCCTCCTCGCCGCGGCGCTCCGCGTGTCGGAACTTCGGCACGTACGCGACCCCGTCGAGCACGAACCCGCCGTTGGCCGTGTAGACCATGTCTGGAAGGCCCTCGACGTCGTCGATCAGCTCGACCTGGTGGCCGAGCGCGACGTACGCGTCGTACAGCGCCTGCCACTGGCGCACGGCCAGCGACGTGTCGGTCGGATCATCCGGATGCATCCACGGATTGATCGAGTACGACACCGTGAAGTGTTCTGGCCGGCACATCAGGAACCGGCGCGTGCGCATCGTGCGCTGAGCGGGGACCTGTGGGGCAGGGGCCGTCTGGGACATTGACGCTCCTCGTCGTGAAACGGTGGCGGACGCAGTCCTGGGGCCCGGCGGAGCAACTCAACACCTGCGCACGAGCACGCCGGAACCATTCTGCCACGCCCCGCCGGAGAACCGCCTCAGGTCTGCAGCCGCGTCGAAGACTGCACGCGCGGGTCAGATCACTTCGTCGAACGTGGAATCGGGGTTGCCGTAGCGGTGGGCGGTGATCGAGATCGCCTGCTCCTGCAGGAACGGGAGCAGTTCGAGCCGGGCGGCCGTGGTGACCTCGCCGTCGTACACGGCCAGATCCGGGTCGCCCGCCGTCGTCTCGGCGAGCCTGGTGTGCAATCGCTCGACCGATTCCCGCGGCCCGACGAGACGCACTCGCGGCGGACGGCGCAGCTCGGCGGTGTCGTCCTCCTCGTCGTCGATGTCGGTGAGCGCACCTTCGATCACCAGATCTCCGCCGTGCGCCGCATCCGGGTTGATCGCGTGCGCGGTCGTGACCTCCGGAACCTCGTCCGCAGGCTCTGCGGCTTCGGTCACCTGCGGCACCATCCCATCGACCGCGAGATCATCCGCTCCGGAGTCGGCGACATCCGAGCCCTCATCCGGAGCGTCCGCCTTCCGCACCGCGTCCGTACGCGGGTTCACACGACGGATCCACTCGTCGTCGTCCTCGACGTGCACCGGCACGCCCAGCGCTGTCAGCTCGCGGTGCACCTCGCGCGGCATGCCCTCAGGAAGGCTGACCGAGAAGTGACTGCCGACGCGCACCCCGGCGACCATGACGCGCAGCAGTTCATGCCACGACGCGTCGATCGTGCAGCGCACCGCGACGGGCACCGGCCGGTAGCGGAACAGGTTGCGCTCCACGCCGAGCCCCGAGACGTCCTTGATCTTGCCGAACTCGCGATCCCACACCAGCGCGTCGGCGAGTGCCGCCCGACGCAGCCACTCGAAGCCGGTGTACGGCAGGCTCGGCTGCGCGGCCTCGATCAGCGACGCGATGCGGGTGTCGAGTCCGCGCAGGTGCAGCGACCTCGACGCCTGTCCGCCCGACGTTCCGCGCCAGGTGCCCAGACCGATCAGGTAGTTCGGTCCGCCGGCCTTCATGCCGGGCCCGACCGAGGAGCGCTTCCACCCGCCGAAGGGCTGACGCTGCACGACGGCGCCGGTGATGCCGCGGTTGACGTAGAGATTCCCCGCCTCGACTCGGTCGATCCACTCCTCGAGGTCGCGCGGGTCCTGGGTGTGCAGGCCGGCCGTGAGTCCGAAGTCCACGGCGTTCTGCATCCGGATCGCCTGGTTCAGCGACGAGGCGTACATGATGCCCAGCACGGGGCCGAAGAACTCCTCGAGGTGGAACCGCGAGCCCGGCTTCACACCGACCCGGATGCCGGGGGTCCAGTACCGCCCGCCGCCGCCTGGCAGCTCTCGCGGCTTGACGAGCCAGCGCTCGCCCTCGTCGAGCGTGTTCAGCGCCCACTCCAGCTTGCCCGTCGGCACCTCGATCACGGGGCCGACTTCGCTGAGCGGGTCAGACGGCGGGCCTACTCGCAGCGATCTGGTGGCGTCGACGAGCTGCCGCGCGAACCGCTTCGAGCGGCCGACCGGACCGACCAGGATCGCCAACGACGCCGCTGAGCACTTCTGCCCCGCGTGCCCGAACGCGCTCCTGACGACATCCGCCGCCGCCAGGTCCAGGTCGGCGGACGGTGCGACGATCACCGCGTTCTTGCCGCTGGTCTCGGCGAGCACCGGCAGCTGGGGCCGCCAGGAGCGGAACAGCTTCGCCGTCTCGATCGATCCGGTGAGGATCACGCGCTCGACATCCGGATGCTCGATCAGCTCGCGCCCCAGCTCGCCCTCATCGAGGTCGACCAGTTCGAGCACGTCGCGCGGCACGCCGGCTTCCCACAGCGCCTCGGCGATCACGGCGCCGCAGCGGCGCGCCTGCGGGGCGGGCTTGAACACGACGCCGGATCCCGCGGCGAGCGCGGCCAGCACGCCGCCGGCGGGGATCGCGAGCGGAAAGTTCCACGGCGGGGCGACCACCGTGACCGCAGCGGGGACGAACCTCGCGCCAGGCACGCGGTCGAGCTCCCCGGCGTTCGCCGCGTAGTAGTTCGCGAAGTCGACCGCCTCGCTGACCTCGATGTCCGACTCGGCGAGCACTTTGCCGGTCTCGGAGCCTGCGACTTCGATCAGGTCGCGCGGTGCGCCTCGAGCGCGCGCGCCGCACGGCAGGATCTCGGCGCGCGTCGGCGCGGCCGCCGCCCCCCACGACGGCGGCGCTAGCGCACGCCGAGCACGCGGCTGGTCAGCTCGGCGTCGTGTGCGACCCGTGCCGAGCGCACGCGCTCCTCGCCGAGCGTCGACGTGGCCATCCTGCCCAGAATGCGCCCCGCCCATTCGCGACTCTCCGGCAGTGCAGGGTCGGTGTCGCGCGCATTGTGGAAGCCGGGCGCACCCGCCTCCGTCACAGCCCTGGTCTGGAACTCGGCCGTCTCGACGAATGTGTCGTTGCGTGCCGGCCCTTCCTCGTCCTCGTCATCCGGATCGCTGTGGCCGCGCTGGATGTCGAGCACCGCCTGCGTGAGCGGCTCATCCGGGTCGGCTGTCGCACTCGGCTCGTCGAGGTGGCCTGGCCTGGCGCGACGGTTCGGCCCGATGAGCAGGTCGTGCGCGTCCGAACGCCGCACGGATTCGACGAAGCGCTCCCGCTCGCGTTCGAACAGATCCGGATGCGTGACCAGGTCGAACGCGACCGAGAGGAAGTTCTCTTTCGAGGCGTTCTCTTCGAGGCGCCTGACCAGGTAGCTGATCGCGACATCGAACTCCGCCGGCGCGACGACGGGAACGTAGAGCCGGATGGGGCCGACCGTCTCGGCGACCGCACGCGCCTGGCCCTGTGCCATGCCGAGCAGCATCTCGAACTCGACATCGTCCGTCACACCGCGCTCGTTCGCGAGACGCCACGCATAGGCGATGTCGAACAGATTGTGCCCGGCGACGCCGATGCGCACGGCGCGGGTCGCTTCTGGCCGCATCGCCTCGTCGAGGCATCTGATGTAGTTGGCGTCGGTGTCGAGCTTGGTGCCGTAGGTCGCAAGCGACCAATCGTGCACAGCGGCCTCGACGTGCTCCATGGCAAGGTTCGCGCCCTTGACCAGACGCACCTTGATCGGCGCGCCGCCCGCGTCGACTCGTTGCGCGGCCCATGCCGTCAGCTCGCGGAGCGCGGGCAGCGCGTCCGGCAGGTAGGCCTGCAGAACGATCCCGGCACGCATGTCGCGCAGCTGCTCCTTCTCGAGCAGGCGCGTGAACACCGCAATCGTGAGGTCGAGGTCGCGATACTCCTCCATGTCGAGGTTGAGGAAGGTGCCGTTGCCCGCAGCCAACTCGTAGAGCGGGGTGAGTCGCTCGACGACCCTGTCGACGATCTCATCGAATGCCCACATCGAGACGTGGCTCATCACGCTCGACACCTTCACCGAGACGTAGTCGACGTCGTCGCGCTCCACCAGCTGTCTGATGCCGGCGAGGCGCCGCTGCGCCTCCTTCTCGCCCAGCACTGCCTCGCCGAGCAGATTGAGATTCGCCCTCTCGCCGTTCTCGCGGATCTTCTCGAGCACGGGGCCCAGTTTGTCCGGCCGGGCATCGGCGATCAGGTGCCCGACCATCGAACGCAGCACACGACGGGCGATCGGCACCACAGCGGCGGGCGCGAGCGGACCCACCATGCCGCCGAGGCGCACAGCGGCCTGCATCGGTGCCGGCAGGAAGCTCGGCGCCAGCGGCGCGACGCGGGCGAGGCTGCGCGCGGCTGCCGTCAGGCTCTCCGGGCGCATCACTCCGTCGACGAAGCCGACGGTGAAGGCGAGCCCGTCGTCGTCGCGGAGCACTCCCGCGAGCCGCTCCGCCGCGGCGTCGGGCTCCGCGTCGACGGACTTCGAGACCCACTTCCTGGCCAGGGCGATCGCCTCGTCGACGATGTCCTTTCCGGGGTGGGCACCATCCAGCGTCGACATACCCCAACACTACGATTTATGTGCGCAGGAATGTGGATTTCGCGCACCGGAAACCGCGCCCTAGGCTCTGGCCCATGGACACCAACGACGTGCTCATCCGTCCCATCCGAGATGACGATGCCCACGCCATGGGCCGCGTCCACGCCAAGGTGTGGCACGAGACCTATGACGGCATGATCTCCGCCGCAGCTCTCGAGGCCGTGTCCCCTCGCCGTCTCGCGGATCTGTGGTCGAACTATGCCTCCCGCGGCGACGAGCACCGCCACGCTGCGGCCCTCGTCGACGGCGAGATCGTCGGATTCGCCGGCTCCGGCCCAGCGCGCGACGACGACGCCCCAGCCCCGCGCGAGCTGTACTTCGTGTTCCTGCTCGACTCGTGGCACCGCAAGGGCATCGGCCGTGCACTGTTCGATGCGGTCGTCGACGGCGACGAGCCGCTGTACGGCTGGATCGCTCAGAACTACCCGGGCGGGGAGAGCTTCTACACCAAGCGCGGCTTCGTCTTCGACGGCGCCCAGCGCGACGAGGCGTTTCTGGGGGAGTCCCTCACCGAGGTCCGCTTCTCACGCTGAGCACGCTGAGCGCGGGGCGGGCACGCACATCGCGGCGTCCGGACCGCTCGACGGGCGCCCGGCCCGCACATCGCGGACCGTCCTTGCGCTGCACGCACCCGCCCCACGCTCAATCCAGGCGGGCACGCACATCGCGGCGTCCGGCGTCCGCGAACGCCTAGGCTCTTCGCGAGTGCCTATGCAGTTCCGTAGGCACTCGCGAACATCGTAGGCATTCGCGAGAGGCGGGCACATGCTGCAGGCGTGGGCGCTGGACGGGATCGGGGAGATCGCAGCGGGGGACGATCTCGTGGCGGTGATCGCCGCGGCCGCCGGCGGTGAGCTCGCGGACGGCGACATCCTCGTGGTGACCAGCAAGATCGTCTCCAAGGCCGAGGGCCGCTTCGTCCGGGCCGACGATCGCGAGGATGCGATCACGGCCGAGACGGTGCGCGTGGTCGCGGAGCGCACCTGGCCGAACGGGGCGCGCACCCGGATCGTGGAGAGCCGGCTCGGCATCATCGCCGCGGCCGCCGGCGTCGACGCGTCGAACACTCCGGAGGGCACCGTGCTGCTGCTGCCGGAGGATCCGGATGCCTCAGCCCGCGCCATCGCCGAAGGTCTGCGGACCCGGCTGGGCGCGCAGATCGGCGTGATCGTCTCCGACACCCTCGGCCGCGCGTGGCGCGACGGCCAGACCGACCAGGCGATCGGCGCAGCAGGCGTGCACGTGTTCGAGGATCTGCGCGGCCGGACCGACGCGCAGGGGCGGGAGCTCGCCGTGACCCAGCCGTGCTCAGCCGACGAACTCGCCTCCGCAGCCGACCTCGTCAAGGGGAAGGCGTCCGGGCGCCCCGTTGCCGTCATCCGAGGCCGAGGCGATCTCGTCGGCGAGCTCGACCTTCCCGGCGCGCGCAGCATCCTGCGCCCCGGCGAGCGCGACATGTTCCACACCGGCGCTGAGGAGTCCTATCGCGCCGGCTACGAAGCAGGCCGTTCGGCCTGACCGCGCCGCAACACACGACGTAACGCTTTTCCATCCTCGCAGGCGCGATCGGTCAAGATATACGAGTGCCCACCGATCCCGCCCGACCTCAGACCGTGCGTCGCAAGACGACCTGGGTTCGCGGCTCGGCACTGCTGCTCCTGACCGCCGCGCTCGGCGTCGTCGGGTGGTGCGTCATCTTCGGCGTGCGCGCCGTCCTGTCGACGGACGTGCTCGAGGCGTTCCTGGCGGCCTACCCAGGCGAGGCCCCGCTGCCGGAGGGCACCGCAGAGGGCATCCCCGCGTTCGTGTCCTGGACGCACTTCCTGAACGCCTTCTTCCTGGTGCTCATCATCCGCAGCGGACTGCGCTATCGCTTCGAGAAGCGCGCGGGCGGGCTGTGGACGTCGCGCAGAGTGAAGAAGCGCCGGATGTCGCTGGCCCTGTGGACGCACATCGGCGTCGATCTGCTGTGGCTGGCCAACGGCATCGTCTTCGTCGTGCTGCTGTTCGCGAGCGGACACTGGGTGCGGGTCGTGCCGACGACGTGGGAGATCGTCCCGAACGCGATCTCCGCCGGCCTGCAGTACGTCTCGCTCGACTGGCCGACCCACCACAGCTGGGTGAACTACAACGCACTGCAGCAGCTGTCCTACTTCGCCATCGTGTTCCTGGCGGCCCCCGTCGCCGCGCTGACCGGGTGGCGGCTGAGCACGTTCTGGCCGACGACCCTGAACCGCTTCTTCCCCGGCTCTGCGGCCAAGGCGCTGCACTGGCCGACCATGCTCTTCTTCGTGGCGTTCGTCGTCGTGCACGTCTTCCTCGTGCTCACCACCGGAGCGCTGCGCAATCTCGACGCGATGTACGCGGGCCGCGACTCGGCCACCTGGGTCGGCTTCTGGGTCTTCGCCGCCAGCGCGCTCGCCATGGTCGTCGGCTGGTTCGCCGTCCGCCGAGACGACTGGATCAGCAGACTCGCGAAGCTCTTCGGCGATGTCCGCATGATGAAGCGCTGACGGCTCCTCACGTCTCCCGCTTCTCCTCAGCTGACAACGGCGGGTCTGACGGAGATGTGAGGAGTCGTCAGCGGGCGAGGGGCGGGGCGGCGGTGAGGTGCGTGAGCTTGTCGGGGTTGCGGGTGTAGTAGGCGTACATGATGCGACCGCCGTCGATCGCGAACGAGACCGCGCCGTCCGGAGCGCCGTCGATCATGACGAGCAGGCCGGGCGAACCGTTGACGGCGGCCGACTCGAGCCGGGCATCCGGGTACTGCGACAGCAGACCGTGCAGCAGGCGCAGCACGCGCTCGACGCCCTCGATCGGTCGCCTGGCGGCCGTGACCTTCCCGCCGCCGTCACTGAGGAACACCACGTCGGGCGCGAGCACGTCGACCAGGCCCTGCACATCGCCGGTCATCGTCGCGGCTCTGAAGCGCTCGACCACGCGCTCCGCCTCATCGGGCTCCACGGACATCCGGGGTCTGCGCGCTGCGACGTGGTCGCGCGCCCGCTTTGCGGTCTGGCGCACCGCCGCTGCGCTCCGCTCGACGGCTTCGGCGATCTCCTCGTATTCGAAGTCGAACACCTCGCGCAGCACGAACACCGCCCGCTCGAGGGGCGTGAGCGTCTCGAGCACGAGCAGCATCGCCGTCGACACGCTCTCGGCGAGCACGACATCGTCTGCGACGTCCGGAGTCGTCACCATCGGCTCGGGCAGCCAGGTGCCGACGTAGTCCTCGCGCCGCCGCTGCACGGTGCGGAGGCGGTTGAGCGCCTGACGGGTCACGATCCGCGCGAGATAGGCGCGCGCATCCCTGACGTCGCCGCGATCGCCCGCGTCCCACCGGATCCACGCCTCCTGGACGACGTCTTCCGCATCGGCGACGGACCCGAGGATCTCGTATGCGATCGTGAAGAGCAGCCTCCGATGCGCGGAGAACGCGCGCGTCGAATCTGCGTCGCCCTGCCTCATGCGGTCGACCTCTGCCGCGTCGCTCACGTGTCGCCTCCTCGCGCTGTCACCGACCGACTGTCACGACGCCGAGGCTACCGCGTCCGCCTTCGCCCACGGCACCTCGCACACGTCGGAGAACCCCTGGCTCTCCAGGCCCGCCGCGAAGTTGAATCGCGAACGCATGTTCTCCAGGCCGATCAGCTGGGTCAGCTCGACCATCGCAGGGGCGCCGAGGGCCTCGACCAGTCGAGTCACGATCGCGTCGTCGACGGTCGGCGGGGTCGCCGTGGCCGCCTCGGCGTACTCGAGCACGTCGCGCTCGAGCGAGGAGAACGCGTCGCTGCCGCGCCAGCGCGGCACCTCGCGCACCTTCTCGAGGTCGAGGCCCGACCGATGCGCCATGTAGTACCCGAAGTCGAGGCACCAGCTGCAGCCGATGGCGCCGGCGACGGCCATCTCGGCGAACGTCGCCAGCTGCGGGTCGAGCCGGTTCCACTTCGTCGCGCTGCGTTCGAAGCCGAGCACCCCGTTCAGCACGCGGCGATTGTGCCACAGCACGTACGCGTTGTCGGGGATCTTCCCCCACATCCGCTTGGTGATGCCGGCGAGGACTCGGCCGTACAGCCCGGTGATGCGGGCCTTCGGGATGCGGAACGTGCTGCTCATGGCGACTCTCCTCCTGGGTTGCAGACGCTCCTGCGGCGCCCGCTCACCCATACGACACCGGCCGGGCCGCGGGTGTGACATCCGGGAGGCGCCGGCGTCGGACTCCGCGCCGGCCGCCGCCGACATCCGCTAACGTCGGCACCGTCGGAACAACACAGACAAGGACTCTCCATGGCGCAGTTCGACCTCCCCCTCGACCAGTTGCGCACCTATGCGCCCGAGCGCGAAGAGCCGGCCGACTTCGACGACTTCTGGCGCGCGACGCTGACGGAGTCGCGCGGTGGAGGGGCGCAGTTCACCCGGGTGGACGGCCCGCTGCGCAACCTCGTCGTCGAGGACGTCACGTTCCCCGGTTTCGGCGGACAGCCCATCCGGGCCTGGTTCGTTCGGCCGAAGGGCGAGGTCCGCTCCACCGTCGTGCAGTACATGGGCTACGGCGGGGGTCGCGGGTTCCCCGAACAGTGGACGCAGCTGCCCAGCGCCGGACACGCCGTGTTCATGATGGACAGCCGCGGGCAGGGCAACGGAGGCTTCCCCGGCGCGACAACGGACCCCGTCGGCGGCGCACCGCAGGTCGCGGGCCGGATGTCGCATGGCATCGAGGATCCGCACGACTACTACTACCGACGCATCTTCACCGATGCGGCTCTCGCCGTCGACGCGGCGCGCAGCCACCCGGCCGTCGACCCGGATCGCGTCGTCGTCTCGGGCGCCAGCCAGGGCGGCGGCATCGCCGCGGCGGCGGCCGGGCTGTCCGACGGCCTCGCCGGTGCCATGGTGGACGTGCCGTTCCTGAGCTTCTTCCGCCGGGCGCTGCAGATCACCGACGCGAATCCGTACAACGAACTCGCGCGCTACCTGCAGACCAGGCGCGGCGAAGAGGACGACGTGTTCCGCGTGCTGAGCTACTTCGACGGTATGAACTTCGCGGCGCGGGCGACGGCGAAGGCGCTCTACTCCGTCGCGCTGTACGACGCCACTTGTCCTCCGTCGACGGTGTTCGCGCAGTACAACCACTACGCGGGCGCAGACAAGCGCATCGAGGTCTATCCCTACAACGGCCATGAGGGCGGTCAGATCGTGCACCAGCGCGCGCAGCTCGCGTTCCTCGACGAGCTGTTCCCCACGCAGCAGTGACACCGACTGCCCCTCGATCGGGTGCGTTCGCCCGATCGCACTGAGGGCACCTGGTGACGAGCAGCCCGAGAGCACCCTCCTCCCACTGACCGGGAGCATCGACGAACGCGGGTGTTGTCCGCATCGCCGCGCCGTGTCACACTTATCGCATCGGGAAAGCGCTTCCCAACATTCGGATGCGGCACACGCCATCATGCAAGGAGGCATCATCTTGTCCGAGACATCGATTCCCGCCGTTCGTGAGATCGGCATCATCATGAACGGCGTCTCCGGGCGCATGGGCTATCGCCAGCACCTCGTGCGCTCGATCCTCGCGATCCGCGATGAGGGAGGCTTCGAGCTGCCGGACGGCACGAAGGTCACCGTCCGTCCCCTGCTGGTCGGACGCAGCGAGGCGAAGCTCGCCGAGATCGCCGAGCGGCACGGCATCGAGGACTGCACGACCGATCTCGACGCCGCGCTCGCCGACCCGAAGTGGGAGATCTACGGAGACTTCCTCGTCACCAAGGCGCGCGCTTCTGCCCTGCGCAAGGCGATCGCCGCGGGCAAGACGATCTACACCGAGAAGCCCATCGCCGAATCCGTCGAAGAGTCGTTGGAGATCGCACGATTGGCCAGAGACGCCGGCGTCAAGGCTGGCGTCGTGCACGACAAGCTGTTCCTGCCCGGCCTGCAGAAGCTGAAGCGGCTGATCGACTCCGGCTTCTTCGGTCGCATCCTCTCCGTGCGAGGCGAATTCGGATACTGGGTGTTCGAGGGCGACTGGCAGCCCGCCCAGCGCCCGAGCTGGAACTACCGCGCAGAGGACGGCGGCGGCATCATCGTCGACATGTTCCCGCACTGGCACTACGTGCTCGAGAACCTGTTCGGCGGCGTGAAGAGCGTCTATGCGCACGCCTCGACGCACATTCCCGAGCGCTGGGACGAGCGCGGCGAGCACTATGACGCCACAGCCGACGACGCCGCATACGGCGTCTTCGAGCTGGCCGGCGGCGCGGTCGCGCAGATCAACTCGAGCTGGACCACGCGGGTGAATCGCGACGAACTGGTCGAGTTCCACGTCGACGGCACGCACGGCTCCGCCGTGGTCGGCCTGTTCGGCGCGAAGATCCAGGAGCGCAATGCCACGCCCAAGCCGGTGTGGAACCCCGACATCGAAGACACGGTCGACTACGACGCGACCTGGCAGAACGTGCCGACGAACGACGTGTTCCTGAACGGCTTCCGCCAGCAGTGGCAGGAGTTCCTCACCAGCTTCGTCACCAGCACCGACTATCCGTTCGACCTGCTCGCCGGCTCCCGCGGCGTGCAGCTCGCCGAGGCCGGCCTCGAGTCGAGCCGCACCGGCACCAAGGTCGAACTCCCCGAGCTGAGCCTGGACTGATCCGGATGAGCGACGCACTCACCCTGCTCTCCGGCGACGGCTCCGTCGCCTCGACCGCTCTGAACGAGGCGGGAGAGTTCAACAAGCCGACGGACGGCCTGCGCTCGCGCGTCGCGTACGCAGCGGCGCACGTCGCGCCGGTCGCCTGGGCCGACAACACTCCGGGCCAGCCCGCCGAAATCGACTGGGACGCCACCCTCGCGTTCCGCCGCAACGTGTACTCGTGGGGTCTCGGCGTGGCCGATGCGATGGACACCGCGCAGCGCAACATGGGGCTCGACGCCGCCGCCGTGCGGGAGCTGATCGCCCGCAGCGCCCAGGTAGCCCGCGAGGAGGGCGGCTCGGTCGCCGTCGGTGTGAACACCGATCACCTCGACGAACCCGATGTCTCGCTGCAGCAGATCATCGACGGCTACCGCCATCAGCTGCACCACGCCGAAGAGCACGGCGCCGTCCCCGTGCTGATGGCGAGCAGGCACCTGGCCCGCGCCGCCGCGTCAGCCGAGGACTACCGCCGCGTGTACCGCGAGGTGCTGGGGGATGCGACCACGCCGGTCGTGCTGCACTGGCTCGGCACGGCGTTCGACCCGCAGCTGGCCGGCTACTTCGGTTCGACCGACTGGCGAGAGGCATCGGATGTCGTCGTCGAGATCATCACCGAGCACACGGCGAAGATCGCAGGGCTCAAGATGAGCCTGCTCGACGCCGACGCCGAGGTGTCCGTGCGCGAACGACTGTCTGAGGGCGTGCGGATGTTCACCGGCGACGACTTCAACTACGTCGGTCTGATCGGCGGGGCGGATACTCCGGATGCCGACCAGCCGGAGCGCTCGCCCGGCACGATGCGCACGCACTCCGACGCGCTGCTGGGCGCGTTCGCCGCGCTCGCACCCGTCGCCTCCGCAGCCATCCAGGCGCTCGACGCAGGTGATCCGGCACGCTACCTCGAACTGCTGCAGCCGACCCAGGCCCTGAGCAGGCAGGTGTTCGCCGTGCCGACCTTCTACTACAAGACAGGCGTCGCCTTCCTGGCATGGCTGAACGGACACCAGCCCGCCTTCCAGATGGTGGGCGGCCTGCATTCGGCGCGTTCGCTGCGCCATCTCAGTGAGATCGTGCGCCTCGCCAACGACGCGCGCGCCCTCGAGAAGCCCGACCTGGCCGCCGAGCGGTGGCATTCGCTGCTGCGCCTGAACGGAGTCGACGCATGACCGCCCCTCACCCCCGTCTGTCCATCAATCAGGCGACGATCAAGAAGACCACCGCGGCCGAGGCCATCCGGGTCACGGCCGATGCCGGCATCGGCGCGATCGGGCTGTGGCGCGAGCAGGTGCAGGAGGCCGGGCTCGACGAGACAGCGAGAATGCTCGCCGACAGCGGCCTGCGCTATTCGACCCACTGCCGCGGCGGCTGGTTCACGGCCGAGGAGGGCCCGACGCGCACCGCCGCCCTCGACGACAACCGCGTCGCGATCGACGAGACCGCGACCCTCGCCGCCGCGGGCGCCGACGGTTCCCGAGCCGTTCTCGTGCTCGTCGTCGGAGGTCTGCCTGATGGGTCTCGCGATCTCGTCGGTGCGCGCGAGCGCGTACGCGATGCGGTGGCGCAGCTGGCGCCGCACGCACAGCAGCGGGGAGTGCAGCTCGCGCTGGAGCCGCTGCACCCGATGTATGCATCGGACCGCTCCGTGCTGTCGACCCTCGATCAGGCGCTCGACATCGCCGCCGACTTCGCGCCCGAGGTCGTCGGCGTCACGGTCGACACGTTCCACCTGTGGTGGGATCCGGATGTGCTCGACACCATCGCGCACGCCGGCCGCGAGGGTCGCATCGCCACGTATCAGGTGTGCGACTGGAAGACGCCGCTCGAAGCCGACAACCTGCTCTCCCGGCACTATCCGGGTGACGGGGTGATCGATTTCTCCGGCATGACGCGCGCGGTCGAGGCCACGGGCTACACCGGCGACGTGGAAGTCGAGCTGCTCAACCAGGCGATCTGGGACACTGAGCCCGCCGAGGCCGTGCGCCGCACCGCCGAAGGCTTCGAACGAGCCGTCGCCCCGTACCTTTCCGCACCCTGACGAGCCCCGCCCCGTCGCTCAGGACGAGGTCGCGGCCTTCTCGTCGTCTTCGGTCGCGACCAGCTGGCCGCAGGCGCCGTCGATCTCCTTGCCGCGGGTGTCGCGGATCGTGGTGGGGATGCCCGCGTCGTTGAGCCGTCGCACGAACTCCTGCTGCGCGCGCTTCGGCGATGCATCCCACACGGAGCCGGGCGTCGGGTTCAGCGGGATCGGATTGACATGCACCCACCCCTTGCCACGCGCGTGCAGCTTGTCGGCGAGCAGATCGGCGCGCCACGGGTGATCGTTCATATCGCGGATCAGCGCGTACTCGATCGAGACCCGTCTGCCGGTCCTGTCGAAGTACGCTCGCGCGGCGTCGAGCACCTCGTCGACCTTCCAACGGGAGTTCACCGGGATCATCTCGTCGCGCAGCTCATCATCCGGCGCATGCAGCGACAGTGCGAACGTCACCGGGATGTCTTCGTCGGTGAGCTTCCGGATGGCCGGAGCGAGGCCGACGGTCGAGATCGTGATGCCCCTGGCGCTCATGCCCATGCCGTGCTTCTTGTCGGTCATCACCCTGACCGCATGCATCACCCTGGCGTAGTTGGCCAGCGGCTCACCCATGCCCATGAAGACGATGTTCGTCACACGCTCGTCGTCATGCTCGGACTCGCCGAGCTCGCCCGCGCGGATCAGCGCGTTGGCGCGCACGACCTGCTCGACGATCTCGCCCGCCGACATGTTGCGGGTGAGACCGGCCTGACCGGTCGCGCAGAACGGGCAGTTCATGCCGCACCCGGCCTGCGAAGACACGCACAGCGTGATCCGACCGGGGTAGCGCATGAGGACGGACTCGACCAGGGCGCCGTCGTGCAGCTTCCACAGGAACTTGATCGTGTCGCCGTCGTCGGTCTGCAGCCTGCGCACCTCGGTCAGAAGCGTCGGCAGCAGCCCGGCGACCAGCTCGTCGCGGCCTTCCGCCGGGAGGTCGGTCATCCGCTCCGGGTCCGACGTGCAGTGCTGCAGGTAGTGCGTACCGAGCTGCTTGGCACGGAATCCAGGCATGCCCAGTTCCTTGACCTTCTCGACACGCGCTTCCGGGGTGAGGTCGGCGAGATGCACGGGCGGCTTGCCGCGCTTGGGGCTGGCGAACTGCAGCAGCGGACGCCCCTCGGCGTCCTTGGCCTGCTGCCACCCCTCCGCCTTCGGGCGCACCTGACGCACAGGGCCCGGGCCTTCAGCCGTGGCAGGTCGCGACGCGCTCTCCGAGGAAGTCATACCTCAAAGGGTACGGGGCCCGGCCTGAAAGGCATACGGACGGCACCTGCGGCATCCGGATGCCGCAGCGACCAGCCAGGGCACTTCTCCCCATCGGCGACCCAGGCACAGAGTCATAGGCTGTGACTGTCGGCGCGGAACTTCGGGGGGACGCGTCCGATGACTTTCCTGTGCTCCCCCGCCTGCTCTGAGGAGTCCACATGGCTACCCTTCGTCGCGGACGCGCGCTCATCGCGCTCGGCGCTCTCGCACTCATTCCCGCCGCGCTGGTCGGCTGCGGCTCCGACGACTCGGCGGATGCTCCGGCCGACGACAATGCGTCGTCGCAGACCGAGGAGTCCACCTCCGAAGAGACGACCACAGAGACATCCGACCAGAGCGTCGCCGACGCGTGCGAGATCGTCGTCACCGGCCTGACCGATCTCTCGGAGAGCACTTCCGAGATCATGTCGGCCGCGACCTCGCAGGACACCGAGAAGCTCAACAGCCTGATCAGTGAGACCAGCGAGACGATCGCGTCGATCAACGACCAGGTCACGAACGAGGAGGTCAGCACGACCTTCACGAAGTACGCGGACAGCTACGAGACCGTCAACCAGGTCTCGCAGAAGATGGCCGAGATCGACGCGACGTCCGCCGATGCGGCCACCGAGGTCACCGAGCTCACCGAACAGGTGACGGGCGCCTCCGAGGACCTCACCGCCGCCTCGACCGAACTCGGCGAGGTCTGCGCCTGACACGCGCACCGCACTGAAGCGCGGGCCGGGAGAGCTGCTCTCCCGGCCCGCGCTTGCGTCATCTCAGCCGTCGAGGCCGAACAGGGCCCGGATGGCGTCGGTCGCCGCGTCGGTCTCGCCGCGCTCGACCGCGCTGTTCAGATCGGCGGAGAGCTGCAGCCGGTCACCCGCGATCTCGGGAGCGCGGCGCAGCACGATGCTCATCAGCGGCAGGTGGTCTTCGAGCAGTCGGCCGCGCACGGATACATCGCACGCGGCGACCTTCTCCATGAAGCCGACGAATGCATCCGCCCAGGCGGCCTCGTCGGTCTCGGCCAGGCCGCGAGCGGCTTTGTGCACGGGCTCGCAATCCACATCCGGATCGCCGGCACGACCCATCCCGAAACGCACATGCATGGCGCACAGCTCGCCGAAGTACTCGTACAGGCGAGTGGTGTCGTCGCCGCCGAGTTCGCGGACCTTCGTCTGGCGCCCCGGCCACACGTCGAGCAGTCCGGCGCGCTCGAGTCGCTGAATGGCCTCGCGCACCGGCGTGCGGGAGACCCCGAGGTGCTCAGCAACGTCGCGGTCGCGCAGCGGGTCTCCTGGCCGGAGCACGCCGGTGCGGATGTCGGTGACCAGACGGTCGTAGACGCCCTCGGAAAGGCGCTGCGACGAGACCTGCAGCGGGCCGCCGCCTACCAGATCCGGCAGGCCCATCCGGAGCATCATGATCGCTCACCGACAGGCGCCGGTCGTGCCGTACGCTGAAGCGGCGCGCAGATGCGCACGTTCGACTTGTTCATTGTTCCCCTCCGCATGTGAGCCTCAACGGCTCGCGGCTTCACGGACGGCGAACGCGTTCGCTCGCCGTTGCGAATCTCGGGCGATTCGCCTTCCGAACGGAGATCCCCCAACCTCCGTGCAGCACAAGCGTGACACGTTCATATCCATGCCTGGTGTGCGTCTGCTGACCGCGTCGAACGTACTGCTTGTGCTTGTCGGCGAAGGATATCACCCCGGATTCGCCGAATGGCGAACTGTTGCGCATTCGTACAAGAAGCGCGGATTCGCGCGCGGAGCCGCCGAAGGCGTGCGTTCGACGCGACGCCCCACGTGGGCTCGCGCCCGCGGTCTTCACCGGAGCGGGTGCTTTCACACACTGCGAATGGGGCGACGTCCCTCCGTGCGCCCGGGAATCTCGCCCGCTGCCGCGACGGCTCGACAGTGGCATTCCCACAAATCATTTCCGGATGCCGGTCACCCCCGATCAGGATAAGCATCATGCGCGAAGAAGCGAAGACCATCCGGCTCGAGCTGGGCGCCCGCGACGCGTCGCCTCGAGGGCTGACAGAAGCGGCGACGTTCGCCGAACGCAGCGGCTACGACGGCGTGCAGGCAGCGGAGACGCAGCACGATCCTCTCGTCGGCTGTGCGGTGGCGGGGGCGGCGACAGAGCGCGTGCGGGTGGCCACGGCGATCGCGGTGGCGTTCGCGCGGAACCCGATGACGCTGGCGACCACCGCCAACGACGTGCATCTGGCCGCACGGGGCCGGTTCGCGCTCGGCCTCGGCTCACAGGTGCAGGCGCACATCGAGAAGCGCTTCTCGATGCCGTGGTCCGCGCCCGTGCCGCGCATGCGCGAGTTCGTCGGCGCCGTGCGCGCGATCTGGCACTCGTGGCGGACCGGCGAGCGTCTGAACGTGCGCGGGGAGCACTACAGGCACACCCTGATGACGCCGTTCTTCGATCCTGGACCCAACCCGTTCGGCAATCCGGATATCTGGCTCGCGGCCGTCGGCCCCGGCATGACGGCGCTGGCCGGTGAAGTCGCAGACGGCTTCGTGGCGCACGCGTTCACGACCCGCGAGTACCTCGCCGATGTCTCGCTCCCCCGCCTCGAGTCCGGCGCGCGCTCAGCCGATCGCGACGTTCCGGATGTCGTGCTCCAGCCGTTCGTGATCGCCGGGGCCGACGAGCCCTCACGCGCGAAGCAGGAGGAGACCGTTCGCCAGCAGATCGCGTTCTATGCCTCGACGCCCGCCTATCGCCCCGTGATGGAGCGGCACGGCTGGGAGGACGCCGCCGACCGGCTGCACACCGCATCCCGCCGCGGCGAGTGGGGCGAGATGGCCGCTTCGATCACCGACGAAATGCTCGACGCCTTCTGCGTCTCCGGCGCACCCGGCGACATCCGCGCCCTGCTCACGAATCGCTTCGGCGGGCTCGCCGATACGATCTGCGTGAACGCGCCAGCCGCCCCGGACGAGCTCGCCGCCATCCCCTGACCCATGGCGCCGCCGTGGCCCGCGCCACGCTCGCGAAGTGCCTGGACTTTGTCGAGACGCCCCGTTCTGGTCGCGGTTTCGGACTGGAACGGGGCATCTCGCCGTAGCGAAGCGCGCCGAATCCACCTATGCGTGGGGCCAGGCGGCGAGCGCGGCCTCGAGCCGACGCCGGGTCGCAGCCGGCACCTTCTCGACGAGTTCGAGTGAGGGCTCTCTGCGCGATTTCGAGCGTCCCTGCCACGTGCCCACGGTGACGCCGTCGACGATCACCGCGGGGCGGAACACTCCGTTGCCGCCAGGCACGAGCGCAGTCTGCATCGCTGAGGACGCCGTGAAGGAACGGTCCTGGTAGCCGAGGATCCACTCGTCGAACGCCGGCGCGAAGGTGTCGGTCGGCGCATCCGTCGCGGGTTCGTCGGCGATCCAGGCGGGCCCACCGTCGAGCACGATCTCGGTGAGGTCCGCGGCGGCGATCGCACGCCGCACCTGTGTCTTCGGCAGCTTGAGCCACCAGGCGAGGTCGACCTCGGTCACCGGACCGCGCGCCGTCACGAGCCCCCGGATGATCAAGGGCAGCGGATCAGGAGAGGGCGTCGGTGTGTCCATGGACGGGGCGAGGAGCTGCTCCTCGCCCCGGAACGATCCCCAGTGCCACGTGCCGGAGACGGCGTGGTGGAAGATCAGGTGGTAGCCGCGACCGCCTGCGGTGTCGATTCCCTCGTTCTTCCACACCGCGAGGAGCTCGGCGCGGGTGAGGCCGCCGTCGGAGAGCGCGTCGAGCGCAGCCTCGCCGGAGCGGGCAACGGTGCCGTCGTCGAGACCGAGTTCCGCACGACGGCGCACCGTGGAACGGTGGATGCGCTCGCCGGTCAGCGACAGCAGCGCCGCGAGGTGCGCCGGCGTCGTGGCGAACAGAGTGCCGCGCACCGGCCACGAGCGCACCAGCTCGCCCCGGTCGAACGCGGCGCGCACATCGTCGACGGTCGTGCCAGGTCGCGAACGCATCGCGATCGCCCGCAGCACGGCCGGCAGATCCTGCCCCTGCAGCGCGATCGCGCGGTCGACGACGTCGACTGGCGTGAGCTCGGAGCCGCCGAGCAGCTGCGCGCCCCATCGCGACCGCCTGGCTTCCGACAGGGTCAGCGTCTGCATGGGTTCAGGGTAGGGCACCGGGTGCCGGAGAGCAGGAACTCGGGCCCACCGGTTCAGAGGCCGTCGTGCGCCGACCACCGGCGCGCGGCTTCGTCGGCCGCCTCCGCGATCAGCGCGTCGATCTCGGGGCTTCGTCGCACGGCGAACGACACGTATGCACCCCTGCCTCCCGCGACCGGACGCCCGTACGCCTTCGCCGCGAGCGTGTCGTCCGGCAACAGCCGCACAGTGATCGATTGGAGCTCGGACTCTTCCCCGCGCCTCTCGTCGCGCCAGCGCAGGTGCTCGGGAATCTCCACGTTGAGGGCGAGTGCCTTCACATCGACAGCTGCGTCCATGCTCCGACGCTACCCTCGAAGGATGCCAGACGCGTATCCCGCCACCATCGCGGGGCGCGTGGACCACGAACTCGAGATCAAGCGGTCGCGGTTCCTCACGCACCTGCAGCCGGTCTCATCCGTCGCCGATGCCGACTCGTTCATCGCGACCATCCGCAAGGAGTTCTGGGACGCGCGCCACAACTGCGTGGCGATGGTGACGGGACTCACGGCGGATCAGGCCCGCTCGTCGGATGACGGCGAACCGTCGGGGACGGCCGGCGTCCCCATGCTCGAGGTGCTGCGCCGTCGCGGCCTGACCGACGTCGTCGCGGTCGTCACCCGCTACTTCGGCGGCATCAAGCTCGGGGCGGGCGGGCTCGTCCGCGCATACGGACAGGCGGTCTCAGACGCGCTCGACGAGGCGACGATCGTGCATCGGCGTGCCCTCACACACGTCGCCTTCGACGTCTCGCACGCGGACGCCGGGCGGTACGACAACCAGCTGCGCGCGTGGGCGGGGTCGTATGATGCCGTGCTGGGCGAGACGGAGTACGGAGCGTCCGCTCGGTTGAGTGTCTGGGCCCCGGATGAGGCGCTGCCGCGCCTGCGCGACGACATCGCGGCGTGGTCGTCCGGGTCCGTCGAACCGGAGACAGGCGAGACGCACGTCGTCGACGTGCCGGTCTGACCCGCAACGGCGCCGAGTCGGTCCGGGCGTTCTACAGGGTGAGGATGAACGTCCAGGCGCCGGTGGCGATCGCCGCCGCGATGCTCACCGCGGCGATCACGGCGGCGAGCAGCACCAGCGCGCCGTCGCGGAGGCGCAGCACGGACGGGCGTGCCCACGTGCGGCGCACCTCACGAGGGTCCGCGCCGAAGCCGCGGGCCTCCATCGCGGTGGCCAGGTGCGTGCCTCGCCGAATCGCCAGCACGAACAGCGCGAACGCCATACCGAGGAACCTGCGCAGTCTGCCGTGGTCGGCGACACCGCGGGCGCGCCGCGCGAGCGACATCTCGCGCCAGTCGGAGATCAGCAGCCCGACCAGACGCAGGCCCGCCAGCGCGCCGAGCACGAATCGGGCCGGCAGCTTCACGATCTGACCGAGTGCGTCGGCGAGGTCGGTGGGGTCGGTCGTCGACAGCAGCACGACCGCAGGCAGCGCGATGGCGAGCACACGCAGCAGGATCGCCAGCGCGAGGTCGATCGATCCGTCGCTGATGCGGAGTATGCCCCACTCGACATACATCTGCCCCGCGGGGCGCCCGTAGAGCACGGTCGCCACAGAGGCGACGGCTGCGGCCGCGGCGATCGGCCAGGTTCTGCGCCACACGTCGGCGACGCCGAGCCGGGCGAACGGCAGCACGGCGAGCGTCAGCACGAGGCTCACGCCCGCCGAGACCGGATCGATCGACAGCATCAGTGCGATGCCGAGCATCAGCGTCGCGACGAGCTTCGCCAGCGCATTCACCCCGGCCAGCGGCGAGTGCCGTGCATCGATCATGACCAGACTCACAAGGCGCCTCCCGCACCTGCAGCACTGACCGCATCCGGATGATCGGCACCGGCAGGGTCGAGACGCAGCACGTCGTCGGCGAGTGCCGCCACGAGCGGTTCGTCGTGCGTGACGAGCACCAGTGCCGTTCCCTCGTCGCGCAGCGCGGCGAGCATCGCGACCAGTTCGCGCCAGGTGCGGGCGTCCTGGCCGAAGGTCGGCTCGTCCAGCACGAGCGCCTTCGGCCGCGTGGCAAGAGCGGCGGCGACCGTGAGCCGGCGCTTCTCGCCACCGGAGAGGGTGAAGGGGTTCGCGTCCTGCAGGTGGCGCAGACGCAGCCTGTCGAGCAGCGGCTCCACACGCGCGGCGGTCTCCTCCGGCGAGAGTCCGAGCGCGTGCGGGCCGATCTCGAGCTCGGCGCGCACGGTCGGCGCGATCAGCTGGTGATCTGGCGACTGGAACACGGCGCCGATCCGGGTGAGCAGTTCTCGTGAGGTCCATTCGATGGGCCTGCTCAGGTCGCGCCGGCGCCGCCACCAGCGTGTGCGCTCCGGCAGCTCCCCCGCCAGCGACGGCGCGACGTACGAGCCGTCGGCCGGCGCGATCAGCCCGGCGAGGGCGAGGGCGAGGGTCGACTTCCCCGCGCCGTTCGGGCCCGTCACGGCGAGGGCTCTCCCGGCGCGCACCTGGACGTCGAGCCCGGTCGCGACGATCCCGCCGCCGCGCGCGACCGCCAGCTTCTCTGCCTCAGCGACGACTGTGCCCGGTCCGCCCGTCTCCCGCCGCTTCCTTCCGGCGCCGATGTCGCCTGACCCGTCTTCGGCATCGCGCGAGGTCGGCACCGTGTGCTTGGTGTACCGCGACGGCACCCACACTCCCGCATCCGCCAGCCCGGAGGCGTGCTCGCGGAAGACCTCATCCGGAGAGCCGTCGGCGATCAGGCCGTCCGCGCCGAGCACGATCACACGATCGATGTGGTCGACCCACGCGTCCAGCCGATGCTCGACCACCACCAGTGTCGCGCCGCCGGTCCCGATCGCGCCGAGCACGGCGTCGCGCACCTCCAGAACCCCTGCAGGATCGAGCTGGGCGGTCGGTTCATCGAGCAGCAGCAGTCCCGGACGCATAGCGAGCGCTCCGGCGAGCGCGAGGCGCTGCTTCTGCCCGCCAGACAGTTCGGACGTCGACCGATCCAGCGCGACGTCGAGGCCGACCGCCGCGAGCGCCGGCGGAACGCGGCGCCAGATCTCGTCGCGTTCGACACCGAGGTTCTCGCAGCCGAACGCGACGTCGTCGCCGACACGGGCCAGCACGACCTGGGCATCCGGATCCTGCAGCACGAGCCCGGCGCGGCCCCGTGCCCGCGCCGCTGGCACGCCGTCGATGGTCAGCTCGCCTCGGGCTTCGCCGTCCTCGTCGCCGCCGAGCACGCCCGCGATGGCGCGCAGCAGCGTCGACTTGCCCGAGCCGCTCGCGCCCAGCAGCAGCACGCGCTCCCCTGCGGCGATGTCGAGGCTCAGCTCGCGCGCGGCCCACTCCTCGCGGCCCGCGTGGCGCCAGCCCCAGCTGCGTGCGCTGACCGCGGCCGGCCGCGACAGATCGCTCATCCGGAGCTCCGCCTAGGCGGGCGCACCGCGCCTCGCTCGTCGGTCGCGGCCGGAAGCGAATCGATCGAGCACCCCGGTCGCGGCCAGAGCGCGTTGCAGGGCCCACGACCCGATGCCGGCGATCACGATGCCAGAGACGACCGCGGCGAAGAAGTAGATGGTGCGCGCCTCGACCGCAAGAGCGGCGACCGAGGAGAAGGTCGTGTCGAGGATCGCGACCGACAGCCCGGCGAAGATGCCGGCGCTCAGCGCGCCGAGCAGGCGCCAGTTGCGGTACAGCAGGATCGCGAAGCCGAGTTCGGCGCCGACCCCCTCGATCAGCCCCCAGATGAGGGTCTCGGTCGCCCACTGCGTGCCGAGCGCCATCGATACGACGGCCGCGACGACCTCGGTGTAGAACGCGGCACCCGGCTTGCGGATGATCAGGCCGCCGAGCACGCCGGCGAACAGCCAGCCACCGGCGGTCAGGCCTGACAGTCCCGGTGTGAAGGACAGCACGCTGTCGAAGACGGGCCAGGCCAGCCCCCACAGCCAGAAGATGACACCGGCCGCGACGCCGACGACGCTCGCGACGACGATGTCCACGACGCGCCAGGTGCGGCGAGTGGGCACAGCAGAATTGCTCATCAGGTTTCCTTCCTTCGCTGGCATGACCCAGATCAGGTTCGACGGTCGAAGCGCGGTTCGCTTCCTCTCAGCCCGCTCGGCGAGCTCCCGTGGTTGTCCGCACCAGGATAGAACATCCGGTGCCGCATCTCTCCCCGTGTTACTGCGAGAGTGCGCGCAGGGCGTCGGTCGGCACGGGGAACGGCAGCGCGTAGTACACCTGGTCTGCCGTCATGTCACCCCAGTCGTCCTTCTTCACCCGCACCTGGCGCGGGGTCGCCTCGGCGATGCGCACCCGCAACCACCCACCCGAGTCGAGCCGCATCTCGTACGGGTCTGCGAGGTATCCGATGCCGAGCTCGTCGAGAGTCTCCTCCGCTTCGAACCAGTCGACGACGCCCGTGAGTTCACGCCCGAGCAGGTCGATCACGACGAATCCGTCGTCGGCCGGGCGCATCCAGCCGAGCAGCTCGCCGTCCATGCCGCGCCGATGCTCTATCCACTCCATCGGCCCAGGCTACCGGTGTCATTACAGGCTTCCGCCAGCTGATCCCGCGCGAGGGGCGGTAGCGTAGCCTCGTGCCCACCGACGACGTCAACAACGCCGACGAGACACCGCGCGCCTCGCAGCCCGCCGCGGAGGACTCGAGCGAGCCGGAGCAGCTGCGCGCGATGTCGCTGAGCGACCTCGAGCCCGACACCGATGAGGACGCCGCGCCGCGCAGGATGACCCGCCGCGAGGCCCGCGCCAGGCGCCAGCAGGGCGACGACGACGCAGCGCTTCCCGTCTCGACACGGGTCGGCGGGGCCTTCCGCTCGCGCCGTTCGAAGCGGCACGCTCCGGATGAGAGCGACGCACCGCGCGCGCAGGCTCCGGATGAGGCGACGGCATCGGCCGCGGAGATGCCGCACGAGGCACCGGATGCTCCCGCAGATGACATCGACGACGACACTCGGGCGAATCCGATCGCGACTTCCACGCCCGCTGCCGCGGCCGACGCGGCAGCGTCATCCGGCCAGGCCGACAGCGCCGCGCCTGCCGCGGAAGACGACCTGACCCACGTCGCATCCTCCGAAGCCTCCGAAGCCTCCGGCGCGCGTGACGGCACGTCGCCGTACGAGCCGGAGCCGACCGTCGCCATGCCGGTCGCCGAGGTCTCCACCGTCGCCATGGACGCGACGATGATCGATCCAGCTGGTGCCGCTGCCGACGAACAGCGCGACGAACAGCGCGACGAAGCCCCGAGCGAGAGGCCCGCGCTGGCGTGGGTGAGCACGGCGGACATCGTCGCGAACGATCGCGCCCCGCGCAAGCCGAAGACCGACGGCGAGCCTGAGCCGCTCGTCCGCCAGCGCAGGCGCTCGGCGTGGCCGGTCCTCGCACCGATCCTCACGGCCGTCGTCCTCGCCGGCGTGTACGTCGGTTCATGCGCGGCATGGCCGCTCGACAACGTCACGCCCACCGTGGAGAAGGTCGCCCTTGAGAGCCCGGAGGGCCCGACGCTCGAGCCGCAGTGGCCCGAGGACGGCGGTGCCGCCGTGGCCGCTGTCGGCCACACGGGAGACGTCGCCTCCTCGTCGAGCGACGAACGCCCGATGGCCAGCATCACCAAGCTCGTCTCTGTGCTCATGGTCCTGGACCAGCAGCCGCTCGAATCCGGCGAACAGGGTCCGTCCTATGCCTTCACCTGGGACGACCAGAACGCGTACTGGGGATATGCCTCTCGCGGCGAGTCCCGTCTCGAAGTGCCGGTCGACGGCTCCCTCACGCAGTACCAGATGCTGCAGGGCGTCCTGCTCGGCTCCGCGAACAACTGGATCGACCGGTTGGTGATCGAGACGTTCGGATCGATCGAAGAGTTCGCCGCCCAGGCGCCCGCCTGGCTCGAGGACAACGGCCTCACGTCGATGACGGTCGTGCAGCCTTCCGGCATCGACTGGGACAACACGTCATCACCGGCCGACGTCGCCCGACTCGGCGCCCTCGCGCTGGAGCATCCGGTGGTCGCGGAGATCGTGCAGCAGAAAGAGGTCGAGCTTCCGGGAGCCGGCCTCGTCGAGAACTCCAACCCCCTCATCGATGACGAGGGAGTGGTGGGGCTCAAGACCGGCACCCTGCTGAACAACTCCAACCTCGTCGTCGCGAAGGAAGTCGACTCAGCGGGGGAGACCGTCACGGTCGTCGCCTCCATCCTCGGCCAGCCCGACAACGTCGGCCGCGACATCGTCGCGCGCACCCTGCTCGAAGACGCCACAGCGGCCGTGACCGAATCGACCCTTGTCGTGCCAGGCGAGACGATCGTCGGCTCGGTCACCACGGCGTGGGGCGAGAGTGCTGACCTGGTGACGCCGGAGGACCTGTCCCTCGTGCTGTGGGACGGCGACTCCGCTGAAATCACCACGACCTTCTCGGACGTGCTCGGACGCAGCGCCGGCGATGAGGTCGGAGACGTGAGCGCCTCCGGTTCGTTCGTCGACGCGTCGGTTCGCGTCGACCTGTCGGGCGACATCTCGGGCCCGGAGCTCGGCTGGCGCCTGACCCACCCGCTCGAGCTTCTCGGCCTGAGCTGAGTCCGGTTCCGCCTCGTCAGGCCTCCGACGCCTCGACCACAGACACCTCGCCGGTCGCCGGAGGAGCCTCCTCCGCGTCGATGTCGACCGCCGCGTGCTCGAACTGGCTCTGGTACAGCCGCCAGTACGCGCCGCGCCGTGTGATCAGCTCATCGTGGCTGCCCTGTTCGACGATCGACCCGTGCTCCATCACCAGGATCAGGTCGGCGTCGCGGATCGTCGAGAGACGGTGCGCGATCACGAACGAAGTGCGCCCCTTCCGCAGCGCGGCCATCGCCTGCTGCAGCAGCAGCTCGGTGCGGGTGTCGACGGAGCTGGTGGCCTCATCGAGAATCAGCACCTGCGGACGGCGCAGGAACGCGCGGGCGATCGTGATCAGCTGACGCTCACCAGCCGACACGTTCGCAGCGTCCTCCTCGAGCACAGTGTCATAACCATCAGGCAGCGAATGCACGAACCGGTCGACGTACGTCGCCTCCGCGGCCTCGAGGATCTCCTCGTCTGTCGCGTTCTCGTTGCCGTATCGGATGTTGTCGCGGATCGTGCCGGCGAACAGCCACGGATCCTGCAGCACCATGCCTGTGCGCGAGCGCAGGTCTCCGCGCGCCATCTCGCCGATGCTCTGCCCGTCGAGCAGGATGGCTCCCCCGTCGAGATCGTAGAAGCGCATCAGCAGATTCACGAGCGTCGTCTTTCCCGCCCCCGTGGGGCCGACGATCGCAACAGTCTCACCCGGTTCCACTCGGAAGGAGAGATCGTCGATGAGCGGCTGCTCCGGTGTGTACGAGAAGCTCACGTTTCGGAACTCGATCACGCCCGCGCCGCCAGCCGGCGCCGTCGGTGCGTCATCATCATCCGGGTCCTGCTCGTCCTGATCGAGCAGGTCGAACACCCGCTCGGCCGACGCGGTTCCCGACTGCACGACGGGGAGCATGCCGCCGAGCTCGGTGAGCGGCTGTGTGAACTGCTGGGAGTACTGCACGAACGCCTGCACGTCGCCGATGCGGATCTGACCGCTGGCGACCATGAGCCCGCCGAGGACGGCGATGCCCGCGTAGGTGAGGTAGCCGACGAACTGCATCGACGGCATCATCACGCCCGAGAGGAACTGCGCCTTGAACGATGCCTGGTACAGCTCTTCGTTCTCCTCGCGGAAGGCGTCGGAGATCTCCTTCTCGCGACCGAACACCTTCACGAGCGCGTGACCGGAGAACGACTCCTCGACGCGCGAGTTGAGTCGGCCGACCTTGCGCCACTGCATCTGGAAGGCCTTCTGCGACTTCGGCCCGATGACGCCCATGATGATGCCGATCAGCGGCAGCGATACGAGCGCCACGAGCGCCAGCTGCCACGAGATCGAGAACATCATGCCGACCACGCCGACCACCATCAGCAGCGACGTGATCGCACCCGACAGCGACTGCTGCAGCGTCTGCGTCATGTTGTCGACGTCGTTGGTGACCCGGCTGATCAGCTCTCCGCGCTGCACCTTGTCGAAGTAGCGCAGCGGAAGCCTGTTGATCTTCTGCTCGATCTGTTCGCGCAGGCGCCACATGGTGCGCACCATGACGACGTTGATGATGTAGCCCTGCACCCACTGCAGCAGCGAACCGACGACGTAGACGAGAATCGCCCAGATGACGACGGTGCGCAGCGCCTCGAAGTCGACACCGGCGCCCGGCGCGAAGTTCTGCATCGCGCCGACCATGTTGGCGTAGTCGTGCTGGCCAGCGCTTTCGAGCGCGGCCACGACCTCCTCCTGCGAGAGGCCGGCGAACTGGTCGGCGACCATCAGCGAGATGACGCCCTCGAACACGACGTTGGTGGCTTCGCCGAGGATCTTCGGGCCGGCGACGGACAGAACGACACCGATCGCGCCCAGCAGCGTCGCGAGGCCGAACACCCACGCGTGCGGCCCCAGCAGCCCGAGGAACCGACGGAAGCTGGGCCAGAAGTTCTTCGGTTTGCCGCCCATGGCGCCTGGCTCTCCGGCGCCCGCGGCGATCATCGCCTCCTGCGCCTGGCGCTCCTCTTCGCTGACGGCGAGGGAGTCCGTCGCCGATGCATTGTCGCTCATGCGCTGGTCTCCGTCGCTCCGAGCTGAGATTCGACGATCTCACGGTAGGTGTCGCTGGTCTCCAGAAGCTCCTCGTGGGTGCCGACCCCGACTGCCCTGCCGTCATCGAGCACCAGGATGCGATCGGCATCGGTGATGGTCGACACGCGCTGCGCGACCACGATCTTCGTCACGCCTGGCAGCTCCCGCCACAGTGCCTGCCGCAGGCGGGCATCTGTGGTGAGGTCGAGGGCTGAGAAGGAGTCGTCGAACACGAGCATGTCCGGGCGGCGCACAATCGCCCTGGCGATCGCCAGGCGCTGCCGTTGGCCGCCCGAGACGTTGGTGCCGCCCTGCGAGATCGGAGTGTCGAGCCCTTCGGGCTTCTCCCGCACGAAATCGGCGGCCTGAGCGATCTCGAGCGCTTCCCACAGCTCGTCGTCTGTGGCGCCGTCACGCCCGAAGCGCAGATTCGACCTCACCGTTCCGGAGAACAGGAACGGCCGCTGCGGCACGAGTCCGATCCCGCTCCACAGCGTGTCGAGGTCGGCCTCGCGCACGTCGACCCCGTGCACCGAGACGGTGCCGCCCGTTGCGTCGAACAGACGAGGGATGAGCGAGACGAGCGTGGTCTTTCCGGCTCCGGTCGAACCGATGATCGCCACCGTCTCGCCCGGCTCGGCACGGAAGGAGATGCCGGAGAGAATGGGCTGGTCGGCACCGGGGTAGGTGAACTCGACGTCGTCGAAGACGACCTGGCCCGGCCTGGTCATCTCGGTGACGGGGTTCTGCGGCGGAACGAGAGTGGTCTCGGCATCGAGCACTTCGCCGATGCGATCCGCGGAGACAGCGGCACGCGGAATCATGATCGCCATGAAGCTCGCCATCATGACGCCGCCGAGGATCATCCCCACGTACTGCATGAAGGCGAAGATCGTGCCGATCTGAGCGTTCCCCTCATTGACCTCGATGCCGCCGAACCACACGACGGCGACGATCGTGAGGTTCATCACGAGCATGACGAGCGGGAACAGCAGCACGAACATCGAACCGACGTTGCGGCCGACGACGTAGATGTCCGTGTTGGCCTTGCGGAACCGCTTCTCCTCGATCGTCTCTCGCACGAACGCTCGCACGACCCGCACGCCGGTGAGCTGCTCGCGCATGACGCGGTTCACCGCGTCGATCCGGGTCTGGTAGCGCCGGAACAGCGGGACCATGCGTGCGATCACGGCGGCCGCCAGAACGAGCAGCACGGGGATGGACACACCGAGGATCCAACTCAGCCCGACGTCCTGGCGCAGCGCCATGATGATGCCGCCGATCGCCATCATCGGCGCCATGACGAGCATCGTCGCGCTCATCACGCCGAGCATCTGCACCTGCTGCACGTCGTTCGTGTTGCGGGTGATCAGCGAGCCGGAGCCGAAGCGCGACACCTCGCGCTCGCTGAAGGTCGAGACCCGCTGGAAGACGTCGTTGCGGATGTCGCGCCCCAGGCTCATCGCGGACTTCGCGGCACAGAACGTCGCGACGATCGCCGCGAGGATCTGCCCGAGCGCCACGAGCAGCATGATCGACCCCCTGCGCAGGATGTACCCGGTGTCGCCGACGGCGACTCCGTGGTCGATGATGTCGGCGTTGAGGGTCGGCAGGAAGAGCGCAGCAAGCGCCGATGCGAACTGAAACACAAGGACACCGACCAGCAGCGGCCAGTAGCGCCCGAGATAGCGGGCAAGCAGTTTGATGAGCACGGATGTTCCCCGATGGTGAGCGCGGCCCCAACGATGGCCGCCGAAATCACTTTGGCACGAACCTCCGACGTTCGGGAGCCTGCCGAACGCTTGTACGCTCATGGCGAAGAAGATTCCCGGATCAGAGGCGAAATCTCGGGGTGATTCCGCACTCAGTCCGGAATCACGCGGCTACCGCCCGGTCTCCTCCGCGATCTGCTCGAGCGACCCGATCGGGTCCTCGCCGAGCACCTGGAGCGAGACATGGTCGGCTCCCGCGTCGAGATGCTCGCGCGCGCCTGCGACCGCAGCGGCCGCCGTCGGGTTCGCCGCCACCTTGTCGATGACGGCGTCCGAACCGCCCGAGGCGATGTCATCCGGATCGATGCCGAAGCGCACCAGTGCGCCGACGTAGTTGCGCAGACCGAAGTAGCCCTTGAGGTAGCTGCGCGCGATCGCGCGGGCCTCGTCGCGGTCGGCGTTCACGACGACCTTCAGCTCCGGCGCGAGCAGCGCGTCTCCGAGCACGGTGCGCGCGTGCGCGGTGTGCGCCGGAACGGTGAGGTACGGGTGAGCGCCGAGGGTGCGCTCCGCGGAGAACGCGAGGGTCTTGTCCCCGAGCGCCGCCAGCAGCATCTGCTCCTTCTGCAGTCCCTCCGTCTCGAGCACCGATACGTACTCGCGCATCGCCGACAGCGGCTTCACCCGCTCGGGCGTCGCCTCCCGGTGACCCGATCCGATGCCGAGCACGAAGCGCCCAGGATGCCGCTCCTCGATGCGGCGGAACGATGCGGCGACATCGGTCGCGGCGTCCTTCCAGATGTTCACGATTCCCGTCGCGACCGTGAGGGTCTCCGTCGCGTCGAGGATGCGCTCGACCGCTTCCAGATCACCGGACGGCGAGCCGCCCACCCACAGTGCGCCGAAGCCGAGCCGCTCCGTCGCCTGCGCGAAGGCATCATCGATGCCGGTGACCCCGCGCCACACGCCGTACGTTCCGAAGTCCTGCGTGGTCGTCATCCGTCGCTCCCTCATGTCTCCGGTCCTCCCCCTCAGCCTCAACGCGCCGGAAGGGCTGCTATTCCGGCTCGGGCGCTGCGGTGCTCACCACAGCGGCGCGGTCGGTCGGTGCGCGAACGCCTCCGCCACGAGTTCCTGCGACACCTCCGCCAGCGTCGCCGGCGTCCAGTCGGGCCGGAAGTCCTTGTCGACGACCTGGGCTCTGATGCCCTCGGACAAGTCGGTCCGGCTGCTCACGAACCACGACACCAGGCCGTACTCCTGTGCGAGCGCGTCGCGCAGAGTCGACATCCCACGGGCCCTCCTGATGGCCTCGAGCGTCACCTTCAGTGCAAGAGGCGCGCGTGCCGAGAGCGCCTCGAGTGCTGCTTCCGGCCGCGGTCCGCCGATCCTTCGCAGCCGCTCGACGATCTCCTCGACCGTGTCCGCGGCGAAGGCGTCATCGATCCACTCGTGCTCCCTCGCCAGCCGTGACGACTCTGGCGTCTCATCGAACAGCATGATCAGCTCGGCCGGCGTCTGCGGGTCGGCGCGGGTCTCGAAGGCGTCGACGAGGTCGCCGACGCGCTCTGACGGCACGAAGAAGTCGGCGAACCCGCAGTGCAGCGCGTCTGCGGCGTCCATCGTGTCGCTGGTGAGCGCCAGGTACTCGCCGAGCCGGCCGGGCGCGCGGGAGAGCAGCCATGAGCCACCGGCATCCGGGGTGAAACCGAGACGCGTCTCCGGCATCGCCAGCTGCGAGGTCTCGGTGACCACGCGCACGGCCGCATGGCCGGACACACCGATGCCGCCGCCCATCGTGACCCCGTGCATCACGGCGACGATCGGCTTGGCGAACTCACCGATGAGGGCATTGGTCGCATATTCGGTGCGGAAGAATGCGTCGGCAGCCTCGGTCTCTCCGTCGACGAGCACCCGGTGCAGCGCGCGCACGTCGGCGCCGGCGCACAGCCCCCGCTCGCCCTCTCCCGTCAGCAGGACGAGCCCGACATCCGGATCCGTCCGCCACGTGCCCAGCGCTCCGCTCACCTGCTCGATCATGGCCGGGGTGAGCGCGTTGATCGCCCGCGGCCGGTTCAGGATGATGCGTCCCAGCCCGCCTGACGAGGAGAGCAGGACCTGATCGCTGGGCTCGGATGCTGTCACGCCTGCCACGTTAGTGCGTCCGGATCAGCCAGAGTCGCTCACGCCGGATCCGTTCCTTCGTGACGGAAGTGTTTCCCCGTGTGACTTCACATTTCGCAAGAGAGTGGGCCCTTGCGCCGGCCGGCCGTACGTTGGCAGACAGCCATTCATCGAGGGGGCGCTATGACCATCCAGCAGCCGACGACCGTTCGCGGCGCTCGTACGCGCACGGCCCGCAAACCGACCAAACCGCACGGGCAGTGGAAGGTCGACGGCA
The DNA here is from genome assembly GCF_003335195.1 of Microbacterium sp. JB110. NCBI lineage: Bacteria > Bacillati > Actinomycetota > Actinomycetes > Micrococcales > Microbacteriaceae > Microbacterium > Microbacterium sp. JB110. The sequence goes on along the minus strand of NZ_QPGM01000008.1, from coordinate 6,105 downwards.
CAGAGCCCCTGAACGGCAACGAGGAGTTCAAGCTCGAAGACAACGGTCTCAACGTGCGCGAGCGCATCGAGAACGAGTATGCCGAAGGCGGCTTCGCCTCGATCGATCCGACCGACCTGCACGGCCGGTTCCGCTGGTGGGGCCTGTACACGCAGCGCAAGCCGGGCATCGACGGCGGGCGCACGGCTCAGCTCGAGCCGCACGAGCTCGAAGACGAGTACTTCATGCTCAGGGTCCGCATCGACGGCGGCCGGCTCAGCACCGAACAGCTGCGGGTGATCGGCGAGATCTCCACCGAGTTCGCCCGCGGCTCCGCCGACCTGACCGACCGGCAGAACGTGCAGCTGCACTGGGTGCGCGTCGAAGACGTGCCGGAGATCTGGCGGCGACTGGAGGCCGTGGGGCTGAGCACCACCGAGGCCTGCGGCGACGTGCCGCGCGTCATCCTCGGCTCTCCCGTTGCGGGCATCGCAGCGGACGAGCTGATCGACCCGACGCCGCAGATCGACGAGATCGCTGAGCGATTCATCGGCGACGAGTCGCTGTCGAACCTGCCCCGCAAGTACAAGACCGCGATCACCGGCCACCCCAGCCAGGACGTCGTGCACGAGATCAACGACTGCGCCTTCGTCGCCGTCGAGCATCCCGAGCTCGGCATCGGATACGACCTGTGGGTCGCCGGCGCCCTGTCGACCGTGCCGCGCCTGGGCGAGCGGGTCGGCACCTTCGTCGCCCCGGAGCGCGTCGCCGAAGTCTGGCACGGCGTCACCAGGGTGTTCCGCGACTACGGCTACCGCCGGCTGCGCAACAAGGCGCGGATGAAGTTCCTGCTCGCCGACTGGGGCGTCGAGCGCTTCCGCGAGGTGCTCGAGACCGAGTACCTCGACGCGCCCCTTCCCGACGGTCCGGCCGCACCGCGCCCCCGCGGCCTCGGCGACCACGTCGGCGTTCACAAGCAGAAGGACGGCCGATTCTTCGTGGGGGCGGCTCCGACCGTCGGCCGCGTCTCCGGTGAGATGCTCACCGCGCTCGCGGACCTCGCCGAAGCGCACGGCTCGCGCCGAGTGCGCACCACGCCGTACCAGAAGCTGCTCGTGCTCGACGTCGCAGAGGACGAGGTCGAGCCCCTGATCGCCGGGCTGGACGGACTCGGGCTGGCGGCCAGGCCCAGCCTGTTCCGCCGGGGCACCATCGCCTGCACGGGCATCGAGTACTGCAAGCTCGCCATCGTCGAGACGAAGATCAACGCGGCCGACGCCATCGCACAGCTCGAGGAGCGGCTCGGCGAACTCGAACCCGAGATCGGCCAGCCGATCACACTGCACGTGAACGGATGCCCCAATTCCTGCGCGCGGATCCAGATCGCTGACATCGGGTTGAAGGGCCAGCTGATCACGAACTCCGCCGGCGAGCAGGTGCCCGGCTTCCAGGTGCACCTCGGCGGAGGCCTCGCCTCGCCTGACCGCGAGGAAGCCGGTCTCGGCCGAACCGTGCGCGGCCTCAAAGTGGAGGCTTCCGGCATCGCCGACTACGCCGAGCGCGTCATCCGGCGCTACCTCGACGACCGCGCGGACGGCGAGACCTTCGCGAAGTGGGCGCACGACGCAGAAGAGGAGGCCCTGCAGTGAGCGTTCCCGTCACGATCGGCACCGCACGCCGCTCGGCCGACGAGCTGCGCGACCTCGTCGCACGCGGCACGAGGCAGCTGCGCAGCGGCCAGGACGACGAGGCGACACCGGATGAGATCCTCGCGTGGGTCGCGGAGAACTTCCGCACCCGCGACGTCGCCGTGGCCAGCTCCATGGCCAACGGCGCACTCGCACACCTCGCCTCGCAGCAGCTCCCCGGCGTCGACGTGCTGTTCCTCGACACCGGCTACCACTTCGCCGAGACGCTGTTCACCCGCGATGAGGTGGCGCGCGAGGTCGATGTCAACGTGATCGACGTCGCCCCGGCCCAGACGGTCGCCCAGCAGGATGCCGAGCACGGCGCAGAGCTGTTCGCCCGCGATCCCGGACAGTGCTGCGCGATGCGCAAGGTCGAGCCCATGCGCCTCGCCCTCGGCGGCTACGAGGTGTGGCTGGCCGGCGTCCGCCGCGAGGAGACCGACCACCGCACGCACACACCGCTGATCAGTTGGGACGAGCGCAATCAGCTGGTGAAGGTGCACCCGATCGCCGGCTGGACCTTCGACGACCTCATCGAGTACGCGTCAGCGCACGACGTGCCCGTCAACCCGCTGATCGCGAACGGGTACCCGTCGATCGGCTGCGCCCCGTGCACGAAGCCGGTCGCTGCAGGCGACGACCCCCGCTCCGGCCGCTGGGCCGGTCTGGCCAAGACAGAGTGCGGGCTGCACCTATGAGCATTGCTGCGGATCTCATCGAAGCGGGCCCGGATGTCGCGGAGCCGCGGCAGGAACCGGATGCGTCGCGCGCACCAGGCAGGGTCACGCTCGTCGGAGCAGGCCCAGGAGACGCGGGCCTGCTCACGCTGCGCGGGCTGCGCGCCCTGGAGCGCGCCGACGTGATCGTCGCCGACCGGCTCGGGGCGCGTGCGGTGCTCGCCCAGCTCGCCGCAGAGGGCATCGTCCTGGCTGCCGAGATCATCGACGTCGGCAAACTGCCCGGTCTGCACCGGGTGCCGCAGGACGACATCAACGCTCTGCTCGTCGAGCTCGCCTCCGCCGGGCGGAACGTGGTGCGCCTCAAGGGCGGCGATCCGTTCGTGTTCGGCCGCGGTCGCGAAGAGCAGCTGCACTGCGAGGCCGCGGGCATCGTCGTCGACGTCGTCGCAGGCGTCACCAGCGCCGTCTCGGTTCCGGCCGTCGCGGGCATCCCGCTCACCCATCGCGGCGTCGCCGCGGGGTTCACCGTGGTCAGTGCGCACGATCAGATCGAGGAGGTGCCTGGCGGCACCGACCACACGGTCGTGATGCTGATGGGCATCGGCACGCTAGCCCATTCCGCGCACGTGCTGGCCGCAGGCGATCGCGGCGCCGACTGCCCCGTCGCCATCGTCGAGGACGGTTTCGGCCCGGGCGAACGCGTCACGATCGGCACCCTCGCAACGATCGCACACCTCGCGGCCGCGCAGTCGGTGCGCTCCCCCGCCGTCGTCGTGGTCGGCGACGTCGTCTCGCTCAGCCCGCACGCAGCAGCTGCAGCACCCGACGCACGCGTTCTTCCCTCGCTCGTCTCCTGAAAGGCCCTCAACGCCATGACCTCTCTGTCCCTCCGCGTCGCGATCGTCGGCGCAGGACCCGCCGGAATCTACGCAGGCAACCTGCTGGCCGGCGCAGTCGCGGACCGCGGCGGCGATATCCAGATCGACCTGTTCGAGTCGCTCCCCGCGCCCTACGGCCTGATCCGCTACGGCGTGGCGCCCGACCACCCGCGCATCAAGGGCATCGTCAACTCTCTGCACGAGATGCTGAACGGCGACGACGAGGCAGGACGCATCATCCGGTTCATCGGCAACGTCGAGGTCGGCCGTGACATCGCGCTCGACGAGCTGCACGAGCGCTACCACGCGGTGATCCTGGCAACGGGCGCCCTGCGCGACGCGGCGCTCGACGTGCCAGGCGTCGAACTGCCAGGCTCGTACGGGGCGGCGGACTTCGTGGCCTGGTACGACGGTCATCCGGATGTCCCCAGGACGTGGCCGCTCGAGGCGCAGTCGGTCGCGGTGATCGGCAACGGCAACGTCGCGCTCGACGTGGCGCGCGTGCTCGCCAAGCACGCCGAGGACTTCCGCTCGACAGAGGTGCCGGACAATGTGCTGGCCGGCCTGGATTCTTCTGCCGTCACGGACGTGCACGTGTTCGGTCGGCGGGGACCTGCCGACATCAAGTTCACGCCGATCGAGCTGCGGGAGCTGGGCGAACTGCGTGATGTCGACGTCGTGCTGCACGACGAGGACTTCGACGGCGTCGACCCGGCCGCCGCGCCGAACAACCAGGTCAAGATCATGCTGCGCACGCTGAACAAGTGGCGCGAGCAGCCCGCAGGCGGGGCCTCTCGGCGGCTCCACCTGCACTTCTGGCACTCGCCCGTGGAGCTCTCGGGCTCCGACCGGGTCGAGTCCCTGCGGTTCGCCCGCACGGCACCCGGCCCCGACGGCACAGTCGTTCCGACCGGCGAGGAGCGCGAATACGAGGTGCAGGCCGTGTACCGCGCCGTCGGCTACTACGGCACGCGGGTCTCCGGCGCCGACTTCGACACCGGCCGTGGCGTCGTGCCGAACGACGAGGGGCGCGTCGCGGGCGAGAGCGGACTGTACGCGACCGGATGGATCAAGCGCGGCCCCGTCGGTCTGATCGGACACACCAAGTCCGACGCGCTCGAGACGATCGGCCACCTGGTGGCCGACGCCGAGTCGGGCGCTCTGAGCGAACCCTCCGTGCACGGCGACGTGCTCGAGCTGCTGGAAGAGCGCGAGACCGAATACACCACGTGGGACGGCTGGCTGGCGCTCGATGCCCACGAGCGCGCCCTCGGCGAGGGCCACGAGCACACGCGCGAACGGGTGAAGGTCGTGCCGCGCGACGAGCAGGTCGCCGCCTCGCGGAGCGGGGCTCTGGTGCCGTGACGTATGTGATCGCCCTCCCCTGCGTGGATGTCAAAGACCGTGCGTGCATCGATGAGTGCCCGGTCGACTGCATCTACGAGGGGGAGCGCAGCCTGTACATCCATCCGGACGAGTGCGTCGACTGCGGTGCCTGCGAACCGGTGTGCCCGGTCGAGGCGATCTACTACGAGGACGACCTGCCTGACGAGTGGCAGGACTACTACACCGCGAACGTCGAGTTCTTCGACGACGTGGGCTCGCCGGGAGGCGCGGCCAAGGTCGGCGTGATCGAGAAGGATCATCCGGTCATCTCCGCCCTGCCGCCGCAGGCCGAGTGAGGGCAGGCGGGGCCCGCATCAGAGCGGCGATCGCCGCGGACCCGCCCGTTCGGGCGCGCTGAACGGAACACGTTCGTGATTTTTCGCGGTTATCCGCCAAGATGGAGAGGATAGACGACGCGAAGGAGGCCGCATGGCCGACGGCAAGGTGCTCGAGTTCTCGGGCGTGACGAAGGTCTTCGGCGACGTTTCCGCTGTGTCCGACCTGACGGCGAGGGTGGAGCCCGGTGTGGTGACGGCCGTACTCGGCCCGAACGGCGCGGGCAAGACGACGTCGCTGCGGATTCTGCTCGGCGAGATCCGACCGTCGTCAGGCAAAGCCACCATCGGCGGGTCGACGTACTCGTCGATCTCCCATCCGGCACGCACCGTCGGCGCCGTGCTCGAGACGCCCACGTTCAAACAGCGCCGCACCGCCACGCGCCAGCTCACGTCGGTTGCCAAGTCGAATGGGATCCCGCTGCCCCGCGTGCGCGAGGTGCTCGACCTGGTCGGCCTGAGCGACGTGGCCGACATGCGCATCGCCAGCTACTCGCTCGGCATGCGCCAGCGCCTCAGCATCGCGCAGGCGCTGCTGGGCGACCCCGGTATGCTCGTCTTCGATGAGCCGGTCAACGGCATGGACCCCGAGGGCATCAGGTGGATGCGCCTGCTGATGCGCCGCCTCGCCGACGAGGGCCGCACCGTATTGATGTCGTCGCACCTGCTCAGCGAAGTGCAGCAGATCGCGGACCGCATCCTGATCGTCTCGAACGGCAAGCTCGTCTTCTCCGGCAACATCGAGGACCTCGCCGACGTCGATCCGATCGTCGTGGTCGACTCCCCCGACCGCGAGAAGCTGTCGCGCGTGCTGCGCGAGGGCGGCTACGAGTTCGAGGTGCTGCGCAGCGGCGTGAACGTGCGCGACGCACGGGCGCGCGACCTGGGCAAGAGCGCCGCCGAAGCGGGGATCGCCCTGTCGGTGCTGCATCAGCGCGGCGCCAGCCTCGAAGACGTCTTCCTCGACCTCGTCAACGGCCGCCCCACCCGCCAGACGGCCGCGCTTCCGTCGCGGGAAGCGGAAGAGACCGCGGCTGATGCACCGGCTGCCGCCGTGCCGGATGCTGCGGAGGACGGCCGGACGCAGGCAGCGGAATCGGGGGACGCGATCGTCGACGGTGGCCGTCACGTCGAGGAAGGTGAGCTCGTCGGCGCCCTG
>NZ_QPGM01000007.1:0-227680 GCF_003335195.1 Microbacterium sp. JB110 | reverse complement strand
TCCGCCGCGATCGTCCCGGCCGCGATCCGCGCCGCCGCTGTCCCTGCGGCGATCTCCGCCCCGGTCGTCACGACCGCGGAAGCCACGGTCGTCGTTGCGACCACGACCGTCGTTCGGCCTGCGCTCCGATGCCCCGCCCCCGCCGTCGCGGAACGGGCGACCTGCGCCGCCGGTGCCGCGGCCGCCGTCACGTGCGCCGGAACGACCGGACTGTCCCGCAGAACGATCGGGTGCACCGCGATCGCCGTAGCGACGTTCACCGTCGTCGCGGCGGGAGCCGCCCCGGTCGTCTCTGCTCGAGGAACGGCGCTCTCCGTCGCGACCACGCTCGGCCCCCGCGGCACGACCGTCGTTGCGCGCACCACGATCGTCGAAACGATTGCTGCGGCGACCATCGCGGCCGTCAGATTCACGGTGGTTGCGCTGACCGTCGCGACTGCCAGCGGCACGGCCTTCACGGCCTCCGGATGAGGCACCGCGCGAGGGACGGTCGCCGCCGGCCGCGCGCCGATCGCGCGAGTCGCGCTCAGCACCGGTACGGCGCTTCTGTCGTCCGTCGTCGTCGGAGCGGCGGTTGTCGCGCTCAGTGTCGTCCGTCATGGCCTCGTCCCTCATCTACGGCAGTGAAAGCACCGTACCGCTGTTGTGTTGTGATTGCGTTCGCGCACGTTAGGTCGTGTCTGATAATTCGTCGGCTACTGCGCTGGGCGCTGCGCACCGGCTCGCGTCGTTCTCGTCGGTCGACGATGGCTCCGCATCGCCTCCCTCCTCGGCCTAGCGATCCAGCACACATCACCCATGCTCGCAACGCCGCGAATTATCAGACACTCCCTAGGCGCGGGCCGCCCTGCCGCCGCGACTGCGCTGCCGGCGGAGCGCGTCGTGAACGCAGAAAAGGCCGCCCCGTGGATGTGGGGCGGCCTTTCTGTAAGAGTGTTTCGGCGGTGTCCTACTCTCCCACACCCTCCCGGGTGCAGTACCATCGGCGCTGGGAGGCTTAGCTTCCGGGTTCGGAATGTGACCGGGCGTTTCCCTCCCGCTATGACCACCGAAAATATTTCGATGTGTACCCCTGTTGTGGTGAGACCACGCGGAGGGGTGGTCTCGAGGGGGTGGGTGCCCGTACATCGGGAACCACAAAGTGGACGCGAGCGCTCGCAAGAGCTAGTGAAGAAGTGTGTAAGTCGTCGGCTTATTAGTACCAGTCAGCTGCACACATTGCTGTGCTTCCACATCTGGCCTATCAACCCAGTAATCTGCTGGGAGCCTCTCGAACCGAAGTTCATGGAAGTCTCATCTTGAGGCCGGCTTCCCGCTTAGATGCTTTCAGCGGTTATCCATCCCGAACGTAGCCAACCAGCCGTGCCCTTGGCAGGACAACTGGCACACCAGAGGTTCGTCCAACCCGGTCCTCTCGTACTAGGGTCAGATCCTCTCAAACTTCCAACGCGCGCAGCGGATAGGGACCGAACTGTCTCACGACGTTCTAAACCCAGCTCGCGTACCGCTTTAATGGGCGAACAGCCCAACCCTTGGGACCTACTCCAGCCCCAGGATGCGACGAGCCGACATCGAGGTGCCAAACCATGCCGTCGATATGGACTCTTGGGCAAGATCAGCCTGTTATCCCCGAGGTACCTTTTATCCGTTGAGCGACAGCGCTTCCACAAGCCACTGCCGGATCACTAGTCCCGACTTTCGTCCCTGCTCGACCTGTCAGTCTCACAGTCAAGCTCCCTTGTGCACTTACACTCGCCACCTGATTGCCAACCAGGTTGAGGGAACCTTTGGGCGCCTCCGTTACTCTTTGGGAGGCAACCGCCCCAGTTAAACTACCCACCAGGCACTGTCCCTGAACCGGATTACGGTCCGAAGTTAGATGCTCCAAATGACCAGAGTGGTATTTCAACAATGACTCCACCCGAACTGGCGTCCGGGTTTCACAGTCTCCCACCTATCCTACACAGGCCACACAGAACACCAATACCAAGCTGTAGTAAAGGTCACGGGGTCTTTCCGTCCTGCTGCGCGTAACGAGCATCTTTACTCGTAATGCAATTTCGCCGAGTTCGTGGTTGAGACAGCTGGGGAATCGTTACGCCATTCGTGCAGGTCGGAACTTACCCGACAAGGAATTTCGCTACCTTAGGATGGTTATAGTTACCACCGCCGTTTACCGGGGCTTAAATTCAAAGCTTCGCCCAAGGGCTAACTCGTCCTCTTAACCTTCCGGCACCGGGCAGGCGTCAGTCCGTATACATCGTCTTGCAACTTCGCACGGACCTGTGTTTTTAGTAAACAGTCGTTCCCCACTGGTCTCTGCGGCCCACACACCCTTTCGGTGTAAAACCTAGTAAGTGGCGGGCCCCCCTTCTCCCGAAGTTACGGGGGCATTTTGCCGAGTTCCTTAACCACGATTATCTCGATCTCCTTGGTATTCTCTACCTGACCACCTGAGTCGGTTTGGGGTACGGGCGGCTTGAACCTCGCGTCGATGCTTTTCTTGGCAGCAGAGGATCACCCACTTTTTATTCCCATCGTGTCTCACCCTCATGAGTCCCGGATTTGCCTAGGACTCGGGCTACGCACTTGGACCAGGACTACCATCGCCTGGCTGGGCTGCCTTCCTGCGTCACACCTGTTAATACGCTAACCGCACCAGCATGGGGTCGCGCGCTAGGCCATCCGGTGTCACCCGAAGGTGACGGTGAATGGATTCGGGCGCTTAGCACCACTGGATTGGTTGGGACGGTTCTTCGCCGGTACGGGAATATCAACCCGTTGTCCATCGACTACGCCTGTCGGCCTCGCCTTAGGTCCCGACTTACCCAGGGAAGATTAGCTTGACCCTGGAACCCTTGGTCTTTCGGAGGACGTGTTTCTCACACGTCTTTCGCTACTCATGCCTGCATTCTCACTCGTGTGGCGTCCACGGCTAGATCACTCTGCCGCTTCACTCGCCACACGACGCTCTCCTACCCATCAACACGGCTGGACCACGAAGGCCTACCAAAAATGTCAATGCCGCAACTTCGGTGGTGTGCTTGAGCCCCGCTAAATTGTCGGCGCGGAATCACTTGACCAGTGAGCTATTACGCACTCTTTCAAGGGTGGCTGCTTCTAAGCCAACCTCCTGGTTGTCAAAGCAACTCCACATCCTTTTCCACTTAGCACACGCTTAGGGACCTTAGTTGGCGATCTGGGTTGTTTCCCTCTCGACTATGAAGCTTATCCCCCACAGTCTCACTGCTGCGCTCTCACTTACCGGCATTCGGAGTTTGGCTGACGTCAGTAACCCGTTGAGGCCCATCGGCCATCCAGTAGCTCTACCTCCGGCAAGAAACACGCAACGCTGCACCTAAATGCATTTCGGAGAGAACCAGCTATCACGAAGTTTGATTGGCCTTTCACCCCTATCCACAGCTCATCCCCTCAGTTTTCAACCTAAGTGGGTTCGGCCCTCCACGACGTCTTACCGTCGCTTCAGCCTGGCCATGGATAGATCACTTCGCTTCGGGTCTAGAACACGCGACTCGATCGCCCTATTCAGACTCGCTTTCGCTACGGCTACCCCACACGGGTTAACCTCGCCACGTATCACTAACTCGCAGGCTCATTCTTCAAAAGGCACGCCGTCACAACAATTAAAGTCGCTCCGACGGTTTGTAAGCAAACGGTTTCAGGTACTATTTCACTCCCCTCCCGGGGTACTTTTCACCTTTCCCTCACGGTACTTGTCCGCTATCGGTCATCTGGGAGTATTTAGGCTTATCAGGTGGTCCTGACAGATTCACACCGGATTTCACGGGCCCGGTGCTACTCGGGAACACTCGTAACGCGAGAACACATGTTTCGACTACGGGACTCACACCCTCTCCGGCCGGCCATTCAAAACCGTTCGTCTACACGCTTCTCTAACGTCACCCCTGCGGCAGCAGGAGAACACAAGGTCCCACAACCCCGAACATGCAACACCTGCCGGCTATCACACACACTCGGTTTAGCCTCATCCGCGTTCGCTCGCCACTACTAACGGAATCACTTTTGTTTTCTCTTCCTGTGGGTACTGAGATGTTTCACTTCCCCACGTTCCCTCTACCCGCCCTATATATTCAGGCGGGAGTCACCAGGACACACGAATGCGCCTGGCGGGGTTTCCCCATTCGGAAATCCACGGATCACAGCTCGCTTATCAGCTCCCCGAGGCTTATCGCAGATTGCTACGTCCTTCTTCGGCTCCAGATGCCAAGGCATCCACCGTTTGCTCTTAAAGACTTACAAAATCACATGAGCCACCAACCAAAAGGTCGATGTCGCTCTCTATAAGATGCTCGCGTCCACTGTGTAGTTCTCAAAGTACGGGCGGCGCCCACCCCGCAACCCCCAACCGGGAGCGCAAAAGTGGGCCCAACAAGAAACCAAGCCCCAAGGCCCGGTCCCTCAGGACCCAACAGCGTGCAGCCACCGCCCCCGGACGACACCACGTTCCAGCCCCTCAAAAAGAGACGTACTAGCGACATCACCCATCAACGATGGCATGTCAAATGTTCCACCCATGAGCTGCCGGCAGGACACATTCGGTCCCACACGACGCCTGGACACCCCAAAAGAGTGCCAGATGCTCCTTAGAAAGGAGGTGATCCAGCCGCACCTTCCGGTACGGCTACCTTGTTACGACTTAGTCCTAATTACCGATCCCACCTTCGACGGCTCCCTCCACAAGGGTTAGGCCACCGGCTTCAGGTGTTACCGACTTTCATGACTTGACGGGCGGTGTGTACAAGACCCGGGAACGTATTCACCGCAGCGTTGCTGATCTGCGATTACTAGCGACTCCGACTTCACGTAGTCGAGTTGCAGACTACGATCCGAACTGGGACCGGCTTTTTGGGATTCGCTCCACCTCACGGTATCGCTGCCCATTGTACCGGCCATTGTAGCATGCGTGAAGCCCAAGACATAAGGGGCATGATGATTTGACGTCATCCCCACCTTCCTCCGAGTTGACCCCGGCAGTATCCCCTGAGTTCCCACCATTACGTGCTGGCAACAGAGAACGAGGGTTGCGCTCGTTGCGGGACTTAACCCAACATCTCACGACACGAGCTGACGACAACCATGCACCACCTGTATACGAGTGTCCAAAGAGTCCTACATTTCTGCAGTGTTCTCGAATATGTCAAGCCTTGGTAAGGTTCTTCGCGTTGCATCGAATTAATCCGCATGCTCCGCCGCTTGTGCGGGTCCCCGTCAATTCCTTTGAGTTTTAGCCTTGCGGCCGTACTCCCCAGGCGGGGAACTTAATGCGTTAGCTGCGTCACAGAGACCGTGGAAAGGCCCCCACAACTAGTTCCCAACGTTTACGGGGTGGACTACCAGGGTATCTAAGCCTGTTTGCTCCCCACCCTTTCGCTCCTCAGCGTCAGTAACGGCCCAGAGATCTGCCTTCGCCATCGGTGTTCCTCCTGATATCTGCGCATTCCACCGCTACACCAGGAATTCCAATCTCCCCTACCGCACTCTAGTCTGCCCGTACCCACTGCAGGCTGGAGGTTGAGCCTCCAGATTTCACAGCAGACGCGACAAACCGCCTACGAGCTCTTTACGCCCAATAATTCCGGATAACGCTTGCGCCCTACGTATTACCGCGGCTGCTGGCACGTAGTTAGCCGGCGCTTTTTCTGCAGGTACCGTCACCCGAAGGCTTCTTCCCTGCTAAAAGAGGTTTACAACCCGAAGGCCGTCATCCCTCACGCGGCGTTGCTGCATCAGGCTTGCGCCCATTGTGCAATATTCCCCACTGCTGCCTCCCGTAGGAGTCTGGGCCGTGTCTCAGTCCCAGTGTGGCCGGTCACCCTCTCAGGCCGGCTACCCGTCGACGCCTTGGTGAGCCATTACCTCACCAACAAGCTGATAGGCCGCGAGCCCATCCCCAACCGATAAATCTTTCCCACTGCAAACCATGCGGCTACAGTGCATATCCAGTATTAGACGCCGTTTCCAGCGCTTATCCCAGAGTCAGGGGCAGGTTGCTCACGTGTTACTCACCCGTTCGCCACTAATCCACCCCAGCAAGCTGGAGCTTCATCGTTCGACTTGCATGTGTTAAGCACGCCGCCAGCGTTCATCCTGAGCCAGGATCAAACTCTCCGTAAAAAACAGTTGCCGACTCCACCACCGGAAAAAGGTGACGAAGCAGCGAGTTCAATCATGACCAAAAAGACGAACCATCAAAAAGCTGACGATTCATATATAATTGATCCAAAGGAATTCTCAAACCCATGTGAAAAACACACGAGCCGAGGATAATTTGGCATTTGACAAGTGCACGCTGTTGAGTTCTCAAGGAACGGACGCTCCCAGCCCTGCGACTCCCGCCGCAGCCCTCCGGGGCAACTTCCTCAGCTTAACCGAGCTGTTGGCGCCTCGCAATTCGACACGCCGTAAGTTCGGGAAGCTTCATTCTTCCGCCACCTCATCCGATCGGAACCGTTTGAGGCAACTTCAGTAGCCTAACTCTCCTCTGTGACTGCCGCAACTTGCGACACGCCGTGGAGTCGAGATCCTCATCCTATCGCGTTCCAGCTGAGCTGTCACGAGATGTTCCGGATGAGTCCGTGTCGCCGTCTTGGGATGGGAACCTTCCGGCTCAACCTCACCTCTTGGCGGCGACAAGAGAAAACATTACGGGGATCCGGCCATCGCGGCAAATCCTCACGCCTCATGGCGTGTCGCGCGCGACCGCCCGCTCATGCGATGAAGACGCCGGCGAGCGACTTCTTGCCGCGCTTGATGACCGACACTCCCCCGGGGAGCGTCCCCCGTACGGTTGCGTCGTCTGCGGTGACCCGTTCGCCGTCGAGCGTGACGCCGCCCTGCGCGATCGCGCGCCTGGCTTCGGATGTCGATGACACCAGCCCCGTCGCGACGAGTGCGCTGATCACCGGGGTGTCAGCGTCGAGTTCCGCGTGCGGGAGCTCGCGCAGCGCGGCGGCCAGCGTGCCGGCGTCGATCGCGGTCAGATCGCCCCGACCGAACAGCGCATCGGAAGCCGCGATCGCCGATGATGTCGCCTCCGCACCATGCACCAGCGTGGTCACCTCGAGAGCGAGCCGCTTCTGCGCAGCGCGTCGGAACCCCTCCTCCGCGACGAGGCGCTCGTACTCCGCGATCTCGCCCTGAGGGAGGAATGTGAACACCTTCATCAGCTTCACGACGATGGCGTCATCGACATTGAGCCAGAACTGGTACATCGCGTACGGGCTGCACATCTCGGCGTCGAGCCAGATCGCGTTCCCCTCGCTCTTGCCGAACTTCTTGCCGTTCTCGTCGGTGATCAGCGGGGTGCCGAAGGCGTGCACCGACGTACCGGTGACCTTGTGCACGAGGTCGGCGCCGCTGGTGAGGTTGCCCCACTGGTCGCTGCCGCCCGTCTGCAGCACGCACTCGTAGCTCTCGTGCAGGCGCAGGTAGTCCATGCCCTGCAGGATCTGGTAGCTGAACTCGGTGTAGCTGATGCCCGCGTCGGAGTTCAGCCGCGCGCTCACCGTCTCCTTCTTGATCATCGTGCCCACACGGAAGTGCTTGCCGATGTCCCTGAGGAAGTCGATTGCGCTCAGCTGCGCCGTCCAGTCGAGATTGTTCACCATTCGAGCCGCGTTCTCGCCGGAGAAGCTGAGGAAGCGCTCCACCTGGCCGCTCAGCCTGGCGACCCAGCCTGTGACGGTCTCCGCGTCGTTGAGCACTCGCTCCGCTGTCTGCTTCGGATCGCCGATCAGCCCCGTTGCCCCGCCGACGAGGCCGAGCGGACGGTGGCCGGCCAGCTGCAGTCGCCGCATCGTCAGCAGCTGCACGAGGTTTCCCAGATGCAGGCTGGGCGCCGTCGGGTCGAAACCGCAGTAATAGGTGATCGGATCGCCGCCCAGGACGTCACGAAGAGCGTCGCGATCGGTGGACACGTGCACGAGGCCGCGCCATTCCAACTCGTCGAAGACGTTCTCGAACGAGGGGTCGTTCGTCTGCTCTGCGGTTGCTGTGTCGGTCACCCATCCAGTTTAGTGGCTGGACCGCGCCCGTCCGGTGCCCGTCGACCGCTTCGTCGCGCTTCACTGCGCGCCCTGGCTGTCGAGGGTCTACAGCCCGAGCGCGTGCACCGCGTGCTGGGCGCGCTCGACCAGCTCAGCACGCTGCTCGACGACGCGCTCCGGCGCCGTACCGCCGACACCGCGGCGCGACTCCACGGAGCCGGTGATCGTGAGCACGTCCCTGACGTCGGGCGTCAGATGGGCCGACACCGAGGCGAGCAGCTCATCGTCCGCGTCCTCGAGGCCGATGCCGAGCCCTTCGCAGGCGCTCACGAGCGCACCGGATATCTCGTGCGCATCGCGGAACGGCACGCGATGCTTGACGAGCCACTCCGCCACGTCGGTGGCGAGCGAGAAGCCCTCGGGTGCGAGCTCGGCCATCCGCTCCGTGTTGAAGGACACGGTGGCGACCATGCCGCGGAATGCCGGAAGCACGACCTCGAGAGTGGCGACGGAGTCGAACAGCGGCTCCTTGTCCTCCTGCAGGTCGCGGTTGTAGGCCAGCGGCAGCGCCTTCAGCGTCGCCAGCAGACCCGTGAGATTGCCCACGAGGCGACCGGCTTTGCCTCGCGCCAGTTCCGCTATGTCGGGGTTCTTCTTCTGCGGCATGATGCTCGAACCGGTCGAGTACCCGTCGTCGAGCGTGACGAAGCCGAACTCGCGCGTGTTCCAGAGGATGATCTCCTCCGAGATCCGCGACAGGTCGATGCCGATCTGCGCGGCGATGTACGCGAACTCCGCGGCGACGTCGCGTGCAGCCGTGCCGTCGAGTGAGTTCTCACTGGGCCGGTCGAGACCGAGCTCCGTAGCGACCAGCTGCGGATCGAGCCCGAGCGTGGAGCCCGCGAGAGCTCCCCCGCCGTACGGCGAAACGGCTGCGCGCGAACGCCAGTCGCGCAGGCGCTCGAGGTTGCGCACGAGCGGCCAGGCATGCGCCTGCAGGTGGTGCGCCAGCAGCACGGGCTGCGCGTGCTGGAGGTGCGTCCTACCTGGCAGGATCGCGCCGGGGTGTGCCTCCGCCTGCGCGACGAGCGCGTCGATGAGGCCGAGCAGCTCGCGCGCGATGACGCGGGCGTGGTCGAGCAGGTACATCCGCACGAGCGTGGCGATCTGGTCGTTGCGGCTGCGCCCGGCGCGCAGACGCCCGCCGAGGTCGGCGCCGAGTTCGGCGATCAGCGCGATCTCGAGCGCGCCGTGCACGTCCTCATCTTCGGCACGGGGGCGCAGCGTTCCGTCCTCGAAGCGGCGCAGCAGGGCGTCGAGGCCCTCGTGCATCCGGCGCTCCTCGTCTTCTGTGAGGTAGCCGGCCGCGGCGAGCGCCTTGGCGTGCGCGTGCGAGCCCGCGAGGTCGTACGGGGCGAGAGCCCAGTCGAATTGGGTGGAGCGACTCAGCTCCTGCAGTTCTGGCGAAGGTCCGCTCGCGAATCGCCCTCCCCAGAGGGTTCCGTCGCCGGTCTTGCCCGTGGTGCTGTCGCCAGTGGTGCTCACGGTCCAAGGCTACGGCATGCGCGTGCCGCTCCCCCATCCCGCCGCGGCGCGCGAGGCCGCCCCGATCGCCAGTTCGAGAGGGCCGCGCCCGATCAGCAGGGTCCATGCGGTGCACACGGCGATGGTGCACAGGGTGAACGGCCAGAACGGCTCGAGATCGCGGAACGCCCCGAGCGGAGCAGCCTCACCCGACGTGGCCGCCCACCACACCACGAACTGGGCCGTGTACGCCGTCAGCGGCATCGCGCCGACGGCGCGCAGCGGGATCGCGAGCCACCGCGCCGGGGTCCGACATGCCAGCACGCACGCCGCGACGACCGCCACGGCGAAGCCGCCGGAGCCGACGGACTCACCCAATCCGCTCGAGTGAGGCGCATCGGTGAGCGCCTGACCCCATGGAAGGGAGCGCGAGGCAGGCGCAATCACCGCGTATCCGATCACTGCGAGAGCTGTGCCTGAGCACAGCAGCGCGATCAGCACGCGCCAGTCGTCCAGCCGAAGCCGACCGATGCCCATGCCCGCGGCGATGAACGCCGCCCACAGCGGAACCGGATAGTGCCAGCCGAGGGCCGTGGCCGCGTACCCGCCTGATTCCGTCTCCCACCATGCTGAGGCGTTCGCCGCATGCACGATGAACGGCCCGACGAGTGCGATCGTCGCAGCCGTACCGAACAGCGCTGGTGCCCGCCAGCGCAGCGCGGGGATGGCGAGGAGGAACAGCAGTCCGTACGCGGGCAGGATCACGTAGACGGGCACAGGCGTCAGTGCGAGAGCGATGCCGAGCAGCCAGATGCACCCGGCACGCGCGAGCATCCTGATTCGAGCGGTCGCCGCTTGCCTGCGCGGGATCGGCGATGCTCCCCCGGATACGAGCGCAATGGAAACGCCTGCCAGCACGGCGAACAGAATGGATGAGCGCCCGTCGGCGATGCCATGCCACGTCGACTGCACGGTCCACATCAGCGGCGGCAGCGGCAGCATGTGCGCCGCGAACATCCCGACGACGGCTGATCCGCGCGCAAGGTCGATGCCCGGCATGCGCCCATCGGCGTCGAAGCGCTCCCAGCGCGAACGGACCCATCCGGACCGCGCCCCTGCCGTGCGCGGCGGAGATGGTCCGGATGATCGCATGGTCGGCCTCACTGCCGCCTGGTCACGCCACCGTATGCGCTCGCTGCTGTTCGAGCAGCCACGCCAGCAGCGCCTTCTGCGCGTGCAGGCGGTTCTCTGCTTCGTCCCAGATGACGCTCTGCGGCCCGTCGATGACTGCGGAGTCGACCTCGTAGCCGCGGTCGGCGGGGAGGCAGTGCATGAAGATCGCGTCATCGTTCGCGAGAGCCATCAGCTCCTCGGTGATCTTGTAACCGCCGAGATCGTCGATGCGACGCTGCTTCTCCTCCTCCTTGCCCATCGACACCCAGGTGTCCGTGATCACGACGTCCGATCCGGCCGCGGCCTCGCGCGCGTCGCTGAGCAGTGTCACCGATCCGCCCGTCTCGCGTGCGAGAGAGACGGCGTCGGCGACGACATCAGCCCGGGGGAAGTACGCGGCGGGTGACGCGATGCGCACGTGCATTCCCGCCATCGCACCGGCCAGCACGTACGAATGCGCCATGTTGCTCTGGCCGTCGCCGAAGAACGTCAGCGTCCTGCCTTCGGTCCCGCCCTTGTGCTCGCGGATGGTGAGCAGGTCGGCGAGCAGCTGGCAGGGGTGGAAGTCATCGCTGAGCGCGTTGACGACCGGCACCGTCGTACCGTCGGCGATCTGCTCCAGGCCCGCCTGAGCGTAGGTGCGCCAGACGATGGCCGCCACCTGCCGCTCGAGCACTCGCGCCGTGTCGGCCGGTGTCTCCTTGCCGCCCAGCTGACTCGACGCCGTGGCGATGATCAGCGGCGAGCCGCCGAGGTCCGCGATGCCCACCGCGAACGAGACGCGCGTGCGCGTCGATGATTTGTCGAAGATCACGGCGACCGTCTGGGGGCCGTCCAGCGGCTTGTGCGAGAAGCGGTCGCGCTTCATCTCGGCGGCGAGCGACAGAATCTCGTTCTGCTCGGCCGGCGTGATGCTGTCGTCGCGCAGGAAGTGACGGGTCATACTGTCGTCTCCGAACTCTGGCTTGCGGCGTTCAGCGCGTCGCCGAACCTCCGAATGAAATCTTCGATCTCGGGGTCGCCCACGGTGAACGCCGGAGCGATCCGGATGGTGTCAGGCGCCGGCGCGTTCACGATCAGACCGCCGTCGAGCGCGTGTGCGACCACGTCGGCGGCGATCGGCCGCTCCAGAGCGATGCCGATGAGCAGTCCAGCCCCGCGTGTGCCCGAGACCCCCGGCAGTGCGGAGACCGCCTCGCGCAGCTGCGCACCGCGGCGGGTCACGTTCGCGAGCAGTCCTTCGTCCTCGACGTGGGCGAGCACTCGATCGGCGACGTGGCTCGCCAACGGGTTGCCGCCGAAGGTCGAGTTGTGCATTCCAGGTGCGAACAGGTCGCTCGCGCGGCCGAACGTGATCAGGCCGCCCAGAGGGAAGCCAGCGCCGACCGCCTTGGCGAAGGTCACCGCGTCCGGCAGCTCCCCGTCCGGGAGCATGCCGGGCAGCTGGAAGGCGAACCACTCCCCCGTGCGCCCCGACCCCGTCTGCACCTCGTCGAGGATCAGCAGCGCGTCGTGCCGGCGCGTGAGTTCACGGGCGCGGGCGAGGAAGCCATCCGGCAACTCGCGGACACCGGCCTCGCCCTGAATCGGCTCGATGAAGATCGCCGCGACGTCGTCTGCGGCGAACGCGTGCTCGAGGGCGTCGAGCGTCGGCTCGATGGTCCTGGTGTCTGGAAGCAGCGGCGCGAAGGGATCCTGGTACGCGGCCTTGGGCGTGATCGACAGTGCGCCGATCGAGCGGCCGTGGAACGCGCCGGCCAGCGACAGGATCGCTGTCTTCCCCCGCGGGTTGCCGTGCAGACGCGCGAGCTTCAGCGCTGTCTCGTTGGCTTCGCTTCCCGCGTTGGCCAGGAACACCCGGCCGTCCTCTCCGGTTCCCGCCAGCCGCTTCAGGCGTGCGGCGAGGTCGAGCTGCGGCTGTGAGGCGAACAGGTTCGACACGTGGGCGAGCTTCGCCGCCTGCTCGGCGACAGCGGAGACGAACACCGGATGCGCGTGGCCGAGGCTGTTGACCGCGATGCCGCCGAGGAAGTCGAGGTGCTCGCGGCCGGCGTCGTCGGTCACGTACGACCCGGAACCGCTCTCGAACAGGCGCGGGCGGCCCCCGAGGCTCATCAGGTCGCGCTCTGCGGCCACCTTCCAGTTCGCATCGCTCATGCCGACACCTCCGTACCGATTCCGTCGCTGGTGAACAGTTCCACGAGCACCGAGTGCGGCACGCGCCCGTCGATGATCGATGCTTTCCGCACGCCGTTCTCGACCGCGTCGAGGCAGGCCTGCATCTTCGGGATCATGCCGGACTCGAGTTTCGGCATGAGCTCGCGCAGTTCGCTCGCCGACAGGTGCGAGACGAGCGAGTCGCGGTTGGGCCAGTCGGCGTAGAGGCCAGGCACGTCCGTCAGGACGACGAGCTTCTTCGCGCCGAGAGCACGGGCGAGCGCGCTGGCTGCGGCGTCCGCGTTGATGTTGAGCGTGTGGCCTGGATGATCGAGATCCGGCGCGACGCCGGCGATGACGGGGATGCGCTCCGCCGCCAAGTGGTCGAGCACGGGCTGCGGATCGACCTCGGTGACGTCGCCGACTCGGCCGAGGCTCTCCTCGACGCCATCGATCACCACGCCGCGGCGACGCCCGCCGAACAGCGCAGCGTCTTCGCCGGAGAGGCCGACGGCGAATGGGCCGTGCGAGTTGATCTTCGCCACGAGCTGCGGATTGATCTGCCCGGTGAGCACCATCCGGACGACGCTGATCGCCTCGGTCGAGGTGACGCGGTAGCCGCCCTTGAACTCGCTCGGGATGGCGAGTCGGTCGAGCATGCTGGAGATCTGCGGTCCCCCGCCGTGCACGACGACGGGCTTGATGCCGACGTAGCGCAGGTAGGCGATGTCCTGTGCGAACGCGTCCTGCAGCTCCTCGGAGATCATCGCGTTGCCGCCGTACTTCACGACGACGACCTCGTCGCGGTACTTCTTCAGCCACGGCAGCGATTCGATCAGCGTGGTCGCTTTGAAAGCGGCCTGTTCCGGTGTGGTCTGCTGGAGATCGATCTCGCTCATGAGCTGTATGCGCTGTTCTCGTGGACGTAGGCGTGCGTGAGGTCGTTGGTCATCACGGTCGCCTCCGCCTCGCCGACCCGCAGATCGATGTCGACCAGGGTCGTGCGACCGGAGAGGTCGACCTCTTCGCGAGGCTGGTCGGGGCCGCCGCCGGTGCACACCCGCACACCGTTCATCGTCACGTCGACGTCGTACGGGTCGAACTCGGCGTCGGTCGTGCCGATCGCGGCGAGCACGCGCCCCCAGTTCGGGTCCTCTCCGAAGATCGCGGTCTTGAACAGGTTGTTGCGCGCGACGGAGCGCGCAACGGTGACGGCGTCCTCCTCGTTCACTGCATGCAGCACCCGGATGAAGATGTCGTGGCCCGCACCCTCGGCGTCGGCCATCAGCTGGGTCGCGAGCGACATGCACGCCTCAGTGAGTGCCGCACGGAACGCGTCAGCATCCGGAGCGCGCCCGGATGCCCCGCTCGCCATCAGGGTGACCTGATCGTTGGTCGACATCGCGCCGTCGGAGTCGAGGCGGTCGAAGCTCACGCGGGTGGCGGCACGCAGGTGCGCGTCGGCCTCCTCGCTGGTGAGCTGTGCATCGGTGGTCAGCACGACGAGCATCGTGGCGAGCCCTGGGGCGAGCATGCCCGCACCCTTCGCCATGCCCCCGATCGTCCATCCGTCGCCCGTGATCTCAACGGTCTTGGGAACCGAGTCGGTCGTCATGATCGCGTGCGCCGCGTCGTCGCCTCCGTCTGCGGACAGGCGCGAGATCGCGTCTGCGGTGCCGGAGAGCACCTTGGTGCGGAAGATCTCGTCGCCCGTGCCGATCAGGCCGGTTGAGCACACCTGGATGCCCACGGCCCCGACGCCGAGCAGCTCGGCCGCCCGTTCCGCTGTCTGGTGCGTGGTCTGGAACCCGAAGTCGCCGGTGAAGCAGTTCGCTCCGCCCGAGTTGAGCACGACCGCGTCGGCTGCACCCGCCTTGATCGCCTGCTGCGACCAGAGAATCGGGTTCGCCTTGGCACGGTTCGACGTGAACACCGCCGCCGCCGTTCTCTGCGGGCCGCGGTTCACGATGACGGCGACGTCCTTCTTGCCCGTGGACTTCAGGCCGGCTGCGACGCCTGCCGCCTCGAAGCCCGCTGGTGCGGTCACGCTCACGGTGCGACTCCGTTCGTCGTCAGCGCCGTGGACTCGTCGAGACCGAGCGCGATGTTCATGGATTGGATGGCGGCCCCCGCTGTGCCCTTGGCGAGATTGTCGACGGCGGTGACGACCGTGACCCGGTTCGCGCTGCGATCGATGGCGAGGCCGATCAGTGCGGTGTTCGCGCCGGCGACATCGGCCGTGCGCGGCATCCGCCCTTCTGGCAGGAGCTGCACGAAGTGCTCGTCACCGTATGCGGACTCCCACGCGTCGCGGATCTGCGCATCGGTGGCGCCGTCGACGATCGGGGCCGACGAGGTGGCGAGAATGCCGCGCGACATCGGCACGAGCACAGGTGTGAACGAGATGCGGGGGTCGCTCGCCCCCGCCGCGCGCAGCGCCTGCTGGATCTCGGGGATGTGGCGGTGCGTGCCGCCGACGGCGTACGGGTTCGCTGTGCCGAGCAGCTCGGCCCCGAGCAGGTGCGGCTTCAGGCTCCTGCCCGCACCGGAGGGCCCGACGGCGAGCACGCTGACGATGTCTCCCGCATCGATCACGCCGGCAGCCACGCCGGGGACGAGCGACAGCGACACCGTCGACGCATTGCATCCGGGGGCGGCGATGCGGGTCGCACCGCGCAGACTCTCGCGCTGCTTGGCTCCGCTGATCAGCAGCTCAGGCACGCCGTACGTCCACGGCTCGTGGAAGTCTCCGCCGTAGAACGCCGCCCACTCGGCCTCGCTGGTGAGACGGTGGTCCGCCCCGGCATCGATCACGAGCGCCGCATCGCCGAGCGCGTCGGTGTACTGACCCGACTGCCCGTGCGGGAGCGCGAGGAAGACGACGTCGTGACCGGCCAGCACATCCGGTGTGGTCGGCTGCAGCGTCAGGTGGCGCAGCGACCTGAGGTGCGGCTGGTGATCGACGAGGTCGTCGCCGGCGTTCGAATGCGCGGTGACCGTGCGGATCTCGATGTCGGGATGGCCAGCGAGCAGGCGCAGGATCTCGCCGCCCGCGTAGCCAGAAGCGCCGGAGACAGCGACCGAATACGTCATAGTTCCTACCTTAAGTCCGTGCGAGTGGGTTGCCGTAACGGCGACACCGCTCCCTCACGCAGACACGAAGGTTCGCAGTGCCGCCCAGACTCGGCGGGCACGCGGACGGCGCGCGACGACGCTGCTCGGTGAGAGCGGCGAGACGGTCGCGGTCGATGCCATGGCGACGACGTTAGCAGACCCGTCTCGGAGATCCGCCGTCCAGCGGAGAGCACGGCTCGGATCTCCGTCGCGCGGCGGAGGCGCGTGACGCAGCAGCGGGAGACGATCGGTGCATGAACGCTTCAGACCTGTACTCACCGCTCGATGTCAGAGAGGGCGTCCCGCCGCAGCGCGTTCCCTGGGGGCCCGTCGCGTGCTACCTCCTGATCGCCTTCGGGCTCGGCTGGCTCGTCTGTCTGCCGCTCTGGCTCGGTGACGGCCTCGCCTCTCCGCTGTTCGGGGTGCTGGTGCCCGCCCTCATGTTCACGCCGACCGTCGCGGCGCTGATCATGACGTTCACGACCGTCAGGAAGGGAGCCAGGGCCCGCTGGCTCGGCCTGCTGCCGTTCCGGCCCGTCGCACGCAAGATCTGGCTCTTCCTGCTTCTGCCCGTCGCGTTCCTGGTGATCGGCTTCGCCGCGTCGCTCCTCGCGATCGGCCTGGGCTGGGCGACGCCCGATCTGGCGCTCGCAGGCGCGGCCGCACTTCTTCCGCCAGAGGTTCCCGTCGAGATGTACCTGGTGGGCCAGTTCGTCTCGCTGCCCATCGTCGTCGTGATCGCCACGGCGTCGGCCTTCGGCGAGGAGCTCGGCTGGCGCGGATACCTCGCCACAGCGCTGTCACCGCTGGGCTTCTGGCGCTCCGCGCTCGTCTCCGGCATCGTCTGGGGCCTCTGGCACGCCCCGATCATCCTGCTCGGCTACAACTTCGCCCGCACCGACGCGCTCGGCCTGGCGTACATGTGCGCGTTCTGCCTCGTCGCGGGCGTGATCGTGCAGTGGACGCGTTACTTCACCAGGAGCGTGTGGCCCGCAGCCCTGGCGCACGGCGCTCTGAACGCCGCCTTCCCGATGTCGCTGATGATCCTGGACCCCGAGGGCACGGAGGCGGTCGCCGGAACCGTGATGGGCGTTCCCGGATGGATCATGATGGCCGTCGCGATCGGGCTGCTGCTGCTCGCCCGCGGTTTCCGACCAGGACCCGACCGCGCGATGCCCGGTGCGTCAGCAGAAACCCAGGCCGACCGCCCGTCGCCGGAAACGAACGCTCCCACTGCGTAGCTCGACAGAATGCGCGCTCCTGCACGTCGCATCGTGAATCAGGTGTGCAGGAGCGCGCGAACTGTTGTTCTCTGCACGATCGGTCGTGCAGGCTTGCCGGTATGGACGACCCGCTCCCCGAGCTGACGGCCGAGCTCCGCACGATCACCGCACTCCCTGAGGTCCCACTCAACGGGCCCCGGCGCTGGTGGGGCGGTCCGCTCGACGTAGAAGGGCTCGCCCTCGCAAGCGTGGCAGCGGCAGCGTCGGCCGCAGCCGCGGTGACGGGTCACCGGCTCGGTGTGCGGGCCGACCTCGTCGCCGGTGCCTTCAGCTCGATCCGTCACACCAGGATCGACGGGCGGAAGCCTGAGGGGTTCGCGCCGCTGTCCGGGTTCTTCCCCGCCTCCGACGGGTGGCTGCGCACCCACGCGAACTATCCGCATCACGCGGCGGTCCTGGAGCGCCTCTACGGCGCGACGGACGCTCCGTCGCTGGCAGCCGCCCTGGCCGGTGTCGCCGCCGCCGATGCCGAGCACGACATCGACGCGGCGGGAGGTGCGGCCGCACGGGTCAGAACAGCGCAGGATTGGCGGGGCTCTGCGCCGGCGCGAGCCGTCGACGGGTCAGGGTGGATCGAGTTCGATGTCGGGGAGCGCGCGGACGCGGAACCGCTCGTCCCGACCAGCGGCGGGCTCGACGGCGTCAGGGTGCTCGATCTGACCAGGGTGATCGCCGGGCCGACGGCGACGCAGCTGCTGGCCCAGCTGGGAGCCGACGTGCTGCGGGTCGACCCGCCCGGTCTGCCTGAGCTCGTCGACATGCACGTCGATCGCAATGCCGGCAAGCGCACGACTCTGCTCGACGCGCGCGACCTGGCGCACCTGGCGGTGATCGACGACCTCGTCGCACGCGCCGACGTCGTGGTGACCGGGTACCGGCCAGGCGCTCTCGCACACCTCGGGCTCGACGCCGGAGCGCTGCGCGAACGGCGCGCAGACCTTGTCGTCGCGGAGTTCTCGGCGTGGGGCTTCGACGGCGCTTGGGCCGGGCGACGCGGGTTCGACTCGATCGTGCAGGCCGCGACGGGGATCGCCGACGCGTATCGGCACGACGACGGGACACCGGGCGCCCTGCCGGTGCAGGCACTCGACTACGCGACGGGCTTCGGCATCGCCGCCGCCGTCTGCGCGCTGTTGCATCGCCGCGCTCACACGGGCCTGGGCGGTTCGGCTCGAATGTCGCTCGCGCGAACCGCGCACCTGCTGCTCGACCAGCCGTCGGCGACCGACGCGCTCTCGCCGTCACCGGTTCCCGTCATCCGGAGGCTCGACTCGCCCTACGGTCCGCTCGACCTCGCCGCCCCCGCGGTGACGCGCGACGACGCCGTGATGAAGCACACCACCGCACCCGACGACTACGGCACGGCGGAGCCGCGGTTCCTCAGCTGAGGGCGCGCGCCGACGGGTTCGCGCGGCTCCCGTGGCGCTGGTGCCGCGCTCGCGTCATCGACGCCTCATCCGCGGGACGTCGCAGGCGGCTCCACCTGGGCGTCGCTGCCAGGGAAGACCAGCGTCTCGTGGCCGTCCTCGTACCTCACCAGATACGGCGGTGCGCCGTCGTCCCCTCGCACTTCGAGCACCTCGACCAGTTGGTCGGGAGCACCGACCGTCCTGCCGTGGACGTGCACCTTGTCTCCGACTTCGGCTCGCATCACGATTCCTTTCGTCGACTCCCTCCAGTGTGCCGCGGCACTGGCGCCGTTTCCAGACCCCGGACGTGCGCCGCGGGTCCACGGGCCTCTCACACAGGACGAAGAGCGTCAGAGGATGAAGATGATCGCGACGGCGCTGAGCACGATGCCCGCGATGCCGAGGCCCTTGTTGCTCTGAGTGGCGGGATCGTGCTTGACGACGCCGACGATCGAGAGCACGATGCCGACGACTCCGCCGATGAATCCGAAGAACAGCGGGAGGAAGATCGAGACGAGGCCGACGACGAAACCGGCCGTGGCGAGACCGTTCGCCCGCTTCATCGCCTGCGGCGCATACGGTCCCGCATAGCTCTGAGGGCCCGCGTACGGCTGTGCGTACGGTGGCAGAGGCGCAACCGGCTGGCCGAACGGCGGCTGCTGCGCCAGCTCCCCTCCCGCAACGGGCGGAACACCGTCCGCCGGCGGACGCGGTTCGCCGAACGGCGGCGGACTCAGTGGCTGCCCGTAGCCGGGGACGGCGAACGCGACGGCGTCATCGTTGCCGGCTGCGGCCTCGTGCGCGGCGGGCGCTGGCTCTGACGGACTCGGTGCGACGTCGCCGTGGGCCGTTTCGAACGGCAGCGGCGGCATCGGCGGCGGTTCCGGCATCGGCGGGAGGTCGGGAAGATCTGCATCAGGCACGCGACGCACTTCTCCGCCGTGCTGTTCGTTCGTCACTCTGCTCCCCCATCCGGCCGACCGTCGCCGACAACACTACCGGCCGTGCCCCGATCAGGACGTGCCGTCATCGGACGCCCGCCGCGAGCCGCGGACGCGCCCCGATTCGTACGCCCACATGGCCGCCTCCACCCGGTTGCGCACGCCGAGCTTGCCGAGCACAGCGGCGATGTGCGCCTTCACCGTGCCGAGCGAGAGGTTCAGCCGCGCTCCGATCTCGGCGTTGGTGAAGCCTGCGGCGAGCGCGACGAGCACCTCCTCCTCCCGCGAGGTGAGAGGGTCAGCCGGCTCCGTCGATCGCGGCGCGGCCGGTGAGAACTCTGCCAACAGCCGCGCCGTGATCTCGGGGGCGATCAGGGCATCGCCCGTTGCGGCGGCGCGCACGGCCTCGGCGAGCAGCCTCGGCCCCGAGTCCTTGAGCAGGAAGCCCTTCGCTCCGGCACGCAGAGCGCCGTGCACGTACTCGTCCAGATCGAAGGTGGTGAGGATGACGACCGCGGGCGGCGCGGCGTCCGCGGCGAGCGCACGAGTCGCCTCCAGCCCGTCCATGCGGGGCATCCGGATGTCCATCAGCACGACGTCCGGACGCTGACGCCTGGCCAGATCGACGGCGACGATCCCGTCAGGGGCTTCGCCGACGACCTCGATGTCCGGCTGCGCGTCGAGCATCATGCGCAGGCCGACGCGGATCGACTCCTGGTCGTCCGTGATGAGCACGCGGATCACGATGATGCGTTCCGTTCATCGCGCGCCGACGGCACGACTGCCGAGACGATCCATCCGGACTCCCCCTGCCCCGCGTGCAGGCGACCACCGAGCATCGACGCGCGCTCGGTCATCCCTGTGATGCCGTAACCGCCGGATGCTCCGGATGGAGCCGCGGAGCCGTCGTCCGTCACGCGCAGTTCGACACCGGCGGCGCTCACGGCGAGTTCGACCACGACGCGCGTGGCACCACTCGCGTGGCGCCGCGCGTTCGCAACCGCCTCCTGCGCGATGCGGAAGAGCGCGTTCTGCGCCATCTGCGGCATCTGCGAGACGGCGACGCGGGCGGCTGAGGCGGCACGTACCTGCACGACCGGAGGGCCGGGGGCGGCGAGCGCTTCGATCTCGTCGAGCCCCGCGATGGGCTGCAACGGCGCCGATGCTTCATCGCCGCGCAGCACCCTGACCAGCGATCGCATCTCGGCCAGCGCCTCGCGCGCCTCCCGTTCGATCGCCCCGAACGCGGTCGTCGATCGCTCGACGTCCGGCGGCAGCGCCTGTGCTGCCTGGGCGCGGATCGCGATCGCCGACACGTGGTGCGCCACTGTGTCGTGCAGGTCGCGGGCCAGCTCCTCGCGCTCCCTGCCCCGTTCCCGCTCCCGTGCGGCGGCGTGCGCGTCGACGCGCTGGCGCCGGATCACACCGACCAGGCAGGCACCACCCACGATCACCACGGCTGCCGCCGCGCCGATCCAATCGCCGCCGCTCGCGGCGAGTGAGACGACGACGCCGAGCCCCAGCAGCGCGCCGCCCAGCATCCGCGCGAAGCCGCTCCCCCAGCGGAACAGCGCGTACGGCACGAGAAGCATCACAGCCACGGCGCCGAGCGCACTCGCCCGCTCGCCCGCCGCCCATGCTGTGATCTCGTAGCCGGAGGAGATCGCCGTCATGCCGGCCACGACGACGAGCGGATGCGTGCGCCGCCAGAGCAGCCCAGGGAGCACGGCGAGTGTGACGATGAGGGAGGGCACCGGCCAGACCAGGTCGGACCGCACGAGGGTCTCCGCGACGGCGACGGCGGTCGCGACGGCACGACGAGCACGACGTCGCGCGCGCACGGCGCCCCGCGCGCAGCGGCGGCGGCGGCGCGCGCAGCCGAGGCGATGCGCGTTTCCATGACTGCACAGCTACGCCGCCGCGCTTCGGCGCAGGCCCGGCGCGCGCGTGCCAGACCCTGATCACGATCTCCGCGGCGACGATGTTGATCAGCCAGCCGGCGTCCATCTCGATGACGCGGCGCAGCTCATCCGGTGGCCCGAACAGCAGCATGGACGGCATCGATGTGAACACCTGGGTGCCCGCTCCCATCGCCACCGCGTATGCGCGGATCATCCACGCCCCGTGCGACTGGAAGCGTCGCATGGCGACGGCGACGAGAGCCAGCACGAGGCACACGAACATCCACACGCCGACGGCATAGCGGGACAGGAGCAGCACGAGCCCGTCGTCGATCGGCGGAAGGACGTATGTCGCGTTCATCCACAGCCCGGACAGGGCGACGATGAAGCCGGTGGGTACGAGCAGGTAGCGACCGGCGAAGCGATGCCACACGATGTGGCGGCGCCGGAACGTCGGAGGGAACTGGAAGGCGCCGACGAACGCGTAGATCAGCGCGCCGACGATGTGGGCGAGGACAGGGAGCGGATCGTCCGCGAAGCGATCGGGAGTGGAGGGATCGCCCACGGCGACGCCGCCGACGCGGACGGCACCGGCGATCGACGGCACCAGTGCCAGCACGAGGAGGCCGGCGATGAGCCACCGCTCGCGGGCGGGGATGCGGGGTTTCGCGGGCGAGGGACGGGGAGCGGCCGTGCGGGTCGTCGAGGTCATGCGGCCATGCTCGCGCGACCGCCTGGCCCGCGCATCGGCCGTCCGGCCGGTTCCGGCGCGCGCGCTCATCCGGTCGGCCATCGATGACGCCGGTCGGCACCGTCCGAGGTGCCGACCGGCGTCATCGATGGTGGGTCAGTCGCGGATCTTCGCGCCGAACCGCTCGTCGGCGACGCGCACGCCTGCCAGCTTCGCCTCTGTGGCTTCCGCGGCCGTCAGCGTCCGGTCGTCCGCGCGGAATCGCATCGCGAAGGTGAGGCTCTTCGTTCCGGCGTCGAGGCCTTCGCCGCGGTAGTCGTCGACGAGCCGGATGTGCTCGAGCAGGTCGCCTGCCCCCTCGACGAGCGCCGCCCTCAGGTCGGCAGCCGCAAGCGCGGCATCGACGACGAGGGACACGTCCTGCGTTGCGGCGGGGTAGGTCGACAGCGAGGCGGCCACCACGCGGCGACCGACGAGCCCGAGGAGCAGATCGAGGTTCAGCTCGGCGACGATGGTGTGCGCCGGCAGGTCGGCGTCGGCTGCCACGCTGGGCAGCAGCTCGCCGACGTACCCGATCTCCTCGCCGGCGGCCGACAGCGTGCCGGTGCGACCCGGGTGCAGCGCCGCCCGCTCCCCCTGCGAGACGATGATGTCGATCCCCGCCGCGACGCCGATGGTGCGCACAGCGTCCAGCGCGGCTTCGAGCCCCGCCTGCTCTGCTGCCCGCCCCGGCTGCTTCGGCGTCACGTTGCCCGACAGCAGGATCGCGACGTGGCGCGGCTGCGGCGGAACGGAGGCGTTCAGCGTCGCGAGGGTCTCCTCATCCGGACGCTCGGCGATCGGCGGCACCGTGTCGGTGCCATAGGCCACGCCGCGCTCCGGCAGGAACACGCTGCCGACTTCGAACATCGCAAGATCGGTCAGCCCGCGTGAGATGTTGCGGTGCGCGGTCTGCGCCAGGCCCGGGATCAGCGAACGGCGCAGGAAGGCCTGCTGCGCGCTGAGCGGGTTGGCGAGCCTGACTCCTGGCAGCGACTCCCCCGACGGCGATCCGTAGAGGTCGTTGTGCTCCTCGGAGACGAACGGGAACGCCGGCGTCTCGACGAATCCGGCGGCGGCGAGCGCGTTCGACACGCGACGGCGCCCCTGCTGGGCGGCGGTGAGGCCGCGGCCCGAGGGCGGCGTCGGCAGAACCGACGGCACCTTGTCCAGGCCGTCGACGCGGACGATCTCCTCGGTGAGCGCCCACTTGTCCGTCAGGTCGCCCCGCCATGTCGGCGCTGTGATGCTCCAGCCGTCCGAGGCGTCGGCGACGGTGCAGCCGATCGCCTCGAGCACCTCGCGGATGCGCTCCGGCGCGTAGTCGACGCCGATCAGCCCGCCGGCGAAGCCCGCAGGCAGCTCGACCGGATCGGCCAGGGCGACGCCCCCGACGCGGGTGCCCTCGTCGGTCGCCGTGCCACCGGCGAGCTCGACCATCAGGTCGACGACCCGCTGCGCGGCGACGGGAGCGACGGCGGGGTCGACGCCGCGCTCGAATCGTCGGGAGGCCTCGCTGGGCAGCTTGTGACGTCGGGCGGTGCGGGCGATGGAGACTCGGTCGAAAGTCGCCGCCTCGACGAGCACGTTCGTCGTCGCTCCACCCATCTCGGTGGTGCCGCCGCCCATGACGCCGGCGAGCCCGATCGGCCCGGAGCCGTCGGTGATCAGCAGGTCCTCGGCGAGCAGCTCGCGCTTCTGGCCGTCGAGCGTGGTGAGGGTCTCCCCCGCACGCGCACGGCGCACGGTGATGCCGTCGGTGAGCGCGTCGAGGTCGTAGCCGTGGATCGGCTGCCCCAGTTCGACCATCACGTAGTTGGTGATGTCGATGAGCAGGCCGAGCGACCGGATGCCGGCAAGCGCGAGTCGCGAGACCATCCAGGCGGGCGTCGGGCGCGACGGGTCGACGCCGCGTACGACGCGGGCGACGAACTGCGTCGCGCCGTCGTTGCCGCGGATCGGGGTGTCGTCGCTCAGCTCGACGTCGAAGCCGGATGCCTCGGCGACCGCCGCGCCGACCGCGGGGTCGGAGAACGCTGCGCCGGTCGCGAGCGAGTACTCGCGGGCGATGCCGCGGATGGACAGCGCATAGCCGCGGTCCGGGGTGACGTTCACGTCGACAGCCGCGTCATCGAGGCCGAGCAGCGCGATCGCGTCCGCGCCGACCTCCGGGTCGAGACCCCACTCGACGAGCCGGATGATGCCGTCGCTCTCGTCGCCGAGGCCGAGTTCGGTCGCCGATGCGATCATGCCGTCGGAGACATGGCCGTACGTCTTGCGCGCGGCGATGGCGAAGCCGCCAGGCAGCACGGCGCCCGGAAGCGTCACCACGACCTTGTCGTCCTCGAGGAAGTTCTGCGCGCCGCAGACGATGCCGCGCACGCCTCCGTTCGCCTCGCCGACATCGACCTGGCACCAGCGGATGTTCTTGCCGTTCTTCTGCGGTTCGACCTCGAAGGAGACCACCCGACCGACGACGACGGGGCCCGTCACGTCGAACGAGACGAGCTCCTCCTCCTCGAAGCCGACCGACACGAGGGACGCGAACACCTCATCCGGGGTCGCCTCCTGCGGAACCTCGACGAACTCACGCAGCCACGAAACGGGGACGCGCATCACACCACCATCCCGAACTGCTCGCTGAAGCGGACATCGCCCTCTGCCATGTCTCGCATGTCCTGCACATCGCTGCGGAACATCACCGCCCGCTCGATGCCGATGCCGAAGGCGAAGCCGCTGTACTCCTCAGGGTCGATCCCGGCCGCGCGCAGCACGTTGGGGTTCACCATGCCGCAGCCGCCCCACTCGATCCAGCGCGCACCGCCGGCGAAGGTCGGGTGCCACAGGTCGAACTCGGCGCTCGGCTCGGTGAACGGGAAGTGATTCGTGCGCAGGCGCGTCTTCGCCTCATCGCCGAACATCTGCCGCGCGATGTGGTCGAGGGTGCCCTTCAGGTGCGCCATCGTGATGCCCTTGTCGATCACGAGACCCTCGAACTGGGTGAACACGGGCAGGTGGGTCGCGTCGAACTCGTCGGTGCGGTAGGTGCGGCCGGGGCACAGCACGTAGATCGGCACCTCGCGGTCGAGCATCGAGCGCACCTGCACGGGGCTGGTGTGGGTGCGCATCACGAGGTGGCGCTCCACGGGGTCGACGTAGAACGTGTCCTGCTCCTGGCGGGCGGGGTGGTCGACGTCGAAGTTCAGTGCGTCGAAGTTGAACCACTCGTGCTCGAGCTCCGGCCCCTCGGCGATCTCCCACCCCATGCCGACGAAGATGTCGCTGACGTGCTCCTGCAGCGAGCTGATCGGGTGACGCGCACCGGTGCGCGTGCGGTGGGCGATGGCGGTGATGTCGACGCGTTCCGCCTCGAGGCGCGCTGTCAGCTCCGCCTCCGCGAGTTCTTCCTCACGTGCGGCGAACGCCTGGTTCACCCTGGCGCGCGCGCCGCCGACGAGCTTGCCGAACTCGGCCTTGTGCTCCTTCGGAACGCTGCGCATCTGCGCGTTCAGCGCGGCGAGCGGACTGCCCTCGCCCTGGTGGGCGGAACGGGCGGCCTTCAGAGCGGAGATGTCGGCTGCGGCGGCCACGGCGGCGAGTGCTTCGGCGACCGCAGCTTCTACCGCCTCTGGCGTGATTTCGAGTGGTTCGGACACAAGACACGATTCTACGTGGCGGCCGCGGACGGAGACGAACCGGCATCGGCGAGCATGTCTCCTGTCCGACGCCGCACCATCCGGTGCCGGACGGCGATCCTGCGGTAGGCCTCGACGAGGTACGGATCGGGCAGGACGTCGGCCTCGGAGTGGACCATCGCCTCGACGGCACCGTGCCATGTCGCATGCACACCGGATCCGACCGCCGCGCTGACCGCCGCCCCTGTTCCCGCGCCGTCGGCGACCCGCATTCGACGGACGGGGATCTCGAAGGTCGCGGCCAGGATCCGCAGCATCAGATCGGAACGCGCACCACCGCCAGCGACGATGAGCGTTCGCGGTGCGCGACCGAGCGCGTCGAAGAGGTCGCGGGTTTCGTCGGCCATCATCAGTGCCAGCGCTTCGAGCACCGAGCGATGCAGATGGCCGCGCCCCTGCGAGCCGTCGAACCCGATCATGGCACCGCGGCGCCACGGCTCGTCCGCCGGGGCGAGCCAGTCCAGAACGGTCACGAGCCCGCCGGCACCGGCGGGGGCCGACGCCGCCTCTGCCTCCAGGGTCCGCTCGCGCTCGCCGTCGCCGAACGCGGGCGCCGCGTTCTCGCCGGGGCGCGCATCGAAGACGAGGTCGCGCAGCCAGCTCACCGTCCACATGCCGCGACGCACTCCGCCGCTCTCGTAGAACGTGGCCCCCGGCATCGCGCCGAAGTTGCGCCACGGGCCAGCGGCGCGACGGGGCGCGAAACCGCTCTCCCCGGGAGTCATCGCCGCGACGTAGGTGCCGAGCGACAGCAGCGCGTCGCCCTCGTCGATGAGACCAGAGCCGAGCGCTTCGACGGCTTTGTCGTTCGAGGTGGCGTACACCGGCAGACCCTCGGGCAGCCCGGTCGCGTCCGCGGCCGCCGCCGTCACTCGCCCGTGCAGCTCGCCCGGCATCACGAGGGGCAGCAGCATGTCGCGCGGCACGCCCTCGCGGGCGATCACGGCGTCGTCTTCGCTCCAGCGCCAGGTGTCGTGGTCGACCGGCCAGTGCCCCTCGGTGTTGCCTGCGGCGTCGGTGAGTCGGCCCGTCAGCTGCCCTGCGATGTAGCCGGTCGACGTCGCCACGTACCTGACGTCGTCGTGCTCTGGCGCATACGGGCGGGACAGGCGCTCGTCCATCCAGTTGATCACCGGCGCGGCGAGCGAACCGTCGGCGCGCAGCAGCGCACGACAGAACCGGATCGTGCACAGGCCGACGCCGACGATGCGCGCCGGGTCACCGTCGAAGGCATCCATCGCTTCGCGGCAGGCCGCGACGACGGAGTCCCAGAGGTCGTCATCCGGATGCTCGACGCGGCCGGGCGCGAGACGAACCGCCGGGCGCAGGGCGGCGCGCCCGCGCGCGAGGACGCCACCGGCCGCGTCGACGATCGAGACCTTCGTGCTCTGCGACCCGTTGTCGATCGCGAGCAGCAGTGGGCCGTCCATCCGGGGCCCGCTAGTCGACCGGATAGATCGTGCCGGCGTTCATCACGCCGTTCGGGTCGAACTCGCGCTTGAGGCCGGCGAGGATGCGATACGCGCTGCCGTGCTCCTCGCGCGTCCATGGGGTGCGGTACTTGCCGACGCCGTGGTGGTGCACCATCGACCCGCCCACGCGCAGCGCCTCCTCGACGATGATCGCATTGAGCGGCTGGTGGTACTCACGGATCTCCTCGCGCGGTTCGCAGCGGATCGTGTAGTCGTACACGAAGTAGAGGTTGGTTCCCGTCTGATAGCTGTGCGACGAGTGCGCCCCGAGCAGGTGCAGGTCGTCGCGGCGCGGGAACTCCGTGCGGATGCGGTTCATCACCGCGTCGTACAGCTCGTGCGTGCGCGACCAGTCGACCGCGACCTCGGTCGTGTAGCCGAGACGTCCGTGCTCGACCATGTCGCGCCTCTCGGCGTCGATCTTGTCGGCTCCCCAGTTCAGGCCGTCGAGCCAGTCCGCCACGTACTGCGGGGCGAGCGCCCGATGCGGGATCGTGGTGAGCGCCTCCTCGACGCCTTCCGCGATGGCGTCGGCGATGCGCTTCGGCCCGTCGGCGACGACGATCACCACCGGTCTGCCATCGGCGACGTCGCTGAAGTGCTGACCGGCATCGCCTGCCGAATACACGCGAGCGATGCTCGGCCGATAGCCGGCCTGCACGATGCGGCGCAGGACGTCGATCCCGTCAGCGAACTCGTCGACGACGAAGCCCAGCGCGCGGCGGTTGTCGGGTTCGAAGCGGAACAGCTTCACCGTGACCTCGGTCACGACGCACAGCGCCCCCTCGTTGCCGATCACCACGTGCCGGATGTCGGGCCCGGCCGCTCGGCGCGGCACGTTCTTGATGCGCGTGACGCTGCCGTCGGGGAACACTGCCTCGAGGCCGACGACCATGTCTTCGATCCCCCCGTAGAGGGTCGAGAGCTGCCCGATCGAACGCGTCGCGACGAGGCCGCCGAACTGCGCGAGGGGCTTCGACTGGGGCGAGTGCGCCGTCGTGAGCCCGCGGTCACGCAGCGCGTCGTCGAGCCGCTGCAGCGGCACCCCCGCCTGCACTGTCGCCTGCATGTTCTCTTCGTCGATCTCGATCACGGCGTCCATGCGCGAGCAGTCGAGCACGATCGTGTCCTCGACAGCCGTCTCGAGACCGCCCTCCGTGCCCGTGCGGCCCGTCCGCGGCACGACGTTGACGCCGTGCCCGTCGGCGAAGACGAGCACGGCGCGGACCTGCTCGGTCGAGGTCGCGTAGGCGATCGCTGCGGGGAACGGGCCGTCGTAGATGCCGTGGGCGGCCTCGTACTTGTGGAAGCGGTCGACACTCGCCTCGCGCAGTCGCTGCTCGTCGGTGTCGACGCTGTCGGCTCCGAGCATGTCGACGAGTCGCGCGACGATCGCCGCACGGCCGATCGTCGGCGTCGGCCTGGTGAAGGTGGGCACGGCCATGATTTCCTCGTTTCGGTCTGAGGGGATTCGGTCTGAAGGCGGAAGTCGACGGCGCCGCGGACGACCGTCAGCGGACGAGGTACCCGCCGTCGACGGCGAGCACCTGACCGTTCACATAGTCGGAGGCGGGACTGGCGAGGAACACCGCGGCGCCCATGAGATCGTCGCGCCGCCCCCAGCGACCGGCTGGCACATGATCGAGCACCCTGCGGTTCGCTTCGGGCTCCGAGCGCGTCTCAGCGGTGAGCGCAGTCTCGAAGTAGCCGGGAGCGATGGCGTTGACCTGCACCCCAGACGAAGCGAGCTCGTCGGCATAGGCGCGGGTGAACCCGACGATGCCGTGCTTCGTCGCGGCGTACGCGGGTGAGCCGACGCCCCCCAGGAAGGAGAAGAGCGAGGCGATGTTGATGATCTTGCCTGAACCGCGGTCGCTCATGTGCGCTGCGGCGAGACGGCCGAGTTCGAAGGCGGCGGTGAGATTGACGGCGATCATCCTGTCCCACTCGGCACGGCCGAAATCCCGCCACGGCGCGACGAGATTGACTCCAGCGGAGTTGACGAGGATGTCGACGCGGCCGAACACCTCGACCGCCTCGGCCATGACGCGCTCGGGAGCGCCCGGCTCAGTCAGGTCGGCGATCATCCCCGAGTACCGGGCGCCGGCTGCCACGACGAGCGCTTCCGTCTCTCCGCCGTCATCGCTCGCACTCGGTACGAACACGTCGGCGCCGGCCGCCGCCAGAGCCAGCGTGAATGCCTGACCGAGCCCGCTGTTGCCACCGGTGACGACGGCGATGCGACCGGTGAGCGAGAAGCGGGCGAGGGAGAAATCGGTGATGTCCAACTGGGTCCTTCTCGACGGGAGACGATACGGATGTCAGGTGAAGGGCCCGGGATGCGGCATCCGGTTCTCGCTTCCCAAGAATCAGGTGCCGCATCCGACCGCTTCGGATCGGGTCAGATCAGGCCCTGCTCGGTCAGCCAGTCGATCGCGACGTCCTCAG
This sequence comes from Microbacterium sp. JB110, assembly GCF_003335195.1. Lineage (NCBI taxonomy): Bacteria > Bacillati > Actinomycetota > Actinomycetes > Micrococcales > Microbacteriaceae > Microbacterium > Microbacterium sp. JB110. The sequence goes on along the minus strand of NZ_QPGM01000007.1, from coordinate 197,806 downwards.
GGTCCTCGCCGTCGACGTCGACCTGGCTGTTGAGATCCTGCATCACCTCGGTGGTGAGCAACGGCGAGACCAGGCCGATCACGTCCGCGATCGCCGGATGCTCGTCGAGGGTCTCCTGCTTGACCGTGAACGAGCCCTGGTAGGCAGGGAAGAACTCCTGGTCGTCCTCGAGCACCGTCAGATCCATGGCGGGAATGCGGCCGTCGGTCTCGAAGACCTCGCCGAAGGTGCAGTCGGTGCCCTCGGCAGTCGCGGTGTAGATGATGCCCGTGTCGAGCAGTGCGGTGCTGTCCTCGAATCCGTACGCGTCGCGCAGGCCGGGCCACCCGTCATCGCGCGTGGAGAACTCGCTCTCGATGCAGAACGTCTGCTCGTCAGCGGGCAGGGCTGCGATGTCGCTGAGCGTGGACACACCGAGATCTTCGATCGTGCCGCTCGCACCGGCGAGCGCGTAGGTGTTGTTGAGCGGAGCGGGCTCGAGCCACACGATCCCGTTCTGCTCGAGGTCTGCCTCGGCGACGGCGTCGAACTGCGCCTCGGCACCCTGCACCGGCTCGGTCTCGCCGAGGTAGGTGATCCAGCCGGTTCCGGTGTAGTCCCAGTAGCCCAGGAACTCGTCGTTCTCGAAGGCCTGGCGCACGTTGCTCGAGCCGACGAGGTCGATGTTCGCCTCGACATCGGCGCCGTGCGCACGGAACAGCTCGGTCGTGATGTAGGAGAGAACGTACTGTTCGGCGAAGTCCTTGCTTCCGATGACGCCGGTGAGGCTGTCGAGCTCGTCGCCCTGCGACCCGGTCTCGGTTCCTGCTCCTGCTCCGCCCGTGCAGCCGGCCAGGGCGACGGCCGAGGCCGCGACGAGCGCGAGAGCGCCGATGCGCTTGTTCATGTGCGTTCCTTTCGGTGGCAACCGCCCCAGCGTGAAGCGCGGTTGCGGTTGGTGGGGGTGGTCACAGGCCCTTCGGCCTGACGAGGTCTTCGACGAGGCCCGCGAGCCAGTCGATGAGCACGGCGATCGCGGCGACCAGCACGGCGCCCACGACTATCACCGGATAACGCTGCAGCTTGAGGCCGTTGACGATCATGTCGCCGAGGCCACCGGCGTTGATGAAGGTGGCGACGGTCGCGACGCCGACGGCGAAGACGAGGGCTGTGCGCAGGCCGGCGATGATCACAGGCGACGCGAGCGGGAGTTCGATGCGGCGCAGCGATTGCCCGACGGTCATGCCCATGCCGCGTGCCGACTCCCGAACGCTGGCGGGGATCTGGTCGAGTCCTGCCACCGTGTTGCGCAGGACCGGCAGGAACGAGTACGCGACGAGGGCCACCAGCGCCGTGACGAACCCGGTCTGCCACGCGATGGCGAGCAGGATGATGAGGCCGACGGCCGGCGTGGCCTGCCCGATGTTCGCGACGACACCGACCGCACCCCGGAAGAGGCGAGAGCGCGAGCGCGACACGGCGATTCCGATCGGGATGGCGAGGGCGGCGACGAGGGCCGAGGCGACGAGCGTCAGGATGAGATGCTCGCCGGTCTTCGTGATGATGTAGTCCCAGTTGAGGGTGCGCGCCTCGATCGAGTCGAGATCACGCGACGACGCCCAGATCGCCAGCACCGCCAGCACGACGGCCACGGCGATGAGCGGCACGAATCGACGCAGCCAGCGGCGGCCGGACGAGCCGGCGGCCGGGCCACCGGCTCCGAGCGCGGTGGCCGTGACGGGCATGGTCGCGTTCGAGGCGCTCACGGTGCGCCCTGCTCACGCGAGGGGATGTCGCGGGCGTCCGCGTCGAGCAGCGTCGAGATGGTGTCGAAGTCGATTGCGCCCACGACGCGATCTCCGCGTGTGACGCGCACGCTCGAGGCTCCCGAGCGGACCAGCATGTCGAGGGCGTCCCGCAGCGAGTCGTGCTCATCGACCTCGAGCGCGGAGGTCGACGCCGAGACACCGGTCAGGTCGACGTGCGAGAGGCCGATCAGGGCGAGTCGCTTCAGCGCCGCGCCCTTGCCGATGAACGACTGCACGTAGTCGTTGGCAGGGGCGGCGAGGATGTTCGCAGGTGTGTCGAACTGCTCGATCTGACTGCGATCGCTGAGCACGGCGATCCGGTCGCCGAGCTTGATCGCCTCATCGAAGTCGTGTGTGACGAAGACGATCGTCTTCCCGATGCCCTCCTGGATCTTCAGGAACTCGGCCTGCAGCCCGTCCCTGGTGATCGGGTCTGTGGCGCCGAACGGCTCGTCCATGAGCATGACGGGAGGATCGGCGGCGAGCGCTCGGGCGACGCCGACCCGCTGCTGCTGACCGCCGGAGAGCTCCTTCGGGTAGCGGCGTGCGAACACACCGGGGTCGAGGTCGACCAGCCGCAGCAGTTCGTCCACGCGCTCGGCGATACGAGACTTCGACCAGCCGAGCAGCTTCGGCACCGTCGCGATGTTGTCGAAGATCGTCAGGTGCGGGAACAGCCCGATCTGCTGGATCACGTATCCGATGTGCCGGCGCAGCTCGTTCGGCTCGAGCGACAGCACATCCTGGTCGGCGATCCGGATCGAACCCGACGTCGGCTCGATGATCCGGTTGATCATCTTCATCGTCGTCGTCTTGCCGCATCCGGACGGGCCGACGAACATGACCAGTTCTCCAGGGCTCACCGACATGGTGAAGTCCTCGACGGCCGGGTGCTCCTGCCCCTGGTACCTCTTGGTGACGCCGTCGAGCTCGATGCCGACACTCGATCCCGCATGGGCGAACGCGGCCGTGGCGCCGTTGGTCGACTTGCTGGTCCCGCTGCGGGTGGAGGCGGTCATCGGAGTCCCCTTGAGGTCGTCGTACGGGCGAGCAGAACGAGGAGGCCGTCGAGCACGAGCGCGATGACGATCGTCGCCACTGTGCCGACGAGCGCGTAGTTGAGCGCGTTCGCCGAGCCGAGCGTCGACAGCCCCCGGAAGATGTACGTGCCGAGACCGGGGCCGGCGACGTACGCCGCGATGGCCGCCACGCCGACCGACAGCTGCGTCGCCACGCGCAGTCCGGTCAGGATGACGGGCCAGGCGATCGGCAACTGCATCGAGCACAGGATGCGCACGCGCGACATCCCGACGCCCCTGGCTGCCTCGAGGATGTGGCGCGGCACCTCGCTGAGCCCGACGGCCGTGTTCCGGATGACGGGCAGCAACGCGTATACGACGAGCGCCACGATCGTGGCTCCCCAGCCGAGGCCGAGCACGGGGCTCAGCAGGGCGAGGAGCGCGAGCGAAGGGACGGTGATCGCCACCGACGCGGTCGTGATCGCGGCGCTGCGCACGCCAGGGCGATCCCACACGAGCATGCCGAGGCCGACGCCGATCACGGCGGAGATCGCCAGCGACAGCAGGACGACCGCGAGGTGCTCGGCGGCGAGCGTCAGGATCTCGTCCCATCGGCGCTCGACGAACCGAGCGAGGCTCTCGAGATCGAACCCGTTCATTCCGCTCCTCACCGCCGAGGCGCTCCTCCGCGCTGCCGGACACTGTTGTCTTCGTGTCGACAACCATACGAAACAGTCTTCATTTACACAAAGCTGGTTGTTCATATGACAACTCCAAGATATGGTGTGTGCATGACCGACGTGCCGCACCGTCCTGCGCGACGCAACACCTCCGGCCTCGCCCGCGATCTGGAGCTGCTCGAGCTGCTCGGTTCCGCCGAGTCCGCGCGCGCCGACGGACTCGGCGTCGTGCGCCTGGCCGAACTGAGCGGCCGAGACAAAGGCGTCGTCTCGCGTTCCCTGGCGACCCTCGCCGACTCAGGGCTCGCCGAGCGCGACCCTCTGACACGCGCCTATCGGCTCGGTCCGCGCCTCTATGCCCTCGCCGCGCACACGCGCGAGACCCGGTTGACGTCCGTCGCCCGGCCCATCCTTCGTCGCATTGCGAACGAGACGCGCGAGACCGCCAGCCTGAACGTCCTGCGCGGAGGGCATGTGCTGACGGTGCTGAGCGAGCTCAGCCCGCACGAGTTCCGCGCAACCGGGTGGGAGGGTGTGACGACATCCGCCTGGCGCACGCCGTCAGGGCGTGCTCTGCTCAGCCAGTGGGACGACACGGCACTGCGCGAATGGTTCGTCGAGCACGCCGACGAGACGCCGATCGTCGGACGTGCCGATCGGAGCGTGATCGCCTCCCCCTTCGCCGTCGTCCAGGACCCGTCGCCGGCCTCCGATCATGTGCGCGACCTGACGACGCTGCTGGCCGAAGTGGCGCGCGTGCGGGAGCTGGGCTATGCGCCGTCCGTCGAGGAGCTGGAACGGGGCATCGTCGCGGCGTCGGCGCCGATCATCGACTTCACGGGGGCCGTCGTCGCCGCGGTCAACATCAGCGCACCGATCTCCCGCGTCGGAGCGGATCCGGTGCCGCTCGGAACATACATCGCGCGGGTGGGCGCCGAGATCTCCGCGTCACTCGGCGCACAGGTCGGCGACGCATCGGTGTGAGTCCGCTCCGATAGCGAGGCACCCGCAACCGGTCTGCACGCGCGCGGAGACGAGCCTCGTTCTGGAGCCGGGCCGTGCGTGCCGTCACCTGCCGAGCTGTCCACCCGGATCGAACCTGCCAGAGCGAGACTGCAGCGCGATTGCTTCGGTCAGCGTCGAATCGTCGTCCGCGGCCGGGTCGCGCGGAGCGGCAACGACCTTCGGGGACCGGCTGGTGCGCTTCTCCGCCCACTTCGCGAGCCAGCTCAGCAGCAGACACATCACGATGTAGATGCCGCCGATGATGAACGCCGCCTGCAGAATCGGCCTGCCCTGCTGCGAGCCGAGCAGCTTCGCGTAGTACAGCAGCTCCTGGTACGTGATCAGGAAGCCGAGCGCGGTGTCCTTCATGGTGACGACGAGCTGCGCGATGATCACGGGCAGCATCGCCCGCACGGCCTGCGGCAGCAGGATCTTGATCATCACGCCGCTCTTGCGCAGGCCGATCGCGTACCCGGCTTCCTTCTGCCCGCGCGGCAGCGACTCGATGCCGGCACGCAGCGCCTCGGCGAGCACGGAGCCGTTGTACGCCATCAGCGCGATCACGACGGCCCAGTACGGGCTCATCGACACCCCGAGCGTCGGCAGGCCGTAGTACAGGATCATCATCATCACGAGCACGGGAACGGCCCGGAACGCTTCGGTTATCACGGTGACCGGAACGCGCACCCATGTGTGTTCCGAGACCCGGCCGATGGCGAGCACGAAGCCGAGGGCGAGGCTGAGCACGGCGGCGAGGGCGAACGCCCTGAGCGTGTTCAGCAGCATCTCGCCGATGGAGACCCACACCGCGGAGAATGTGAACACGTGCCACTTCTCGGCGCTGAACTGGTTCGTCAGGCTGAACCGCCACACGATGAAGGCGAGGACCGCGAGGACCACGATGACGGTGGCGACCGCGAGGATCGCATTTCGTCGCCTGGCCTTGGGGCCTGGAACGTCGTAGAGAACGGAAGTCATCGCGCGATCCTCCACTTGTCCTCGAGCGTGCGCTGCAGCCAGGTCAGCAGCATCACCAGCGCCACAAAGATCAGAGCGACCCAGAACAGCACTTCCATAGGCGTTCCCGGCCGCGTGTGCGAGTTGGAGATCGTGGCCTGCAGCGCGGGAAGCACCGAGATGGAGAACCCGGCAGCGACGGTGGTGTTCTTCAGCAACGCGATGAATACGCTCATCATGGGAGGCACCACAGAACGGAAGGCCTGCGGCAGCACCACCTTGGTCATCACCTGGCCGAACGGGAGACCGATCGCGCGGGCGGCTTCCGCCTGTCCCACGGGCACCGTGTTGATGCCGGCCCGGATCGTCTCGGCGACGTACGTGGCGGTGTACACACCGACCGCGAGGATGCCGAGCACCGTATTCGACAGCGTCGGCAGCGCCAGCGCGCTGTAGCCGAACACGAAGAAGAAGAACACCAGCGTGAGCGGGGTGTTCCGCACCAGGTTGACGTACACGGTGCCGACCCCGCGCGCGATCGGCACCGGCGAGACGCGCATCGCACCGACGATGGTGCCGAGCACGAGGGCGAGCAGCGCACCGAAGACGAACACCAGCAGTGTGAGAGAGATGCCCTCGCGCCACAGATCGAGGTTGCCGAAGATGGCGTCCACGCGCCCTCCTTCTTCTCGGGTGTCGGCGAGGGGCCCGAGCGGACCCCTCGCCGTTGCGGACTACTCGACCGGATCGACGGCCGGCTGCTCGACCTCGATGCCCGACTGACCGAGCGTGGCGTCGAAGATCTCCTGCCAGGTGTCGCCGCCGTCCGTGAACAGCGTGTTGATGTGCTCCTGCAGTGCCGCGTCGCCCTTCGGGATGCCGACGCCGTAGCGCTCCTCGGTGAACAGCCCGTCGAGCACCTTCACCTCATCCGGGTACTGCGCGGCGTAGCCGATCAGGATCGCCGCGTCGGTGGTGACCGCGTCGACCTTGTCGTTGAGCAGGTCGTCGACGCAGGCGGAGTACAGGTCGTACTCCTCCGTGTCGATCTCGGGGAAGTTCTCCTTGATGTTCTGGATCGGCGTGGAGCCGGTCGCCGAGCACACGGTCATGCCGTTGAAGTCCTCGACACCGGAGACCTCGGTCATGTCGCTGTCGGCGCTGACCAGGAAGCCCTGGCCGGTGACGAAGTACGGCCCGGCGAAGTCGATCTGCTCCTTGCGCTGGTCGGTGATCGAGTACGTGCCGACGTAGTAGTCGACGTCTCCGTTCACGAGCGCCTGCTCGCGGTTGGCCGAGGCGATCGGCTTGTACTCGATGTCGCCCTCATCGAAGCCGAGCGAGCCGGCGATCCAGCGAGCGATCTCGATGTCGAAGCCGCTGCGCTCGTTCGTCGTGGCGTCGAGGAAGCCGAGGTTGGGCTGATCCTCCTTCACGCCGATGACCGGGCCGCCCCGTTCGACCATCGCGTCGTAGGTGGCGCTCCCCTCGAGCGAGACCTCGTCGTCGACGTCCGCGTCAGGGACGTCTTCACCGCCGGTGCCGCTCGGACTGCCACTGTTGCACGCGCTGAGCGCGAGCAGCGCCGTCGCGGCGATGCCGATGACGGCGAGATTGCGGATCTTTCGCATGATTCCTCCTGGTGTGTGATGGTGCCCGGCTGCTGTGCGCGGCACCCGTTGGCCGGTCAGTTGGTGAGCAGCTTCGACAGGAAGTCCTTGGCCCTGTCGGAGCTGGGGTTGGTGAAGAACTCCTCTGGGGTCTCCTGCTCGACGATCTCGCCGTCCGCCATGAACACGACACGGTCGGCGGCCTTGCGTGCGAAGCCCATCTCGTGGGTGACGACGACCATCGTCATCCCCTCCTTGGCGAGCCCGACCATGACATCGAGCACCTCGTTGATCATCTCGGGGTCGAGCGCGCTGGTGGGCTCGTCGAAGAGCATCACCTTCGGGCGCATCGCCAGGGCACGAGCGATCGCGACGCGCTGCTGCTGACCGCCGGAGAGCTGAGCGGGAAGCTTATCGGCCTGCTCGGACACGCCGACCCGATCGAGCAGTTGGCGCGCCTCGCGATCGGCGTCCGCCTGCTTCATGCCCTTCACCGAGATCGGCCCGAGCGTGACGTTCTGCAGGATCGTCAGGTGGGAGAACAGGTTGAACGACTGGAACACCATGCCCACGTCTGCGCGCAGCTTCGCGAGGGCCTTCCCCTCTTTGGGAAGCTCATTGCCGTCGATCGTGATCGACCCGCTCGTGATGGTCTCGAGACGGTTGATCGTGCGGCACAGCGTCGACTTGCCGGACCCGGACGGTCCGATCACGACGACCACCTCACCCTGGTCGACCGTCAGGTCGATGTGCTTCAGCGCGTGGAAGTCTCCGTAGTGCTTCTGTACGTTGTCCATGACGACGAGCGGCTCTGCCATGAACACACACTAAGCCGCTTGCCCACCGCGGCGCCAGACCATGCGTTGTGCGTAATCAGTTCGTAACAGGTGAGCAAGTTGCGCAGGGACGCCTAGGGATGCATGGTCACGCCGCCCTCATGTTCGCTGGGCGAACGCGGATTCGTACAGGCAGACGCTGGCGGCGGTCGCGAGGTTGAGCGATTCGGCGCGCCCGTAGATCGGCAGTCGCAGCGCGCGATCCGCGAGCGCCAGCGCCTCGCTGTCGAGTCCACGTGCTTCGTTGCCGAACAGCCAGGCCGTCGGTGCCGCCAGTTCGGCGCGCACCGCCATCAGATCCTCCCCGCTCACATCCGCCGCCAGCACCCGCAGGCCCGCCTGCTGCGTCGCCACTGCGGCCTCGGAGAGCGCCGCAGCCGTCACGATCGGAATGTGGAACAGCGATCCGGTCGTCGAACGCACCGCCTTCGGGTTGTACGGGTCGACGGTGTCGCCCGTGAGGATCACGGCATCCGCACCCGACGCGTCGGCCACTCGGATGATCGTGCCGAGATTGCCAGGATCGCGGATCTCGTGGCAGATGGCCAGGAGCGTCGGCCCGCCGGAGAGCACCTCGTCCAGCGATGCTGGCCGCTGCCGCGCCACGGCGATGATCCCCTGCGGCGTTACGGTGTCCGCCATCGCCGCGACGACGCGCTCCTCGGCGATGTCCGCGCGGAGCCCCGCGTCGGTCAGAGCGGTGACGATGTCGCGATTGCGCTCGAGCGCACCTTCCGTCGCGTACACCTCGGTGACCACGTCCGGTGCCGAGTCCAGAGCCTCCCTCACCGCCTGCGGACCTTCGAGCAGGTAGAGGCCGGTCTCGCGCCTCGCGCTGCGCTTGGCGAGCTTGGCGACCGCGCGCACACGCGGCGAACGGGGGTTTGTCAGCACCGGGTCAGTCTAAGGGAGCCCCGCGGCGGCGGACCGAGACGGTTCATTTTCGCTCCCGTCGGATGCGGGGCGCGTGCGCTGTGGCGACGCTGTGCTGGTAGAAGCCCCAGCCGAAGACGATCGTGCCGAGCAGCAGCACCGCGCGGGCGAGCACGATCGCTGCGATCGTGGTGTCGGCTGGCAGCCCTCCCGCAACGAACGTGCCGACCATGACCACCTCGTAGGCACCCACACCGTTGGGCGTGACGATGATCATGCTCGCGACCGTCGCCACACCGTACGCGACGAAGACGAGCGCAGGGTCGGGCCTGATGCCGAACGCGACGAGCGCCACCCAGAACAGACCCGCGTCGAGGGCGTTGACCAGGAAGGACCAGAGGAAGGGCACCGCGAGCGTGCGAGCGTTCGCCGTCACCTCGCGCACCTCGATGTGCACGCCGTCGACGAAGCGGACGAGCGGCACCGGATCGACCAGGTTCGGGCGTCGGATGAGCCTCGCGCCCCACCTGGCGACGCGCGTGACGACGCCCGCGAACCTGTGCAGCAGACGGCGGCGGCGCAGCAGCCACGCGCCGGAGGCTGTGCAGACGACGGCGAGTGCTCCGATGCCCGCGGCCGCCCACAGCACGGTCGATGTTCCGTGTCCTGACAGGATCAGCCACACGCCGGAGACGGCGAGCATGATGCTGAACGAGACGAACGTGACGGCGAAGCGGGCGAACTGGGCGAGCGTGCCGCGGCTCGCCGAGACGCCGAGCGTGTTCAGCTTCCACGACGTGTAGGCGATCCCCGCCGCCCCACCCGAGGGGAGCATGTGGTTGGCGAAGTTGAACTCGAGCGACATCCGCATCGCCGTCAGCGGATGCATGCCGTGCAGCTCTCCCCTGCCTCGCAGGAAGGAGAACAGCACTTCACCCGTCGCCGCGAAGCTGGCCAGCTGCACGGGAATCAGCAGGGCGAACACCGCGATGTCGACGTCGGAGAGGCTCCCCGCCGCTTCGAGCATGGTCGGCCATGCCTGCCAGACGATGATGCCGACCAGAATCGCGGTGACGAGACTGACCCAGAAGCGCAGCGACGGGCGCCGCCTGTGTTCGGATGCGGTCATCCGCTGACACCGCCACGGGCCCGGCGAGCCGCGGCTGCCGGCGGGACGGCGTCGTCCCTGACCCACCGTGTCCGGCGGCCGTAGCGGTGGCGGGCCAGCGTGAGCCCGTCCGTGCGGTAGTAGCGGGCGAGCTTGTCGCGATCGATCGATCGGAACAGCCTGGCCCGCACCACGAGTCTGCGGTCGAAAGCGAGCCGGTGACCGGAGCGCAGCAGCGCGATCGTGACGTCGAGGTCCTCGCTCACGTGCTCGTCCCCCATCGCGCACAGCGGCCTGGCGCGGTGCCATGCGTCGCGGCGGATCGCGCTGTTGAAGCCGTAGAGCATAGGACGCACGCCGATGCTGCGCTGGTGCCATGCGCGGAATCCGCGGTACCACCAGCCGAACCAGCTCGCCTCGCCCGGCGACAGCTCGGCGATCGCCGCCGAGCCGCCGATCGCGTCGACCCCCGATTCCGAGAACACCTCTCGCACGCGCGCGACCCAGTCGCGGCGTACGAGCGAGTCAGCGTCGATGCGCGCGATGACATCGCCGCGCGCGGCGTCGAATCCTGCCGTGCGCGCGAAGGTGACGCCGGGGCGCGGCTCCGCGACGACGCGAACGCGATCGAAGGACGCGGCCACCACCGCTGTGCGGTCGGAGCTGGCGTTGTCGACAACGATGATCTCGTCGGCCTGCGCAGTCTGTGCGGCCAGTGCTCTCAGGCACCTGGCGATGATCGATTCCTCGTCGTGCGCGGGGACCACCACGGTCACCGTCGGCAGTCCGTCAGGCCGTGCCGGCAGATCGTGGTCCATGGGCTCAGTACACACGTTCGGCGCCCCGACGGCAATCACACGCGCGGGAGATCGCGGAATACGAGGAGCATCGGCTGGTTATCCGCACCCTCCCGTTCGTGCTGTCCCCACCATCCGGATGCCGAATGCACGAAACGAGGGGCACTCCATCCGGAGCGCCCCTCGTTCGGAGAAGTCGTTACGCAGCCTTGGGCGCGTTGACGTCTTCAGGCAGCGCCTTCTTCGCGGTCTCGACCAGCGAGGTGAAAGCAGCAGGCTCGTTCACAGCAAGCTCTGCGAGCATGCGGCGGTCGACCTCGACCCCTGCCAGGTTCAGACCCTGGATGAGGCGGTTGTAGGTGAGGCCCTGCGCGCGGCTGGCCGCGTTGATCCGCTGGATCCAGAGGCGACGGAATTCGCCCTTGCGCTTGCGGCGGTCGCGGTACGCGTAGACCAGCGAGTGTGTGACCTGCTCCTTGGCCTTGCGGTAAAGGCGCGAACGCTGACCGCGGTAACCCGAGGCACGCTCGAGGATGACGCGACGCTTCTTGTGGGCGTTGACTGCCCGCTTGACTCTAGCCATTGTCTATCTTCCTAACGAGATCTCGCGTCTCAACGACCGAGGAGCTTCTTGACTGCCTTGAGATCGTTGCCCGAAACGATCTGGTCCCTGTTCAGGCGGCGCGTCACTCGACTCGACTTGTGCTCGAGGTTGTGGCGCATGCCCGCCTGCTGCTTCTTGATCTTTCCGCTGCCGGTGATCTTGAAGCGCTTCTTGCTGCCCGAGTGGGTCTTCTGCTTCGGCATCTTCTCTTCCTTGGTCTGCGCCCGTGGGGGCGACGTCCGGTGCTACCCGCTTGCGCGGGAAGTTCTGTGCGGTGTCAGTTCGCCTGATCGGTCGACTTCGCGTCGCGCGCGGCCTGCTTGTTCTTGGCGCGGGTGGCGTTCTGTTCGGCCTTCGCGTCGGATTTGTTGCGGTGCGGCGCGACGACCATCGTCATGTTGCGCCCGTCGAGTGTCGGGCGGTGTTCGATCGAGCCGAACTCCGACACGTCCTCGGCGAACTTCTGCAGGAGCTTCGCACCCATCTCCGGACGGGACTGCTCGCGCCCGCGGAAAAGGATCATCGCCTTGACCTTGTCTCCCGCCTGCAGGAACTTCTCCGCACGCTTGAGCTTGGTCTCGTAGTCGTGCGCATCGATCTTCAGGCGGAAACGAACCTCTTTGAGGATCGTGTTCGCCTGATTGCGGCGCGCTTCCTTGGCCTTCTGAGCGGCCTCGTACTTGAACTTTCCGTGGTCCATGATCTTGACCACGGGCGGCTTCGAGTTAGGAGCGACCTCGACCAGGTCGAGATCGGCTTCCTGGGCCAGACGCAGCGCAGCCTCGATGCGGACAACGCCGATCTGTTCGCCGTTCGGCCCGACGAGTCGGACCTCCGGAACGCGGATGCGCTCGTTGGTGCGGGGATCGCTGATGCGGAACTCCTTGGGTGCGATGGCTTCGACCACCGTGGCGCGACGGGCGCGTCACAGGCGAAGAAGATGATGCATTCCACCCGTGCACGACTCACGTCGGCTCACCCGTACATCCGCGAGGCGAATGACAACCGGCGCAGAACGCCGGTGGAGTGTGTGACCCGGTAGCCTGGAACGGCAAGCGCGGGTGGGATGAGAATCCTCTTTCGTCCGGATAATTCCGGAGCCGCGGACCACTCTAGCAGAGAGACCTCAATGAGCACCATTTCGCCCGATCCGGCAGCCGATGACCACCGCCGCGCCTTCGATGCCGAGCGGCAGGAGCGCTGGGACGAGCAGCAGGCGGCGTCCGCCTCGGTCGACGCGGTGCGCGACATCGCGGATGTCGGAGCCGTCGAGGTGCTCTCGACCGCGTGCGTGCACCTGATGAGCGCCGCAGCGGTGAAGCTCGGGCTGTCGGAGGGCGAGAACGCCGAAGAGCTCGTCGATCTCGACGAAGCCCGCAAGCTGCTCAACGGTCTCGCAGGGCTCGTCACGGCGGCGGCGCCCGAGATCAGCGATATGCACGCCCGCCCCATCCGCGACGGCCTGCGCTCCCTGCAGCTGCGCTTCCGCGAGATCTCTCAGGTGCCAGACGCCCCCGGCTCTGGCCCCGGCGAGAAGTGGACGGGCCCGGTGTCCTGACCACCGTTGCTCAGGTGCGGCGAACTGCCGCTATCCGGCTGGCTTGCGGGCGTTTCCCGCACCTGAGCGACGGGGCGCGGTCAGCGACAGGGCGCGGTCAGCGACAGGGCGCGGTCAGCGACAGGGCGCGGTCAGCGGTGGAGTTTGACCTGGAGGGAGTCGACGAGCACCGCGATGCGGTCGTCGGCGGCCCAACGGCGCGAAAGTCGCTGCAGGACCGTGTCGAGCTCCGCGCGGTCGAGGCCGTCGATGAGGCGCAGGTGCACCGTGACCTCCGGGCCGCGCATGCGTGCTTCGGGGTCACCGGGCTCGACCGACACGTCGATGACCGCGAGCTCCTGACCGATCGACTCCTGGAATCCGCGCACGACCTCGGGGCTGCGCCATCCCGGTTCCCACGGCTGCGACTGCGCGATGGCCCATACCGCCGGTCGGCGCACGACGAACTCGGTGCGACTGCCTGCGTCGACGACGACCAGATCCGTTTCCTCACCGGCGGCCGCCAGCGCAGCACGGGTGCCGGGAACGGGGATCGGACGGGCCTTCGGGTCCCACGCGCGCATGGTGTCGACGCTGGAGAACACCGGGAGCACCGTGCGTCCATCCGGTGCGGCGACCGACACGATCGACAGCTCCTGGGTCTTGTCGACGGTGTGACCGTGCGGGCCGATGCCCTCGTCCCCCGCTTCGGCGACGAGGGGTGCCAGCACACGCGCCTCGCGCAGCGCGTCGACGACCGAGACCTGATCGCCGGAGCCCTCGCGGAAGCCTTCGAGTGCGGCGAGCAGACGAGGATCTGCCGAACCGTCGTCTCCCGCGGCAGGATTCGGCCGGAAGGTGCGGCCTTCCCACGGCACGCCGGCGGAATCTGCCGTGTGCTCCTCGTGCCCGTGGCTCATGGTGTCAGTTCGAGGCGATGTCGAGCGCCTCGACGAGCGTGAATGCTCCCGCGTACAGGGCCTTGCCGACGATCGCACCCTCGACGCCCTCGGGAACCAGATCGCGCAGTGCCGCGATATCGTCGAGGTTCGACACGCCTCCGGAGGCGATCACGGGCTTGTCGGTGCGTCGGGCGACCTGGGTGAGCAGCTCGAGGTTCGGCCCGCGCAGCGTGCCGTCCTTGGTGACGTCGGTGAGGACATAGCGCGCGCATCCGGCGGCCTCGAGCCTGTCGAGCACCTCCCAGAGGTCGCCGCCCTCCTGCGTCCAGCCGCGAGCGGCGAGCGTGGTGCCGCGCACATCGAGACCGACGGCGATCGCCTCGCCGTAGCGGCTGATGATCGATCCGGTCCATTCCGGGTTCTCGAGCGCTGCCGTTCCGAGATTGATCCGGTGGGCACCGCTCTCGAGCGCGGCCTCGAGCGACGCGTCGTCGCGGATCCCGCCCGACAGCTCGATCTTGACGCCGCGGACCTGCTTGATCACCTTGCGGATGATGCCGGCGTTGTTGCCGCGGCCGAAGGCCGCGTCGAGGTCGACGAGGTGGATCCACTCCGCTCCCTGGTCGACCCAGTTCTCGGCGGCCTCGATGGGGCTGCCGTAGCTGGTCTCGGTGCCCGCCTCCCCCTGCGTCATGCGCACGGCCTTGCCGTCGGCGACATCGATGGCGGGAAGCAGGGTCAGTCCTGGCGTAGACGCGAAATCGTTCATAGCTCCTCGTGCCGGCAGGGCTCTCCCACCGTGTCGCACGAGCACTGAGAGTACGCGTGCTGGCACCCAACTTGCCAATCCGAGCGGTCCGGATGCCGCTCCGGCGTGTCGCGCGCACCGGACGATGCCCGTGGACTGACTGCCCCCGCGCCCTGCGACCGCCGCAGCGCGACTGCTGCGCCGATCAGTCGCGCAGTGACGTCACCCAGTTGCGCAGCAGCCGCACACCTGCCTCGCCCGACTTCTCAGGATGGAACTGGGTCGCCGACAGCGGCCCGTTCTCGACGGCGGCGATGAAGCGTCCGCCGTGCTGTGCCCAGGTCACGGCGGGCTCGGGGAACGGCGGGATGACATCCAGCGTCCAGCTCTGCGCCGCATACGAGTGCACGAAGTAGAACCGCTCGTTCTCGAGGCCGTCGAACAGCACGGATCCTTCGCCTGGCACGACGGTGTTCCAGCCCATGTGCGGAACGACGTCGGCCTCGAGCCTCGTGACCTCGCCCGGCCACTCCCCCAGCCCGTCGGTGGAGACTCCGCGCTCGACGCCTCGGGAGAACAGGACCTGCATACCGACGCAGATGCCGAGTACGGGCCGCCCGCCCGCGAGCCGACGCTCGACGAGCTCGCCGCCGCGGATCGCGTTCAGCTGCTCCATCACCGCGCCGAACGCGCCGACCCCCGGAACGACCAGGCCGTCCGCGTCGGCGACCAGGCCGCGATCGCGCGTGAGCCTCACCTCCGCTCCCGCCGCCTGCAGCGCTTTGACGGCGGAGTGGACGTTGCCTGAGCCGTAATCGAGAACGGCGACGAGCGGCGCCCTGACGGTCACAGGGCTCCCTTGGTCGAGGGAATCCCCTGCACGAGCGGGTCGAGTGACTTCGCCTGGCGGAACGCGCGGGCGAGCGCCTTGAACTCCGCTTCGGCGATATGGTGCGGGTCACGACCGCCGAGCACCCGCACGTGCACAGTGAGGCCAGCGTGGAAGGTCAGTGCCTCGAATGCGTGGCGCACCATCGAGCCGGTGAAGTGACCGCCGATCAGGTGCATCTCGAATCCCGCCGGCTCACCGGTGTGCACGAGGTACGGCCGGCCTGAGATGTCGACGACCGCCTGCGCGAGCGCTTCGTCGAGCGGCACCAGGGCGTCGCCGTAGCGCGAGATGCCCGACTTGTCACCCAGCGCCTCACGGATCGCTTCGCCGAGCACGATCGCGGTGTCCTCCACGGTGTGGTGCACATCGATATGAGTGTCGCCCGTCGCCTTCACGGTGAGGTCGGTCAGCGAGTGCTTCGCGAACGCGGTGAGCATGTGGTCGAAGAACGGCACACTCGTCGAGATGTCGCTGTTCCCCGTCCCGTCGAGGTCGAGCTCGAGCTCGATCGACGATTCGCTCGTGGAACGGGTGCGGCGTGCGATGCGGTCGCTGGTCATGGCACCAGTTTAGGGTGCGCAGCGAATCCCGGTGCCGCAGCGATCGCAGGAGGCACGCCGAGTGCGCAGCCCACCGCAGCGTCTCACCGGTCGTCAGCGGGCGGGCGTCAGCTCGGCCATCGCGTCGATGAAGGCCGTCGTCTCTGTCTCCGTGCCCGCGGTCACGCGCATGTGACCGGGTATGCCCAGATCCCGGATGAGGATGCCGCGGTCGCGCAGCTGCGCGAACGTCGCCTGCGGGTCGGCCACACCGGAGAACAGCACGAAGTTGGCCCCAGACGGGTACGCCCGATAGCCCAACGCGTCGAGGCCGGCCGACATGCGGTCGCGCTGGGCGACGATGTCGTCGACTGTTCTGAGCATCGTGCCCGCGTGCCGCAACGCGGCCTCGGCCGCCGCCTGTGTGATCGCGCTGAGATGGTACGGCAGCCGAACCAGCCGCAGCGCATCGACGAATGCGGGGTGAGCCGCGAGATATCCGACGCGTGCGCCGGCGAAGGCGAAGGCCTTGCTCATCGTGCGCGACACGACGAGGCGCTCGCGCCCTTCCAGCAGCGTGAGCGCGGACTCACTGCCGCGCGAGAACTCGGCATAGGCCTCGTCGACGATCACGATGCCGTCCGCCGCGTCGTAGACGGCCTCGATCACCGAGAGCGGAAGCGGCGTCCCCGTCGGGTTGTTCGGCGCGCACAGGAACACGACGTCCGGCCTCGCCTCCCGCACCTGCGCTGCGGCATCGGCCGGCTCGAGTTCGAAATCGGGTCCCCGTGTTCCTGCTGCCCACTCCGAGCCGACGCCGCGCGCGAGCAGTGAGTACATCGAGTAGGTCGGCGCGAAGCCGAAGGCAGACCGGCCGGGGCCGGCGAAGGCCTGGAGGATGTGCTGCAGCACCTCGTTCGACCCGTTGGCCGCCCAGATGTTCGACGCGTCGAGGTCGTGGCCGAGGTAGCGCGCGAAGCCCTCGCGCAGTCGGGTGAACTCGCGGTCGGGATAGCGGTTGACCTCGCTGAGTGCCGCCGCGACCGACGATGTCACGTCTGCGACCACCTCGTCGGGGACCCGATGGGTGTTCTCATTGACGTTGAGCGCAACCGGCACCGGCATCTGCGGTGCGCCGTACGGCGACTGGCCGCGCAGGTCGTCGCGGATCGGGAGGTCTTCGAAGGAGAGTGCCACCGGTCAATCGTACGCGGCGCGGCCGCCGCCGGAGCGCCGCTCAGGATCAGTCCTGCGCGTACTCCGTGGGAATCGCGAGCTCCTGGCCCGCCATCAGCGCGCCGCCCTGAAGCTGATTGAGGTGGGCGATGTCGTCGACGACGTCGCGGGGATCGTGGCCTGGCGCCACGAGCTGCGCGATGCTCCAGAGCGAGTCGCCAGACAGAACGGTGACGGTCTCGAACGATCCAGCAGGCGCGCCGCCATCGATAGAGCCGAGAGCGGCACCGGAGCCCATCACGGCGGCGACGGCGAGACCGGCGACGACGGGGAGCGCAGCAAAGGCTGCGAGCACGCGGCGTCCGCGAACCGTCAGCCGAAGGCGCGTGTGCGGTACGGCGAGTGCAACGGTGGTCATGTCTCCTCCTCGGATGGAACGCGCTTCGCACTCGGCTGCTCGGCCGGGAGAGCCGAGTGCGAAGCTACGTACCGAATCTATCTTCGAATACATCGCTGGGTCAAGCCTTTCTTCGAAACGGGCTTCGAGATTTCTCCGGACACGCTCGAACAAAGCTCTCGAAACTCCCGGCGACTGGGGTACGGTCGTGGTGTCGGAGGCAACCTCACCACGGACCTCCGACATTCGAGATGTCGAATCGAACCTGGAGCACTCATGAGCGACGACGCAGCGCACAGCGGCACCGCACCTTCGACCCCGCGCACGCGGCGGCGTCGCAGCCTCAGCGACAAGCAGATGGCGATCCTCGAGGTCATCCAGCGGTCGATCCAGAAGCACGGCTATCCGCCCTCGATGCGCGAGATCGGCGACGCCGTCGGCCTCAAGTCGCTCTCCAGCGTCACCCATCAGCTCGGCCAGCTCGAGCTGAGCGGCTATCTGCGACGCGACCCAGGCAAGACGCGCGCGATGGAGGTGCTCATCGACCTACCCGGTGTGTCGGGCGAGAACCCGGCCGACGTCGCCCCTCCTGTCGGAGACGCGGCGATGATCCCGCTCGTCGGCCAGATCGCCGCAGGTGTCCCGATCACGGCCGAGCAGCAGGT
This sequence comes from Microbacterium sp. JB110, assembly GCF_003335195.1. Taxonomy (NCBI): domain Bacteria; kingdom Bacillati; phylum Actinomycetota; class Actinomycetes; order Micrococcales; family Microbacteriaceae; genus Microbacterium; species Microbacterium sp. JB110. The sequence continues at coordinate 179,674 of NZ_QPGM01000007.1, read as the reverse complement.
CGAAGAAGTCTTCCCACTCCCCAGGCAGCTGGTGGGCAAGGGGGAGCTGTTCATGCTCAAGGTCAACGGCGAATCGATGATCGACGCGGCCATCTGCGATGGCGACTGGGTCGTCGTGCGCACGCAGAGCACTGCGGAGAACGGCGACATCGTCGCGGCGATGCTCGACGGTGAGGCGACCGTGAAGGTGTTCCGTCAGCGCGACGGGCACACCTGGCTGCTCCCCCGCAATACGAACTTCGAGCCGATCCTCGGCGACGAGTCGACGGTGCTCGGCAAGATCGTCGCGGTGCTGCGCGCGGTCTGAGCGCGTGAGCAGGGGGGCGGTGCCGGAGTCATCCGGCACCGCCCCCCTGCTGCTGTGACGACGTCGAACGGGCGCGACCGCGTCAGCTGCTGACGAGATCCGGCACGAGCTCGTCTGGCGGATCCGGCTCCCTCCGTTTCGCCGACGCCTCGTGCACCCCACGATGCCGGCGACGGCTCGAGCGACGCATCGGTATGTGTCGGCATGGGTCGCGGCGTGACGTCGCCTTCGACGTCGTGCGCGATTGCTCCGGCGTGCAATAGCGTGGTGACATGGCCCCTATCGACCAGCTCGCGTACGGCACATGGCCGTCGCCGATTCGTCCAGAGGACATGCCGTCCGGATCCCTCAGACTCGGTCGTGCCCAGTACGTCTCAGGCGAGGCCTGGTGGGCCGAGTCCGTGCCGGCGGAGCGGGGGCGCACGGCGATCCTCCGCTCCGGCGGTTCTGACCCTGTGCTGCCCGCCCCGTGGAGCGCGCGATCTCGCGTGCACGAATACGGCGGGGGCGCGTGGGCTGCTCTCGACGACGAGCGATTCGCCTTCGTGAACCAGGCGGACCAGCGCGTCTACATCGCCCGTGCCGGTACCGAGCCGTCCCCGCTGACCGCGGACGACGCCAGGCTGGCTCACGGCGATCTCGTGTGGGCGGACGGCGCACTGTGGGCGGTGCGCGAGACACACGACGCCGCGCTGTCGACGCCGCGACGGGAGATCGTCCGGATCCCGGATGACGGCTCCGGCGCAGCCGATCCCGATGCCGTCACAGTCGTCGTCGCAGGAAGCGACTTCGTCGCCTACCCCGCCCCGCGCGCTGGCAGGCTCGCGTGGATCGCGTGGGACCACCCCGACATGCCGTGGGACGCCGCGGAGCTGCGGGTCGGCACACTCGACGAGGACGGCACGGTGTCGGACTGGGTCGTCGCCGCAGGCGGGCACGGCGCGACGGGCGGCGCGGACGTCGCGGCCCTGCAGCCGGAGTGGACGGGCGACGACGAGCTGCTGTTCACCCAGGACCCCCCGAGCGCGTCCCGCTCCGATCCCGCGCGCGGCGCACGATGGAACCTGTTCGTCATCCGATTCGACGACGATCTCACGCACGCTCCGGCCGCGCCGGTCTACGTCGTCGACGGTGACACGGGAGGCCCGCTGTGGAGCCTCGGATCACGTTGGTACGCGGCGCTCGACGACGGCAACGTCGTGGCGGTCGTCACGGACGGCCGTTCCCGACTGATGCTCATCGAACCCGTCTCCGGCAACGTCACGGAGCTGGAGACGCCGCTGACCGGCGACGTGCAGGTGCACGACGTGCGCGGCAGGCGGGTGCTGCTCACCGGCGCGGGAGCGTCCGTGCCAGGCGGACTCTGGGAGCTCGACGTGTCGGCCCGGTCCCTCGCGCCGCTGCGCGGCGGCGAGGTCGACCCGGCGTCGGGGCCGCGCCCTCCTGCCTCCCCGATGACCTTCGCCGGCCCCCTCGGCCCGGTGCACGCGTTCTTCTACCCGCCATCGAGCCCCAGCGCCGTCGGTCTCGACGGAGAGCTGCCGCCCGTCGTCGTGCTCGTGCACGGCGGCCCGACCGGTCACGTCACCGGCGACCTGTCGCAGAACGCCGCGTTCTTCACCAGCCGCGGGATCGGCGTGCTGGATGTGAACTACGGCGGCTCATCCGGCTACGGGCGCGCCTACCGCGAGCGGCTGTCCGGCGGGTGGGGCCTCTCCGACGTGCAGGATGTGGCCGCCGCTGCGCGCGGACTCGTCGATGCGGGGCTCGCCGACCCCGCTCGCATCGCGATCAAGGGCGGGTCGGCCGGCGGCTGGACCGTGCTGTGCGCTCTCGCCGACACCGACGTGTTCGCCGCAGGCATCTGCCGCTACGGCGTCGCCGACCTGCGCATGCTGCTGGCCGAGACGCACGACTTCGAGGCCCGCTACCTCGATGGCCTCGTCGGCCCGTGGCCGGAGGCGGAGGCCGACTACATCGAGCGCTCGCCCCTGTCGCGCCCGGAGAGCCTCACCACGCCGCTTCTCATCCTGCAGGGCAGCGACGACCCGGTCGTGCCGCCGTCGCAGTCGGAGGCGCTGCGCGACGCGCTCGCGGACAACGGGGTGCCGCACGCCTATCTGCTGTTCGAAGGAGAAGGGCACGGGTTCCGGCAGTCCGACACCATCGTGAAGTGCTTCGCGTCCGAGCTGGCCTTCCTCGGTCAGGTGCTCGGGTTCGAAACTCCAGGCGTCAGCCCCGTCGACCTCGCCTGACCACCGCGGGGCCGGAGCTGCTCACTCGGTGCGGAACGCCTCGAGGTCGGCGGCGAGTCGGGGGCTGACACGGGCGTGCACGAAGGTGCCGTCCGTCTCGTGGCGCCGTTCGAGCAGCTGACCGGTTTCGTGCACCGCCGACACGAGGTCACCGCGGTCGTACGGCACCACCACTCGCACCTCGACCGCCGGCAGCGGAAGCGTCTCCTCGACGATGCGACGCAGCTCGTCGATGCCCTCGCCCGTGTGCGATGACACGAACACGGCGCGCGGCTCGAGTCCGTGCAGCACCAGGCGCGCGCTCTCGTCGATCAGGTCGGCCTTGTTGAACACCACGACCTCCGGCAGGTCGCGCGCGCCGACATCGCCCATCACGTCGCGCACCGTCTTGATCTGGCTCGCCGGATCCGGATGGTTGGCGTCGACCACGTGCAGCACGACGTCGGCCTCCGCGACCTCCTCGAGGGTGGAGCGGAACGCCTCGACGAGCTGGTGCGGCAGATTGCGCACGAAGCCGACGGTGTCGGCGAAGGTGAACACCCGACCGTCCGATGTCTGGGAGCGCCGCACGGTCGAGTCGAGGGTGGCGAACAGCGCGTTCTCGACGAGCACTCCGGCGGCCGTGAGCCGGTTGAGTAGGCTCGACTTGCCCGCGTTGGTGTACCCGGCGATCGCGACGGACGGGATGGTGTGGCGTTTGCGCTCTGACCGCTTCGCGTCGCGGGCCGGGGCGAACTGCGCGATCTGCTTGCGCAGGATCGCCATCCGGGTGCGGATACGGCGACGGTCGAGCTCCATCTTCGTCTCGCCTGGCCCGCGCGAGCCCATGCCGGCTCCCGCTGCGCCGACCTGGCCACCGGCCTGCCGGCTCATCGAGTCACCCCAGCCGCGCAGACGCGGCAGCAGGTACTCGAGCTGCGCCAGCTCCACCTGGGCCTTGCCCTCGCGCGTCTTCGCGTGCTGGGCGAAGATGTCGAGGATCACGGCCGTGCGGTCGACGACCTTCACCTTGACGACGTCCTCGAGCGCGCGGCGCTGCGACGGAGCCAGCTCCGTGTCGGCGACCACCGTGTCGGCGCCGACCGATGCGACCAGATCGCGCAGCTGCTCCGCCTTGCCCTTGCCCAGGTAGGTCGCCGGATCCGGATGGGGACGGCCCTGCAGCACGCCGTCGAGGACGACGGCACCGGCGGTCTCCGCGAGCGCGGCGAGCTCGTGCAGCGAGTTCTCCGCGTCGGCGAGAGATCCCTGCGTGTACACACCGACGAGCACGACGTTCTCCAGCCTCGTCTCGCGGTACTCGACCTCCGTGACGTCCTCGAGCTCCGTCGACAGGCTCGGCACCCGACGCAGCGCGTGCCGGTCCTCGACGTCCCACTGGTCGCCGTCGGCGCTTCCTGCGGCCGTCGACGTCTCCTGCAGCGCCTGTGCCGCCCCGAAGATCCGCACACCGCTGCGGGAGCCCGCGCGGGCCAGGACGCGATCGACCGCGTCGTCGGCCGCCGTGTGCGGTGCGTCGTCGGACGTCGGGAGGGGGGACGTCGTATCAGTCATGTAATCCTTCGATGGGAAACGGGAGCCTTTAAGGGTAACGTTGCGGGCTATGGGAGACCACTATTTCAGCGAAGCTCCCTCCAGCGTCGACAAGCCTCGACGCATCCGCATCCCGGTCGCAGGCCGTGAGGTGGAGGTGACGACGAACGCCGGCGTCTTCAGCCCCGATCGACTCGATGTCGGTACGCGGGTCCTGCTGACGCACACGCCGGCGCCGCCCTCGGGTGGCGACTTCCTCGACCTCGGATGCGGCTGGGGGCCGATCACGCTCGACCTCGCCGGTGCCTCACCGCATGCGCGGGTGTGGGCGGTCGACGTGAACGAGCGGGCGCTCGACCTCGTGCGCAGCAATGCGGCCGAGCTCGGTCTCGACAATGTCAACGCGGTCAGGCCGGAAGATGTTCCCGCCGACGTGCGGTTCCGCACCATCCGGTCGAACCCTCCCATCCGGGTCGGGAAGGCCGTGCTGCACGATCTGATGGAGGAGTGGATCCCGCGGCTCGACGAGCGCAGCGACGCCTACCTCGTGGTCAAGCGCGATCTCGGCAGCGATTCACTGCAGCGGTGGCTCGATGCCTCCCTGGCACGCGACTTCAGTGTGCGCAGGCACGCGACCGCGAAGGGCTTCCGCGTGATCAAGGTGCGCCACCACGGGACGCCGAGGACCGAACCTCTCACCATCGGCTGACGCCGGAGGATCGTATTCCGTCTGAGGCATACAGTGCCGGATGTCGCCGTTCGAACGAGCAGGCGGTCCCGTCGCCGCGGTCGCTCAGTCGGCCAGTGTGACTGTGCCGGTGTATACGAGCGTTGCGGGCCCGGAGAGCGAGACGCGCTCCCCGTCGGGGTGCGCAGTCATCTTCACCGAGAGCGTGCCGCCTGGGACATCGACGTGCCAGTGGTCCGGAGCGCCGGCTCCCGCCCATTCGCGCACCGCGAGCGCCGTGGCGACGACGCCGGTGCCGCAGCTGAGCGTCTCCCCCACCCCGCGCTCGAACACACGCATCCGCACCTGGCCCACGCCGTCGACCACGAGCGGATCCTCCGGCACCACGAACTCGATGTTCGCACCGTGCTCGGGAAGTGGTTCGACGATCGGCTGCACAGCGAGGTCGAGCGTGTCCAGCTCTTCGGTCGAGGCGAGCGCAACGACGATGTGAGGATTGCCGACGTCGATGCCGAGACCGGGTCGGGCGACGCTGACGCCGCGACCGCGCACCGTCGGCTCGGTCGTCGAAGCGCGCCAGCCGCCCATGTCGACCAGGAAGCCGTCGTCGCTGCGGGTCACCTCGCGCACGCCGGCTCGGGTGCCGATGGGGAGGGAGCCATCCGATGCCACCTCCGCGAGGCCGGAGTCGATCAGGTACCTGGCGAATACGCGCACGCCGTTGCCACACATCTCGGCGACGGAGCCGTCGGCGTTCCGGTAGTCCATGAACCATTCGGCATCCGCGTTCTCGGCGAGCGCCGAGGCGCCATCCGGGATGCTCGCCGACTTGACCGCGCGCAGCAGGCCGTCCGCCCCGATTCCGACGTGCCGGTCGCACAGCGCGGCGACCTGCTCATCCGAGAGGTCGAGCTCCGCTGAAGGGTCGGAGATCACGACGAAGTCGTTGCCGGTGCCATGCCCCTTGGTGAACGCGATGTCCGTCATACTCCCAGTCTACGTTTCGAAGCCACCGCCGGATGCGCCGCTGCTGCCCATCCGGACCGCCGCGAAGGACAGCCGCACGGCCCGCGAGATACGCACTTTTTCGACGAAGGCGCGTATAGATCGGCGCATCTGGACGGAAAGTGCGCATCTCGGCAGCGGGGCTAGGGAGTGTCTGATAATTCGCGGCGTTGCGAGCATGGGTGATGTGTGCCGGATCGCTAGGCCGAGGAGGGAGGCGATGCGGAGCCATCGTCGACCGACGAGAACGACGCGAGCCGGTGCACAGCACCCAGCGCAGTAGCCGACGAATTATCAGACACGACCTAGTCGCGTAGGGAAGCGGCGATGTCGGCTGCGGTGGTGGGGGCGAGGGGGGTGTCGAGCCAGCGAGTCTCCGCGTAGCGGTTGAACCAGCTCACCTGCCGGCGGGCGTAGCGCCGGGTGAGCGCCTGGGTGCGCTCGATCGCTTCCTGCTCGGCGATCTCGCCGTTCAGCTGCGCCAGCGCCTGTGCGTATCCGATCGCGCGGCTGGCGGTCGCGCCGCGCTCCAGCCCCACCTCGCGCAGGCGAGCGGTCTCGAGCAGCATGCCGTCCTGCCACATCCGTTCGACCCGTCGATCGAGGCGTTCCACGAGTGCGGCGCGCTCCGCGCGCAGGCCGATGATCGCCGTGCCTTCCCGCCACAGCACCGGTCGTTCCGGAAGGGAGGCCCGATGCCCGTTCTCACCCTGCTCCAGCACCTCGAGAGCGCGCACGACGCGGCGGCCGTTGCGGGGGTCGATCCGCTCCGCCGTCTCGGGGTCGCGTTCGCGGAGCCGCGCGAACAGGGCGCTCGCCCCCTCCGCCTCGAGCTGTGCCTCCAGGCGCGCGCGCAGCGCGTGGTCACGCGGAGGGAAGCGGAAGTCGTACACGACGCTGGAGACGTACAGACCGGAGCCTCCGACGAGGATCGCATGCCTTCCCCGCGCGAAGATGTCGCGAACGGCCTCGCGCGCCGCCTCCTGGTAGCGGGCGACGGCCGCTTCCTGGGTGACATCGAGCACGTCGAACAGGTGGTGGGCGATGCCGCGACGCTCGTCGACGGCGACCTTGGCCGTGCCGATGTCCATGCCGCGGTACAGCTGCATGGCATCGGCGTTCACGATCTCGGCGCCCTCACCTCCGAGCGCCTCGGCGAGGTCGAGCGAGAAGTCGCTCTTGCCCGTCCCTGTGGCGCCGACGACGGCGATCAGCCGCGGTCGCTGTGAGGCGGCCTGCGTCATCCGCTCAGACGCCGACGCGCAGCGCGGGAAGTCCGAGCCTGACCGGGCCTGCCTGCTGCGTCGTGTCGCTGCTCGGGACGCCGCAGCTGGCAGCATCCGCGTTCTCCCACGCGTCGCCGGCGCGTGTGCGACGAATCCGCAGCTCGGCACCGGCCGGAGCGTCGGCGAGCAGATGCGACGGGGCAGCATGCGTGACAGTGACGGTGACGACGTCGCCGGGGCGCGGTGCGTCCGATCCCTCAGGCACCTCGAAATGCACGAGCCGGTTGTCTTCGGCTCGGCCGGTGAGGCGGAGCGTTGCCGCGTCCTTCTTGCCTTCGCCCTTCGAGACGAGCACCTCGAGCGTGCGCCCGAGCTGCTTCTGGTTCTCCTCGAGCGTGATGCGCTGCTGCAGCTCCATGAGGCGGTTGTAGCGCTCCTGCACGACGTCCTTCGGCACCTGGTCGGCCATCGTGGCCGCCGGCGTGCCCTCGCGGATCGAGTACTGGAACGTGAAGGCGCTGGAGAAGCGTGCCTCTTCGACGACGCGGAGCGTCTCCTGGAAGTCCTCTTCCGTCTCGCCGGGGAAACCGACGATGATGTCGGTCGTGATCGCCGCGTCGGGCATGCGCTCGCGAACCCTCTCGAGGATTCCGAGGAACTTCCGGCTGCGGTACGAGCGTCGCATGGCGCGCAGGATGCGGTCGCTGCCCGACTGCAGCGGCATGTGCAGCTGCGGCATCACGTTCTCGGTCTCGGCCATCGCGTCGATGACATCGTCGGTGAAGGCCGCAGGGTGCGGGCTGGTGAAGCGGACGCGCTCGAGCCCCTCGACGTCGCCGGCTGCGCGCAGCAGCTTGCCGAAGGCGTGCCTGTCGCCGAACTCCACGCCGTACGAGTTGACGTTCTGGCCCAGCAGCGTCACCTCGATCGCGCCGTCATCGACAAGAAGCCGGATCTCGTTCAGGATGTCGCCCGGTCGGCGATCCTTCTCCTTGCCGCGCAGGCTCGGCACGATGCAGAACGTGCAGGTGTTGTTGCAGCCGACCGAGATCGAGACCCAGCCGCTGTAGATGTTGTCTCGCTTCGTCGGCAGCGTGGAGGGGAAGACCTCGAGCGATTCGAGGATCTCGAGCTCGGCTTCCTCGTTGTGGCGCGACCGCTCGAGCAGCTGAGGGAGCGAGCCCATGTTGTGTGTGCCGAACACGACGTCGACCCACGGCGCCTTCTCCTGCACCGCGTCCTTGTCCATCTGCGCGAGGCAGCCGCCGACGGCGATCTGCATGCCCTCGTGCTTCTCCTTGCGCGACTTCAGATAGCCGAGCGTGCCGTACAGCTTTCCCGCCGCGTTGTCGCGGACCGCACAGGTGTTGATGATCACCACATCGGCGTCCTCGCCGGCGGGCGCTTTCACGTACCCCGCGCTCTCGAGCGAACCGGAGAGGCGCTCGGAGTCGTGCACGTTCATCTGGCAGCCGAAGGTGCGCACCTCATAGGAACGTGCGCGGCCGTCGGGCGTCACGGCGGCGAGCGACGGCTCGATCAGGGTCGGAGCGCTGGATGGCATAGTCATGACCGCTCCATTGTACGCGGCGACCCTGATGCGGGATCTGCCGGATCGATCGCCGTGCCGCGCTGGCCGACGCGGGGCTACTCGAAGCGCACGCGGCTGGGCGGTGCGTTCTGCTCATCGAGCGCGCGCCTGGCCACGGACATGGCGAACCCGCCGTATCCGCGCCGGGAGAGCTGCCCGACGAGCCTGCGCAGCGCCACGTCGTCGTCGTAGCGCGCAAGCTGCCGCGCCTTCGTGCGGGCGAACTCGAGCGCACGCTCGTAATCGTCATCCGGAAGCTCCGCGATCACACGGTCGACGACGTCGCGAGCGACGCCGCGCTTCTGCAGCGACTGCGAGATGGCGCGCCGCCCCTCGTTGCGATGCGTGGTCGCCTGGAACACGATCTGCTCGGCGAGACGCTCGTCATCGAGAGCGCCCGACCGCTCGAGCCGATCGATGATGTCTTCGACCGCGTCGGCGTGCACCTCCTGCTGTCGAAGCTTGCCGCGCGCCTCCGAGACCGACAGCCCGCGCGCCCCGAGCGAGCGCAGCAGCTTGCGCTCTGCCTTCGCTGCGGCCTCGTCGACCTCGCCTGCCGAATCGTCTTCGACGTCTGAGAGCGCGACGAAGCGCACGCCGTCGCGTTCCGCGGTCTCCACTCTCGGCGCGGGGCGAACGCCCCTGTCGGTCGGCCTCAGGTCGCGCCACGTCGTGTGCCACGCTTCGCCCTCGGGCCCTGCGGGAGCGTCGCGCTCGTTCTCGTCTCGGCGCTCACCGCGCCCGCCGATCGCGTCGGCATCATCCGGCGCTTCCGTGCGCACCTGGTCGGACGTGCCCTCTGCACCTGCTGCAGGAAATCGCCGCACGGGGAACGTGCGCGGGCTCCCACCCTCTCGCGCGGTCTCCCCCGGTTCCGTGCTCGCACCGTTGGGCGCGTGTCGGCCGCCGAAGAGTGGAATCACCGGTGCGACATCGTCATCGGACTCGTTCGCCGTCATGCTCTCACCTCGTCACGATTGCGGTGGGGCGGCTGCTGCTTCTCGGGCCCTCAGCCGCCCTGCCGCGTCGAATCGTCTACGCCGATTTGCGGGCGGGGGCCTCCTGCACCGGCTCCGGCGTCTCGGCCGCCACAGCACCGCCGATGCCGAGCTTCACCTTGATCTTGTTCTCGATCTCGGCGGCGACATCCGGATTCTTCAGCAGGAAGTTGCGCGCATTCTCCTTGCCCTGGCCGAGCTGGTCGCCGTCGTAGGTGTACCAGGAGCCGGACTTCTTGACGATCGAATGCTCGACGCCGAAGTCGATGAGGCTGCCCTCGCGGGAGATGCCCGTGCCGTACAGGATGTCGAACTCCGCCTGCTTGAACGGCGGGGCCATCTTGTTCTTCACGACCTTGACGCGGGTCCTGTTGCCGACAGCGTCTGCGCCGTCCTTCAGCGTCTCGATACGACGGATGTCGAGGCGGACCGACGCGTAGAACTTCAGCGCCTTTCCACCGGACGTGGTCTCGGGTGACCCGAAGAACACGCCGATCTTCTCACGCAGCTGATTGATGAAGATCGCCGTCGTCTTGGACTGGTTCAGACCACCGGCGATCTTGCGCAGCGCCTGCGACATCAGCCTGGCCTGAAGGCCCACATGCGAGTCGCCCATCTCGCCCTCGATCTCGGCACGCGGCACGAGCGCGGCGACGGAGTCGATGACGACGAGGTCGATCGCGCCGGAGCGGATCAGCATGTCGGCGATCTCGAGCGCCTGCTCACCCGTGTCTGGCTGCGACACGAGCAGGGCGTCGATGTCGACGCCGAGCTTCTGCGCGTACTCCGGATCGAGTGCGTGCTCCGCGTCGACGAAGGCGGCGATGCCGCCCGCCTTCTGTGCGTTGGCGATCGCGTGCAGCGTGAGCGTCGTCTTGCCCGACGATTCCGGGCCGTAGATCTCGACGACGCGGCCGCGGGGAATGCCCCCGATGCCGAGTGCCACGTCGAGCGCGATCGAACCTGTCGGGATCACCTCGACGGGAGCGCGCTCGTCGCTGCCCAGCCGCATGACTGAGCCTTTTCCGAACTGACGGTCGATCTGCGTGAGGGCTGTTTCGAGTGCCTTCTCACGGTCTGCTGAAGCGGGCATCGCGTTCTCCTTCGTCTCTTGGTGTTCCGCTGCCTCTAGGCTGTCGCGGCCGGATCAGGTGATCCGACTCTGGCGACAAGGCGCGTGGTTCGTACCGTGGTCCATACGCTACGAGGGACCTCCGACATTCGTGCCGGAGACCCCCGCGATTGTGGATGGATCGCGGAACTTCCCCACGTGTGGAACACACTACGCGCCCTTATCGAACGCATCTTCGACGACACGCCGAGGTGTTTCTCGAAGGAGCGTGCGGGTCCGTCGGGTGCGGCCGTGGAGTGCGATCGCGCCGTTCAGCGGCGCTTCGGCTCCCTGCGACCCGCGCCGTGTCGGCGTTGGTCGGGGACATCGGTCTCGTCGCAGAGCGCCTGCCAGATGTCGCGCGGAGCGATGCCGACATCGAGCGCTTCCGACGCCGTGCGGCCGAACGGCGGCAGCACGAGGTCCGCGATGAGTGTCGCTGCGCGCGCGCCGAACTCGTCGTCGACGGCGCGGTGGAACTCGCTGCGCTTCACGCGGTCAGCGCAGCGACAGTTCTGGTCCGACCTCGGCCACGAGGTCGTCCGGCACGACGTCCGGGAAGTGATCGACGCCCTCAAGCACTGCGAGGCGGTCGCCGACCGTGCGCATGATGATGGAGATCGGGATGTCGAGCGCCTCGGCGACCGAGGCGAGGATCTCGCTCGAGGCCTCTTTCTGACCGCGCTCGACCTCGCTCAGGTACCCGAGCGCGACCGAAGCCTTGCTCGCGACCTGTCGTAGCGTCTGCCCCTGCTGCTGCCGGAGCTCGCGCAGGACGTCGCCGATCTCTTGACGTACCAGGATCATGTCGGGCCCCTCCTCCTGCAGCCGTGGTCTTCGCGGGTGCATCATAGTACAACGACCGAGACGCGAAATCTAATCCCGCACTGACAATCTAACCGTGTCCGAGCTGCGACGAGCCGAATCTCGGCCGAAAAGTCGCCGACTCGGCCGTGTTCGAAGCAGATTCATAGGACGTCGAGCGCGAGACGGAGCACAGCGGCGACCGCCTGTGCGCGGATCTCGGCCCTCGTTCCGGAGAACACGTGGCTCTCTGCGAGCGGTCCCGACGGTGCGGCGACCGCGATGTGCACGGTGCCGACCGGTTGTCCGTCCGGTGACTGGGGGCCCGCGATTCCCGTCGTGGCGAGCCCGACTTCCGGCTCACGCCCGTCGACGGCGAGCACCCGACGCACGCCGGCGGCCATCTGCGCGGCCACATCCGGGTGGACGGGACCGTGCTCGGCGAGCAGGCGGGCGTCGACGCCGAGCACATCGTGCTTCAGCGACGTCTCGTATGCCGTCACGCTCCCGACGAGACTCACGGATGCTCCCGGCACCTCGACCAAAGCGGAGGTGACGAGACCGCCGGTGAGCGATTCGGCGACCGCAACGCGCCATCCGCGCGCCCGCAGGCCCGCGAGGAACCGTTCTGCGGCGCGGGCGTCGGTCATCCCCTGCTCGCCCTCGCCCCGCGCGCCTGCGCTGCGACGTAGTCGATCCCGCTGGCGATGGTGAGCACGACCACGATCCACATCAGGATCGTGGTGATGGTCGCCCACCAGTTCTCACCGACCACGAGGTGTCCAGGCAGGAGCGCCCACGCCAGTGCGACGCCCTGCGCCGCAGTCTTGACCTTGCCCATCCATGCCGCAGCCACGACGTGCGACTTGCGTACGATCAGTCGATGGACCGTGATGCCCCATTCGCGGATCAGGATCACCACGACCATCCACCACGCGATCTCGCCGAGCACTGCGAGCCCGACGAACGCGAGCCCTGTGAGCAGCTTGTCGGCGATCGGATCCCACAGCTTCCCGAAATCGCTGACCGCATCGAATCTGCGTGCGAGGAAGCCGTCGACCCAGTCGGTCGAGATCGCGACGATGAACAGGATCGCAGCGGTCACCCGAAGCGGCATGCTCCCCTCGCCCCAGGTGCCCCCGATGAGCAGGAGGACGAAGAACACTCCGGCGAGCGGGATGCGCGCGATCGTGATCGCATTGGGCAGCTGGCGAGGGAAGGCCATCTCAGTCGCGGCCCGTCAGCTGCCAGGCATCTTCGTCGCCGTCATCGTCGCGGTCGTCGATCTCGATCCCCTGGAACTGCGCCTCGATCGGGTCGACCGCATAGCGATCCGGTTCAGCAGGGGCAGGAGCCGTCTCCGCCGGCGGCTGCGCCGCGGGTGCCGGGGCAGCCGGAGCCGGCGCGGCGGGCGGCTCTTCGCCCTTGAGCTTGGCGAGCACGGTCGCCAGCTGCTCCGGAGCGACGAGCACGTCGCGCGCTTTGGAACCCTCGCTCGGGCCGACGATCTCGCGGGACTCGAGCAGGTCCATCAGACGCCCCGCCTTCGCGAACCCCACGCGCAGCTTGCGCTGCAGCATCGACGTCGAGCCGAACTGGCTCGAGACCACGAGCTCGGCGGCTGCGAGGAGAACCTCGAGGTCGTCGCCGATGTCGGAGTCGATCTCGCGCTTCGGCGCGTCGATGGCCTCCGCCACGTCCGAGCGGTACTCCGGCTGCGCCTGCCGCGTGACGTGCTTGACGACGGTGCTGATCTCGTCCTCCGTCACCCACGCGCCCTGCAGTCGGAACGGCTTGCCCGAGCCCATCGGAGAGAAGAGCGCGTCGCCCTGACCGATCAGCTTGTCGGCGCCCGGCCCGTCGAGGATCACACGCGAGTCGGTGACGCTCGTCACCGCGAATGCGAGGCGCGAGGGCACGTTCGCCTTGATCAATCCCGTCACCACGTCGACGGACGGACGCTGGGTCGCGAGCACCAGGTGGATGCCTGATGCGCGGGCCAGCTGAGTGATGCGAACGATCGACTCCTCGACGTCTCGCGGGGCGACCATCATCAGATCGGCGAGCTCGTCGACGACGACGAGGAGGTACGGGTACGGCTTGAGCACGCGCTCGCTGCCTGGCGGGAGCTCGATCTCGCCTGCGACGACCGCCTTGTTGAAGTCGTCGATGTGGCGGTACCCGAACGACGCGAGGTCGTCGTAGCGCATGTCCATCTCCTTCACGACCCACTGCAGCGCCTCGGCTGCCTTCTTCGGGTTCGTGATGATGGGTGTGATCAGGTGCGGAACGCCGGCATAGTTGGTCAGCTCGACGCGCTTCGGGTCGACCAGGACCATCCGGACGTCGCTCGGCTTCGCGCGCATCAGCAGGCTCGTGATCATCGAGTTCACGAAGCTGGATTTTCCCGACCCGGTGGAGCCTGCCACGAGAAGGTGGGGCATCTTGGCCAGGTTCGCCACGACGAAGCCGCCTGAGACGTCCTTGCCGACACCGATCGTCAGCGGGTGCGTCGACTTGTGGGCGGCGCTCGAGCGCAGCACGTCGCCGAGCGCGACCGTCTCGCGGTCGACGTTCGGGATCTCGATGCCGATCGCGCTCTTGCCGGGGATCGGTGCGAGGATGCGCACGTCGTTCGACGCGACGGCGTAGGCGATGTTGCTCGACAGCTGCGTGATCTTCTCGACCTTCACACCGGGGCCGAGCTCGACCTCGTACTGTGTGACGGTCGGGCCGCGCGAGAAGCCCGTCACGCCGGCGTTGATCTTGAACTGTTCGAACACGCTCTCGATCTGAGCGACCATCCGGTCGTTCGCATCGGACTTGACCACGGCGGGCGGGCCGGCCGACAGCGTGCCGGCCGACGGCAGTTCGTATGGCGCGGCAGGCGGCTGAGGGCCGCGAGCGCCCGGCCCCTCCGTGCCGAATCCGCTCAGCCCTGGCAGCGCCTCCGAGAGGTCTCCGGTGTCGTCGCCGTCGCCCATCAGCGCCGTCGACCCCGACTCGCTCAGGCCGGCGGTGACGCCGCCGATGTCGCTGAGCACCTCGGTCGCGGCGTCGGCCGGTTCGGCATCGACGACCACGGCTTGGTCGTAGCCCCCGTCCGACTGCGTCGGGAGGAGGTCCGTGAGCTCCTGCGGGTCGGTGAGGACGTCGCCGTCCTCCTCGCGCCCGGTCTTGTTCCGACGCCACCACGGCAGCTCGTCGTCGCCGTCTGCGGCGTCGTCCGTCTTCTTCTTGTCACGACGCTTCTTCTTCGGCTCCGGCTCCTCAAGCACCTCCGTGGCAGCGGTGTCGGAACCCGACCGCGCACGCTCCGCACCGAACATCCAGTCATAGAGCTCGCCGAGCCTGCTGATGATGCGGTTCGGCGGGGTCTTCGTGACGATGAGCAGGCTGAGAGCGCCCAGAAGCGAGAGCACGATGTACGCGCCGATCGGGGTGAGGTATGTCAGCGGCTGGCCCAGCATCCAGCCGAAGAGCCCGCCGGATGCGCTGAGCGCAGGCATGCCGAGCTGCGGTTCTGGACGGTCTCCGGCCACGTGGCAGAACGCCGCGATCACGATCGTGAGCAGCCCGAATCCGATGCCGATACGGCCGTTGTCGTGCACGGACGACGGGTGGCGGAACAGCCACCCCGCCAGGAGCAGCAGCAGGACGGGGAAGACGAACGCGGTGCGGCCGATGAGCATGCCGAATGTGTACGCGCTGATGTTCGCCGCGACGGGGGTGCCGATGAAGAACCATTCCGTGACCGCCCCGGCGATCGCCAACAGCACGATGAGGAAGGGGAAGCCGTCGCGCCTGTCGTTCTTGTCAAGAGTCTCGGGCCCGAACGCGCGGAACAGTCCGCCGACGGCGCGGGCGAGGCCGTACCACATCCGTGCCGGGACGCCTGGCTTGTCTTCGTCTCCGACATACTTCTTCGGCGCGGGCGCAGACTTGCGCGCGCTCGAGGACGTTTTCGAGCGCGCGCTCTTGTTCTCGGTGCTCGCACGTGCCATATCACCCACGGTACGCGGCACCGACGACATTCCCCCTCAGTGACGCGCAATTCCGCGGCACTCGGACCACCCCTATCTCTTCATCTCTGGCACATCTCATGGGGTGCACAACACCCGAGAAGTGCCAGAAATGAAGAAAAACGGAGACAGGGAGGGGGCGAGGGGGTTACGCCTCGATGACGACCGGGACGATCATCGGCCGTCGTTTCAGGGACGTGCCGACCCAGCGTCCGATCGCACGCCGGGCGGTCTGCGTGAGCGCGTGGTTGTCGCGCACGCCGTTCTTGACCGCCTCTTCGAGCGCTGCGGCGACCTTCGGCTTGATCTTGTCGAACACCTTGTCGTCCTCGGCCACACCGCGAGCATGGATCTCGGGTCCGGAGACGATCGTTCCCGTCTTCGAATCGACGACGACGATGACCGAGACGAATCCCTCCTCGCTGAGCACGCGGCGGTCCTTGAGATCGGCGTCCGTGATCGTCCCGACGCTCGAACCATCGACGTAGACGTAGCCGATGTCGATCTGGCCGACCACCGTGGCCTGTCCGTCGCGCAGGTCGAGCACCGTGCCGTTCTCGCCGACGATCGCGTTCTCCTGTGCGATGCCGCTGTCCCGCGCGATCTTGGCGTTGGCCGTGAGGTGGCGGTACTCGCCGTGCACCGGGAAGACGTTCTTCGGCTTCAGGATGTTGTAGCAGTACAGCAGCTCACCCGCCGCGGCGTGGCCGGAGACGTGCACCTTGGCATTGGCCTTGTGCACGACGTTCGCCCCGAGCTTGGTCAGTCCGTCGATCACGCGGTACACAGCGTTCTCGTTGCCGGGGATCAGGCTGGAGGCCAGGATGACTGTGTCTCCCTCACCCGGCTCGATCTCGTGGTTCAGGTTCACCATGCGGCTGAGCACCGCCATCGGCTCGCCCTGCGAACCCGTCGACATGTAGACGATCTTGTCGTCTGGCACGTCGCGCGCCTTCTTGTAGTCGATGAGCACGCCATCCGGAACGTTCAGATAGCCCAGGTCAGCGGCGATCTTCATGTTCCGCACCATGCTGCGACCCAGCAGTGCGACGCGACGACCGTTGTTGTTCGCCGCCTCCAGCACCTGCTGCACGCGGTGCACATGGCTGGAGAAGCTCGCGACGATCACCCTGCCTGGCGTCTTGGAGATCACCTGGTCGATGACGGGGCCGATCTGACGCTCCGTCGGAGTGAAGCCGGGGACGTCGGCGTTCGTCGAGTCCGGCAGGAACAGGTCGACGCCCTCCTCCCCCAGCCTGGCGAAGGCGCGCATGTCGGTGATGCGACCGTCCAGCGGGAGCTGGTCCATCTTGAAGTCGCCGGTGTGCAGCACCATGCCGGCTGGCGTACGCACGGCGACGGCCAGCGCATCCGGGATCGAGTGGTTCACCGCGATGAACTCGAGGTCGAAGGGGCCGATGTCCCACCGCTCCCCCTCGACGACCTTCTCGACGATCGGCTTGATCCGGTGCTCTTTGAGCTTCGCCTGAATCAGCGCGAGAGTGAGGCCGGAACCGATCAGCGGGATGTCCTCGCGCAGCTTCAGCAGGTAGGGCACTGCCCCGATGTGGTCCTCGTGACCGTGGGTGAGGACGATGCCCTCGATGTCGTCGAGGCGATCCCTGATCGACTCGAAATCGGGCAGGATCAGATCGACGCCCGGCTGGTGCTCCTCGGGGAAGAGCACGCCGCAGTCGATGATCAGGATCTTGCCGTCGTACTCGTACGTCATCATGTTGCGGCCGACCTCGCCGAGGCCGCCGAGCGGAGTGATGCGCAGCGTGCCGTTCTTCAGCGGCTGCGGGTCGTAGACAGGTGTGGACATGGTCCGCCTTCCCGGGACGCCTCAGCGTCCGGTTCGTCGTGCGTGTTCTGTTGTGTGCGGCTTCATCGTCCGCGGGGTCTGGTGTCGGCGTCAGCGCGTGGTGCCGGAGATGGCAGGCAGCGCGCCACCCGCCGCCGCGTTGCGGTCCGGACGGAAGTCGGTCAGGTCGATGCTGTCGATCCCGTTCACGAGCGCCAGCTCGTCCTCGATGATCGCAGCCTCCCACTCCTCCGGCCCGACCAGCGGCAGCCGCACGCGCGGGCTCGAGATGTAGCCGAGGCCGTGCAGGATGTACTTGGCCGCCACCGTGCC
This sequence comes from Microbacterium sp. JB110, assembly GCF_003335195.1. NCBI lineage: Bacteria > Bacillati > Actinomycetota > Actinomycetes > Micrococcales > Microbacteriaceae > Microbacterium > Microbacterium sp. JB110. Next base: position 161,997 of record NZ_QPGM01000007.1, on the reverse strand, counting down.
AGGCACGTGCGTCATCACGGCCCGCACGAGGGGCTCTAGCTTGCGGTGCTGCTCCGTCGCGGCGGCGAGGTCGCCCCGGTTGACGGCGTCGACCATCGCCCGGTACGGCGAGGCGGCGATGTTCGCCGTGACGCCGATGAGACCGGATGCCCCGATCGACATATGCGGCAGCGCGTTCGCGTCATCGCCGGAGAAGTACATCAGGTCGGTCTGGTTGAGCACCCGGCTGACTTCGCTGAAGTCGCCCTTGGCATCCTTCACGGCCAGGATGTTCGGGTGCTTGGCCAGGCGCATGATCGTCTCGTACATGATCGGCACACCGGTGCGGCCGGGAATGTCGTAGAGGATGACCGGCAGATCGGTGGAGTCGGCGATCAGCCTGAAGTGCGTGAGCAGGCCGGCCTGGGTCGGCTTGTTGTAGTACGGCGTGACGATCATGATGCCGTCTGCGCCCGCCTTCTCGCTCTTCTGGTAGAGGTCGATGGCGTGGGCGGTCTCGTTCGATCCGCCGCCCGTGATGATCTTCGCCCGGCCGCCGGCGACGCTCTTGGCGACTTCGACGAGGCGCAGCTTCTCATCGTCGGTCAGCGTCGATGTCTCCCCCGTGGTGCCCGTGACGACGATGCCGTCTGCGCCACTGGCGATGACACCGTCGATGTGCTTCTCGACGGCCGGCCAATCGACTTCACCGTCGGCCGTCATCGGGGTGACGAGCGCGACGAGAACCTGCCCGAACGGATTGGCTGCCTGCGTCATGCTCCCAGCGTAGCGCCGCAGAGGCGTGGGACATACTTCCAGGGGTTGCGGATGGGCGGTGAGCCCGAATGCGGTCTCCGACGGTGGGCGAGCGGCAGACTCCGGACTTCGACATCCGGCCGACATTCCTTCGCGCGCTCACGCCGGACCCGATGCCAGCGTCCGGATGACGATGTCCTGCGCCTGCCTCACGGATCGTGTGGCGTGAAGTCGGGCGCGTCTACGGCGCTGTGCGGGTGTAGAACAGGAATCGGTACCGGATGCCTTCTCGGCTCAGGTGCCATCCCTCTGCGGGGTCGCAGGAGGAGACAAGCCATTCTCCGCCGATGGGTGGGGCGTAGGTGTCGGCGTCGACATCGACGTCGATCTCGGTGACCCAGAGCTCGTCGAGGCGGTCCATGGCGGCTGCATAGATCGAGCCGCCGCCGATGATCCACGGTTCGGGGTCTGCGGCGAGCGCGGCGGCGATGCCCTCGTCGAGCGAACCGACCACGGCGGCACCCGGTGCGTCGTACTCCGCGTTGCGCGTGACGACGATGTTCTCGCGGCCCGGCAGCGGCCGGAAGCGTGCGGGGAACGATTCCCACGTACGGCGGCCCATCACGACGGGGCGACCGGTGGTGGCGCTCTTGAAGTGGGCGAGGTCCTCCGGCAGGTGCCACGGCATGTCGCCGTCTGCGCCGATCACGCCGCCTCGCGCCTGTGCCCAGATCGCGCGGAGGGTCATCCGGTCACACCGCCACGGCCGCGCGGATCGTGGGGTGGTGCTGGTAGTCGACGACCTCGAAGTCGTCGAAGTCGTAGTCGAAGATCGACTCCGGCGTGCGGTTGATGCGCAGCTGCGGGTACGGGTACGGATCGCGCGAGAGCTGCTCAGCGACCTGCTCGTGGTGGTCGTCGTAGATGTGGCAGTCGCCGCCCGTCCAGACGAAGTCGCCGAGCTCGAGGCCGGTCTGCTGTGCCACCATCTGCGTCAGCAGCGCGTAGGAGGCGATGTTGAACGGCACGCCGAGGAACAGATCGGCGCTGCGCTGGTACAGCTGGCAGCTGAGCTTCCCGTCCGCGACGTAGAACTGGAACAGCGCATGGCACGGGGGCAGCGCCATCCCCTCGATCTCGGCAGGGTTCCACGCCGTGACCATGTGGCGTCGGGAATCGGGGTTGCGTCTGATGCCGTCGACGACGCGGGCGATCTGGTCGATCTGCTCCCCGTTCGGTGCGGGCCACGAGCGCCACTGCACGCCGTAGACCGGCCCGAGATCACCGTTCTCGTCGGCCCACTCGTTCCAGATGCGCACGCCGCGCTCCTGCAGCCAGCGCACGTTGGAATCGCCGCGCAGGAACCACAGCAGCTCGAGTGCGAGCGAGCGGAAGTGCACGCGCTTGGTGGTGATCAGCGGAAACGATTCAGACAGGTCGAATCGGATCTGCCTGCCGAAGACGCTCGTCGTTCCCGTGCCCGTTCGGTCGTCCTTGTGAGTGCCGTTGGCAAGCACGTCGCGCAGCAGGTCTTCGTACGGGGTCGGGATCGCAGCGCTCATGCCTCGATGGTACGCCTGAGATCCGACATGCGGCCGCGGCGCGTCCGGTGCTTCGCGACCTCGGGACTCACACCGAGCGACGACGGCCGACGAGGCCGGTGCGCTGCAGGACGAGGTAGAGCTGGCATCCCAGGCAGAGCCCGAAGACGGCATTGAGCAGCGCGGCGACGAGGGCTGCCGCCGCCGCGATGGGCAGCGCCAGCGGCACCCCCGCCAAGTGCAGAACCAGGCCGACGAGCGTCACGCCGAGGCCGACGCCCTGCGCGAAGCGCGGCGGCCGCGGCTCCGGACGGGCGACAGCAGCGGCCATCGTCAGTAGGCTGGCCGTGACAGGGGCCGTCGATCGAAGGAGTTCCCCATGAGCGTTACGAGCGAAGCAACCACCAACTGGAACGGGTCTCTCTTCGAGGGATCCGGCACCGTCGCCCCCGCATCGGGCATCGGCACCTTCAACGTCAACTGGAAGGCGCGCAGCGAGGGCGCAGCGGCCACGACGACGCCGGAGGAGCTCATCGCGGCCGCGCACTCGTCGTGCTTCTCGATGGCGCTGTCGAACGAGCTCACCAGCAACGGCACGCCGCCGGAGAGCGTCAACACCACCGCGTCGGTCACCTTCGTGCCCGGCACGGGCGTGACCGGCAGCCACCTCAATGTGAGCGCGAAGGTGCCAGGCATCGACGAGGCGGAGTTCGCGAAGATCGCGGAAGCGGCCAAGACCGGCTGCCCGATCTCGCAGGCCCTCTCCGGCATCGAGATCACCCTCGAGGCGGCGCTGGCCTGATCTCTCGGCCGCACCGACACGCGCCCCGTCCTTCTCGAAGGTCGGGGCGCGTGTGTGCTCCGTCGGCCCGTGCCCTGTGTCAGCTGCGAGGGGCGAGACGGATGGACGCTCTGATCGCCTCGCGGGCGCGGCGGCGGTCGCCTGCCGCGTCGTAGGCGAGGCCGAGCCGGTACCACGCTCGCCAGTCCTCAGGCGACTGCTCGACCTGTGCGCGGTACTTCGGGAACACCGTCTCGCCGTCCGCGCGTTCGACGCGACCGCTCGGCGACACGGCGACCTGGTCATCCGGAAGCTCGCCCTCCGCCTTGAGTCGGCGGCCGAGTCTGTCGGCGCGCAGGCCGAACCACAGCTCGCGTCCCAGTGCCCACACGGCGATGATCGGCAGCACGATGAGCGCGATGCCCATCGCGATGCCGACCGGGTCGCCCGTGCTGAGGAAGGCCACGGCGCGGCCGCCCGCGACGATGATGTAGAGGATGAGCGCCGCCGCCATCACGGCGACGCCGATGCGGACCTTCACGCGCCCGTGGCGCCGGCGACCTGGCCCGTGACGCCGCCCTCGTCGACCGGCGGCCGCGCACTCGCGCGGGGAGCGCCGATGCCGATGTCGATGAAGTTCTCCAGCCCGACGACCACGCCGCGCACACGAGGCGTGTGCTCGAGCGCGATCCGGATGCCAGGGGCGTACGCTGCGGCCGACTCGATCGTGTCGTGCACGACCGACAGGCTCTCGCCATGGCCGGAGAGGATCGTCTCCTGCCTGGCGACCACGCCCGGCCGGCGCAGCGCGTGCACCGGCACGCCGCCGACCTGCTGGCCGCGGGCACGCTGGTCGACATGGGGGGCCTCGACCGGCTCATCCCTCGCCGACGCGATCATCTCCGCGGTGCGCACCGCTGTGCCGCTCGGCGAGTCGATCTTCGTGTCGCGGTGCGCCTCGACGATCTCGGCATACGGGAAGAACCGCGACGCCGCAGCGGCGAGCGCCGTGCCCAGCACGGATCCGAGCGAGAAGTTCGGAATGAAAACGGCAGCTGTGCCCGCCGCCTCGACAAGCGGGCGCACCGAAGCGATCCGCTCTGACGACCAGCCGCTCGTGCCCACCAGAACGGGCAGACCCCGCTGGGTCGCGGCGCGCACCACGTCGACGCTGATCTGCGGGACGGAGGCGTCGACCACCAGGTCGGCGCCCTCGATCTCAGCGAGATCGCTGCCGGAGCCCAGCACCGAGTGCACGTCGAAATCGTCATGCTCCTCGATCACCTGCCTGATGATCGAGCCGAGCTTGCCGTTACCGCCGACGAGGGCCACGCGAGACGCCATGGCTCCATCCTACGATCCGGCGCGAGGGTTCAGATCGGGTTCTCGTCGGGGAGTCCCGTGCGCAGCTCGTGCGGGAGGTGTCCGAGGTCGTTGTGCGTGAGCAGCGTCCACGGCCGCCCCGGCTTCTGAGCGATCACCGTCAGACCGCAGTGCGCCTGGTTCAGCGTCATCCATCGCCATTCCGGCGCCTCGAGCACCTCGCGCACGAACCAGGAGATCACGAAGTTGTGCGTGATGAGCAGTTCGTGCACCTCCTCGTTCCTGCGCACGAGGAACTCAGCCGTCGCGTCGGACATCTGCGCCCCGCCCGCCTCGATCTCCGCTTCGCTGTACGAGCCGAAGAACGGTTCGAATGTGCCTGGTGTCTCCTCCGTCATGCCCGTCGGCACGCAGTCGAACAGCAGCGCGTGCGGCTGAGGGTCGACGGCGGGCAGTCGCTCCGCCACGTACTTGGCCGTCTCGCTGGCCCGCTCGAGCGGCGAATGCCACACGGCATCGAACGTCAGTCCGGAGAGCCGATCGGCGATCGCCGCTGCCTGACGCTGCCCTTTGCCGGATAGCGGCCCGTCTTCGAGGCCGTACTCGGCATCCTGGTGCTCACCGTGACGGACCAGGTAGATGTAGTGCGTCATCCGCTCTTCTTCTCCAGAACCTGTCCTGTTCGTCGGCGCGCGCGACCTTGCGCGGCCATGTCCAGCCTATCGGAGGCGGGGCGCCGCGCGCGCCGTCCCGGGCAACCACCGCCCCAACCGCGGGTGAACAGCGCGTTCTAGGGAGTGTCTGATAATTCGCGGCGTTGCGAGCATGGGCGGTGTGTGCCGGATCGCTAGGCCGAGGAGGGAGGCGATGCGGAGCCATCGTCGACCGACGAGAACGACGCGAGCCGGTGCACAGCGCCCAGCGCAGTAGCCGACGAATTATCAGACACGACCTAGTGTGCGGCCTTCTGCAGGTCGGCGATGTGGGCTCTGGAGAGCGAGACGCCCGCGCCCTGCACCAGCTCGTCGACATGGAGCGCTTCGAAGGCGTTCGCGATCGGCGCCACGACTCCGGCCTGGGCGCGCAGCCACGCGACGGCGACGGCCGCCAGCGGCACGCTCAGCTCGGCGGAGATCCGGTCGAACACCCTGAGCACCTTCGTGCCCCTGCGGTTCATGCGCTCGGCGAGCTGCGCGCCCCTGGTGGACGCGGCCGCCTGAGATCGCGAGCGGTGCCTGCCGGTGAGGAACCCGTGCTCGAGCGGGTGAGAGGGCGTCAGCGCGATGCCCTGGGCGCGGGCGACCAGGCGCAGGTCTCCTTCGAAGTCCTCGCGCCGCAGCGCGTTGTAAGGCACGTCGATCACGGGAATGCGCGGATAGCCCGCAGACGAGAGGATGCGCATCTCGACGAGCTGATTCGCGGTGAGGCCGTATGCGCCGATCACGCGTGCCTTGCCGGTCTCGACGAGCCAGTCGGCCGTTGCCAGTGCGTCCTCCAGCGGCACATCGTCGAGCTCGGATGCGTCGAAGTAGAGCAGGTCGATGCGGTCGGTGCCCAGTCGCTCCAGCGAGGATTCCACCGCGCGGACGAGCGGAACGGAACCGAGCCCCGGATGATCCGGGTGTCCGCCGATGCGCACACCGACGACGGTGTCCTCGCGCACGCCGCGGGTGGCGAGCCACCGGCCGATGATGTGCTCGCTGCGCCCCGCCGCGAAGCTGTCCGCGGTGTGGATGGCGTTCCCGCCGTATTCGAAGTAGCGGTCGAGCACGTCGAAGCTCGTCTGCTGATCGATCGTCCAGCCGAACTCTCCTCCGCCGAGGATCAGTGGGAACACGTCGAGCCCTGATTCGCCGAGGGGTTCGCGCAGCGCGGCGCCGAGACCCGGCCCGATCGTGGGAATCGGCTCGGACGGGTGCACCGGCCCGTCGACGTGCGCCAGCGCGAGGTCTGCCGCGTGCGAGGCCATCAGCGGCGCACCCGCCTGCTCGATGCCTGTCGTCCTTCGGCGGAGCTGGTGGTTCATGATCCCTCCCCTGATCACGCGTCACCATACAGCGGAAGGGCCCGGTTCCCCGCCTCCCTCACCGGGAAGCCGAGAACCGAGCCCTGAATGCGCCGCCGTATGGCGGGCGCTGCCTTACTCCGCCTGAGCGGCTTCTTCCGCCTGCTCCTCGATGACCGGCTCGAGCGCGAGCTTGCCGCGATCGTCGATCTCGGCGATCCGGACCAGGATCTTCTGGCCGACCGAGAGGACGGCGTCGATGTCCTCGACGCGCTTGCCGCCGTTGAGCTTGCGGATCTGCGTCACGTGCAGACGACCGTCCTTGCCCGGCATCAGCGAGATGAACGCACCGGACGGGATGATCTTCACAACCGTGCCGAGGAACTGCTCGCCGACCTCGGGGTTGGACGGGTTGGCGATCGCGTTCACCTGCGCGCGGGCCGCCTCGGCCGTCGGACCGTCGGTCGCGCCGATGTACACGGTGCCGTCGTCCTCGATCGAGATCGTGGCCCCTGTCCCGTCCTGGATGCCGTTGATCGTCTTGCCCTTGGGGCCGATCAGCTCACCGATCTTGTCGGCCGGGATCTGCACACTGATCACGCGCGGAGCGGTCGGTGCCATCTCATCCGGCGAGTCGATCGCCGAGTTCAGCACGTCGAGGATGCGCAGACGCGCTTCCTTGGCCTGCGTCAGCGCGGCGGCGAGCACCTCGCTCGGGATGCCGTCGAGCTTCGTGTCGAGCTGCAGCGCGGTGACGAACTCGCTGGTGCCTGCGACCTTGAAGTCCATGTCGCCGAGCGCGTCCTCTGCGCCGAGGATGTCGGTCAGCGCCGCGTAGCGGGTCTGACCGTCGGTCTCCTCGGAGACGAGGCCCATGGCGATGCCGGCGACGGGTGCGCGCAGCGGCACACCCGCGTTCAGCATGGAGAGCGTCGAGGCGCACACGGAGCCCATCGACGTCGAGCCGTTGGAGCTGAGCGCCTCCGACACCTGACGGATCGCGTAGGGGAACTCGTCGCGGCTGGGCAGCACCGGCAGGAGCGCACGCTCGGCCAGGAAGCCGTGACCGATCTCGCGGCGCTTCGGGCTTCCCACTCGACCGGTCTCACCGGTCGAGTACGGGGGGAAGTTGTAGTGGTGCATGTAGCGCTTGCTCGTCGTGGGCGACAGCGAGTCGATCTGCTGCTCCAGCTTGAGCATGTTCAGCGTCGTGATGCCCATGATCTGGGTCTCGCCGCGCTGGAAGATCGCGGAGCCGTGCACGCGCGGGATGACCTGCACCTCGGCGTCGAGCGGCCGGATGTCGGCGAGCCCGCGGCCGTCGATGCGAGCGCCCTCGGTGAGGATGCGACCGCGCACGATCTTCTTCGTGACGGACTTCCACGCCGCGGAGAACTCCTGCGTCGCGGAGGCAGGGAGCTCGCCGGCCTCGGTCTTCGCGACGACCTCTGCCTTGACGGAGGCCTTCAGCGCGTCGTCGGCGTTCTGCCGCTCGGTCTTGTCACCGATCTGGTAGATCTTCTCCAGCTCGGCGAGAGCCTTGCCCTCGACGAAGTCGTACGTCTCGGTGCTGTACGGGGGGAACGTCGCGAACTCGAGCGGCTCCTTGGTCGAACCGGCAGCCATCTTCGACTGCGCCTCGACGAGCTGCTTGATGAACGGCTTCGCCGCCTCGAGACCGCCGGCGACGATCTCCTCGTTCGGCTTCACGGCGCCGCCGGAGATGTGGTTCCAGCTGCTCTCGGTCGCCTCTGCCTCGACCATCATGATCGCCACGTCGCCGTTGTCGAGCACGCGGCCGGCGACCATCAGGTCGAACACTGCCTGGTCGACCTGCTCGGCGTTCGGGAACGCGACCCACTGGTCCTCGTTCGAGCCGAAGCCGGGGATGAGCGCGAGGCGCACACCGGCGATCGGACCGGAGAACGGCAGACCGGAGATCTGGGTCGACGCGGAGGCCGCGTTGATCGCGAGCGCGTCGTAGAACTCGCCAGGTGCGATCGAGAGGACCGTGATGACGATCTGCACCTCGTTGCGCAGTCCGTCGACGAACGACGGGCGCAGCGGGCGGTCGATCAGTCGGCAGACGAGGATCGCGTCGGTCGAGGGGCGTGCCTCGCGACGGAAGAACGATCCGGGGATCTTCCCTGCTGCGTATGCGCGCTCCTCGACGTCGACCGTGAGCGGGAAGAAGTCGAAGCCCTCGCGGGGGTTCTTCGACGCGCTCGTGGCCGAGAGCAGCATGGTCTCGTCGTCGAGGTACGCCGCGACGGAGCCCTGCGCCTGCTGGGCGAGACGGCCGGTTTCGAAGCGAACGGTGCGGGTGCCGAAGCGGCCGTTATCGAGAACGGCCTCGGCTGCGGTGATTTCAGGACCTTCCAAGAGGTCTCTCCTTCTTTCGAGCCCGCGATGCACGCGGGCGAACTTCAGGAGCAGGAGCTAAGGAGTTCCGTGCTGGCCACCAGGAGAAACCCACCGGCCGATGTGCCGGGAAGCCACTTCTAGGGACCAGCTCCTGCGAGCCTGCTCCACGAACGTATTCAGTTGACGAAGACCGCACAGGTCCTCTCGACTGATCCTATCAGCGGCGCCCGCTTCGGGCCTGCGACCCCGGATGAACACAGCAGGGCGAGCCGGTGACGAACTCTCACAGCGCTTCCGCACCGTCGTGGCGGCTCCGCCTGCCCCGCACCTCGACGTAATCGGTGTGCTTGGCGCTGAGGCCGTCGCCCGCCGTGCGTCCGCGCATCCTGCGCCATGCCCACGGCAGCACGTGCCTGGTGATCCAGCGACCCTCAGGGTCGTCAGCATCCTCGTGGAACGCCCTGTCCAGGGCCGCGAGGCGTTCTGCATCGCGCACCCCGAGCACCTCAGCCGCACGATAGGCGATGAGTCGGTGCCCCGACGAGCGCAGATGCACCTTGTCGGCCGCCCAGTTGTCGATGTCGCTCAGTTCGGGCAGCGCATCGCTGTCGAACAGGATGCTCCCCGTCTCCTGCGCGATGCGGCGCAGCTCGCTCGAGTACACGGCGAAGCGCCTGGCGAACATTCTGGCGGCGAGACGGCGAGGCAGGAAGGGCGTGATCAGCATCACGTCGATTCCTGCCGCTCGCAGCCGGCGCACCGAACGCTCGAGCTCCGCGGCGAGCGCGTACGGGTCGGCCGAGTGACCGACCAGATCGTTGTGGCCCATCAGAATGGACACGAGATCGGGCTTCAGCTCGAGCGCCGCAGGCACCTGCACGGCGGCGAGGTCACGCACGCGCCGACTGCGCACCGCGAGGTTCGCGAACCGGAACGGCTTGCGCCGCGAACGAGAGGCATCCTGTCCGAGCAGCATCGCGAGCCGGTCGGCCCAGCCTCGGTACTGTCCGTCCGGCATCCGCGAGCTGTCGCACAGCCCCTCGGTGAGTGAGTCCCCGAGCGCCACGAACTTCGCCCAGCGGCGAGTCGGCGCGGCCTCCGCTGCCGCGACCCTCCGGTCACCGCGAGCCATCAGCGCGCCGTCGAATCGCCGAAGACGGGCGGCCTCCCCGTAGTGGTCGACGAGCTGCTCCGTCAGCGCCGCCCAGGTGCGCGAACGCACGCTGTCGCGGGCGGCGAGGGCGAACGACGCCCGCTTCGCGTCATCGCCGAGCAGATCTGCGACCCTCGACCGCAGATCATCGAGATCGCCAGGCCGGTAGAGCCAGCCGTCCACACTGGAGCGCACCAGGTCGACCGGTCCGCCGCGACCGGTCGCAACGACGGGGACGCCGGAGGCGAGCGCTTCCTGCACGGTCTGGCAGAAGGTCTCGCTCTCCCCGGGGTGCACGAACACGTCGAAGCTGGCGACGGCCTCGGCGAGGTCGTCGCCGCCGAGGAAACCGGTGAACACGGCGCCGGGCAGTTCGCGCTCCAGACGCTCGCGCTCCGGTCCGTCCCCGACGATCACCAGACGTGTGCCAGGCAGATCGGCGACCGCTCTGAGGTCGTCCACCTGCTTCTCCGGCGCAAGCCTGCCGACGTAGCCGACGATCTTCTCGTCTCCGGCGGGGGCCGAGACGAGCTCGCTCCCGGTCCAACCGGAGAGCACATCGCGCCGCCACGCGTCGCTGCGGCGCGCCGGCGAGAAGCGCGCGGCGTCGACTCCCCTGCCCCAGCGGCCGATGCGGTCGACGCCGAGGCCCTCGAGCTGATCGTGCGCGTGCGAGGAGGGAGCGAGGGTGAGCGTGGCGCGCTTGTGCAGGCGCGCGATGTGCGACTGCACAAGCGGAGCAGCGCCGGGCACCCCATAGCGCTCCGCGTAGGAGATGACGTCGGTCTGGTAGATCGCGACGGTCGGCAGCCCGAGCCCGTCGGCGGCGACGAGGCCCTGCCACCCGAGGACCGCCGGAGACGCGAGATGCACCACGTCAGGCTCGAACTCGCCGAGGATCCGCTTCAGCTGCACGACGGGAGCCAGCGCCACCCTGACATCCGGGTAGCTCGGCAGCGGCACCGATGTCAGGTACGTCGTCTCCGGAACTTCGACGCCCGCGACGTCCTCAGGCTGCCCTGGTGCCTTCGGAGCGATGACCAGTGTGTCGTGCCCCATCCTGCGCAGATGGTGCACGACGTGCAGAACGGAGCCTGTGACCCCGTTCATATGAGGAAGGAACGATTCGGCGACGATCGCGACTCGCATGCCTCCAGAATCCCGGATCAGTGCGCCGCAGACGGCCGTTCACGCCCGGATTCGGCAACTGTTCACGAAGCGTCCGCCGTTCGTTCGCCACCGCGTCGGCCCGCGGCCCGCCGGCGCAGGCTGCCGATACGACGCGCCGTGCCTGGAGGGCCCCTCGCCGGCGCGCGGCGATGACTCCGGCTCTCGTGACGCTCAGCGGACGGGAGGGTTCGCGAGCAGATCGGCGAATGAGCCGTTCTCACCCAGATACGACTCCGGGCTGAACGGATCGGCAGGCACCGCGCGCTCTGCCTCCGTCATCCGGTCGGCCAGCTCGCGCGCGGCTCGGTCGATGCGCTGCTGCAGCGGAGCGACCCGGTCGGCGCTCTCGCCCCAGTCGTCACTCGAGGCGAACACTCCCGTCGAGACGGGCTCCGCGTGCAGGTAGGTGAACAGCGGACGCATCGCGTAGTCGATTGCGAGCGAGTGGCGCGGCGTTCCCGCCGTCGCCGCCAGCAGCACCGGCGTTCCGGCGAGCGCGTCTCGGTCGAGCGCGTCGACCCAGCTCTTGAACAGACCCGAGTAGCTGGTCGAGAAGATCGGCGAGACCGCGACGACGGCATCTGCCGCCGCGATGACGTCGTTCATCTCCGCGAGCGGCTTCGGCGCGAAGCCGGTGAGCAGACTGTTGGTGATGTCGTGTGCGACGTCGCGCAGCTCGAACACGCGCGACGACGCCTCCGTCCCGCGCCCCGCGAGGTCCTTCGTCACCGCGCGCAGGATGCGGTCGGCGAGCAGCCGGGTCGATGAGGGGTCGCTGAGGCCGGCCGAGACGACCGCGATCCGCGTGGCGCCGGTCACTTCGCCCCTCCGAGTCCGAAGGCGCTGCCCTGCGGAGCCTGCGTGTCCTGATAGGGCGAGCCGCCCGTGACGTTGTCGCCGCGGTTCGCGTTGGGCCGCGGCTGACGCACCGGCCCGTCGCCGTAGGCCGCCTGCACGCGCGCTGCGTGCGTCGGCGCATCCGGGACCGTCTCCGGCCGTCCGGCGTCGAGCTCCTTGCGCAGCACCGGCACGACGTCCTGCCCCAGGAAGTCGATCTGCTCGAGCACGATCTTCAGCGGCAGACCTGCGTGGTCCATCAGGAACAGTTGGCGCTGGTAGTCGCCGTAGGCCTCGCGCATGGACGCGTATCGGTCGATCACCTGCTGCGGCGAGCCGACCGTGAGGGGGGTCATCTCCGTGAAGTCCTCCATGGTCGGTCCGTTGCCGTACACGGGGGCCTCGTTGAAGTACGGCCGGAACTGATCGATCGCGTCCTGCGAGTTCTTCGCCATGAACGCCTGCCCGCCCAGGCCCACGATCGCCTGCTCCGCTGTGCCGTGACCGTAGTGCTCGAAGCGCTGCCGGTACAGGCCGATCAGTCGCTGGTAGTGCTCCTTCGGCCAGAAGATGTTGTTCGCGAAGAAGCCGTCGCCGTAGTAAGCGGCCTGCTCGGCGATCTCCGGAGTGCGGATCGAGCCGTGCCACACGAAGGGCGGCACATCGTCCAGCGGTCGCGGCGTCGAGGTGAACCCCTGCAGCGCGGTGCGGAACTTCCCCTCGAAGTCGACGACGTCTTCGCGCCATAGCCGGTGCAGCAGCTGATAGTTCTCGATCGCGAGCGGCAGACCCTGCCGGATGTCCTGACCGAACCACGGGTAGACGGGGCCCGTGTTGCCGCGCCCCATCACGAGGTCGACGCGGCCTCCGGACAGGTGCTGCAGCATCGCATAGTCCTCGGCGATCTTCACCGGGTCGTTCGTGGTGATCAGCGTCGTCGCCGTCGACAGGATGATCCGCTCCGTCTGCGCCGCGATGTACGCCAGCGTCGTCGTCGGAGAGGAGGAGAAGAACGGCGGGTTGTGGTGCTCGCCGATCGCGAAGACGTCGAGCCCTGCCTCTTCGGCGTGCGTGGCGATCGTGACCGCGTCGCGGATGCGCTGCGCCTCACTCGGCGTCTCCCCCGTGACGGGGTTGCGGGTGATGTCGCTCACCGAGAACAGGCCGAACTGCATGGCTGGGGAGGCGGTCGTGTCGCTCATGGCATCTCCGATCGATTTATATGCGAATGAATATACACGGTGCAACGCCCGTGACACGAATCTATTCCCCGCGTGCCGACGCGGCCCGTCCGACGCGGCCCCTCGTCGCGACGATGCGCGTAACGCTCGGCAACAGAGGTTCCGTTCACCGGCCTGCGGGAATAGCGTCTGGCCATGACCGATCTGCCGCTGCCCGTCCTCGACCTCTCTCAACTCGACCGCGGAGAGCGCGCCGCGGCCGATTTCCGCGCTGAGCTGGCCGCAGCGGCCCGCGATGTCGGCTTCTTCTACCTCACCGGAACCGGGCTGCCAACGGGACTCCAGGGGCGCCTGCTCGAGGCGGCGCATGGGCTGTTCGCGCTGCCGGAGGCGGACAAGGCGGCCATAGAGATGGTGCACAGCCCGCACTTCCGCGGCTACACCAGGGTCGGCAACGAGCGCACCCAGGGCAGGGTCGATTGGCGGGAGCAGATCGACATCGGCCCGGAGCGGGAGCCGACGCCGAATCCGGATGCCCCCGACTTCACCAGGCTCGTCGGGCCGAATCAGTGGCCGACGGCACATCCTGAGCTGCGCGAGGTCGTCTCCGAATGGCAACGAGAGCTCGAGCGGATCGCCCGACGGCTGCTGCGTGCGTGGGCCCTGTCACTGGGCGCCGAGGAGGACTACTTCGATCGGCACTTCGGCGATCCGCAGACGCTGCTGAAGATCATCCGGTACCCAGGCAAGGACGACCCGACCCCGCAGCAGGGCGTCGGCGCACACAAGGACTCCGGATGCCTCACGCTGCTGTGGGTCGAGCCGGGCAAGGGAGGACTGCAGGTCGAACGCGACGGCGCATGGGTCGACGCCCCGCCGGTCGAAGGTGCATTCGTGGTGAACATCGGCGAGATGCTCGAGTTCGCCACACAGGGCTACCTGCGCGCCACCAAGCACCGCGTCGTCTCACCCCAGGCTCCGGAGGAGCGGATCTCGATCCCGTTCTTCTTCAACCCCGCACTCGACGCGCAGCTGCCCATCATCGACCTGCCACCCGAGCTCACCCGCGGCGTCGAGAACGACCCGACGAACCCGATCTTCGGCCTGTACGGGCAGAACGCGCTGAAGTCGCGGCTGCGCGCCCACCCGGACGTCGCGCAGCGGTGGCACGCGGACCTGCTGGCACCGCGGTAGGAAGCCGCCCGATCCGATCATCTGTGCGCTCGTCGGCGCTGCACCGCTCGAACGTCGACGGCGACGCAGACGAACGGCGGCACCCCGGGAACCAAGAAGGCCCGTCCCACACCGGGGACGGGCCTTCGAGAAAGCGATTGAACGCTGGTCGCGCTGCTTATCGACGCAGTCCGACACGCTCGATCAGCGAGCGGTAGCGCCCGATGTCGAGGTCGTGCAGGTACGTGAGCAGTCGACGGCGCTGACCGACGAGCAGGAACAGACCACGGCGCGAGTGGTGGTCGTGCTTGTGGTCCTTGAGGTGCTCGGTGAGGTCCTTGATGCGCTTCGACATCAGCGCGACCTGCACCTCGGGGGATCCGGTGTCACCGGGGTGCGTCGCGTACTCTTCGATGATCGCCTTCTTGACGTCTGCTGCCAGTGCCATGTAGTCGATCCCCTCTCTCCTCGTTGCGCGGCGCCCGTCACCTGATGTGCGAGCTCTCTTTATCCGCGGCCGATTGAACGGCAACCACGAAAGTCTACCGTACGATCTGATCGTGCCGAAACGCTCCTCGCACTTCATCGATCTGCGCCCCCTGACCCAGCACCCCGCCTTCGCGCGCCTGTGGGTCGGCAACCTGCTGGGCGGGCTCGGCGGACAGCTGACGATCATGGCCGTCATGCTGAACATGTACGCGATCACGGGAAGCGACCTCGCGGTCGCGATGATCGCGTTCGCCGGACTCGCACCGATGATCGTCGCGGGCCTCTACGGCGGCATGCTCGCCGATTTCTTCGACCGTCGACGAGTGGCACTGTCGGCTGCTTCGTTCACCTGGGCATCCACCGCACTGCTTGCCGGGCTGGCGTGGGCGGGCCTGACGAACGAGTGGTGGCTCTATGCGCTGTCGATCGTGAACTCGGCGGCCAACTCGATCGTGATGGCGACGAAGTCGGCCATGACGCCGAAGCTCGTCGGCGTGGAGCTGGTCCCGGCAGCCGCGGCGCTCACCGGCATGACGATGGGCATCATGGTGATGGTCGGTCCGGCGCTCGGCGGCGTTCTGGTGGCTTCCTTCGGCTACTCCATCACGTACTCGCTCGACGTGCTGCTGATGCTGTCGCTGTTCCTCGGGCTCTGGACGCTGCCGCCCCTGAAGCCGGACGGCGGCTCATCCGCCCCTGGCCTGGCGTCGCTGAGACAGGGGCTGGGCTTTCTGAAGCGGGCGCGGAACATCCGGATGCAGTTCGTCATGGACATCACGGCCATGACCTTCGGCCATCCGGTGGCGATCTTCCCCGCCGTCGGCGTGCTCGTGCTCGGTGGCGGTGAGATCACGACGGGCTTCCTCGCCGCGTCGATCGCCGTCGGCACGATCGCCTCGAGCATGTTCTCGGGCAGGGTCGGATCCGTCAGGCGACAGGGCGTCGGCATCGCGCGTGCGATCCAGGCATACGGAGCGTGCACCCTGCTGTTCGGCCTGACCCTGATGGCCGCGCACTTCGGCTGGTTCGCCCCGGTCCAGATCGATCAGACGCACGCGAACGTCGCGCTCATCGCAGTGGCGTGCGTGTTCCTCGCCGGGACGGGTGCGGCGGACAACATCAGTTCGATCTTCCGCCAGACCATGCTGCAGACCGCGGTCTCCGACGAGTTCCGCGGCCGACTGCAGGGTGTGTTCATCGTCGTGGTCGCGGGAGGACCGCGCGTCGGCGCCCTCTACTACGGCACCCTCGCCACGCTCTTCGCGCACTGGGTGCCGCCGGTTGCCGGCGGCATGATCATCGTCGGTCTCATCGCGGTGCTGCTGCGCTCCTCCGCCGCGTTCCGGAACTACGATGCACTCGACCCGCAGCCGTGACGGCACGGCGGGGCGGTCGGAATGCAACCGCCCCGCATCACCTCACTCCTGCAGTGCCGCCTGCATGTCGAGCGTGATCTTGATGTCTTTGCCGACGAGAACGCCGCCGCTTTCGAGCGCCGCGTTCCAGGTCAGACCGAACTCTTCGCGGTTGATGCTGCCCTTCGCGGTCGCACCGCCCCTGTAACCGCCCCACGGGTCCGTGCCGAAGCCGCCCAGCTCGAGCTCGAAGGTGACCGGCTTGGTCGTTCCCTTGATCGTCAGGTCGCCGTCGACGAGGAAATCTCCGCCGTTCTCCCGCACGCCTGTGCTCACGAATGTCATGGTCGGGTGGTTCTCGGTGTCGAAGAAGTCGGCACTGCGCAGGTGTCCGTCGCGGCCCTCATCCTTCGTGTCGACCGACGCCACGTCGACCTTGGCGGTCACGCTCGCCTCGAGCGGGTTCTCCGGAAGCGTGAACGTCGCCTCCTTGAACGCGAAAGCGCCGCGCACCTTCGAGATCATCATGTGGCGCACTTCGAAGCCGACCTCGCTGTGCGCCGGGTCGAGAGCGTAGGTTCCTGCCTTGTAGCCGGGGATGTCGATCGTCATTGTGCTGCTCCTGTGGTCGTGCCGTCGTCGCGCCATCGGATGAGGCGCACACACACTACAATACGTATGCGTCCGCATATATTCCAACATCGCGAAGAAATGTCCGTGAACTCCGGATGAGCCGCGCGCAGGAACGACGAAGCCGCCCGATCCGGATGGACCGAGCGGCTTCGGAGACGTGCGTTCAGGCGACGTCGACCAGGTCGATGATGAAGATAAGGGTCTTTCCGCTGAGGAAGTGGCCGGACCCGGCAGGGCCGTACGCGAGGTGCGGCGGCACGGTGAGCTTGCGGCGCCCGCCGGTCTTCATGCCAGGGATGCCGTCCTGCCAGCCCTGGATCAGACCGCGCAGCGGGAACTGCAGCGTCTCGCCGCGGTTCCACGACGCGTCGAACTCTTCGCCGGTGTCGTATTCGACGCCCGCGTAGTGCACGGTGACGGTTGCGCCGGGCTGTGCCTCGGCGCCCTCGCCGACGATGATGTCGTCGATGACCAGCTCGCTGGGCGCCGGGCCCTGCGGAGCATCGAACTCTGGCTTGGTGCGATCTGCGCTCATGCGTCCATCCAAACACGTCACGGCTCCCAGTGGGCCAGAAACCGCCGCAGCGCACCGCTTCCTGGTTCCCTCAGCGAGGAGGTATTGACACCCTCGCGATTCCGTCGCATTCTGAAGTCAGGTTCATTCAGCGCTCGGAGGACTCGCAGGCATCGCCGCAGCCCGGGCGCTGAATGTTGTCCGCCCCGCTCCCCTCATCCGGCCCTGTGCCCTGCTCGCGAAATGCGCACTTCTCACCGAGATGCGCCGCTTCTGACGCTGTTTCGTCGAAGAAGTGCGCTTCTCGGCGGCCCGTTCCGGTGCCTACGGGGCGAGCAGTGCCTGCCGAGTGGCGAGTGCGCGGGCGAGCAGCTGCTGTTCGACCACCGGCGCCTTCGGGTCGCGACCGCTGAGCCCTCGCTCGCGGGCCATCGCCAGTTGGGTCGCGTCACGCACGAACGTCTTCATCAGTGCGGAGCGATCTCCGCGCAGGGCACGGGCCCAGGCCATGCCGACTCTGCGACCGCGCGGGGTTGCGAGCATGTCGACCTCCTGCGGAGTGAACCACCCGGCCCTGGCGTAGTCGCTGAGCCGCTCGTGCGTGATCGTCGCCTTCTCCTTGCGCAGGTACACGATCGCGATCACGAACAGCACGAACTGCGGCACCTGCAGCACGATGTACATCACCAGGAAGTTCACGTAGCTCGACGAGTTCCACAGCGCGTGCATGCCGACGCCGATCACGTAGCCGAGCAGTGCGTACAGGGCGACGTTGCGCCTGTTGCGCAGGGCGAGACCCACGAGCAGGCCGAAGACTCCGGTGAACATCGCGTGGGCGAATGGCGACAGGATGCCGCGCATGAAGAAGATGCCGACCGTCGCGCCGACGCCCTC
This sequence comes from Microbacterium sp. JB110, assembly GCF_003335195.1. NCBI lineage: Bacteria > Bacillati > Actinomycetota > Actinomycetes > Micrococcales > Microbacteriaceae > Microbacterium > Microbacterium sp. JB110. Next base: position 143,849 of record NZ_QPGM01000007.1, on the reverse strand, counting down.
GCTGGCGCCGTATGTGAAGAAGTACTGGATGTTCTCGGTGAACGCGAAGCCCGCTCCGATCAGGCCGCCGTACACGAGCCCGTCGATCGGACCATCGATCGTGTTGCGCGCGATCAGGATGATCACGAACACGCCGACCATCTTGCACGCCTCTTCGAGCAGGGGCGCCCGAAGGATGGTCGCGAGCACATCGTGAGTCTCGGGGTCGGTCTGCAGCACCGCCAGTGAGAGCCAGTCGAAGACGTACAGGAAGAGCATCGTCAGGCCGATGGAGGCGAGTGCACCCCACGCGAGGGCGAACACGATCAGACGTTTCGGCTCCGGCTCCCAGTTGTCGATCCACATCGCCGTGAGGATCACGATCGCGAACGGGACGAGCGCGAGCGTCGTGGCCACGACGAACGGCACAGTGCCGAAGGAGAGCATCGGCAGCACGAACGAGACGATCACCCACAGCGCGAGCAGCCCGACGCCGATCCAGCCGAGGAACCACAGCGGGTGCACGCGCGACGGAACCGGCGGCAGCTGCAGATGCTGCTGTCGTCGTGCCGGCGCGATCGGTGCCGGCTGCCCGTGGTGGGGCTGGGCGAGCGACGAGTGGAAATCCGAATGGTGCGCCGGCTGATAGCCCGGCTGATGGGGCTGCATCCCGTACGTCATATCGAACACTCTATTGGGGAGGACCGGTGGATCTCCTCTCATCCATAGAATGGGGCAATGCGCTTCTCCCATCTGCATCTCGACGGCGAGACGGAACCGACCTTCGTGGTGAAGGTCGGCGACCAGGCGGTTCCCGTCTCGTCCCTCATCGAGAACGCGCCGGACACGCTGCAGGATCTGCTCGAACGGGGGCCGGATGAGTGGGCCAGAGTGCGCGAGGCCGTTGTCGCAGGCGGCGGTGCGCGGAGGCCGCTCGACGGCGCGGAGTACGCCTCAGCGGTGAACCGGCCGCCGGCGATCATCGCGGTCGGGCTGAACTACGCCGCCCACTCCGGTGAACTGAACCTGAAGACGGACAACACCCCGACGGTGTTCACGCTGTGGCCGAACTCGCTGGCGGGCCACGACCGGACGGCCACGTGGTCGCGCCGGATGAGCGAGGCCGTCGACTACGAGGCCGAGCTGGGCGTGATCATCGGCCGGCCGGCACGCGATGTCACCGAGGACGAAGCCCTTGAGCACGTCTTCGGCTACACCGTGGTCAACGACATCTCGGCACGCAACATCCAGTACTCCGAGGCGCAGTGGTCGCGCTGCAAGTCACTGGACGGCTTCACGCCGACGGGTCCTGACGTCGTCACGGCCGATGAGATCGCCGACCCGCAGGACCTGCACATCTGGACCACCGTCGACGGCGAGACGATGCAGGACGCGTCGACCGGCCAGATGGTGCGCTCCGTCGCGAAGCTGATCGCGCACCTGTCGCAGGGCATCACGCTCCTGCCTGGCACCCTCATCTCCACGGGCAGCCCCGGCGGCTCCGGCTTCTCCCGCACCCCGCAGGTCCTGCTCGGCGACGGCACCACCGTCACGGTCGGCATCGACGGCATCGGCGAACTCACCACCCGCTGCCGCGTCACCGACGGGTGCGGGGTCACGGGAGGTCCTCAGGGGAGATGATCGGGATCGCGGTGGTGATGGGCTCGATGCCGCTGAGGCGTTCCGGGCGGAGCTGCTTGTCGACCTCTTCGCGGGTCATCAGCTCGGCATCCACGACGAGGTCGGCCACGTTGCGGTGCGTCAGCAGCGCCGTCTTGGCGAGGGCCGCCGCCGCCGCGTATCCGATGAACGGCGTCAGCGCGGTGATCACGCCCACCGACGACCCCACCATCGCTCCGAGGCGACCGCGGTTCGCTGTGATCCCGTCGATGCAGTTCACGCGCAGCGTCTGATAGGCGCGGCGCATCCAGGTGATCGACTGCAGCATCGAGTGCGCGATGATCGGCTCGAACGCGTTCAGCTGCAGCTGCCCGTTCTCCGCGGCCATCGTCACGGTCAGATCCGCCCCGACCACGGAGAACGCGACCTGGTTGACGACCTCGGGGATGACCGGATTGACCTTGCCGGGCATGATCGAAGAACCCGCCTGCATGGCGGGCAGATTGATCTCGCCGAAACCGGCCTGCGGCCCGGATGAGAGCAGACGCAGGTCGCTGCTGATCTTCGACAGCTTGATCGCGTTGCGCTTCAGCGACGAGGAGAACGACAGGAACGCACCCATGTCACTCGTGGCTTCGACGAGGTCCCTCGCTGTGTGCAGCGGCAGCCCCGTGATCTCCGCGAGGTGCACGCGCACGCGGTCGGCGTAGCCCGGCCGAGCCGTGACACCCGTGCCGATGGCTGTGGCACCCATGCTGATCTCGGTGAGCAGCGATGCGTTCTCCCGCAGCCGCCTGACGTCCTCGTCCACCGTCGTGGCGAAGCCGTGGAACTCCTGTCCGAGCGTCATCGGCACCGCGTCCTGCAGCTGCGTGCGGCCGACCTTGAGCACGTCGGAGAACTCCGCCGCCTTGCGCAGGAACGAGTCGCGCAGCAGCTCCAGCTCGTCGAGCAGGGAGACGTGGATCAGCGACAGCCCGACCTTGAGCGCCGTCGGGTAGACGTCGTTGGTCGACTGGCTGCGGTTGGTGTGGTCGATCGGGTGCAGGTAGTCGTAATCGCCCTTCTCGCGCCCCGCCAGCTCGAGCGCGATGTTGGTGATGACCTCGTTGGCGTTCATGTTGGTCGAGGTCCCCGCCCCGCCCTGAACCACGCCGACGCAGAACTCGTCGTGGAACTCGCCGTCGATCACGCGCTGCGAGGCGCGGTCGATGAGATCGGCGCGCTCGGCGTCGAGATCGCCGATGTCGCGGTTGGCCCTCGCCGCGGCCTGTTTCACCATCGCCAGAGCCGTGATGAGCTCGGCGTACACCGAGATCGGTCGTTTCGTGATGTCGAAGTTCTCGAGGGCTCGCGCTGTGTGCACCCCCCAATACGCGTCGGCGGGGATCTCGAGGGGCCCGAGAGAGTCGGATTCGGTTCGCGTCGCTGCGGTCACGCCTCGACCCTACGCCGGATGTCCTCACGCCCCCCGCAGGTCGGCTGCGATTTGCAGAGGACGCAGCGAAGACACGAGGAATCGGATGTCAGCGGCCCGGCTTGCGCGAGAACGCCTCGAGCCGCTCATCCGGGGTCATCGCGGCGAGCCGCGCGTAGAACTCAGGTGAGAACGCTCCGGCGGGGTCGGCTCCGTCAACCGGTACCACGGTGTGCGTGATCGTGTCGTCGTACACGTGCACGAGGTTGAACGCCTGACCGGCATCCATGCCGTTCACCCGCTGCGGCTCCCTGGCGACGTCCATCGTGTAGCAGGTGGCGGCGGCGACGCTCACCGGGATCCCCGCGAAGGTGCCGTGCATCGAGTAGTGCAGGTGCCCGGCGAGGACGGTCCGCACATCGCTGCCTGCAAGGACATCGGCGAAGCGGTCCTGGCCGCGCAGTTCGAGGATGTCGAACATCGGCACGTGGCTCGGCAGCGGCGGATGGTGCAGTGCGAGGATCGTGCCGAGCGGGGCCGGCTCGGCGAGCTCCGCCGCCAGCCACTCCAGCTGCGCCTCGTCGAGATCTCCGTGGTGCCATCCGGGAACCGTCGAATCGAGCGCGATGAGGCGCAGCCCGTCGAGGTCCCATGTGTGATGGATCGGCTTCTCGCTCGGCTCCTCGTCGAGCAGATCTCGGCGCATCTGCGGCCGTTCGTCGTGGTTCCCGGCGACCCAGGCGATCGGGGCCTCCAGCTGCGCGGCGAAGGGTTCGACGATGCTCCGCAGCCGCGCATAGGCATCCGGTTCGCCCAGGTCGGTCAGGTCGCCGGTGAACACCAGCGCGTCGGGCGAGATGCCCGTCTGCTCGACGCGTCGGAGCGCGCGACGCAGATTGTCCTCGACGGCGAAGCGATCGTGCAGCCGCGCCCCGCCTGCCAGCAGGTGCGTGTCGCTGATGTGCACGAGGGTGCGGTGGGCCGGCTGGTGCATTCCGAACTGCATGGTGCGATCCTACGTTCGCCCACGGCGCACGCATGGCACAGCTCCCGGATGCGGTCGCCCGGGTAGCGTGGACGCGTGACTTCCGCGCCCTCCGCCGACCGCCGCCCCACCAGCCGCGCACACCACGGCCACACCTTCGACGACCCGTACGAGTGGCTGCGCGCCAAGGACGACCCCGAGGTCATCGCGCACCTCGAGGCGGAGAACGCGCACACCGACGCCGCGCTGTCGCACCTCGCGCCCGTGCGGGAGCGGATCTTCGACGAGATCCGTTCCAGGGTGAAGGAGTCCGACCTGTCGGTGCCGAGCCGCCGCGGCCAGTGGTGGTACTACGGACGCACTGTCGCAGGCAAGCAGTACGGCATCCAGTGCAGGGCGCCGCTGGCCTCCCCCGACGACTGGACGCCTCCCGTCCTCTCCCCCGACGCCGATGTTCCAGGCGAGCAGGTGCTGCTCGATGCCAACGTCGAGGCAGACGGCAAGGACTTCTTCTCCCTCGGCTCATTCGACGTCTCCGACGACGGCACCCGGATGCTCTGGGCCGTCGACGAGGCCGGTGACGAGCGCTACACCATCCGGATCAAGGACCTCACCACGGGCGAGCTGCTTCCCGACACGATCGCGGAGACCTTCGGCGGTGCGCAGTTCCTGCCGGACGGCGAGCACATCGTGTACTCGACCGTCGACGATGCGTGGCGCCCGCACCAGGTGTGGCTGCACAGCGTCGGCGAGGCGGATGCCGCGAACGATGTCGAACTGTACGGCGATGACGACGAGCGGTTCTGGGTCGGAGCCGGCGTGACGCGCAGCGACCGGTTCCTGGTGATGGAGTCCGGATCGAGTGTGACCAGCGAGGTCAGCATCGTCGACGCCTCGGACCCGCAGGCGGCGCCGGCCGTCGTCTGGCCGCGGCGCGACGGCGTCGAGTACGGCGTCGACCACGCGGTGATCGACGGCGAGGACTGGCTCTACATCCTGCACAATGACGGCGCCCTCGACTTCGAGCTGGTCCGCGCTCGGGTCGATGACCCCTCCGCGACCGAGGTCGTGCTCGGCCACGAGCCGGGCCGACGCCTGATCGACGTCGACTGCTTCCGCGATTTCGCCGTCGTCGAGTACCGCTCAGACGGACTTCCGCGCGTCGGCGTGCTCGACTACGGAACGGGCGAGCTGAGCGAGATCGAGTTCCCCGACCCGCTGTACTCCGCGGGGGCGACAGGGAATCCGGAGTGGGCTCCCCCGGTCATCCGGGTCGCCTACGGCTCGTTCACGACGCCGGGATCGCTGTACGAGTACGAGCTGGCGACGGGCGAGCTGCTGCTGCGCAAGCGCGCCGAGGTGCTGGGCGGCTACGACGCCGCCGAGTACGATCAGCGCCGCGTATGGGTGACGGCCGCCGACGGCACCCGCATCCCCGTATCACTGGTCTGGAAGCGCTCGTTCGGCGAGCCCGGTTCCTCCGCGCGGCCCGTGCACCTGTACGGATACGGCTCATACGAGCATTCGATCGATCCAGGATTCTCGGTCGCCAGGCTGAGCGAGCTCGACCGCGGCATCCTGTTCGCCGTTGCGCACGTGCGCGGCGGCGGCGAGATGGGCAGGCAGTGGTACGAGAGCGGCAAGACGCTCGCCAAGCGCAACACGTTCACCGACTTCGTCGACGTGGCCCGCTTCCTCAGCGACGAAGGCTACACGAGCCCGGATCGGATCGTGGCAGAGGGCGGCTCGGCCGGCGGACTGCTGATGGGCGCCGTGGCGAACATGGCACCTGACGCCTTCGCCGGCATCCTCGCCGACGTTCCGTTCGTCGACGCGCTCACCTCGATCCTCGACCCGTCGCTTCCGCTGACCGTGATCGAATGGGACGAGTGGGGAGACCCGCTGCACGACGCCGACGTGTACGAGTACATGAAGTCGTACTCGCCCTACGAGAACGTGCGCGAGGGCGTCGACTACCCGCGGGTGCTCGCCATGACCAGCCTGAACGACACCCGCGTGCTGTACGTCGAACCCGCCAAGTGGGTGCAGCGACTGCGCGAGGTCGGCGCCGATGTGCTGATGAAGTGCGAGATGAACGCGGGGCACGGCGGCGTCACCGGCCGGTACAACTCCTGGCGCGAGCGCGCCTACCAGCTGGCGTGGCTGTTCGACGTGCTGGGAGTCTCGGAGGCGTAGGGGTCGGGACCGCGGCGTCGGGGCGACGACGCCGGGTCCGCGTCGGGCCTGCGGGCGCGGTCATCCGGCCGGCATTCCCTCGCGGATGCTGCGCATCCGCTCCCGCCGAACCCGGTGCCGGCGTCCGGACGACCGCTCCCTCCGGCCCGGGCAACGGCACCTCGCACCTCGGAAGCCGTGCGGCGGAGGTGACGGCATCCGAGCGGGCCGATCCGGCCCGGGGAATGACGCCCGCCTACTGCTTGTAGCTCGCCAGGAAGTTGCCGAAGCGTTCGATGGCTTCGGCGATGACGCGGGGCTCGGGCAGCGTGACGATGCGCAGGTGGTCGTGGGTGGGCCAGTTGAAGCCGGTTCCTGGCACCAGCAGCACGTGCTCGCTCACGAGGAAGTCGTAGACGAGCTTCGAGTCGTCGCGGATCTCGTGCACCTCGGGGTCGAGGCGCGGGAATGCGTAGAGCGCGCCGCGCGGCTTGACGCAGCTCACGCCGGGGATGGCGTTCAGCCCCTCCCACGCGACGTCGCGCTGCTGGTGCAGGCGGCCGTCGGTCGCGATCAGCGCATCGATGGACTGCTGTCCGGTCAGTGCGGCGATCACGCCGTGCTGCGCCGGCACGTTCGCGCACAGGCGCGTGGAGGCGAGCAGCTGGATGCCGTCGAGGAAGCCTGAGGCGTGCTCGCGGGGCCCGGTGATGACGAGCCAGCCTGAGCGGTAGCCGGCCACGCGGTACGTCTTCGACAGGCCGTTGAACGTCAGGCACAGCAGGTCAGGCGCGACCGACGCGGTGGAGACGTGCTCGGCGTCGTCGAACAGGATCCGGTCGTAGATCTCGTCGCTGAGCAGCAGCAGCGAGTTCTCGCGCGCGATCTGCACCAGCCCTTCGATCACCTCGCGACTGTAGACGGCGCCTGTCGGGTTGTTCGGGTTGATGATGACGATCGCCTTGGTGTTCGGCGTCACCTTCGAGCGGATGTCCTCGAGATCCGGCTGCCAGTCGCTCTGCTCGTCGCAGGCGTAGTGCACCGGTGTGCCGCCGGCGAGGCTCGTCATCGCCGTCCACAGCGGGTAGTCGGGGCTCGGGATGAGCACCTCGTCGCCGGCGTCGAGCAGAGCCTGCATCGTCATGGTGATCAGCTCGGACACTCCGTTGCCGAGGTAGACGTCGTCGACGTCGACCTCCGGGAAGCCCGGCTCGTTCTCGTAGCGGCTCGCGATCGCGCGGCGCGCGCCGAGGATGCCCTTGCTGTCGCTGTAGCCGTGCGACTGCGGGATCGTCTCGATCATGTCGCGCACGATCTGGTGCGGCGCCTCGAAGCCGAACACGGCGGGGTTGCCCGTGTTGAGCTTCAGGATGTTGTGCCCGTCGGCCTCCAGCTGTGCGGCCTGTTCCAGCGCTGCGCCGCGGATCTCGTAGAGGACGTTCTTCAACTTCGACGACTGATCCAGCGGGCGCAGAGTGGTCATCGAACCAGGATACGCGCGGCATCCGGCTGCTCAGGACATCCGGACGCCCCGGCGCGTGCGCGAGGGCGGCAGGCCCATCCGGTGCCTGCCGCCCTCGTTCGGTGCGCTACTTCTTCTTGGAGTTCGCGCGGCGCGCTGCGCGGTTGGCGCCGCCCTGCTGATCTTTGGCCCTGTCGGCGGCCTGACCGAACGCGCCCTGCGGCTTCGGAGCCTCTTCGCTCTGGTGGCGCACCTGCCCGTTGTCGTTGCGCACCTCGATGTCGCCGTCCTCGCTGGGCGCCGAGTACTCGAGCTGCTGCGGGCCCGCGTCGTCGGCGAGGCCCTTGGCCTCGACCTCGGGCTGGGTCGCGCCGCCGTCCTCCTTGCGGCGCACCTCGACCTCGAGGTTGAACAGGTAGCCTGTGACCTCTTCCTTGATCTGCCCCATCATCGTCTGGAACATCTGGAAGCCCTCGCGCTGGTACTCGATCAGCGGATCGCGCTGGGCCATGGCCCGCAGGCCGATGCCGTCCTTGAGGTAGTCCATCTCGTAGAGGTGGTCGCGCCAGCGGCGGTCGAGCACCTGCAGCACGACGCGCCGCTCGAGCTCACGGGTCGCGGCTTCGCCTAGCTGCTCCTCGCGACTCGTATAGGCGATCGTCGCATCGCTGAGCAGCTCGCGCTTGAGCCCGTCGACCGTGATGCCGCCCTTGCGGCCGGCCGCTTCGTCCACGACCTCGTCGATCGTGACGTTGACGGGATACATCGTCTTCAGCTCGGTCCACAGCGCGTCGAAGTCCCAGCCATCGCTGTGCCCGCCGACGATGTGCTCGTCGACGACCGCGGTGATCGCGTCTTCGCGGAAGTGCTCGACGCGGTCGGCGATGTCGTCGCCGGACAGGATGTGACGGCGGTCGGAGTAGATCGCCTCGCGCTGGCGGTTGAGAACGTCGTCGTACTTGAGCACGTTCTTGCGCGACTCGGCGTTGCGGCTCTCGATCTGACCCTGCGCGCTCCGGATCAGGCGGCCCACGATCTTCCAGTCGATCGCGACGTCCTCGGGCACACCGCGCGCGATCAGCGCGTCGGCCGAACCGCGCTGGAACTTGCGCATCAGGTCGTCCTGCAGCGAGAGGTAGAAGCGGCTCTCACCTGGGTCGCCCTGACGTCCGGAACGGCCGCGGAGCTGGTTGTCGATGCGGCGCGACTCGTGCCGCTCCGTGCCGAGCACGTACAGACCGCCGGCGTCGCGGACTTTATCCGCCTGCTCGGCGACCTCGGCCTTGACCTGGTCGTAGACGCCGTCCCACTCGGCCTCGTACTCCTCAGGGGTCTCCTTCGGGTCGAGACCGGCGTCCTTCATCCGCTGCACCGCCATGAACTCGGCGTTGCCGCCGAGCATGATGTCGGTTCCGCGACCCGCCATGTTGGTGGCGACGGTGACGGCGCCGAGCTGACCGGCGCGCGCGACGATCTCCGCCTCTCGCGCGTGGTTCTTCGCGTTCAGCACCTCGTGTCTGATGCCGCGCTTGCGGAGCATCCGGGAGAGGAGCTCGCTCTTGTCGACGCTGACCGTTCCCACCAGCACGGGCTGGCCTGCCTCGTGCCGCTGGGCGATGTCATCGACGACCTGCGTGAACTTGCCCTCTTCCGTGGCGTAGACGAGGTCGGCCTCATCCTTGCGGATCATCGGTTTGTTCGTCGGGATCGGCACGACGCCGAGCTTGTAGGTCGACATGAACTCGCCGGCCTCGGTCTCCGCCGTACCGGTCATACCCGAGAGCTTGTCGTACAGGCGGAAGTAGTTCTGCAGCGTCACCGTGGCGAGCGTCTGGTTCTCGGCCTTGACCGGCACGCCCTCCTTCGCCTCGATGGCCTGGTGGATGCCTTCGTTGTAGCGCCTGCCGGCGAGGATGCGGCCGGTGTGCTCGTCGACGATCATGACCTCGTCGTTCATGACGACGTAGTCGTAGTCGCGGTGGAACAGCGCCAGCGCCTTGATCGAGTTGTTCAGGAACGAGATCAGCGGAGTGTTCGCCGACTCGTAGAGGTTGTCGATGCCGAGGTGGTCCTCGACCTTCTCGATGCCGGGCTCGAGCACGCCGACCGTGCGCTTCTTCTCATCGACTTCGAAGTCGACCTCGCGCTCGAGGGTGTTCGCGATCTTGGCGAACTCCGCGAACCAGCGATTGGCCTCTCCCGATGACGGGCCTGAGATGATCAGCGGCGTGCGAGCCTCGTCGATGAGGATCGAGTCGACCTCGTCGACGATCACGAAGAAGTGACCCCGCTGGACGAGGTCCTCCTTGCGCCACGCCATGTTGTCGCGCAGGTAGTCGAAGCCGAACTCGTTGTTCGTGCCGTAGGTGATGTCGGCTTCGTACTGCTCCCGACGCTCTGCCGGCTTCTGGCCGGAGACGATCGTTCCGGTCGTCATGCCGAGGGCACGGAAGACGCGGCCCATCAGGTCCGCCTGGTACGAGGCGAGGTAGTCGTTCACGGTGATCACGTGCACGCCCTCGCCGGCGATCGCGTTCAGATACGCAGGCAGAGTCGCCACGAGGGTCTTTCCCTCACCGGTCTTCATCTCCGCGATGTTGCCGAAGTGCAGCGCGGCCGCACCCATCACCTGCACGTCGTACGGGCGCATGCCGAGAGTGCGCTTGGCAGCCTCCCTCACCGCGGCGAAGGCCTCCGGCATGAGCTGGTCGAGCGTCTCGCCCTTCTGATAGCGCGCGCGCAGCTCGATGGTCTCGCCGCGCAGCTCCTCGTCGCTGAGCTGCTCGTAGTCCTCTTCGAGGGCGTTCACAGCCTTGACGGCCTGGTTCAGCTTGCGGCGGACGCGTCCCTCGCCGGCACGAAGAAGCTTCTCGAAGGGGTTGGCCACGTGTTTTCTCCTCATCGGCGCGTCTCGCGGGTCGCGGACTGCCGGTTGACGCTCGTACCGCACCGGCCCGGCGCGGACATACACAGCCATGTTATCCGCCGTGACTATGAACAGGCACAGACCCCCGGCGACGACGCGCCGACGTCGAGACGTTATCCGTTTTCCCGGTATGCATATACTCAGTACATACATACGCGGAAACCAATTCCGTCGCCTACCACGAGGAGAACCGGATGTCGGTGCGATTGAGCCTGTTGGCCATCCTGGATCAGGGCCCCTGCTACGGCTACCAGCTGCGAGCGGAGTTCGACCGGCGCACCGGATCGACGTGGCCGCTGAACGTGGGACAGATCTACAACACACTCGAGCGGCTGGAGCGTGACGGGCTCGTCTCCCGCTCAGAGGCGGACGAGCGCGGTCACGTGTTCTGGCGGATCACGGACACCGGATCGCAGGAGGTGACCGGATGGCTCGGCAGCCCCGTCGAGCGCGGCGGCGGAACCCGCGATGAGCTGGCGATCAAACTCTCGCTGGCCGCGACGCTGCCAGGGGTGGACGTCGCGAGCGTGATCCAGACGCAGCGCCGGGCCACGCTCGCCCAGCTGCAATCGCTGCAGCGGACGAAGTACGCCGGCCAGAATCCGGATGGCCCTGAGGAGCTGGCGTGGTCGCTGGTCGTCGACTCGATGATCTTCGCCGCCGAAGCGGAGGCGCGCTGGCTCGATCACACCGAGCAGCGCCTGATGATGCATCCGGATCATGCCATCGGGCTCGAGCTGTCGACCGAGCGCCCCAAGCGCGGGCGCCCGGCGAAGCAGTGGGCCCACGCGTGAGCGGCGAACCGCGGCGCAGCAGGTCGCGCCGGGCGGAAGCCGACGCGGATCTCGGGCCGCAGTACCGTCGCAGCCCCAACCCCGATCCCGATCAGGCGACGAGCGCGCCGGAGACGGCGGGCTTCACCACTGAGGCGATCGACGCCGCTGCGCGGGAGGCGTCGCGGCGCGCACCCGCGGCCCGTGACGACGCGGTGCTCCGCCTCGTCGCCGTCAGCCGACAGTACGGCGAGGGTGCCACCGTCGTCTCCGCGCTGCGAGGAATCGACCTCGACGTCGCACGCGGCGAGCTCGTCGCGGTGATGGGGGCATCCGGATCGGGCAAGTCGACGCTGCTGTCGATCGCCGGAGGGCTCACAGAGGCCACGTCGGGTCAGGTCGTGATCGACGGCGAGCTTCTGCAGGGCATGCCGCAGAAGCAGATCGCGCAGCTGCGCCGCCGCTCACTCGGCTTCGTCTTCCAGGACTTCAACCTCATCCCGACGCTCACAGCGATCGAGAATGTGACGCTTCCGCTCGAGCTGGACGGCTTCTCGCGCCGCGTGGCGCGCAGAGCGGGGCGCGAGGCGCTCGCTTCCGTCGGCCTCGACGCCAAGCACGACGCGTTCCCCGACGACCTCTCCGGCGGTCAGCAGCAGCGGGTCGCCATTGCGCGGGCGGTCGTCGGTGGGCGCCGCCTGATCCTGGCGGACGAGCCGACGGGAGCGCTCGATTCCGTCACGGGCGAAGCGGTGATGCGGATGCTGCGCTCGCGCATCGACGAGGGCGCGGCCGGCATCCTCGTCACCCACGAGGCACGGCACGCAGCGTGGGCCGACCGGATCGTCTTCCTGCGCGACGGCAGGATCATCGACGAGACGCGCCGCGAAGGCGCCGAGTCGCTGCTGGCGGGCGCACGATGACGCGCCGCACAGTTCCGGAAGGTGCGGGGGCCGGTGCATGGCGGTGACGCTCGAAGCGCCGGCGCGCACAGCATCCGGAGCAGGTGAACCGCCGGAGCATCGCTCGAGATTCGCACGATGGCGCGCGGCGGCACGTCTCGCCGCGAGGCAGGTGCGGCGAGACTGGCGCACGAGCGCCCTCGTCGCACTGCTGGTCGCACTGCCGCTGGCCGCGGCTTCCGCCGCCGCCGTGTACGCCGACAGCCAGATGCCCACGGCCGAGGAGGAAGCCATCGTCTCGGTCGGTGGAACCGAGACGTGGCTGCGCATCGTGGGAGGCGCCGACCCGTCGCGCCAGCAGTACCTCGACGATCCGGACTGGGTAGAGTACGACACCACCGACGACGGCAGCCGCGTTCACGACGAGGGCGAGAGGCCGGACTCCCCCGAACCGTTCGTGCCGCAGGACACCGAGCTGCTGACGCTGACGAGCACCAGCGTGCGCGCGGAGACCGCCGGCGGTGAGGCGCATCTGCCCGCAGTGATCGGCGATATCGGCGACCACCGTTTGGACGGCAGGCTCGACGTCGTCTCGGGCACACGGCCCCTCGGGCCGAATGAAGCGGCGGTGTCGCCTGCAGCACTCGACCGTCTCGGCGCCGACGTCGGCGACGTGCTCCGCCTGCACGATCCAGACGTGACGCTCACCATCGCCGCGGTGATGCGGGAAGCGCAGGACGCCGACGAGGTCGTGCGACTGTTCCTGCCGCACAATCCCGCGCTGGCAGCAGGACTCGACGCATCCCCCGCCGCGACGACATGGTTCGCCGCCGAATGGGCGCCGACGGCCGACGAGGTGTACGACCTCAACGCCGAGGGCGTGATCGCGTACGTTCCCGCACTGGCGGCGGATCCGGGCGACGGCGCATCGCCCGCCTTCGACACGAGCAGCCTGAGCGGGCTGGTCTTCGCCGGGATGACGGCCGCGGTGATGGCGTTCTCCGCCTACCTGATCATCCTGCTCGCCGGTGCCGCGCTCGCCGTGAGCGCCCGCCGCCAGCAGCGTCAGCTCGCGATGGCCGCCGGGGTCGGAGCCACCCGCTCTGACGTGTTCCGGATCGTGCTGCTGCAGGGCACGGTGCTGGGGCTGCTCGGCGGAATCATCGGCACCGGTGCGGGGATCGGAGTGGGGGCATGGCTCGTCGCCGCCACGGCCGACGGCTCGTCGACGCACCCGTGGGGGCTGCACATCCCGTGGCTCGCCCTGGCCGCGGTGGCCGCGTTCGCGGTGGTCGTCGGCACGCTCGCCGCCCTCGCCCCCGCCCGCAGCGCATCGCGGCAGAACGTGATCGGTGCTCTGCGCGGCGCCCGCAGGCCGGTCGCCCTGCGCACCGACCGGCCGAAATGGGGATCCCTGCTGATCCTCGTCGGCATCGCCCTGACGCTCGCCGGCGCCGGCTTCGTCATGTGGGTGACCGCGGAGCCGTGGTCGCAGTGGACGTCGCTGCTCATCTTCGCTGGGATGGCGGGCGTCATCGCCGGGCCGCTCGTGCTGCAGGTCGGCGTGATCCTCGCAGGGCACTGGCTGCTCACGGTGCTCGCCCGTCTGCTCAGTCGGGTCAGCCTCGGTGCTCGTCTGGCCGCCAGGGATGCCGCCGCCGCGCCGTCGCGCGTCGTGCCCGCGTTCGGCGCGATCGCGGCGTGCGCCTTCGCCGCATCCGTGGTGCTCGGGCTCGTCGGCGCCACCGGCGAGCAGAGCGCGCGGAACTGGTACTACCAGGCGCCGGTCGGCAGCGTCGGGATGTGGGTGAGCACCTACGACTACGAGACCTTCGAGGTCTTCCCTGATGCCGCGGAGGCGGAGGAGGAGGCGATGGCGGCACTCGATGCCACCTCTCCCGCGTCGGTCGGTGTCATCCGGGCCACTCTCGACGTCCGGTCGGGAGGCCCCGGTCTCCAGGCGGATGCCGAGGTGATCAGCCCCGAGCTGCAGCGCTACGTCTCGTGCGCCGATCTGGCCGACGGCGACGCCGGCTGGGACCTGTGCCAGAGCCCACTCGGGGCGAAGCTCGGAGAGGTGGCCGGATCAGGCGCTCGCTCACAGATCAATGTGGTCGCCGCGGACGAGCTCGCCACCGTGACGGGAACAGCGATCCCGGATGCCGCCATGGCCGGCTACGCCGATGGCGCAGCGATCGTCACCGACGAGGCGTGGCTGAGCGAGGCTGATGACGAGCTCATCATCAACACCTGGACGTACGGCCAGTTCGAACGCAGCGATCCGGACGCCTCCCCCGAACCGGTAGCGGCCACGGCGCTGCCCGGCATCGCGATCGATGCGGGCCCGATGCAGATGGGACGGGAGATCTTCGTCGCACCCGACACGGCCGAGGAACTCGGGCTCATGGCGACGTTCCAGGGTGCTGTCGCCGCCTACGACGACCCGCCGAGCCAGGAGGTGCAGGACCGTCTCACCGAGCAGCTGTCGTCGATCGCACTCCAGTTCCCCGACGGCACCGACTCAGCGGGAGCGACCCTCGAATCCGGTCCGGAGGAGACGGCGACCTGGTTGTGGCTCGTGCTGGCCGGCACCGCCGTGCTGGTCGTCGGTGCAAGCGCCGTCGCGCTCGGGCTGTCGCGAGTCGAGCGCCGCTCGGACGATGCGACCCTCGCCGCGGTGGGCGGCGCACCCCGACTGCGCCGGTCTGTGACGTTCTGGCAGGGGCTGATCATCACCGGTTCCGGGTGCCTCACCGGTGCGGTCACGGGCATCCTTCCCGTGCTCGGCAGCGTGATGATCAGCTCACGCAGCGGCATCGACCTCTCGATGGCCGACGTGCCGTGGTTCTTCCTCGCCGTGCTCGGCGTGGGGCTGCCGCTCGCGCTGGCCGCCGCATCCTGGCTCGTGACTCCGCGACGCAGCGACCTGTCCCGCCGTACGGCGATCTCGTGACCGCGCTGCCGCATCCGGGGCACAGACAGCGACCGTAGGATCGGAGCATGGGTTTCTGGGGAAAGCGCAATCGCCAGGCCGACGAGCGGCAGTCCGCGGAGGACGCCGATCTCGCCAAGCGTGCGCAGGCGGCACTTGTGGCGACGGATGAGCGGATCAGGTCGACCGCGGACGAGGTCTCGTTCGCACAGGCCGAGCTCGGCGATGAGCCGACTCGCGACGTGCGGCAGGGCATCGAGGCGGTCCGCACGCACATGGGCGAGGCCTTCCGGCTGCACCAGCTCAACCACGACGACATTCCGGACACACCGGAGGAGCTGCGCACGCGCAACGCACGGATCGTGCAGCTGTGCGAATGGGCAGACGATGTGCTCGACGAACGCACGGATGCGCTGAAGGAGCAGATCGAGCGGGTCAGACGCGCCCCGCAGATCATCGACGGCGTCCGGCGCGACGCCGAGCTTCTGCGCGAACGGATTCCGCACGCGAAGGCCGTCGTCGACCGGCTCACCGAGCGCTACAGCGCCGCGGCGATGCAGCGCGTGTCGTCGAATCCGGATGAGGCCGAGCAGCTGCTCGAGTTCGCCGCGCGCTCCGCGGGCGTCGCCGAGCGGCGGCGCGACGACGGGCGCACACCGGAATCGCTTGCCGCGCTCGAGACGTCGACGGAGTCCGTCAGACGCGCGAAGACCATCCTCGACGGCGTCGAGGACTTCGAGATCGAAGCGATGCGGGCGCAGTCGACGCTGGCCGACGTGGTGGCCGACTCCCGCGGCGACATCGCCGCTGCCAGGCGGGAACCTCAGACCTCCGGCGTCACGTCAGCGGTCGCCGTGCTCGAACGGGCGCTGTCGGATCTGCCTGGACCCGGGGCGCCGACCGACCCGTTCGACGATCTCGCCAAGCTCCGCGAGGCGAATGCCGCGCTCGATGAGGCTGTCGCCAAGGCGAGGGATCGGGCGGCGAACCCCGTGCCGTCGATCACGCACGTGCGGCACGAGATCGACGCGGCGGACCGCGCCCTGTCGATCGCGCGCAGCCTGATCAGCGGTCATCGCGGCCACATCGGTGCGGACGCCCGCACCAGGCTCGCCGAGGCCGAACGGCTCCGCGTCGACGTCGAGCCGCTGGTGCCGAACGAGGACACCAGGCGCGAGTCGCAGGGCATGGCCAGGCGCATCTCCCAGTTGGCGAATGAGGCGATGCAGCTCGCCCAGCGCGACATCGACGACGACAGGCACCGCAGCGGCTACGACGACTGGGGCATGGGCGGCCGCGGAGGCGGCATGGGCGGCGGAGGCATCCTGGGCCCCGCCGTCGGCGGCCTTCTCCTCGGCGGCCTCATCGGCGACATGTTCGACTGACGCCTCCCCGAACGACGACGGGTGCTCCGAATCCAGAGTTTCGGAGCACCCATCCTCGTTCTGCATGGCTGCGCGGGCGCCTCAGCCGGCCAGCGCCACCTCGGGCTGCGTCTGCGTCGTGAGGGAGATGACGCCGTAGTCCCACCCTCGGCGCCGGTACACGACGCTCGGGTGGTCGCTGCGCGAGTCGATGAAGAGGAAGAAGTCGTGGCCGACCAGTTCCATCCGGTCGACCGCTTCCTCGACCGTCATCCACTCGGGCTCGAACTCCTTCGTCCTGATGACGACCGGCGAGTACTCCTCTTCCTCGTCCTGCTGCACCACGGGCACCACTCCGGTCGCCACAGCCTGGATCACATCGTCCGGAGCCGGCTTCACGTCGATCCCCTCGAGCGCTCCCGTCTCCTTCTCGAAGTGAGCGCGCTTGGGGTGGATGCGGGCCTTGACCCTCTTGTCCTTCGCCCTGCGCACCTGCTCGATCAGCTTGTCGATCGCCATCTCGAAGGCCGCGAACTTGTCGCCGTCCCGCGCCTCAGCGCGGACCAGCGGGCCCTTGCCCTCGAGCGTGAGTTCAACCGTCTCTTCCTCCACCCGATTGCGGTGCACGCGATGCGTGACCTTGACGTCCAAGGACAGCGCTCGCGGAGCGATGTTCTCGACTCGCGCGGACTTCTCCTCCACCACCGTGCGGAAGCGATCGCTGATGCTCACGCCGACTCCCGTGATGTCGATGTCCATTGGTGCCTCCCATTCCGGTCGGCGTTGCCGCCGACCCTTTGTTCGGGCGACCTGGCGTCGCGTTCCCTAAAACTTAGTCCGCCATTCACGCTCCTGTCACTACCCGAACGGCGGTTGTCTCCGCATGGATTCCGTCTGTCGATCCGGTCGGCGATTCGGGTTCACAACACCGCCCGAAGTCGATAGCGTGTAGTCACTCCGTGCCGATCGCGCCGGGCTCTCGAACCTGTCTCATCGGAGTGCTGGCCAGCGCGACGACACCGGCCACATCGAACCCCGCATCCGCCAGCGCGATCGCCGCCTCCTCGCACGTCGCACCGGTCGTGATGACATCGTCGACGATCACGACGGGCGGGTCTCCTCTCCGCGCAGCCCGGCGGGCGCGCAGCGTTCCTGCGACGTTGCGGCGCCGTTGGTCGCGCCCGAGTGCGCGCTGATCGCCAGCCGCGAACACCGGACGGAGCAGTCGCACGACCGGCGCGCCGGCGCGGCGCACGAGCAGGTCGGGAACTCGGTAGCCTCGCAGGCGCATCGACCTGCGCGAGGTCGGCACAGGCACGAACGCCGCGCGATCGAGGTCGTGCACCGCAGCGACCATCGCCGAGCGCATCGCGGGGGCGAACGCTCTGGCGATGTCGGTGCGACCGCGCTCCTTCATGGCCCTGATCGCCATGGCGGGGACGCCTTCGTACGGCAGCGCGGCGTTCGCGACGATGCCGCCGCTGAGTTCGCGGGCCAGCACGCGATCCGCCAGCAGCTCGCGACATGCCTCGCAGAGCGCCGTGCCATGCGCTCCGCACCCCGGGCATGCGACCGGCAGCACGAACGCGAGCGCCTCGCTCAGCGCTCTGCGGATCCGGTCCATTCCCTCACTGTGCCGCCGATCATCCGGATGCCCGCGCGCTGGCTGCCGAGATGCGCACTTTTCGTCCGAAACGACGACCAAAGCGGCGCATCTCGGCAAAAAGTGCGCATCTCGGCAGCGAGGATCGGGTCAGTCGCGCGGGGATCCGAGCTGGGTGCCGAGCACGTCGATACCGGTTGCGGCGGCCTGCCAGGTCGACCCGCGGCGCACGTACATGGTGCCGCCGTCGCTGAGCAGGCGCGCCACCGTCTGCTGCGACCCCGCCGAGATGCCCGTGGTGTCCGACTCGGCCGACATCCGCGTCGCGGGGCCGCCGATCTGCTGCTGGACGACCTCGATGCCGGCCGAATCCCGCGCGACGATGCCGATCGAACTGTCGTCGAGCCACGCCACGTCGATGCCCGCGCCATCGAGCGCGGTCACGCCCACGGGCTCCCCGAGTGCCGTCGGAGTTCCGTCCGTGTCCCTGATGACCGGGATGGCGACGGCCCATGTGCCTGACTCGGTCGAGATCAGCGCGGCCATCCTGGCCCCGTCAGGCGACACCTGCATCGCGAGCACCCGCTGGGCTCCGTCGAAGGCGTTGTCGATCGGCAGCGGCTGATAGTCCTGCGTGTACGCGACGAGCTCACCAGGCGCGTCCTCTGGAACACTCCACGGGAAGCCCTGCGGGTCGAGCGTCGGTTCGATCAGGTTGTCTCGCTGATCGAGTGGGGCGCCGCCGTCGGTGGTGCGGCGTGAGACCACACCGTCCTCGCCCTGCAGGATCAGGGCCGTGCGGTCGGACGACAGCGAGATCGAGGTGGCGTCGCCGATCTCGTCCGCGACGTTGCCGAAGCTCGAGAGGTCGTCGATCGATCCGCCCGCGTCGAGGAATCCGAAGCCTTCGTCGTACCCCGTATCGCCCAGTACGAGGGCGCGCGAATCGGGTCGAGTCGACGTCGGCACGTGCGCCTCGGCAGTGAGATCACCGCCTCCCGCGTGCAGCCGGACGCTCAGCACGCCGAAGCTCGCCAGGCTCGCTGCGATCTGCGCGCGCATCCGGCTCGTCTGCGCCCCCTCTGCCGAAGCCGCGTCCTGCGTGAGCGTGATGTCCGCGCCGGTCGAGCCGTCCACGACGACCCCGGCGGCCGCCAGCTGCGTGCCCCGAGGAAACGCCGTCTTGACGCCGCCTGCGACGTACGGGCTCGGGCCGCGGAGCAGTTCGGCGGCGATCCTGCTCTCACTCGTCTCGGCCGGATACCAGCGCACGTCAGGCACGAGGTAGCTCCAGGTCGGGTCGTAGTACTGCAGCGTGTAGTCGTGGTAGACATCGGGGAACACATCGCGATCGAGCACGATGCCTGCCGGTGCTCGCGAGATGCGCCACTCGCCGTCCTCCCGCTGCTCGAGCTCGAATGCCAGCTGGGTCTGCGTCGTGTCAGACACCCGGTAGACGCCGCGCTCGTCGACGGTGGCGACGGGTTCGACGCTGACCTCGACGATCCCCTCGTCCTCGAGCCGCGCCGCGTCGTACGCCCTGGCGCTCGGAACATCGATCGTCACGTGCGCATCCGGCTCCCAGTCGGCGGCGAACGCGGAGGTGAGGAATTCTCTGGCGGTCGTCCAGCCCTCCGCAGGGCTGGTCGCCGCCTCCACGAAGCCGCTGACGATCTGCTCCGGCGTCGCTCCGACGGCCGGGCCTCCCGGGTAGTACAGGAACGGTGCGTCGGCGACCTCGTCGGCCGGAACCCCGGGGTTGACGGGCCCGGACGTCGGCAGGCCGGCGCACGCGGCGAGCACGGCTGCACCCGCAGCGAGCACGGCGACTGCCCGGATCAGACGACCAGGTTTCGTCATGGGAGATCCTCCTCAGTCGCGTCGTCCGGTTCGAGCGGCACCGGTCCGGTGGACGCCAGCCGCTCCCCCGCGCCGCGCGGCAGTGTGAGCACGAAGTTCGTGCCGCTGCCTGGCCTCGACCACACCTCGAGCCTGCCGCCGTGCAGGACGGCGTCGCCCAGCGCGATCGACAGCCCGAGACCGCTTCCGCCGATCGATCGCTTGCGCGAGGGGTCGGCGCGCCAGAAGCGGTCGAACACGCGCTGGCTGTCCTCCTCCGTCATGCCGATGCCCTGATCGCGCACGCCGACGGCCACCGCGGTCTCATCACTGTCGACGGTGATCGTGATCGGCCTGCCATCGCCGTGCTCGATCGCGTTCCCGATGAGGTTGCGCAGCACGCGCCGCACACGACGGGGGTCCATGTCGACGGGTGTGTGACCGCCGGGCGCGACCACGTTCAGGTCGGTTCCGTGCTGCTCTGCGAGCTGTCGCATCGAGTCGACGACGTCCTCGGTGGTGGCCGCGAGCGCGATCGCCTCATGCTCGAGCTGCACGGAACCGGCGTCGTAGCGGCTGATCTCCAGCAGGTCGCCCAGCAGCTCTTCGAAGCGCGCGACCTGCGCGTACAGCAGCTCCGCCGCGCGCGCCATCGCCCCGTCGAGGTTCTCGCGCTGGTCGTTGATCATCTCCGCCGCCAGCCGGATGGTCGTCAGCGGCGTGCGCAGCTCGTGCGAGACATCCGAGACGAACCGCTGCTGCACGAGCGAGAGCTCCGCCAGCTCGCGGATCTGCTGCTCGATGCTGTCCGCCATCTGGTTGAACGATGCGCCGAGCGCGGCGAGCTCGTCCTCACCCTCCACGGGGATGCGCACCTGCAGGTCGCCGTCTGCGATGCGGCGGCTGGTCTCGGCCACCTCGATGATCGGATCCGCGATCGAGCGCAGCACCAGCCACGTGATCAGACCGACGATCGCGACGAGCAGGACGCCGGCGATCCACAGCGTGCGCTGCACGAAGCCGAGGGTCTCGTTCGAATCGACGAGGTCGTAGCCGAAGTAGATCGCGTATGCGCCGACACCCGGAAGGTTGAGCTGCTGGCCGACGATGATGCCGGGATTCACCGTGCCGTCCTCCGCACGCAGCTCGACCGACTGCCACCACTGCTGGTCGCTCGTGATCACGCGCTCGCTCAATCCATCGCTGACCAGCCCCAGCTCCGGCCGCAGATCGGCGGCGCCCCCGTCCGGCGGTGCAATCGTCGACGGTGTCTGGTCGACGCGCTGATACACGACACTCGACGTGCGCGACTGCTCGACGAGCACGTCGAAAGCGCGTTTGATGAGCCCGTCCGCCTCGGTGCGCTCCGTCGCGTCCTCCGCCTCGCTCAGCTCCTCCTGCGCCATCTGCACGGCGCGGGCCGCGTCCGACTGCACCTGAACGCTGCGGGATTCGAACAGGTCGCTCTGGATCTGCGCTGCCATCCACACGCACGCGATCATCACGGCGACGACAGTCGTGATGACCGCGATGAGGGTGGTCCGGAACCGCAGCGAGCCGCGCCACAGGCTCGAGACACGACGGACCGTTCGCAACGGGCCGCGGCCGCCCGATGGCGCAGGAACGGCCGACGTGGGAGGCACGAGCTAGGAGACGACGGCTCCGGCGCGGTAGCCGACGCCCCGCACCGTCGTCACGATCTTGGGGTCGTCAGGGTCGACCTCGACCTTGGCGCGCAGACGCTGCACGTGCACGTTCACGAGACGCGTGTCTGCCTTGTAGTGGTAGCCCCACACCTGTTCGAGCAGCATCTCGCGGGAGAACACCTGGTTCGGCTTCGACGCGAGCGCGACGAGCAGTTCGAACTCGAGCGGAGTGAGTGCGATGATCGATTCGTCGCGCTTGACCTCGTGGGCGGCGACGTCGATCGTGAGGTCGCCGACCCTCATCGTCTCCGCAGACTCGTTGTCCGTTCCTGTGCGCAGGCGCGTACGGATGCGCGCGACGAGCTCCTTGGGATTGAAGGGTTTGACGATGTAGTCGTCCGCGCCGGCTTCGAGCCCGTTGACCACGTCCGTGGTGTCGGTTCTGGCCGTGAGCATGATCACCGGAACCCCCGACTCCTGACGGATCTCCGTGCAGATCTGAATGCCGTCCTTTCCTGGCAGCATCAGATCGAGCAGCACGAGATCGGGTTTCTCCCGTCGCCAGCTCTCGACCGCCAGGGCGCCGTCGGAGCAGAAGGACGGTTCGAAGCCTTCTGTGCGCAGCACGATACCGATCATCTCGGCGAGCGCGGTGTCATCGTCAACGACCAAGATCCGGGCTGTCATCTGCCCAGATTATCCGAAGGCCGGTCACATCCGGATGAGGCGTGCCGACTTCGCCGATAGGCGGGTGCATACGGGCAGCTCTGCCCGGTGGTGCGGCGGCACGGGTGTCGTGCATCTGTGAAACGATGGTGCCGGGTGGCACTCGTCGAGCGCGCGCCCGCGAGGAGGAAGACATGACGAACGCGGCCTCATGGACGCCCGCACCGCGCGGTGGCCTGATTCCGCTGCATCCGCTCGGGTTCGGCACCGTGCTGGGCAAGTCGTTCGGAGCCCTGCGGGGGAACCCGAAGGTGCTGCTGGGCTTCGCCATCGGCCTGCAGATGGCCGCGGGTGTGATCCTCGCGACCGCCGTCGGCGCGATCTCCTTCTGGGCGTACTCCCGCCTCGACACCGTACCCGTGAGCTCCGCCGACTACCGCGAGCTCGAGGCGGGCGCCGCCGTGATCACCGGCGGCAGCGCCATCGTGGTCGGCCTGGTCGTCGGCGCGCTGGCCATCATCGTGCAGGCGGTCGTCGTCGGCGAGGTGTCGTACTCCGCCCTCGGCGAGAAGGCGACGTTCGGGCGCATCTGGGCCAGGGTGAAGGGCCGCATCTGGACTCTCGTCGGCTACACGCTGCTGATGTCTCTCGCGCTCATCGTCGTGGTCGCGATCGTCGCAGCCATGATCGCGTTGTTCACCTTGACCGGAGCGGGACCGGTGCTCGGTGTGGTCGCCCTGCTGCTCGGGATCCCAGGCGGCCTCGTCCTCTTCTACTGGCTCTACACGAAGCTCTACGTCGTCACACCGACGATCGTGCTCGAACGCGCCGGCGTATTCCGTGCGATCTCGCGATCGTGGACGCTCACGAAGGGGCGCTTCTGGCCGACCTTCGGCATCTACATCCTGCTGTCACTGATCCTCGGCACGGCAGGCTCCGTGGTCTCCTACCCTCTGATGTTCCTCGGCATGCTGCTCGGAACGGTCATCGCCCCCACCGGCGGGGCGGCGGGTGACGACGTGATGTTCATCTTCGCGTTCGGGCTCTCGATGGTCGGCTCGTTCCTCGTGCAGTGCGTGACAGCCGTCGTGGTGAGCACATCGTCGGCGCTGGTGTACCTCGATCTCCGGATGCGCCGAGAGGGCATCGATATGAAGATGCAGCGCTACGTCGAATCCCGCGACGCCGGCGGCACAGCGTTCGAGGATCCCTACGCCTACGATCCCGACGACACCGCCCCTCCCCGCGCGACGTTCGGCTACGGCTACCCCGCGCCCGGCTACCCGCAGCAGGGTGCGCCCGGCTACCAGCCGCAGGGCGCGCCGGGCTACGGCTACGCACCGCAGGGGGCAGTCGGCTACCAGCCGCATGGCGCGTACGCCGCTCCTGGGCAGCAGCCTCCGTACCAGGCACCGGGTTCCCCGCAGGCGCCAGGCGCGTACCAGGCACCCGGCGCGTACCAGGTGCCAGGCGCGCCGGCCGCGCCATACGGCGGCCCCCCGCAGCAGCACCCCTACCCGCCTCAGGCGCCGCCCGTTCCGCCCTACGCTCCGCCGAGCGGGCACGATGACAGCGGCGCACAGGGGGGCACACCGGCGCCGTGAGTCCACTCGCCCACGCTCTGACCGCGCTCCCCGATCTGCCTGGGCCGGATGACGCCCGCAGGCTCGCCGAACAGGAGCTGTCCCGACACGTGTACGAGGCGGCTCAGCCGAACCTCATCGACCGGATCGCCCTCGCGATCGCCGACTTCCTCTCCTCGCTCACGCTGCGCGGCGTCGGCGTCTCGTGGAGCCCGATCGTCGTCATCATCGTAATCGTGCTGCTCGCGGCACTGATCGCAGCCGGCCTCATCCTCTGGGGCAGGCCGAAGCTCGCGCACCGGCAGTCACAGCCGTCTGCGCTTCTCTTCGGCGAGGACGACCGCCGCTCGGCTGCCGAGCTTCGCGCCGACGCTGATTCCCACGCGGCCTCCGGCCGGTGGGAGCAGGCGATCGCCGACCGATTCCGTGCCCTCGCGCGCGCTCTCGACGAGCGCGACATCCTCGATCCGGTGCCCGGCGTCACGGCCATCGGTCTGGCCGATGTGGCCGCCGAGTTCTTCCCCGAACACGGCGACGCACTGCGGCGTGCGGCGGCCCGCTTCGACGACGTGAGGTACCTCCGCCGGCCAGGCACCGCCGAGACCTACGCAGAAGTCACCCGCGTGGACGACGAGGTGGCGCACACGACACCGGCCAAGCTGGCCTTCGCGTTCGGAGCGGCGTCGTGAGCAGCGATCTGAGCGAGGTCGCGATCGCGGCGGACGACACCGGCGCCGGCCAGGCCGCAGATGCACCTTCGCGCGGCAGAAGGCGGCGCGCGTGGGGGTGGGTCGCCCTCATCGTCGCAATCGTGGTCGTGGGGATCGGGATCGCTCTGATTCCCATCCAGCAGTGGCAGGAGAAGGACGCGCTCGATCCGGATCATCCTGGCCCCACCGGCGGTATGGCGCTGGCCGAGCTGCTGCGCGGACAGGGAGTCGACGTCGAGATCGTCCGCAACCGCGAAGACGCCATGGCCGCGTCGACCGACGGCACGCTCGTGATCAACGATACGAGCCTGCTCAGCGACGCCGACCTCTCCGAGCTGATCGGCTCCGCGCAGAGCGCCGTGCTGATCGACCCGAGTTCGCGGGACACACGCATCACCTTCGGCGACGGCGAGACCTCGCTCTACGCCGGCACCGCAGATGCCGCCGCCGAGCCTGCCTGCGACCTGCCGGCGGCGCAGCGGGCGGGCGGCGTGCAGCCGGGCCTGATCTGGCAGCAGGGCTCCGCAGACACGGCCTGCTACCCGGTCGGGTCGTCCTTCGGTCTGCTGTCAGGAGACACAGCAGGTGCGGAGGTCGTGCTCGTCGACGGAACCCGACTGTTCGACAACGAGCACCTCGCCCATGACGGCAACGCATCGCTCGGCATCGGTCTGCTCGGCACAGCAGACGAACTCGTCTGGTACGTGCCGAGCCCCGGCGACGTCGACGAGACGCTTGCTCCCCCGACGCTCGGCGACCTGACGCCGCTGTGGCTCTCGCCTGCGATCGTGCTGGCCGGCATCGCCGCCGTGGCCTGCGGCATCTGGCGCGGACGACGGTTCGGACCGCTGGTGGCGGAGACGCTCCCCGTCACCGTGCGCGGCAGCGAGACGCTCGAGGGCCGGGCCAGGCTCTACCAGCGCACAGGCGATGCGGCCCACGCCGCGGACCTCGTGCGCCGCGGTGCGATCGCCAGAATGGCGGTGCGACTCGGCCTGCACCTCGGTGCCGCACCGGAAGAGGTCGCGAATGCCGCCGCGGCGCGCATCGGTGCGAACCGTGCAGACGTGGCAGCGATCTTCGAACACCGACCGACGACCGACGCGGACCTCGCCGAGTTCGGCAACCGCATCAGAGACCTCGAGGCGGCCGTCGACGCCGCCGTCCGCACCGAAAGGAAGACGCTATGAGCGACATCCCGCCGCGCCCAGCCCCGCCAGGATACGAGCAGGCAGCTCCGCAGTACGGTCAGCCGCAGGCACCGCAGCAGCCGGGTGCGCCCCAGTACGCGCCGACGCCCGAGCAGTCGCAGCCCGCGGTCGCGAACATGCCCGCCGCGGCATCCGGGCCGGCGCAGAACGAATCGCAGCGGGCCATCGCCCGAGTGCGCGACGAGGTCGCCAAGGCCGTCGTCGGCCAGGACGGCGCCGTCACCGGTCTGCTGATCACGCTGCTCGCCCGCGGGCACGCGCTGCTGGAGGGCGTGCCAGGCGTCGCGAAGACGCTGATGGTGCGCGCGTTCAGCCGCGCTCTCGGCCTCGACACCAAGCGCGTGCAGTTCACGCCCGACCTGATGCCCGGCGACGTGTCGGGCTCGCTGATCTACGACGCGCGCTCCGGCGAGTTCGAGTTCCGCGAGGGACCGGTGTTCACGAACGTGCTGCTCGCCGACGAGATCAACCGCACGCCCCCGAAGACGCAGTCGGCGCTGCTCGAGGCGATGGAGGAGCGCCAGGTGTCGGCGGACGGCGTCACACGCGCACTGCCCGACCCGTTCATCGTCTGCGCGACGCAGAACCCGATCGAGCACGAGGGCACGTACACGCTCCCCGAAGCCCAGCTCGATCGTTTCCTGCTCAAGCTGGTCATCGATCTGCCTGAGCGCGACGCCGAGGTCACCGTGCTGCGCCGTCACGCCGACGGGTTCCGCCCGCGCGAGCTCGACGGGGTCGAGGCGGTCGTCACGGCCGACGAGATCCTTCGTGCGCAGCGGGCAGCCGCCGCCGTCACCGTCACCGATGACGTGCTCGCCTATGTCGTGGATCTCGCGCGGGCGACGAGGCAGAGCCCGTCCGTTCAGGTCGGCGCCAGCCCTCGCGCCTCGACCGGTCTGCTCGCGGCGGCGAAGGCATGGGCATGGCTGAGCGGCTACCCCGCCGTGACGCCCGATCACGTGCAGGCGATGATCGTGCCGGTGTGGCGCCACCGCATCCAGCTGCGCCCCGATGCGGAGATCGAGGGGGTCTCGGTCGACGCCGTGCTCAACTCGGTGCTGCAGCAGACCCGCGTCCCGATCTGAGGTCGCGCTCGTGTTCCTCACCGGACGCTCGTCGATCGTCGTCGCCGTCGGCATCATCCCCGTCGTGCTGCTCAGCGCGGTCGGCGCTGACCCGTGGCTCGTAGCGTGGCTCTGGGTCGCGCTGTGCGTCGTGCTCGCGTGGATCGACGTGCTGGCGGCAGCCGATCCCCGTGGTCTGATCGTCTCCCGCGACGTGCCGCAGCGTGCCAAGCTCTCCGACCCCGTCCGCACGCGCATCCGGTTCGGCAATCCCACCAACAGGCGCATCAGCGGGCGCGTGCGCGACGCGTGGCAGCCGACAGCGGGTGCACAGGGCGACCGCATGGCGATCGACGTTCCCGCAGGCGAGTCCCGCACTGTCGCTGTCTCCCTGCTGCCCCGCCGTCGCGGCGAGCTGCGCAGCGAGTTCGTCGTGGTGCGCGCGGCCGGTCCGCTCGGCATCGCGGGGAAGCAGCGGTCCATCGCGGCGCCGGGCGCCATCAGGGTGCTTCCTCCGTTCCATGCGCGCAGGCACCTCGCCAGCCGCGTCGCCAGACTGAAGGAGCTCGACGGGAACACGAGCATCCAGGTCAGGGGTCAGGGTACGGAGTTCGACTCGCTGCGCGAGTACGTGCGCGGCGACGACGTCCGTTCGATCGACTGGCGGGCGACGGCACGGGCGGGCACCACGATGCTGCGCACCTGGCGGCCCGAGCGCGACAGGCACGTCGTGATCGTGATCGACTCAGGCAGGACGGCCGCGACGCGTGTGGGTGACGGCACCCGACTGGACGCGGCGTTCGAGTCAGCACTGCTCCTGTCCGCGCTCGCGAACCGCGCCGGCGACCACGTGCACCTCGTCGCATTCGATCGTGCCGTGCGCGCGCGGGTGACGGGCGTCGACGGCCCCGGCCTGCTTCCCGCGCTCGTCGACGCGCTCGCGCCCGTGGAGGCACAGCTGATCGACACCGACTGGGACGCCGCCTTCGCTCAAGCCAGGTCTCTGTACGCGAATCCGTCTCTGCTCGTCGTGCTCACGGCGCAGGAGGCCCCGGATGCCGCACGCGGCTTCCTAGGGACGCTCGGGACCATGGTGAGGGCGGGCACTGTCGTGCTGGTCGGCACCGCGACCGACACAGGGCTCGACGACCTGGCGCTCGGCACGGGCACCAGCGACGAGATGTATCGCGCAGCTGCCGCGGAAGCCGCACTGGCCTCGGCGGCACAGGTCGCGAACGGCGTGCAGCGATCGGACGCCGACGCCATCGCCGACACCCCAGACGATCTCCCGCCGCGCATCGCCGACCGCTACCTCTCACTGAAGAAGGCCGGCAGACTCTAGGTCAGCGACACGCCACTCATCTTTCACGTGCCGTTCGTTTTTACGAACGGCTCAGAAAAAGATAGAATGACGACACGATGACGACCACGGCACCTTCCTCGGAACAGACGGACGCGCTCCGACGCGCCGGTCTTCGCGTGACAGCCCAGCGCGTCGCCGTTCTGGAGAGCATGGCCGCCCACCCGCACGCCGCAGTCGACGTGCTGCATGCCGACGTGCTCGGCCGCATTCCAGGCATCGCCCTGCAGACCGTGCACGGTGTGGTCAACGACCTCACCGCGGCGGGGATCGCACAACGGGTGAGCCTGCCAGGAGCTGCGAGTGCGCTGTACGAGATCGCGGCGCAGGACAATCACCACCACATGCAGTGCGTGGTGTGCGGCCGGGTCGAAGACGTCGCGTGCGTCGTCGGCGATGCCCCGTGTCTTCATCCGTCGCACGATCACGGCATGCGCGTCCTCGAGGCGAGCGTGACGTTCCGTGCCATCTGTCCAGAATGTGAAAGGAACGGCAATGGCTGACATCTCCTACACCACGACGCAGACCGGTACTCCGGTGACGAGCGACGAGTACTCGCTCACCACCGGCACCGACGG
The DNA here is from genome assembly GCF_003335195.1 of Microbacterium sp. JB110. Taxonomy (NCBI): domain Bacteria; kingdom Bacillati; phylum Actinomycetota; class Actinomycetes; order Micrococcales; family Microbacteriaceae; genus Microbacterium; species Microbacterium sp. JB110. The sequence goes on along the minus strand of NZ_QPGM01000007.1, from coordinate 115,051 downwards.
CGTCACCGCGCTGCACGACCGCTACCTGGTCGAGAAGCTGGCGTCGTTCAACCGCGAGCGGGTGCCTGAGCGCAACCCGCACGCCAAGGGCGGCGGCGCTTTCGGAACCTTCACCGTCACCGAGGACGTCTCGCAGTACACCAGAGCGAAGGTCTTCCAGCCGGGGTCCGAGGCCGAGGTCGTGCTGCGCTTCTCGTCGGTCGCCGGCGAGCAGGGCTCCCCCGACACCTGGCGCGACGTGCGCGGCTACGCGCTGCGCTTCTACACCGAAGAGGGAAACCTCGACGTCGTCGGCAACAACACCCCGATCTTCTTCCTCCGCGACGCGATGAAGTTCCCCGACTTCATCCACTCGCAGAAGCGCCTCGGTTCCTCCGCTCTGCGCAACGCCGACATGCAGTGGGACTTCTGGACGCTCTCGCCCGAGTCAGCGCATCAGGTCACCTACCTGATGGGCGACCGCGGTCTGTCCAAGTCGTGGCGCCATGTCAACGGCTACGGCTCGCACACCTACCAGTGGATCAACGCCGCAGGCGAGCGCTTCTGGGTGCAGTACCACTTCGTCTCGAAGCAGGGCGTCGAGCGGATGGACGCAGCAGATGCCGAGCGCATCGCCGGCGAGGACGCCGACTACTACCGCCGTGACCTCTACGAGGCCATCGACCGCGGAGAGTTCCCCGGGTGGGACGTCTACGTGCAGGTGATGCCGTACGACGACGCGAAGACCTACCGCTTCAACCCGTTCGACATGACGAAGGTGTGGCCCTTCGAGGACTACCCGCGCATCAAGGTCGGTGAGTTCACGCTGAACCGCAATCCGCAGAACTTCTTCGCCGAGATCGAGCAGGCTGCGTTCTCGCCGGGCAACCAGGTGCCTGGCACCGGCATCTCGCCCGACAAGATGCTGATGGCTCGGGCGTTCGCGTACGCCGATGCGCAGCGCTACCGCATCGGCCCGAACTACAACCAGCTGCCGGTCAACCAGGCGCACGCAGCACCGACCTTCACCTACATGCACGAGGGTCCGATGCAGTACCGCGCCAACCCGGCGGGCACCCCGGTGTATGCGCCGAACTCGTTCGGCTTCCCGCACGCGGAGCCGGAGCGTGCCGTGGAGGCGAGCTGGGAGTCCGACGGCGAGCTCGTGCGTTCGGCGTACACGCTGCACAGCGAGGACGACGACTTCGGCCAGGCCCGCACGCTCTACAACGACGTGTTCGACGCCGATACGAAGGACCGTTTCCACGAGACGCTCGCCGGTCAGTACTCCGGCCTCACGATCGACGCCGTCAAGGAGCGCTTCTTCTGGTACTGGGGCCAGGTCGACGAGAAGATCGTCGCCGGAATCCGGGCGAAACTGGGCTGATCTGCGTCAGGTCGTCCGATCCGGATGCACGGAATCCGACGATTCGACATAACGATCCCGAAGCGGGGTGGGCGGGTTGCACCGCCTGCCCCGCTTTTTTCTGCCACTATGCGGATGATACGTGCGTGTCACGATCATCCGCGATCCCGATGCGAGACCGCGGACTCCACATCGAAGGGGGCACCATGTCCGAGTCAGAAACCGCTGTCGTTCCGACGACGACCGCCAAACTCACCGCAGAGGCGTTCGGCACCTTCTTGCTCGTCCTCGGCGGTGTGGGAACCGCGGTGTTCGCGTCGAACACCTTCGTCGACGGCGGAACCACCGGCACCGTCTACACGGCCGTCGCGCTTGCGTTCGGCCTCTCCGTCGTCGTCGGCGCATACGCGTTCGGCCCGATCTCCGGCGGGCACTTCAACCCGGCCGTGACGCTCGGGCTCGCCGCTGCCGGCCGCACGCCGTGGAGGGACGTCGGCGGCTACATCGCCGCGCAGATCGTCGGCGGCGCCATCGCCTCGACGATCATCTTCCTGGTCGCTCTGTTCGGCCCTGACGGCTGGCTGCAGACCGCGCAGGACGGCGGCTTCGCGAGCAACGGCTGGGGCGAGCACTCCCCAGGCGGATTCGGCATGTCGGCCGCGATCATCATCGAGATCGTACTGACCGGCCTGTTCGTCGTGGTGATCCTCGGCGTCACGCACGCCAAGCGCGGCACAGCGTTCGCCGGCCTCGCCATCGGTCTCTCGCTGACCCTCATCCACCTCATCTCGATCCCGGTCGACAACACGTCGGTGAACCCGGCGCGTTCGATCGCCTCGGCGATCTACGGCGGACCGGAGGCGCTGGTTCAGCTGTGGGTGTTCCTCGTCTTCCCCATCGTCGGCGCCCTGATCGCCGGCGTCTCCTACCGCGCGCTCTTCGACACCGAGAAGAAGTAGCGATTCCAGCCGAACGGCCCCGCACACCGAACCGAGGTGTGCGGGGCCGTTCGGCTGGCGCTGCGCGAGCGAGTCAACCGGCGACGAGCCGAGGCGTGCCCGCCTCGTACTCCGTGAGGTCGCCCGATTCGCCGGATGCCGCCGCACGGCGCCCCAGCACCAGCATGTAGACGAGGAACGCCGCGAGCGCGAGCGTGCCGATGCCGATCTTGATCGCCCACGGCCACTCCTGGCGCGTCACCCATCCCTCGACGACGCCGGAAAGCGCGAGCGAGAGCACCAGCCCGATCGCGACGGTCGCCAGCGCCCTGCCCTGCGATGCGAGCGCGTCCATCCGGCTCCTGTGCCCCGGCACGACCCACGCCCAGAACATGTGCAGCCCTGCGGCGCAGGCGACGAAGATGCTGGTCATCTCGAGCTGCCCGTGGGGAAGGATGTAGAGGACGAAGTCTGCTCCCCTGTCGTACTCGAACATGATCGCGGCCGACGTGCCGAGGCCCACCGCGTTCTGCACGAACACGTAGAGCGGCCATATGCCCGTGATGCCGAAGATCACGCTCTGCACGGCGATCCAGGCGTTGTTGGTCCACACCATCGCACCGAACATCGCGCCGCTGTGCTCGCTGTAGTAGGCGACGAAGTCCTCCTCCGCGTACTGCTCGAGCTGGTACTCCGAGCCCAGCGTCGCCACCAGTGCCGGATCGGAGACGATCCAGGCGCTGGTGAGCCACACGATGCCGATGCAGGCGAGCGTGAGGGCGAGCGTCGTCCACCGCAGCTGGTAGAGGGCTGCCGGAAGCTGATTGATGAAGAACCGCGGGATCTGGCGGAGCACATTGTCCGGCGTGCCGGTCAGCCGCAGTCGGGCGCGAGAGAGCATCGTCGAGACGTGGTCGCCCTGCGGCGTTCGCCCTGCCGACGTCTTGATGTCGGCGAGGTCCGCCGATGCCGACTGGTAGCGGGCGACGAACTCGTCGACACTCGGCCCGTCGAGATCGCGCGATCGCGAGAGGTCATCCAGCCGCTTCCACTCGTCACGGCGAGCGGCGCTGAGCGCATCGAGGTCCACCTGATTAACTGTATCCATGTCGACGCCCCATGGACACGCCCCGCGCCCGAACGGCGCGGGAACACGGCCGCAGATCCACGAGGACGAGGTGCTCACCGGCGAGGCTGTCGCCCTCGACGTGCAGCCGATCGGGCTCGTCCTGCGCGCGGCGGGGTCGCTCATCGACCTCGTCACGTACGCCGTGCTGTACATCGGGTTCATCTGGGCGGCCAACGAGCTGCTGCGCGTCGGGGTCATCCCCGGCCCGGCCGTCAGGATCGCCTCGATCGTGCTGCTGGTGGTCGTGTTCGTCTGCATCCCGGTCACGGTGGAGACGGCGACGAAGGGTCGCAGTCTCGGCAAGCTCGCGGTCGGTGCCAGGATCGTGCGCAGCGACGGCGGATCGATCGGGTTCCGCCACGCTTTCATCCGCGGCATCCTCGGCGTACTCGAGATCGTGATGACCGCCGGTTCCGCCGCCGTGATCGTCGGGATGTTCACGCCCCGCGCACAGCGGCTCGGCGACCTCGCGGCCGGCACGTACGCCGAACGCACCCGCACTCCGAAGCTGCCAGATGTGGTGCCGTTGCTCCCGCCGGGCATGGAGGGCTGGGCATCCGTCGCCGACGTCGCGCGGGTCCCGGATCGTGTCGGACGCCGGATGAATCAGTTCGTCTCAGGGGCGGCCGCCATGTTCCCGCCGGCGCGGGCGCGCGTCGCAGCGGAGCTGACCGGCGAGCTCGCGCCTTTCGTCTCCCCTATGCCGGCCGGCGACCCGGAGAGCGTCGTGCGTGCCATCGCGGCGGTGCGGCGCGAGCGGGAGCTGCGAGCCCTCTCACTCGAGACGGAACGGGTCGCTCAACTCACGCGCTGAGGCTGCCGTCACAGCGACGGAGTCGAGTGGCGCAGCACCGTCCAGCCCGTGGGAACGCTCATGCGCTCCGTGTGGATCGCGCAGAGGTCGTGTGCGTGCGGGTCGTTTCCTGCGCCGAGCGGACCGATCGCAGCCATCTGGCCCTCGTAGTCGAAGGTCAGCGTCGACACCGCCTCGCGCGTGCATGCCACTTTCGAGCAGATTCTCTCCATCGAGTGCCACCATACGGCCCAGGTCCGCCGCGCATGCCGCCCCACGCCGGGTAGCCTTGAGGCATGGTGACTTGGGGGCGGTTCTCTCGCCCTGCGCCCCGAGCGCGGGCGGCACGGCACGGACGGCACGGACGCGTCTGGCGCAGCCCCGTCGTGCGTCCTCCTCTGCCGCCGATCGACACGCGATACGAGCGGTTCGACGTCGTTCTCGGCTCAACGGTGGAGTACCTCAGGGGCGCGTGGCCCGAACTGCGCGACGTGCACTTCGAGATCGGCAGGATCCCGCCTGAGACCGGTCAGGACGGCGTCCCGCGCTGGAGCATCGACCGCTCGCAGAACCGCGTCGTGCTCTACCGCACGCCCATCGAGCGCTTCGAGCGCCTCGACCGCGTCGATGCGTTCCAACGCAGGCTGATCATCGAGGGCATCATCTTCAGGGCCGTCGGTGAGTACCTCGGCCGTGATCCGTGGGATCTCGGCCCCGCTCTCTGACGCTGCGGGCGGATCAGGGGAAGACGGTCACGTCGTCCATGGCGGCCGGGTCGGGCCAGACCGGCAGCGCGGCGAGCGAGCCGCCGTCCCGATACGCGACGACGGCGTGCACGGGCCCTCCGTCCGAGGCGAGGGTGTACGCCTCGTCCGCGTCGAGCGTCACGTACGCGCTGTCTCCCGCCGCGAGTCTGATCTCCTCATCGACGTCTCCGCCGACGATGGTCACCGTCGCGGCCTCGTCCGCATCGCCCACCAAATATGCCCGTGCGAGCGGGCCGTCCGGAACCGCGACGGTCACGGGATCGGAGACTGCGGGCGATGGGGTCTGCCATGCGAAATCCTCATCGCCGTTCGGGCCCGTCGTCTGCCACACCGCCGAGACAAGAGGACCGACGTCTCCCGACACCGTGACGGTGTAGCGCCCCGGCTCGAGATCGTCGAGAGCGGCCTGCACAGGCACATCCGCCTGAACCTCGAGCGAAAGCGTTGAGGAGGGCCTGCTCTCGCCCTGAGCCGTGATCGTCACGGTCGCCTCACCGTCCTCCCGCGCGAGCAGGCGAACGGACGCTGGCGTCTCGTCAGCGTCGACCGCGTCTTCGGCGATCGCGACACCGGGGAACACCTGGCTCTCGCCGGCGGTGACGGCGTCCTGCGCGTCCACTCCGACCGGATCGAGCGTGCTCACCCTCGTCGACTGCAGCGCCGCGCGAACGGGTGCGCCCTCCGCCGTCACCCGCACGACGGGCCCCTCCTCACCGCCGGCGATACCGGCGAGCGGCAGCACCACCTGAGACATCGCGGGGATCGCAATCGGTTCTCCGGCTGGTTGTGCCTCCCCCTGCGTGCCGAACACCGTCAGCTGAACGGTCGCGTTCACCCCGCCGGGGTTCGCGATCAGCAGCACATCGGTGTCTCCGACGGCCGTGCTGCCGCCGACGATCCATGACTCCATGGCCGCGGTCCGACAGGAGGCCGCCATGAACCCCGACATGTCGTCGGCTCTGATCTCGGTCGAGGTCGCGACGGAGAGCGACTCTGCTTCGCCGCCTGTCGGTTCCAGCTCGTACCGCTGCGCATCCGCGTCGCCCGAGACGCCGTCGGCTGCGAGGTCCTCGACTGTCGGCTCCCCCTCGCCCGATGTGCCGACGGTGGCGCCGACCTGCTGGGCGACGGCGATCTCGTCAGCGGCGGTTGCGTCCCGCCCCACAGCGAGCAGAGGGCCGTTGCACGAGGCGACGGCTGGTGCCGCGTTCGGCGAGACGACGATCGATGCCGACTCGCCGCCGAACGTCGGCCATTCGACGCTCGTCGCGCCGACGACTGCTGCCGCGGCGACGAGCGACAGTGCCGCCCCCGCAGCGGCCCTGACCCGATTCATCCGTCGCCGCCGGCGAGCCGTGCTGTTCACGGGTCCCGTGGCCGCCGGTTCCGGGGCGTGCGGGTCCTCTGCGTCCGGGACCTCATCCGATTCCCCGTCGCCTTCAGCGCCCGGGGCCTGTTCGTCACTCTGGTCGATCTCGGTCACGTCGTCCGGACCGCCGTCAGCGGCCTCGGGTTCCGTTGCCGCCCGATCAGTGTCCGGTTCTCCTGGCGTTCCGCCCTCTTCACCGGAGTCCGGCACGGATGCCGCCTCTGTCGGCTCCGCGTCTTCGGCGGAGCCGGCGTTCTCGTCGTTGCGATCGACAGTCATCGCTTCTCCTCGTATCCGCGCCCGAGCACTGTGGGCATACCGCGCGCGGCGCGCCGGCTGGCGCCCGTCGGCACGGAGAGCAGAATCGCCGCCAGCAGGATGGCCGCCTGCGCGGTCAGCACGCCTCCTGCCGTGGCGCGTTCGGCCGTGGTGAGGCCCTGGCGCGCTTCCGGGTCGGCGTCGAGACGCCAGAGCATGCCGCGCGCGGTCTGTCCGACCCGCGCGAAGCCGTCGCGCTGATCGATCGCCGTCACGGCCTCGAGGCTGGTGCTGCGAGCGGCATCGCTGAGATCACCGCCGTCCGCGAGCAGCACGAATCGCAGTCCGAATTCGCCGAGCTGGGCCGCCGCATCGGCGCTCGTGCCTGAGACGAGGTCGCCGGTAAGCTCCGCGATGCGGCGATCGTCGTCGGAGATCACGACGTCGGTCGCCTCGAGCGTCGACTGTCCGCCGAGCGTCTCGCTCTCGCCCCACACGACGCGCGCCGCGACGGAGCCGTCATCGCGCGCCGCGATGATGAGGGTGCCCACGTCGGCGTCTCCTGCTGCCTCTGCACCGACATACGCAGGCAGGGTCGATGTCGGTCCGTTGGTGAGCGCCGCGTCGTCGCGGGCGACGGCCGTGAGGCCGGGAACGGCGAGCACCGCGACGCAGGCGACTGCGACGAAGCCCGCCAGCACGCGCACGGGGCCGGGCAGCGGCGCGACGTCGAGGGTCACGGCGGCGGCAAGACAGGCTCCCAGCCATGCCAGGCTGAGCGCGGTTCCCGGCCACAGCGCCACGGGATCTCCCGAGGAGAAGGCGACCTGCACACCGACCGCGCCGATCGCGCCCGCCAGCCCCAGCACTGTGAGCAGCACGAGGCCGGAGCCGAGGCGCCAACGGGCCGTCGCAGGCGCCGCCAGCGCGAGCAGCGCCAGCGGTGCGGCGAACAGGGCGATGACCCAGACGAGAGTCTCCTGCGCGACGGGGAAGTCGGGGCCGAGGAAGCTCAGCCACCCCGCCGGATCCGCGGTCGGGAAACCGGCAGCGAGCAGCCAGTCGCGCGCAGCGCCGTGCCCCGCCGCTGTCGTCCCGGGGTCGGCGAACGCCGCGAACGGCGTCCCCCTGCCCAGCTGTGCCGCGACGATCGGTGCGAACCACACGGCGGCGGGCACGACCAGCCAGATCACTCGGGCGATGCCGGCGCGAGCCCTCATCACGATCGTGAGGAGCACCAGAACGACCCAGGCGACGGCGATCGCCGGCGCGAGCGACGGCGCAGCCGCGAGCACGCCGAGCAGGAGCAGCGAGGCGGCGCCCGATGCCCCCCATGAGCGGTGCGCGACGGCCGCTGTGAAGAACGCCCACGGCAGCAGCAGATGCGTCAGCACAGCGGCGGGAAGCCCCGCTGTGAGCGCGGCGAGCAGCGTGGGTGCGAGCGCATAGGCGATGCCGACGAACACGCGTACGCCGGCGCGATCTGAGACCCGGGTGGCGGCGAACCAGCCGCCGAGCACGGCCAGCGGAATCGCGAGGATCCACAGCACGATCATCATGAACGAGGGAGCGACCGGCCAGATCGATCCGATCAGCGCCACCAGCGCTGAGAACGGATCCGCCGCGGTCACTTCGTCCAGGCCCAGCGGTCTCTGCCCGTACAGCGCCCCGCGCCACAGGCCGCCGACGGTGTCGCTCAACGGCAGCAGCGCCCCGCCGCCCAGCGCGGGCCATGCGAGCAGCGAGAAGAACCCTCCGACGCTCACGGCGAGACCGCCGAGCACGGCCCACGCTCCTCCGCCGGAGAAGAACCCGAGATCGCGCTCCCGCACGGGATCGACGTGTCCGTCGTCGTAGCGCTCGCGCAGCTGCGCCGCGCTGGCGCGAAGCGGATCGACCTGGGACCACCCGCCAGAACGGAACCGTCGGATCCGCCCGCGCGACCGCGCGATGCTCGCGAAGCGCACGAGCACGGTGAATGCTGCCGCCCACTCCACGAGCACACGTCGCGGGCGCTTCGCCACGAGGTCGACCATGGTGCGCCACAGTGCGAGGGGAAGCAGCAGGAGCCAGTGAAGCGGCACTGCGAGCGCCGGTGCGTATGCGAGCCTGCGGTGCAGCTGTGCCGTCCGCACGGCGTAGGCGCGTCTGAGCGCACCGCGCGGCAGATCGCCCTCGCCGCCGACGGTCACAGCGATTCGTGCTGCGGGAGCGAGAGCGACGCGGCCGCCGGCCAGGCGCGCCCGCACACCGAGGTCGAGCCCCTCGTCGGCACCACCCAGCGCAGCGTCGATGACGAGGGCCTGACGCTGGTCGGCGCGGATCAGCAGGCCTCGGATGTCTGCGCCGAGCACGTCATCATCTGTATCGTGCTGGCCCTGATCCATCTCGCCGTTCGCGAGCGGCACCATCCTGCCGAAACGGGTCATGCTGACACCGAGCGAGACGATCCGCGACGGGTCGCCTGCGTCGACGAGCTTCGGTGCGGCGATCGCGACGGACGGACCCCGTTCGAGCGCGCCGGCGAGCGCCGCGACGGCGCCCGGCTCAGGCTCCGTGCCCTGGCTCAGCAGCCAGATCGACCGCTCGGCGGGAACCTTCTCCTCGGCGAGCGACACTGCTGCGGCGAAGCTCGTGCTGTCTGGAGCCTTGATGATGTTCGTCGCACCGCCGATGCGCGCGATCTCCTCGAGGTCCTGGATCTTCCCACAGGCGACGACCGTCACTGCGTCGAGGGTGCGGGACTGGGCGCGTGTCGCCTCGAGCGTGCGGCGGAGCTGATCCGCGGCCGTGGCAGAGGATCCGGTCGCGCGAGCGACGACGATGGCGTGAAGAAGAGCCGACATGACGTCGTCAGCCTAAGCATGCAGGCGCCGGATGCTCAGGTGCACGCGCCGGGCGGCGCGCTCGCCGAGCGGATTCTCAGCTGGCGCGGCGCTTCAGCTTGCGTCGCTCCCGCTCGGACAGGCCTCCCCAGATGCCGAACCGCTCATCGTTCTGCAGCGCGTACTCGAGGCAGTGCTGGCGCACCTCGCACGACGTGCAGACGCGCTTGGCATCGCGAGTCGAGCCGCCCTTCTCCGGGAAGAACGCCTCGGGGTCGGTCTGAGAGCACAGAGCGTCCGTCTGCCAGGCGAGGGCTCCGTCGTCGTCGGGAGCCGGTTCACGAACCCCGGGAACGCCGAGATCGACCGGATCGACGAACCAGTCCTCCGGAACTTCGGATCGGTACGAACCTGTCATAGCGCCTCCCCCTCATATGCGCTGCGATGGACGTGTGGACGCAAGTAATTACACCCGTGTCATTCGCGCAGGTCAAGTCGCTGACCTTAAACCCTCAACCCGCGATTGAGAGTTAATCGGCATACCGGCGTGTCGCGCCGCGCGTGTCGTGCGTCACACCCCCGGCTGTGCAACGAAGACCGTGCCGGTGCCGGAGAGCGCGAGCAGGTCGTCCGGTGTCGCCAGTGCGGCGCGCCCAGGGGCGAGCACGACCGAGGCATCGCCCTGCGCCACGGTGACCTCGCCCTCGGTGGCGAGCACGATCCCGACGCCGGTCAGCGCGACGCGCGCGTCCGCTCCGTTCGACACGCGGGCGCGCATCAGCGAGAAATCGCTCACGGGCACGGGGAACAGCTCCACGCCGCGCGAGCTGCCGTTCGCCGACGTCGGCAGCACGACGGGCACGGGCCCCGGCGTGGCATCGACGACGCTCATCAGCTCGTCGACGTCGATGTGCTTCGGCGTCAGCCCCCCGCGGAGCACGTTGTCGCTGGCTGCCATGATCTCGATGCCGAGCCCCGACACGTACGCGTGCAGCAGACCAGCACGCAGGAACATGCCCTCGCCCCTGCGCAGGATGACGTGGTTCATCAGCAGCGCCACGACGACACCGGGATCGGACGGATAGGCCTGCGCGATGCGTCGTGCGTTCGCGAGCGTCGACGCGAACTCCGTCGAGCGGGCGTCGGCCAATGCCCGGATGATCCGGTCGACGCTCTCCTGCGCGTCCCCGGAGAGGAGCCACCCGACCGCGGCCTTCAGAGACGCGTCATCCGGGATCTTCGCGATCAGGTCGTCCGCCGCCCCTCCGAGCGATGCCAGCAGTCGTCGGCTGCCCTCGGCGTAGCGGAGCCCGCTGAGGGCTTCGAAGCGGTCGCTGAGGGCGACGATCATCTCCGGCTTGTGGTTGTCGTCGGCGTAGTTGCGCACCGCGCCAGGGGCGAGATCCGCCTCACGGGCGTATCCCTCCTCCGCCTGCGTCTTCGACGGATGCACCTGGATCGACAGCGGCGAAGCGGCGGCGAGGATCTTCATCAGGTACGGCAGCCGCCCGTCGATGCCGTGCTCCGCTCCCCGCCGTGCCGTCCAGGCGTCGAGCGCGGTGCCGTCGGCGAGTTCGGCTGGATCGGATGGATGATCACCGAACCACACCTCGGCCTCCGGGCCGGCCGTCGCCGGCCTGCCCTCGAGATCGGCGATCAGGGTCCGCGAGCCCCACGCGTAGTCGCGCGGGGCGTTCGTCAGAGTCGTCAGCACGTGCGCCAGGATATATCCGCAGAGGCGGCACGTCACACTCGGAGCTCGCGCAAACTTCGCGCGCTACGCTGAAGCACACGATGGCCCAGCTCACGCGTCACCAGATCGCGCCGGTACCGACCGCCCCGGCCAGAGAGGCCACGGGGCGGATCGCACTGCGGGCGCTCACCGTTCTCCTGTTCTTCTCCGCGTTCGCGCACACGGCGCTGTGGAACCTGTTCAACGTCGGCTCGCTCGCCGTGCTCGCCGTGCTCGGCCTCGCGACGCTCGCCGTGTGGATCCCGCTCATCGTGCGCCCAGGGCGAGACGGCGATTCCGACCAACGCGTGCACGTCGTGCCGTTGGCATGGCGACGACTGCCGTGGGCCACGCTCGTGTACGTCGCCCTCGCCGGAGCGTCCATCGCATGGTCGCAGTGGCCTGGCGCGTCGGCCCAGACATGGGGGCTGCTGCTCGGCACCACCGTCCCCGCCCTGTTCGTCGCACACGTGCTGACCTGGAGCGAGCTGCTGCGCACGATCGAGCTCGCGCTGAAGTGGGTCGTCGGGCTGTCACTCGTGTTCGAACTGTGGGCCGCATCGGTCGTGCGCGGCCCTGTGGCGCCCAACTTCATCGAGATGCCGGACGATCCGGACCCGCAGATCTATTGGACGCGCGGCGACCTGTTCGATCTCGACGCACGCATTCAGGGCGTCGTCGGCAACGCGAACGTGCTCAGCATCGTCTGCCTGATCGCGATCATCCTGGTCGCCGTGCGCCTCGCCGCGCGGCAGCGGCATCGCGCGCTGCAGGTCGCATGGCTCGTCGTGGCCGCATTCCTGTATCTGCGCGCCGACTCCGCCACGGGCCATGTCGCCTTCGCCGTCGCCGTCGCCGTCGCCGTCATCGCGCTCCTGATGCGCCGCATCACGACTCGCGCAGGTCGCACCAGGCTGTACGCGCTGGTCTTCAGCGCCGCCGCAGCGGCGATCATCGCCGTCGTCCTGCTGTGGGACCGGGTCACCGACGTCCTCGGCCGCAGCGACGGTCTCAGCGGCCGCGACGCCATCTGGGCCGATGTCATCGAGCGAGCGAGCGCGCATCCGGCGTTCGGGAACGGCTTCGCGACCCCTTGGGTGCCGTGGGACGACGCGTTCCACGGTTGGATCGTCGACCACGACCTCACGGTTTTCCACGCGCACAACATGTGGATCGACGTCTTCCTGCAGCTCGGCGTCGTCGGTGTCGCCGTCGCTCTGGTCGTCTTCGTCGCGGCCGCGTGGCGCGCGTGGTTCTTCGCGATCGACAGGCCGAGGTGGGATCTCGAAGCGAACCGGCCGTACTCTGCGCTGTCGCTCGCGCCTCTGCTCATCATGGCCGTCCTGCTCACACAGGGCCTGACCGAGTCCGGCCCGCTGATGCTGTGGGGGTGGATGCTCATGGTGAGCCTGACGTTCCGCATCAAGCTGGCGCCCGTCATCGGCGTCGGCGCGGCAGAGTCACCGCGGGGTGTGCCGTCGTACGCCTCACCGACCGTCCTCGGCACCGCTCCGCGATGATCCGCATGCTGCGCGCTCGACTGATCGACCTGCTGGGTTCGGCGGACTTCGCGCGTGTGTACACGCTCATCGCCCTCGGTACGGCGCTGTCGGGCTTCGCCATCGAGCACATCGCGTCCGCATGGACGCTGTACTCGATGATGGCTGGCCTCGCCGTCGTCGGCGCCGCGATGCTGTGGGTGCGCAGGCGCGAGCTGACGCTGATCGGGTTCGCCCCGACGATGCTGCTCGGCTTCGTGCTGTGGGCACTGGTCAGCGTGGCGTGGGCGTTCGACAGGTGGGAGTCGTTCACCGGATGGCTGGAACTGCTCTGCTACGCCTTCGTCGCGGTCACGATCGCCCAGGTGCGAGACACCATGCAGGTCGTGCGCGCCCTCGGCGATGTGCTCCGCGCACTGCTCGGCCTGTCGATCGCGCTCGAGGTGCTGGTCGGCATCCTGTTGGACACGTCTTTCCCACAATTGGCGATGCCGGGTGACATCGCCTTCCTCGGTCCGATTCAGGGCATGTTCGGCACCCGCAACATGCTCGCGTTCGTGGCGATGATCGCGATCGCGACGTTCTTCGTGGAGTGGCGCCTGCGTGCGGTCGCAACCGGCGTCGCCGTGGGGTCGCTCGTCCTGGCCGGCGTGTCGGCCGCTCTGTCCGCCTCGCCGACAGCACTCGTGCTCGCCTGTGCGCTGGCGGTCGCGCTGTCGGTCCTGCTCCTCATCCGGCGTGTGAGACCGGGGAATCGGCTCGACGTGCACCGCGCTCTCGGCATCGGTGTCGTACTGCTCGGCGCGGTCGCGTATCTGTTCCGCGAGCGCATCTTCGAGACCGTCAACGCCGCCACGGCCCTCGCCAACCGGTCGGCGCTGTGGAGCGAGGTGCTGCGCTGGGTGGAGCGCCGCGCGATCCAGGGCTGGGGCTGGTACGGCGACTGGTTGGACGAACCCTTCCCCTTCCGCACCGTCAACTTCCTGATGGGGGCGCCGCACGAGTCCGCGCTGAACGCGTACCTCGACGTCACGCTGCAGCTGGGCGCGGTGGGGCTCATCCTGTTCGGCGGCATGTGCGCACTCGCGTTCGCTCGCGGCTGGGTGATGGCCAGCGAGCGGCGCTCCAGCGTCTACTTGTGGATGCCGCTGATGCTCACCGTCATCCTGGTGACATCTCTCGCCGAATCGTTCACGCTGGAGGGCCCAGGCTGGCTGCTGCTGGTGCTGTGCATCGTCACGGCGGGGCAGGCCAGGTCGTGGCGCACACTGATTCTCGACAGGCAGGACATTCCTGAGCCGCTCCCGCCGGACGACCGGCGCCCCGGGTGACTCAGCGATGCCACACACTCAGCGATTAGGCTCGAACCGCCAGAACCTCCCAAGCCGGCGCACCGGCCGAGGATGTCGCACGAGTACGGGGCGGCAATCACTCGCCTCGCCTGGGAGCAGTCGCGGCGCGAGAGCCTCGAGGAACTGAAATGACCGCACCCAGCGAAAGAGCACACCGAGTGAGTGAGACCTTCGACCCCGCCAGCGCCACGATCGCCGTCGTCACGTTCAACCGCTCGACCCTGCTGGCACGTCTGCTCGAGTCGATCGGCCGGATGGACCCGAAGCCCGGTCGCGTCGTCGTGGTCGACAACGCCTCCAGCGACGACACGGGCGAGGTCGTGAAGAGCTTCTCCGACACGATCGGCGCCGAGCTCGTCTACCGCAGGCTCGATGAGAACACAGGCGGCTCCGGCGGCTTCAGCGAGGGCGTGCGCGTGGCCTACGAGCTGGGCAGCGAGTGGATGTGGCTGATGGACGACGACGTCGAGGTGCTCCCGGACGGGCTGGCGCGGATGGGCGCATGGGCGCCTCGGTACAAGAGCATCCAGGGGCGCAGGTACGACTACGACGGCAGCGAGTTCTACTGGCAGTACCGCGTGTCGGTGCCGCTGGGCATCCCGATCCCGTTCGCACCAGCCGCGTTCGATGCACGCGGATACCGCCCGATGAACTCCGGCTGCTTCGAGGGCATGTTCATCCACCGCTCGGTCGTCGAGAAGATCGGCCTGCCCGACCCGCGGTTCTTCATCTACTGGGACGACACCGTGTACGGCTGGCTCGCCTCACGGCAGACGCGCAGCGTGATCGTGAACGAGTTCGTGCTGCGCCGCACCCGTGAGATCAAGCAGTGGGATATGGGGCTGCGGCATCTGAATGCGTCGAGCGACATGTACCGGTACTACATCATGCGCAATCGCGGCATCATGAAGCACTACTACGCCGAGCACGGCAAGTACCAGCCGTTCTACTTCGCCATCGGCACCGCCGCGACGTTCGTGAAGGAGCTCATCCGAGTCGCGATGGTCGAGCGCAGGGTCACGAAGAAGGGGATAGCCAACCTGTGGCGCGGCATGCGCGACGGGCGCAGGATCGCCAGGGACTCGACGTTCGAGGTGATGGCCCCGCTCGCAGCGCGGTGACCGCGCTCAGCGGCGGTTCAGCGCGGCGTTGACGGCGGCCGCGGCGAGCACGATCATCGATGCCGCCAGCGGGAGCCCGAGTGCGGGCGACGTGCCCGCTCGCTCGGAGACCTCTCCGGCGACGGCCGCCCCGATCGACTGGCCGACGATGAGGCCGGAGCCGATCATGGTCATCACGGTGGCCGAGCGCCCCGCGGGGGCGTGGGCCGCGCCGAAGCTGTAGATCGTCACGAGCACCGGACCGACGCCGAGGCCGACCAGTCCGAACGCCACCGCCATCGCGGCGAGATCGTCGGCGTTCCACACCAGCATGCCGCCGGCAGCCATCACGGCGGCGAAGACGACCAGCCGCCACCGCGGCGCGAACCAGGCAGGCATCACCGACACTGCGAGGGCGAGGGCCGCGGAGCCGATGCCCATGATGCCGTACATCACGCCAGCGCTCTCGCCGGAGCCGAGGTCTGTCATGAACGCCGTCAGCGCGGTCAGGCTGGCGCCGAAGCACGCGCCGACACCGAGCATGCCGACCACGACCACGACGATCCGGATGGCGAACAGCTCGCGCACAGCAGACGCGGGGCGACCGTCCGCTCCGTGCCCTTCGCCGGTTGTGCGCCCCGTCGGATGCAGCGCGAATGCGATCACGAACACGACGGTGAGCGCGGCGGCGGCGACCAGCGGCGCCCAGGGCGCGAGGCCGGCAGCCAGGATGCCCACCACGAAGGGGCCGAACACGAAGACGGTCTCATCCGCCGCCGATTCATAGGACATCGTCGACGACACCGTGCGCGAGCGGCGATCCGGTCGGATCCGACGCTCGATCACTCCGACGAGCCGCGCGCGCGACATCGGCGCCACCTGGGGAGCGGTCGCGCCGATGCCTGCCGCCGCGGCGATCACCCAGACCATGTGCGCGTCGCTGTAGACGATCAGCGCGAACGCGACCATCAGCGTCGCATGGGCGATCGCCGCGGTCGTCAGCACCCGCCGCTGCCCGAAGCGGTCAGCCGCCGCGCCGAGCAGCGCGCCGCAGCAGGCCGTTCCCAGCCCGACGGCCGCAGATGAGAACCCGCCGGCCGAGATCGATTCGCGTGCGGACGAGACGATCGTCAGCACGCCGACGATCATCATCGCGTACGGCAGCCGCGCGACGAACGCGACGACGAAGTACGGCAGGCCGACGGCCCGCAGCAGGGATGAGGCCGGCTCGACGCCAGGCTCTGTGCGCACGGCACCGGTCATGGGCTGCCTCCACGGTGGGTGCCGCCGTTGCCGCAGCGCGGCCGGTAGATGCACAGCTCGAGTTCGCGCCAGGCGAGGGCCGGACACGACGATCAGCTTAGCGGTGGGGCCTGGGTGCCGTACCCAGCGAGATTCCGGTCGCGTTTGACACCATGGCCTGGTGACCGATTCGTGGGCCAGCGCCGAGCGCCTCATCAGGGGCTTCGCCCGCGACACCAACCTGCTCATCGCCGGACGCAGCGCGCGGGTGAGCGGCGACGGCCCCGTCGCCGAGGCGCTGCGCTGGCAGCTGACCGCACTCGGCGCGCGGCTCGTCGATCGGGATCAGCCGCTGATCGCACCCAGCGTCGCGTTCGGCCTGCGCACGGGTGGTGCACGCGTCCTCGTCGATGGAACGGACATCCCCGATCGCGGTGACGCGGCGGGACGCATCGACTTCGCCGGCACCCACATGCCCGTCTCGCGCCGGATCGCCGACGATCTCGCGGCCTCGGGCGTCGCCAGAGGCCTGAGGGTCGGCGTGGCGATGGTGCTGGAGCCGAAGACCGCCCAGCTCGCTCTGATGCTGCGCGGCGCCGGCGCCGACGTCGCCGTGTACGCCCACCCGGATGAGACGGACCCGGATGTCGCCATGGCGCTGCGCTCACGAGGAATCCCCGTCGATGCCGACGCGGCGCTGTCGGGAGCTGCCGAGCGCAGCGCTGCTCTCGCGTTCCTGCGCCGCGGCTTCGATGTGCTCCTCGACGACGGATCGCACCTGATCCGGCTGGCCCACGAGGCCGCACCGGACGAGGCCGCCTCGTGGATCGGCGCGAACGAGGAGACCACGAGCGGGCTGACGCCGCTGCGCGCCATGGAACGGGCCGGCGAACTGTGCGCACCCGTGATCGCGGTCAACGACGCTCAGATGAAGACCCGCTTCGACAACCGATACGGCACGGGGCAGTCGTGCGTCTTCGCCATCGCCGATGTGCTCGATGCAGCAGGGATCTCGCTGCGCGACCAGCCGGCCGCCGTCATCGGCTACGGCCCCGTCGGGCAGGGCGTCGCCAGCCACCTGCGTGCGCTCGGCGCCGAGGTGCGCGTGGCCGAGCTCGACCCCGTGCGCGCCCTGCGCGCCGCGCACGACGGCTACGAGACGGGCCGCGCCGCCGACCTCGGTCGAGGTGCGCTCGTCGTCTCGGCGACCGGCGCGGCGGGGACGATCGATCGCGAGCTGCTCGCGGGAGCGGCCGTCGTCGCCGTCGCGGGCGGCGTACCAGGCGAGGTCGATCTCACCGGAGCCGATCTCGAGCCGCTTGCGCTCGACGGCGCCACAGTGCCGCACATCGACCGGCTCCGCCCATCCGGAGCGCTCGTGCTCGACCGCGGCGGCTGCATCAACATCACCGCGGCCGAGGGCAATCCGATCGAGATCATGGACTGGTCGTTCGCCGTGCAGCTGGCGGGGCTGGAGCATCTTGTGCGCACACGACCCGGCATCGGCGTGCACCCCTTCCCCGAGGAGGCGGATGCCGCCGTCGCGCGCGCCGCACTGGCTGCCAGGGGCACAGTCATCGACCGACGCACAACGGCGGATGCCACTGCCTCGGAGACGGAATGGCGCTCTCCTCGCTTCCGAGACGCCGCCGAGGAGGATCCGTCATGACGGACGACAGAATCACGATCTACTCGGCATCGCTGGTGATCCCCATCACCGCCCCTCCGATCCACGACGGCGCTATCGCCGTGCGGGACGGACGCATCCTGCACGTCGGCGAGCGCACGTGGGTCAGGCACCTGCTCGCCGACCGCGACACCACCGAGCTGCACTGGCACGGCGTGCTGATGCCTGGCCTGGTGAATGCGCACTCGCACCTGCAGTACACGGGAATGGCAGAAGTCGGCCGCGGCAGGTACGCGAACTTCGAAGACTGGGCCTCCGCGTTCGATCCGGTCTACGAGTCCGGCCACGACTGGGCGGCCGACGCCGCCTCAGGCGCCAGGATGATGCTCGCGGCAGGGACGACGGCTGTCGCAGACATCGTCACGGACGCCGAGGCGGCGAGCGTGCTGCACGATGCCGGTCTCGGCGGCATCACCTACTGGGAGGTGATGAGCTGGTCCAACGCCGAGTGGACGCGCACCGGCAGGGCGCAGGTGGAGCACGCGCTGGATGCGCTCCCCTCCCCTCCCGGCACGGGGCTCTCACCGCACGCTCCGTACTCACTCGACGTCGAGCCGCTGCTCGAGATCCCCGACATCGTGCGCGAACGCGGCAGCAGGATCCACCTGCACCTGGGAGAGGCCGCGTTCGAGCGCGAGTTCGAGCACGAGCACACCGACCCCTGGTACGGCATGGGCCTCGGCAGCTTCCGCGAGCTGCGCGATGCCGGATTCGGAACCGGTGCGACGGAGTTCGTCGACCGCCTCGGCGTGCTCGGGCCCGACTGCCACATCGCCCACGGCGTCTACATGACGGCGCGCGACCGCGCGATTCTGCGCGCCCGTGGCACGAGCGTCGCCCTGTGCCCGCGTTCGAACGCTGTGATCGGGCTCGATGAGCCTCCTGTGGCCGCATACCTGTTCGAGGGCAGCCCGATCGCGGTGGGCACCGATTCGCTCTCGTCGAGCCCTTCGCTCGACCTGATGGCGGACGTCGCCGCTCTGCACACGATCGCCAGGTCCCAGGGGTACACTAGCCGCGATCTGCCAGAGCAGCTGCTGCGCGCCGCGACCCTGGGCGGCGCTCATGCCATGGGCATCGACGTCGGACCGAAGCGCACCGGGTATCTCGCCGTCGGTGCTCTGGCCGATCTGGCCTTCTTCGACATCCCGGTCGCCTCCGTCGAGGACACCCTCGCGGCTCTCGTCGAGCACGGCACCGGCCGCGCGGCCGCCACCGTCATCGCCGGCCGGCTCCGCGCCGCCAGCGGCGAATACACGGCTCAGACGGGGGCGAGCGTCGGGGAAGAGCTCGTGACGATCACTCCTGAGCGGTAGGAGACGACTCTCGACCGTGCCGGCGATGTCTCCCGATGTCGCTCGGCATGAAACGCCCACCCCATCTGATCTACCCTGGACATCGCGCGTTCGCGCGCCCCGCACAGCACAAGGAGCACCCGTGAACTCTTCGTCCCTCTCGCGCCGCGTCGGCGCCGTCGCCGTCGCTTCAGCCGCGGCCATCGCCCTCGCGGGCTGCGCATCCGGCGGTGACGACACCGCAGAGCAGTCGGGCGACGACGCGATCACGACTCTCACGCCAGGCACTCTCACTGTCGCCACCGGCGAGCCCGCGTACACGCCATGGGTGGAGGACGACGACCCCGCAAGCGGTGAGGGCTTCGAGGCAGCCGTCGCCTACGCCGTCGCCGAGGAACTCGGCTTCGCCGACGACGAGGTCGAGTGGGTCAGGGCGAGCTTCGAGACGTCGGTGACGCCAGGACCGAAGGACTGGGACCTCAATCTGCAGCAGTTCTCCGTCACCGACGAGCGCAAGAACGCCGTCGACTTCTCGTCGACGTACTACACGACGTCGCAGGCGGTCATCGCCACGGCCGACTCCCCCGCCGCCGACGTCGGCAGCGTCGCCGAGCTGGACGAATACAAGGTCGGCGCATCCGTCGGCTCGACCAGCTATGCCCTCGCCGACGCCGAGCTCGAGCAGGAGGTGGCCACGTTCAACTCGAACGAGGACGCCGTGCTCGCGCTCTCCAGCGGCCAGATCGATGCCTTCGTGATCGACCTGCCCAGCGCGTTCTACCTCACCGGCGCCGAGATCGACGGCGGCGTGATCATCGGTCAGTTCGCCGATACGTCCGGCGGCGACGAGCTGGCCTTCGTCCTGCCGAAGGACTCCGAGCTCACCGGCCCCGTCACGGACGCCGTCGACGCGCTGCGCGAGGACGGCACCCTCGCCGAGCTCGAGCAGGAGTGGCTCGCTGACGCAGTCGACGTGCCCGTTCTCGACTGATCCGGATGAGCAGCCCCGTCCCAGACGCCGATCGGCGACCCAGCGAGCTCGAACTCGGCCGTCGTGCCGTGCGCAGGCGCGCCACGGTGCGCAGCGTGCTGATCGCCCTGGCCAGCACCGTTGTCGTCGCGGTCGTGCTCGGCATCGCGATCGTCAACACCCCAGGCTGGGACACCGCCCGCGAGACGTTCTTCTCTCCCGAAGCCGCCGTGCGCGCCTTCCCCGCCGTTCTGCAGGGGCTCTGGCTGAACATCCGGGTGCTGTTCTTCGCGGCCATCGCCGTGGCCGTGCTGGGCACGCTGCTCGCCGTGATGCGTTCGCTGCGCGGGCCGGTGTTCTTCCCGCTGCGCGCGCTTGCGACGATCTACGTCGACTTCTTCCGCGGCGTTCCCGTGCTG
This sequence comes from Microbacterium sp. JB110, assembly GCF_003335195.1. Classification (NCBI taxonomy): domain Bacteria; kingdom Bacillati; phylum Actinomycetota; class Actinomycetes; order Micrococcales; family Microbacteriaceae; genus Microbacterium; species Microbacterium sp. JB110. The sequence goes on along the minus strand of NZ_QPGM01000007.1, from coordinate 94,331 downwards.
ATCGTTCTCTACCTGGTGGGTCTCGGCATCCCGACGCTCGGCATCTTTCCGCGCATCGACGCCGCGGTGCTCGGAACCGTCGCGATCACGCTGTGCTATTCCGCGTACGTCGGCGAGGTGCTGCGCGCCGGCATGGAGGCGGTGCATCCCTCACAGCGCATCGCGGCGCGCTCGCTCGGGCTGTCGCACGCGCAGACGCTGCGCATGGTCGTCGTCCCGCAGGGCGTGCGCAAGGTCGTTCCTCCTCTGATGAATGACTTCGTGTCGATGCAGAAGGACGTCGGGCTGATCTCGGTGCTCGGCGCCGTCGACGCGGTGCGCGCCGCCCAGATCGATGTCGCGCAGACCTACAACTTCACGCCGTACCTCGTGGCCGGACTGCTGTTCGTGGCGATCAGTTGGCCGATGATCCGGCTGACCGACTGGGTCACCGCCCGTATGAACAAGCGCGAGCAGATGGGAGGAATGGTATGAGCGTTCTCGACGTGCGCGGTGTGCGCAAGCGCTTCGGCGACCATGATGTGCTGATGGGCGTCGACCTCGTCGTCGACGCCCATGAGGCGGTCGTGCTGATCGGGGCTTCCGGATCGGGAAAGTCGACGCTGCTGCGCACGATCAACCTGATCGAGCAGGTCGACGACGGCCAGATCTTCCTCTCGGGTGACGACATCACCGATCCGCACGCGAACGCCGACGCGGTGCGCAGCCGGATCGGCGTGGTGTTCCAGCACTTCAACCTGTTCCCGCACATGCGCGTGATCGACAACGTCACCCTCGCCGCGCGCAAGGTGCACGGCGTCGACCCTGCAGAGGCGAACCGTCGCGGCCTGGAGCTGCTGGCCTCACTGGGGCTGGGCGAGAAGGCGCGCGACTACCCCGACCGCCTCTCCGGCGGCCAGCAGCAGCGCGTCGCGATCGTGCGGGCGATCCTGACCGACCCGGAACTGCTGCTGCTCGACGAGATCACCAGTGCGCTCGACCCCCAACTGGTCGGCGAAGTGCTCGATCTGGTGCGGGAGCTGCGCGAGGAGCGCGGATCGACGATCCTGATGGCCACACACGAGATGTCGTTCGCCCGCGAGGTCGCCGACCGCATCGTGTTCATGCGCGGCGGCGTGATCATCGAGCAGGGCACGCCGGAGCAGATCTTCGACGCCCCGCAGCGCCGAGAGACCGCGGAGTTCCTCGCTCGCGTGCGCTGAGAGCCGGGGCCGACCGGCACTGATCACGCAGCGTCGTTCGGCCCCGTCGCGCTCGTCAGTCCAGCCCCTGCTCGCTCAGCCAGGCGGCGGCGATCTCGTCTGGCTGCTGGGCGTCGGTGGTGTTGGCGACGTTCATCGCCACGAGCTCCTCGCTGGTGAGCGCAGCGCTGACCGGGTCGATCGCCTCGGCGATGTCGGCGGCGATGTCGGCCGACGCGATCGGAACGACGTTCTGCGAGAGGAACAGGCCGTCCGGGTCCTCCAGCGGCACGAGGCCCTCGGACTCGATGCGCGGGTCGGCTGTGAAGACGTTTCCGACCTGGATCGTGCCGGCCAACAGCGCCTCCACCGTGGTTTCGCCCGTCGCCTCGAACGCGAGATCGACGCCGTACATCGACTCCGCGCCGCTCGGACCGTACGGGCGCTCCTCGAGTTCTGGCGGGCCGCCGAGCGTGACGGTGCCGTCGATGTTCGCGAGGTCGGCGATCGTGGTGAGCTGGTTGTCGTCGGCGAACTGCTGAGTGACGCTGTAGGAGTCCTGGTCGGTCGCCGGTGCGTACGCCAGCGCTTCCAGCCCATCTGGCAGCGCCTCACCGAGCTCTGCGTACACATCGTCCGGCGTGCGCGCCTCGGTGGTGTCGTCCAAGAACTGCAGCAGATTGCCTGTGTACTCGGGGAAGAGGTGGATCTCGCCGTTTTCGAGCGACGGCATGTAGACGTCGCGCTGGCCGATGCTGAACTTCCTCTCGACCTCGAACCCGGCGTTCTCGAGCGCCTGGGCGTAGACCTCGGCGATGATCTCGTTCGACGCGTAGGCCTGCGAACCGACGACGATGCTCTCGCCAGAGCCCGAATCGGCGTCGCCGCCCTCCGTCTCCTCTGCCAGAGGGTCGCCCGACCCGCAGGAGGCGAGTGAGAGGGCGAGCACGCCCGCGCCCACCAGTGCTGCAGTCTTGGTCATGGCTTTCATGGGGTTCCACCTTCCGTAGCGGATCGTGCTCTGCAAGCCTATGCCGCACCGGCGACACCGGGCACCGCTGCGACGCCGCGCGGACGCGCCGCCCGCTGCAGCAGAGCGAAGACGCCGTCGAGCGCGAGCGCCAGCACCGCGACCGCGAGCGCCCCGCCGAGCACCTGATCGAACTGCCGCAGCTGAATGCCCTGCAGAATGTCGTACCCGAGCCCGCCGAGATTGACGTACGCCGCGAGGGTCACCGTCGCCACGACCTGCAGCACGGCCGAGCGAAGGCCTCCCACGAGCAGCGTCAGCCCGAGCGGAACCTCGATGCGCCACAGGATCTGCCACTCGGTCATGCCGAGGGCTCGACCCGCCCCCACCGTTGCGCGGTCGATCGTCTCGAACCCCGCATACGCTCCGGCGAGGATCGACGGGATCGCCAGCAGCACGAACGCGACGAGCGCGGCCGGCGTCGAGTTGAGCACTCCCATCAGCAGCACGAGCAGCAGGATGAGCCCGAACGACGGCAGCGCCCTGGCCGCCCCGGAGACGGCGACGGCGATCTCTCGGCCCCGGCCCGTGTGCCCGATCGCCCATCCGATCGGCACCGCGATCACCGCGGCGATGGCCACGGCGATCACGGTGTAGACCAGGTGCATCCCCACGGCGACGAGGAGCGGATTCGAGCCGGCCAGCCTCTCCGGCGAGAACAGCCACGCGAACGCATCGACGAGGAGGTTCATGCCGCGCTCCTCCCCCGCCTCCGCGCGCGATCCGACGTCGCCCACGGCATCAGCGCCCTGCCGGCGAGCGCGAGCAGCGCGTCGATGACAAGCGCGACCAGTGCCACCGCGACGACTCCGGCGAAGATCTCCTCGACGAGCCGCCGCTGGAATCCGTTCGTGAACAGGTAGCCGAGGTTCGTCACACCGATCAGGATTCCGACGGTGGCCAGCGAGATCGTGCTCACCGCCGCCACCCGCAGGCCGGCGAGGATGACGGGTCCGGCGAGGGGGAGCTCGACTCGGAAGAAGCGTCCGACCGGCCCGTACCCGGTCGCGACGGCCGCTCGGCGCACATCCGCATCGACGGAGTCGAAGCCGTCGGCTGCTGAGCGCACCAGCAGCGCGACGGCGTAGATCGACAGCGCCAGCACGAGGTTGACCTCACTGAGGGCGCTGATGTCGAACAGCACGGGCAGCAGCGGCAGCAGCGCGAGTGACGGCAGTGTGTACAGCAGCCCCGTCACGGTCAGCACGAAGCCGCGCACGGCCCTGAAGCGGTGCGCCACCCAGCCGAGCGGAATCGCGATCACGAGCCCGTACAGGATCGGCGGCACGCTCTGGCGCAGGTGTTCGAGCACCAGCGAACCGATCAGGTCGAGATTCGCGAGCGTCCAGCTCACGCGTCGCCTCGCAGCATCCCCTGCACCCGCCCCGAGCCGTCCACGACTGCCGTGCCCTGCGACGTCGTGCGCAGCGTCATCTCGCGCCTGCCGCCGACCAGCCCGACGAACTCGCGCACGAAGTCGTCTGCGGGGCTCTCCAGGATCTCGTCCCTCGTTCCCTGCTGCACGATGCGGCCCTCGCGCGCCAGAATCACGATCTCGTCGCCGAGGGCGAACGCCTCGTCGATGTCGTGGGTGACGAACACGATCGTCTTCCCCAGCTCCGTCTGCAGGCGCAGAAGCTCGCGCTGCAGCTCGCCGCGCACAACGGGGTCGACGGCGCCGAACGGTTCGTCCATCAGCAGGATGTTCGGATCAGACGCGAGCGCCCTGGCCACCCCGACGCGCTGCTGCTGGCCGCCGGAGAGCTGTGCGGGGTAGCGCGCTGCCAGCTCGTCGTCGAGGCCGACGGTCTCCATCAGTTCGCGCGCGCGTGCGCGCGCCTGCGCCTTCGGGACGCCGTTCAGCACGGGCACGGTGGCGATGTTGTCGATCACTCGCACGTGCGGCAGCAGACCGGAGCTCTGCATCACGTAGCCGATCGATCGACGCAGCCGCACAGCATCGCGCTCGTGCACGTCTTCGTCGTCGATCAGCACCTGGCCGGAGGTCGGCTCGACCATCCGGTTCACCATGCGCAGCAGCGTCGTCTTGCCTGAGCCCGACGAGCCGACCAGCACGACCGTCCTGTGCGACGGCACGGTGAGGCTCACATCTGCCACAGCGACGGTGCCGTCGGGATACTCCTTGCGGACGGAGCGGAACTCGATCACGACGCGATCACGGAGACGGCAGGCGAGAAGGCGACGTACTCGCGAGCGTCGACCCCGATGCGCGCGATGGCCGCATCGTCCATGTGCGGATAGCACCATGCCGCATCCGTCTCGCGCTCGCCCTCCGCCTCGATCGAGAAGTAGCTCGCATCGCCCCGCCAGCTGCAGGTGTACCCCTCTCGGACGGCACCAGCAGCTCTCGGTTCACGCTGTGCGGCGGGAAGTACCACGCCCCATCGACTTCGATGATCTCCTCATCGGATGCTTCTGCGACCACCAGGTCGCGCCACAGTGCTCTCATCGCCCCTCCAAACGCATCGGTTGCGGGCGTCGGTTCGACACTACCCACACCCACCGACATCCGTCACGCACTCGCGCGGAGCGCCGCGTGCCGGTCAGCCGACGATGCGCGCCCCTGGCACGGGCCCGTGCACGAGCAGGGTGTCGTGCCCTGCCGCGTCGAGGGTCTGCTGCAGCTCGGCCGCCGCTTCGGCGCCAGAGGCCAGGAAGGCGATCGTCGGGCCGGAGCCCGAGACGATGCCGGCCAGGGCCCCCGAACTCTCTCCGAGCTCCATGGTCTCGGTCAGGTCGGGACGGAGCCGCAGCGTGGCCGCCTGCAGATCGTTGCGCAGACACGCTGCGAGCATCTGCGGGTCGCCCTGACGGAGCGCGTGCAGCACGTCGGTGTCGACAGCGGGGCTCTCTGCTCCCTGCCCTATCTGCGCGCCGTGCTCCTCGCGGTGCCGGTCGAGCATGCCGTACGCCTCGGGGGTCGAGACGCCGACCGGATTCGTCACGAGCACCCAGTCGACGCGCCCCCTCGCCAGTGCGGGGTTGAGCCGATCGCCCCTGCCCGTGCCGACCGCGGTGCCTCCGAGCAGCGCGAACGGCACGTCGGCGCCCAGGCGCGCTGCGAGCTTCTGCAGATCGCCGCTGGACAGACCGGTGCCCCACAGCGCGTCGCACGCCAGCAGGGTCGCCGCGGCGTCGGCGGAGCCCCCGCCCATTCCGCCGGAGACGGGCACCTCCTTATAGAGGTCGATCCTGACGCCGCCGTGATAGCCCGTCTCCTCGGCCAGCAGCCTGGCCGCCCGGAGGGCGAGGTTGCACTCGTCCCTCGGCACACCGAGCACCGGGACGGACCCCGTCACCTGCGCGATCGTGAAGTCGTCATCATGCGTGGCCACCACGTCCTCGTACAGCGACACGGCTTGGAACGCGGTCGCCAGGTCGTGGTAGCCGTCCGGCTGCAGACGCCCCACCTCGAGGAAGACGTTGATCTTCCCCGGTGCGCGGACGCGCACGGAGGGAAACGGGTCGGCGAGGGTCATACGCTGATCGCTACTGGGTCGACGCCGACTCGGCCCACGAGTCGTACTCGAGCTGGGCACCGACGGCGTCGATCGCCTCCAGCTCCTCTGCGGTGAACGCCGGGCCGTCCAGCGCGCCCAGGTTCTCGTCGAGCTGCTCGACGCGGGAGGCGCCGATCAGGGCGGATGCGACCACCGGATCGCGCAGGATCCATGCGATCGCCATCTGCGCGAGCGACTGGCCGCGCTGGGACGCGATCTCGTCGAGCTGGCGCAGGTTCTGCAGCAGCGGCTCGGAGATCGCTCCTGACGGCATCGAACCGCGGCTGCGCTCTGCGGCTCCGTCGCCGAGGTACTTCGACGTCAGCAGGCCCTGCGCGAGCGGTGTGAACGCGATCGCGCCCATGCCCTCCTGCTTCAGCGCTCCGGTCAGGCCGTCCTCGACCCAGCGGTTCAGGATCGAGTACGCCGGCTGGTGGATCACGAGCGGTGTGCCGAGCGAGCGAGCGATGGCCTTGGCCTCGAGCGTGCGGGAGGCCGAGTAAGAGGAGATGCCGACGTACAGCGCCTTGCCCTGCTTCACGAGGGTGTCGAGCGCGCCGATCGTCTCCTCGAGCGGGGTGACCGGGTCGGCGCGATGCGAGTAGAAGATGTCGACGTAGTCGAGCCCCATCCGCTCGAGCGACTGCTCGGCACTGGCGATGATGTACTTGCGCGAACCGAACGTGCCGTACGGGCCCGGCCACATGTCCCATCCGGCCTTCGACGAGATGATCAGCTCATCGCGGTACGGCTTCAGGTCCTCCCGGTAGATGCGGCCGAAGTTCGTCTCCGCCGAGCCGTACGGGGGGCCGTAGTTGTTGGCCAGGTCGAAGTGCGTGATGCCCCGATCGAAGGCGTGCCGGATGAGGCTGCGCTGGTTGTCGATCGGAAAGTTGTCGCCGAAGTTCCACCACAGCCCGAACGACAGCGGCGGCAGGTACAAGCCGGTCTCGCCCACCTGGCGATAGTCGTTCCTCACGTACCGGTCGGCGTCCGGAGTGAAGGGGCGGTGCAGGTCGCCGATGTCGGCGACGGTCTCGAAACGAGCCTTGTCAGTCATGGCTTCACTCTACTGATCCGGCGGCGCGACGGATCACCGTCGCCTGCGAGGCGGAGGAAGTCATCGCCCCTCAGCCCGCGGCGAGCGCGATGCGGTGGAAGTCGTCGATCGTGAGCGCCTCGCCTCTGGCGGTCGGTGCGACTCCCGCGCGCTGCAGGATCTCGCTGGCCGCGGCGGACCCGCCCCAGACGCTCGACAGTGCCTGTCTGAGCATCTTGCGGCGCTGCTGGAAGGCGGCGTCGATCACCTGGAAGGTTCGGCGCCGCTCGTCCTCCGTGCCGCGTGTGGTCGTGCTGCGTTCGAACGCCACCAGCACGCTGTCCACGTTCGGCACCGGCCAGAACACCTGCCGCGATACGCTGCCGGCCGTCCGCCATGAACCGTACCAGGCCGCTTTGGCACTCGGAGATCCGTAGACCTTGTTGCCTGGAGCCGCTGCGAGCCGCTCCCCCACCTCGGACTGCACCATCACCACGCCGCGCTCGAGGCTCTCGAACGTCTCCATCAGGTGCAGCAGCACGGGAACCGAGACGTTGTACGGCAGGTTCGCGACGAGCACGCGCGGGTCTCCCGGCAGCTCGCTCACGCGCATCGCATCGGCGGCGACGACCGTGAGGGCGCCGTCAGGCACGCCGTGCGCGGCTGCCGTCGTCGCCAGCTCCGCGGCCAGCCGCGAATCGATCTCCACTGCCGTCACTGCGGCACCGGTCTCGAGGATCGCGAGCGTCAGCGACCCGAGCCCTGGCCCCACCTCGACCACGCGATCAGTGCCGGCGACCTTCGCCACCTGCACGATCCTGCGCACCGTGTTCGCGTCGACGACGAAGTTCTGGCCGAGCTTCTTCGTCGGCGTGACGTCGAGCCTGGCGGCGAGGGAGCGGATCTCGGTCGCGCCGAGCAGCGTCACTGTCATGGCTCCATCATCCCACCGGAGTTCGCGCTCCCTGGCGCGACGGCGCGGGCGCGGCGACGACGAACGTTTCCATGCGCGTCTCCTGCCCGTAACGTCAGCAGGTGCATGCGTTCACCCTCGCGTCGCACGGTGAACACATGGGGCGGATGTCGACTCTCGCATGGGTGGAATCGCCGCTGCAGCTGCTCGGGGCGGCGGAATGGGCGGCGGCGCACGGCCGCGCAATCGACCTGGCCGCTCGCGTCACGGAGCAGATCCCGGAGACGGCGGACGAAGTGCTCCGCCGCGGCGCCCGTTTCGGCGAGAAGCAGCCGTACTTCGGCATCCCGTGGCGGATGCTCGCCAGCCACTCGCACTGGCTCGTCGGCGACGGATTCTCCGGTCAGTTCCGGATGGCCGCCGCAGTGCTGCGACCGAAGCGGGTGACGTTCCTCGACGACGGGATGAACACGCTCGCCTTCGCCGACGCGATCGCCGGCACGCTCCCCTATTGCCGTCCCGGTGTCTCCGAGAAGGGCCTCACCACACGGTTCGCGCCCTTCGCCCTCGATCACGTGCGTCGGCGCGCGCTGGCCGGAGACGCCGAGCTGTTCACTGCCTTCCCCCTGGGCGGAGCGCGAGAGAGCGCGATCGCGGAGTACTCGCTCGGCGTGACCCGCCACGACTTCGGCTGGCTGCGCTCGACGGAACCGAGCGAACAGCTCACCTCCCTCGTCCGGACCGAGCGGGTCGTGCTCGGTTCCGCGCTGCCGACCGACGGCCGGATGTCGCGCAGCGACTATCTCTCCTGGGTGTCGAGCGAGACGCGCCGCGGCGAGAGCACCTACCTCCCGCACCGCAGGGAGACGCCGGAGATGCTCGATGCCGTCCGCGATGTGCCCGGCGTCACGGTCGTGGAGACCGGTGTGCCCGTGGAGCTGGCGCTCGCCGGCCTGCGCCGCCCCGTCGACGTGCGGTCGCTGAGCTCCAGCGCTCTCACGACGCTGCCGCTGGTGCTGCGCGGGACCGAGAGCGTCATGAACTCCACGCGCGCCTGGCACGTCACAGGAGAGGCCCGGTGACGCCCTCCTCCCGCTCCGCGTCCGGCGAGGTCGTCGCGATCGTTCCCGCGCGCGGCGGCTCCAAGGGCATTCCTGGCAAGAACCTGGTCAGGGTCGGAGGCGTCCCTCTGGTCGCCAGGGCCGTGATCGCGGCGAACGAGGCAGAAGGCGTCGACCGCGTCGTGGTGACGACGGACGACGACGCGATTGCGGCAGCCGCACGCGAATGGGGCGCAGACGTCGTCCGCCGCCCCTCCGACATCTCCGGCGACGGTGCGTCCTCCGAGAGCGCGCTGCTGCATGCCATCGAGTCGCTCGGATCCGAACCGCGCGCCATCGCCTTCCTGCAGGCGACGTCGCCGTTCATCGACGTGCCTGCACTGTCGCGCGCCGTGCGGATGGTGCGCGCAGGCGAGGCCGAAAGCGCGTTCTCCGCTGTGGAGACCTACGGCTTCCTGTGGGCGTCTGGTCCGAACGGTGCGACGGGCATCAATCACGATCCGTCGCACCGGCCACGACGCCAGGACCGGGAACCGCACTATCTCGAGACCGGTGCGTTCTACGTGCTCGACACCGCGGGGTTCCGCAGCACAGGGCACCGCTTCTTCGGCCGCACCGTTCCCGTGCAGGTCGACGAGCGCACGGCGATCGAGATCGACTCACCCGAGCAGCTCCACATCGCCATGGCCCTTGCGCCGCTCGCCGCGGAGCCCACCAGCGTCCCGCTCGACGTCGACGCCGTCGTGACCGACTTCGACGGCGTGCACACCGACGATCGGGTCACCGTGTCGAGCGACGGCCTCGAGCACGTCAGGGTGAGCAGGTCGGACGGGATGGGCGTCCGGCTGCTGCGCGAAGCGGGCATCGACGCGCTGATCCTCTCCACCGAAACGGATCCGGTCGTCACCGCCCGCGCCCGCAAACTGCGCATCGACGTCCTGCAGGCCCAGGACGACAAGGCCTCGGCCCTGCGCACGTGGGCCGACGTGCGCGGCATCCCTCTGGAGCGCGTCGCCTACCTCGGCAACGACGTCAACGACCTTCCCGCGCTCGAGATCGTCGGCTGGCCCGTCGCCGTCTCCGACGCGCATCCGCTCGTCCTTGCCGCCGCGCGACTCGTGCTCGAGCGCGCCGGAGGCTCAGGGGCCGTCCGCGAGCTCGCAGAGCGCGTGCTCCGATCCCGTGGCGCCGCGCGCAATCCGTTCGCGGCCGCCCAGCAACCCGCACAGAAGGAGACCCCATGACTGTTCGCATCGGATCGCGCGTCGTCGGGGGCGGTCACCCCGCCTACGTCGTCGCCGAGATCGGCCTCAACCACAACGGCGACGTGGAACTGGCCAAGCAGCTGATCGATGTCGCCGCCGACGCCGGTGCCGACGCCGTGAAGTTCCAGAAGCGCACACCGGAGATCGCCACCCCCGAGCACATGCGCGACACTCCTCGCGAGACGCCGTGGGGCACGATGACCTATCTGGAGTACCGTCATCGCGTCGAGTTCGGCCGCGACGAGTACGTCGCCGTCGGCGACCACGCGACGCTGCGGGGACTGGACTGGTTCGCCTCGCCGTGGGACCTGCCCAGCGTCGACTTCCTCGAGGATCTGAACGTCGCAGCGCACAAGGTCGCCTCCGCGTGCCTGACCGACATCGAACTGCTCGAGGCGCTGCGCGACACGGGAAAGCCGATCATCCTCTCCACCGGCATGTCGACGATGGCGCAGATCGACCGAGCCATCGAGGTGCTCGGCACAGAGAAGCTCGTGCTGATGCACGCCACGTCCACCTACCCGATGGAGCCGGACGAGGCCAACCTGCGGATGATCCGTGTGCTCGGCGAACGCTTCCCCGGCATTCCCGTCGGGTACTCGGGCCACGAGCGCGGTCTGCAGATCTCGCTCGCCGCGGTCGCGATGGGAGCCGTTGCCGTCGAGCGCCACATCACGCTCGACCGCACCATGTGGGGCTCGGATCACGCCGCGTCTCTCGAGCCGACAGGCCTCGAACACCTCGTCCGCGACATCCGGATCATCGAGAGCGCGTTCGGCGACGGCGTCAAGCGGGTGTTCCCCGGCGAGGAGGCGCCGATGGCGAAGCTGCGGCGCGTAGACGCGTGAACGGCGCCGGCCGACTTCGCATCGTCGCCATCGCCGACACCGACTCTTATGTGAAGTGGGCGGCCGCGCTGATCGGCTCGCTGCCGGGCACCGAGCTGATCGTGCTCGACACCCCGTTGGTGGTCAGCGACACTCAGCTGGCTGTCGCACTGCGCGGCAGCGGACTGTCGCGTCCCCGAGGCCGCGGCGGAGCGGGCGACAGGGTCAGGCGCGCGGGGTACGGCGATCTGCCCCGGCTGCTGTCCGGCGCCGACGCCGTACTGCTCGCGGCCAGGGGGCCTCTGGTGCAGGTGCTGCAGCGGCAGATCTCGTCGATGGACCCGTGCCCCGTGGTCGTGACGGGTCTGCCAGGCATCTCGATCCCGCCGACCCGGCTCGCGCTGCACTTCAGGCGCGGCTGCGACCTGTTCGTGCTGCACTCGCACCGCGAGGTCCGTGAGTTCGCCTCGCTCGCGATCGAGCGCGGCATCAGACAGCGCTTCGCTCTGGCGACCCTGCCCTTCGCCCGAGCGACGACGCGCGAACCTGCCGCCGACGGCACGGATCTCGTGTTCGCCGCGCAGGCGAAGGTTCCCGCGGAGCGGGAGGAACGGATGCGGGTGGTGCGCCTGCTCATCGCGGCGGCGGAAGCCGCCCCGGAGCGACGCGTCGTGCTCAAGCTGCGCGGCCGGCCTGGCGAGGCGGAGACGCACCGCGAGCTGCACTCCTACCCCGAGCTGCTGGCGGAGGTCGGCGAACTGCCGGAGAACCTCGTCGTCTCGACAGAGGCGATGTCGACGGCGCTGAGGCGCGCCGAAGGGCTTGTCACCGTCAGCTCGACGGCGGCCATCGAGGCAGCGGCGACCGGTGTTCCCGTGATCGCACTCGACACCTTCGGCGTCTCAGAGCAGCTCATCAACGTGGTGTTCATCGGCAGCGACCTGCTAGCGGGCGAGGACGACGTGATCCATCGGCGATTCCGTGCGCTGCGGCCGCAGTGGCGACGGGACAACTACTTCCACGAGCCGAGCGACGACGACTGGCTCGGTCAGCTCCGCTCACTGGTGGAACGGCGCCGCCGCGGCGAGCTGGAGCCGCGCGAACCGCTCCAGCGCTTCGCCGAGCGCCAGAGAGACCGGGGAGCCGCCTCGCGCTCGGCGCGCACGACCCGCAGTCCGCAGGCGCGGCCGCGTACGCGCTCGGCCTGCCGCTGCACGTCGCGCGCGGCCGTTCACATGGTGCGAGGCCGCGTGTCTCGCCCCCGCTCCTCCGATCGGGAGCAGACGCCGGTTCCCGGCTGATCTGCCGGGACGTGCCGCTACATCCGTCCTGCCCACGTCACATCCACCACGGCTTCGCCTTGAGCGTCCGACTCGACGAGGTCCACTCTCGCGCGGATGCGCCAGTCGTGGTTGCCCGCGGGGTCATCGATCACCTGCTCGACCTGCCAGACACCGCGCTCGGATGCGTCGATGCGGCACAGCGCGGGTGAACGCGCCGGACCGCCCGTGAGCATGTCGTCGTGCTCCGCGTAGTAGGCGTCCAGGACCTCCGGCCAGCCGGCATCCGGGTCGAGCTTCTCGAGCTCGTCGTCGCGCTCGAGCGCGGCCAGTTGCACGCGGCGGAACATCTCGTTGCGCACCAGCACCGTGAAGGCTCGAGTATTGCCCACCAGAGACGGCGGCGCAGGCGGCAGCGCCTCCGCCTCGCCCGAGGCGTCGCGGCCCGCGGCGAGCGCTTCCCACTCGTCGACGAGACTCGAGTCGACCTGGCGCACAAGCGCACCGAGCCACTCGATGATGTCCTCGAGCTCCTCTGTGCGGGCGTGGTCGGGAACGGTCTGTCTGATCGCCCGGTATGCGTCGCTGAGATAGCGCAGCACCAGCCCCTCGCTGCGCCCCAGCTGGTACCACTGCACGAACTCGGCGAAGCTCATCGCCCGCTCGAACATGTCGCGCACGACCGACTTCGGCCGGAGCTCGAAGTCGCGCACCCACGGCTGGCTCGAGGCAAACACCTGGTAGGCCTGTGTGAGCAGCTCTTCGAGCGGCTTGGGGTGGGTGATCTCCTCGAGCGCCTCCATGCGCTCGTTGTACTCGAGGCCGTCGCGCTTCATCTCGCCGACCGCCTCGCCGCGCGCCTTGTACTGCTGCTGCGACAGGATCTGGCGTGGGTCGTCGAGCGTCGACTCGATCACGCTGACCACGTCGAGCGCGTAGTGTCCGCTGCCTGCGGCGCCTGGGGCGTCATCCGGATCGAGCAGGTCGATCGCCGCGAGGGCGAACGGCGACAGCGGCTGGTTGAGGGCGAAGTTCGGCTGCAGATCGACGACGAGCCGGATGACGGGCCCGGCGACCTCGACGATCTCCGCCTCGCGCAGCGTGCGGAACAGGGCGAGAGCGCGCCTGGCGAGCGCATACTGCTCAGTGCGCGGTTGGTGGTTGTCGAACACGAGCGAGCGGACGCCTGCGAACACGTCGCCGCCGCGGCCGATCACGTTGATCAGCATCGCCGCGGTGATCTGCATCTGCGGGCGCAGCGCCTCGGGCTCGGCGTCGACGATCTTGGTGAAGGTGTCCTCGCTCCACGAGACGAAGCCCTCCGGCGCCTTCTTGCGGGTGACCTTCTTGCGCTTCTTGACGTCATCGCCCGCCTTGCGCAGCGCCTGGGCGTTCTCGATCTCGTGCTCGGGACCGAGCGCGATCACGTTGCCGTACGGGTCGTAGCCGGCGCGCCCGGCCCGCCCGGCGATCTGATGGAACTCGCGCGCGCCGAGCCTGCGCATCCGCTGCCCGTCGAACTTGCTCAGCGCCGTGATCAGCACCGTGCGGATGGGCACATTGATGCCGACCCCGAGAGTGTCGGTGCCGCAGATGACGCGCAGCAGGCCGCGCTGGGCGAGCGTCTCCACGAGGCGACGGTAGCGCGGCAGCATGCCGGCGTGGTGCACGCCGATGCCCGCGCGCACCAATCGCGACAGCGTCTTGCCGAAGTTCGTCGTGAAGCGGAAGTCACCGATCGCCTCAGCGATCTCGTCGCGCTGCTGGCGCGTGATGACCTTCGCGCTGGTCAGCGCCTGGGCGCGCTCCATCGCTGCCGCCTGCGAGAAGTGCACGATGTAGACGGGCACCTCCGTCTCGTCGATCAGCTCCTGTACGACCTCGTGGCCCGGCCTCGTCTCGTACGAGAAGTGCAGCGGGACGGGCCTGGTCGCGCCGGCGACGAGCGTCGTCTGGCGCCCCGTGCGCTCGGTGAGGTCGGATTCGATCTGCGTCGTGTCGCCGAGCGTGGCCGACATCAGCAGGAACTGGGTGCTGTTCAGCAGGAGCAGCGGCACCTGCCACGCCCAGCCGCGCTCACGGTCGCCGTAGAAGTGGAACTCGTCCATCACGACCGTGTCGATGTCGTCGACGCTGCCGTGACGCAGGGCGATGTTCGCGAGGATCTCGGCCGTGCAGCACACGATCGGGGCATCCGGGTTCACCGACGAGTCACCCGTGACCATGCCGACGCTGTCCGCTCCGAAGATCTCGACCAGGGCGAAGAACTTCTCGCTGACGAGCGCCTTGATCGGCGCGGTGTAGTAGCTGCGACCACGCCGAGACAGGCTCACCGCGTGCGCGCCGACCGCCACCAGCGACTTGCCGGTGCCGGTCGGCGTCGCGAGGATGACGTTGCTGCCGGAGACCAGCTCGATGATCGCCTCGTCCTGCGCCTGGTACAGCTCCGTGCCGTGGTCGGCTGCCCACGACACGAACGCGTCGTACACACCGTCCGGGTCGGAGCCTGCGGTGTCGATCCGGTCGGTGAGTGAGGTGGCCATCCGGTCCAGTCTGTCATCCGGAGGGCGCACCACGCGGGCGGGCACGTCCGGTGAGCTCCCGCCGCCGGATGTCGATCAGCTGGCTCGGGGTGCAGTCACGCCGGAACAGCCTCGCTGCCCGACTCCGTCTCGCGGTGCGCGGCCAGGCACCGGCAGCCGCTCCTTGCTTCCCTGCCTGAAGGCGTCAGAGTGCGCCGGATCGTCAGTGGCCGGGCCCGAAGACGATCAGCAGCAGACCGGCGACCACGGCGAGTGCGCTTATGGCGAAGCATGCGTAGGAACCGGCCAGGGCTGCGCGCTTCTGCCCCTCGGTGAGTGGACTCTTCCTGGCGGCCTTCGCCGCGGCCTTCTCCTCTTTGCGCTGCTGCTTGTCGGTGAGCACCGCGATTGCGTCGGTGAACTCGGCGGGGGCGACGACGGGAATCCGCCCGCTCGCCGCGCGCAGCCTCAGCCCGAGGGCGTAGAACCCCACAACGAGACCCGCGCCGACGAGCGCAGTGACGAGCACTTGCAGGAACAGCAGCCAGTCGATGCTCATCGCCCGCCCCTCTCGTTCCTGCGGCGCTCTCTCTCAGCGGATCTCTGCGCCTCCTGTGCCGCCTTGCGCTCTTTGCGCTCCGCCTTCTCGCGGGCTCGCCGTTCGGCCAAGCGCTGGGCACGGCGGGTGGGCGGCGGGTTCCTCTTCACCTTCACCGCGGCGCCCGACTCGCTCACCTCGCTCATCGCGTTGCTCGAGTTGACGGCGTCCTTGCGCGAACGCAGGAACAGCCCCAGCACGATCACCACGGCCGCGATCGCGTCGATGATGACGCCGGTGGTGCCGAGCCACACCACGACGAGCGCCGCCAGCGCGCCGACGCCGCCGGCAGCGGGAAGCGTGATCACCCAACCGGCGAAGATGCGGCCCACCGTGCGCCAGCGCACCTTCGATCCGCGCCTGCCGAGACCCGAGCCGATGACGGAGCCCGATGCGACCTGCGTCGTCGACAGCGCGAAGCCCACAGCACTCGACGCGAGGATCGTCGCCGATGTCGAGGCCTCGGCGGCGAAGCCCTGCGCCGGTTTCACGTCGGTGAGGCCCTTGCCGAGGGTCCGGATGATCCGCCAGCCGCCGATGTAGGTGCCGAGCGCGATTGCGCTGGCCGCGGCGAAGACGACCCACAGCTGCGGCTCGTGCTGCGCGGAGGACTGCCACCCGACCGTGATCAGCGCGAGGGTGATGACGCCCATGGTCTTCTGCGCGTCGTTGGTGCCGTGTGCGAGCGCGACGAGGGACGAGGTGAAGATCTGTCCCCAGCGGAAGCCGCTGCGCCCGTCGGGCTTGCCGTCGTGACGTCGCGTGAGGGCGTAGGCGAGCTTGGTGACAAGGTACGCGATGATGCAGGCCGTCAGCGGTGCCAGCAGTGCCGGCATGATGACCTTGCTCATCACGACGCCGAAGTCGACCGCCGCCGCGCCGACGCCCACGAGCGTCGCACCGATCAGACCGCCGAACAGCGCGTGCGACGAGCTCGACGGCAGACCGAGCAGCCACGTGAGCATGTTCCAGGTGATCGCACCGATCAGACCGGCGAAGATCAGGGAGGGGAACAGCGCGTGCGATATCTGCTCCTCGAGGATGATGCCGCCGGAGATCGTCTTTGCGACCTCCGTCGACAGGAACGCACCACCGAGGTTGAGCAGAGCGGCGAGTGTCACCGCCGTCTTCGGCTTCAGCGCACCGGTCGCGATGGGAGTGGCCATCGCGTTCGCGGTGTCGTGGAACCCGTTGGTGAAATCGAAGAACAGTGCCAGCACGATGACCAGCACGACGATCAATGAAGCGGTTTCCACCGGCCGCCTTCCTTGTGTTCGGCGCGTCGCGCCTCTCGCCCCTGCGTCACGTGATTCGCGGAACGCATGCGTTCCGTACTCCCGCTTCGTCGGCTGGACCAACGCGCCGAACGCGTCAAGATGCCGGACAGAATGTTCACCTGCAGTTCAGCATCCGGCAACCGAACCGTAAGAATCCTGCCACTCACAGGCGGGTCGCCGCAACGCGACACCGCCGGGCGCAACTCTTCATTTCTGGCACATTTCTGCTGTTGTGCACCCCCGGAGATGTGCCAGAAATGAAGAAAAGATCAGAACTCGCCGTAGACCGCCACGGTGTTGGCGGCGATCTGCGCGCACAGCTCGTCGAGGTCGGCGTTGAGCTGCTCCGCCATGAAGCGCATCGTCAGCGGCACCAGGTACGGCGCGTTGGGGCGGCCGCGGTACGGCATCGGGGTGAGGAACGGCGCGTCCGTCTCGACCAGGATCCGCTCGCGCGGCGTCACCGCGAGTGCGTCGCGGAGGTTCTGCGCGTTCTTGAAGGTGATGTTGCCCGCGAACGACACCCAGTACCCGGCGTCGGCGGCTTCCCCTGCCATCTCGGCGTCGCCCGAGAAGCAGTGGAACACCGTACGCTCGGGGGCGCCCACCCGCTTCAGGGTGTCGAGCACGTCTCTGTGGGCATCGCGGTCGTGGATCTGCATCGCCAGAGCGTGCTTCTTGGCCAGATCGATGTGCGCCTCGAAGGAGGCCAGCTGGGCGGGACGGCCGTCCTCGTCCGTGCGGAAGTAGTCCAGCCCCGTCTCGCCGATCGCACGCACCCGCTCGCGCGATGCGAGCTCATCGATCTGCGCGAGCGCGTCATCGAGCCGCCCGTCCGCGGCGTACGTCGGCGCGTCGTTGGGGTGGATGGCCACAGCCGCGAGCACCCGCGGGTGACGATCGGCAGCATCGGCCGCCCATCGGGAGGACTCGAGGTCGCCCGAGGCCTGCACGACGCCGGCCACGCCGACCGAGACCGCCCGATCGAGCTGCTGGTCGAGGGTGAGCGGATCGTCGCCGTCGGCGATCTCGAGATGGGCGTGGTTGTCGTACACCGGCACCGCGAGCGGTTCAGGCGGCTCCGGATGCGACAGATCCCTGCGCCCTGAGCTCGAGCGCCTCTCGACGTAGGTCTCTCGTGGAGTCGTGCCGTTCATCCGGATCAGTCGGCCTCCACGCGCGGGAACAGCGGCTGCAGCTTCGACACCGTCGTGCCGGCGGGGAGCACGCCCCACGCGCCGGCATCGCGGATGGGCTGCGCCGTCAGCTCGCCGAGCGTCGTCACGACGCCGAGCGCATCCCACAGCTTCGCGGTCGCCGTCGGCATCACAGGCGAGAGCAGCACGGCGAGGGCCCGCAGACCCTCCAGGCAGGTGTACAGCACCGTGGCGAGGCGCTCGCGCTGCGTGTCATCCTTGGCCAGCACCCACGGCTCGTTGTCGGTGATGTAGCCGTTGAGCGCATCGACGATCTTCCACAGCTCGTCGATCGCCTGGTCGAGCCGGAACCGCTCGACGGCGGCGTCGGCCGCGGCCGCGGCGTCGGCGACGATGCGCTGGATGTTCCGGTCGCCCTCCGCGTACTCCCCCGGCTGCGGCGCCGCCCCGTCGAAGTACTTGTGCGTCATCGCGATCGAGCGCGAGGCCAGGTTGCCGAAGCCGTTGGCGAGCTCGGCCTGGTAGCGGGCGGCCATATCCTCCCAGGAGAAGGAGCCGTCCTGGCCGAAGGCGATCGCCGAGCCGAAGTAGAAGCGGTAGGCGTCGCTGCCGAAGGTGTCGACCAGCGTCGACGGAGAAATGCCGGTGGCCTTCGACTTCGACATCTTCTCGCCGCCGACGAGCAGCCACCCGTGTGCGAACACGCCGCGCGGCACCTCGAGTCCTGCCGCCATCAGCATGGCCGGCCAGATCACCGCGTGGAAGCGCAGAATGTCCTTGCCGACCACGTGATAGCCGGGCCAGCGGCGGGCGAAGTTCTCATCGTCGTCGCCGTAGCCGACCGCCGTCGCATAGTTGAGCAGCGCGTCGACCCACACGTAGATCACGTGCGAGGAGTCCCACGGCACCGGAATGCCCCAGTCGAACGCACTGCGCGAGATGGACAGGTCCTTCAGCCCCTGCTGCACGAACGCGACGACCTCGTTGCGCGCGGACTCCGGCTGGATGAAATCGGGGCGCTCGCGGTACAGCTCGAGCAGCCTGTCGGAGAACTCGCTGAGCTTGAAGAAGTAGTTCTTCTCGTGCAGCAGCTCGAGCGGCTTCGAGTGGATCGCGCACACCTTCAGCCCCTCGAACGGGCCGGTGCCCTCGACGATCTCGCTGTCGGGTTTGAATTCCTCACAGCCGACGCAGTAGAGCGCCTCGTACTCGCCGGCGTAGATGTGGCCGCGATCGAAGATCGCTTGGATGAACGCCTTGACGCTCTCCTCGTGGCGATGCTGGGTCGTCCGGATGAAGTCGTCGTTGGCCACGGACAGCGTCTCGAGCAGCGGGAGCCACTCCTCGGCGACCAGCTTGTCGACCCACTCCTGCGGCGTGACGCCGTTCGCCGCGGCGGCGCGCATCATCTTCTGGCCGTGCTCGTCGGTCCCGGTGAGCATCCAGGTGTCGTCGCCTGCCTGGCGATGCCAGCGCGCGAGCATGTCCACCGCCACCGTCGTGTACCCGTGACCGATGTGGGGAACATCGCTGGGATAGTAGATCGGAGTGGTGATGTAGAACGAGCCGCGAGAAGTCACCAGAGCAGTCTAGTTGCGCACGATGCGTGGTTTCGTGCGTGCGCGCAACGGGCCCGCGAGATGCGCAGACATCGTCCGGATGGCCGTCAGGACCGGCGCTTCTCGGCGAAGAAGGCGCATCTCGGCAGCGAGGCGCGATCAGCGCGCGCCGAGCGCCGCCTGGTAGAGGTCGCGGGCGGACAGACCCGTCGCAGCCGCGACCTCACGGGTGGCCTCCTTGAGCCGCACGCCGCCGTCGACGAGGGTGCGCACCTGGGCGAGAGCCTGGTCCGGTGAGGTCTCGGTCGCCTCGGCGCCCGCCACGACGATGACCAGCTCGCCGCGCACGCCATCGGCCGCCCACTGCGCCAGATCCTCGAGCGTTCCGCGCGCGGTCTCCTCGTACAGCTTGGTCAGCTCGCGGCTCACGCTCGCGCGGCGTTCGGCACCGAATGCCGTCGCCATATCGGCCAGCGTCTGCGCGACGCGCGTCGGCGCCTCGAAGAACACCAGGGTGCGCGATTCGGCGGCGAGTGCGGCAAAGGCTCGTGCGCGCTCCCCCTGCTTGCGCGCGACGAATCCTTCGAACGCGAATCTGTCGGTCGGCAGCCCTGACACGGCGAGGGCGGTGAGCACCGCGCTCGGTCCGGGCACCGCGGTGACGTCGACGCCGGCGGCCGATGCCGCCGCTACCAGCCCGTATCCCGGGTCGCTCACCGTCGGCATGCCGGCGTCGGAGAGGACGACGACGTCCTGCGTCTGCGCCAGCTCGACGAGCTCAGGCGCCCTCTGCTTCTCGTTGTGGTCGTGGAACGAGATGAGCCGCGGACGGTTCTGTATGCCCAGCGCGGCATACAGCCGCTGCGTCGTGCGCGTGTCCTCGGCCGCGACGACCGTCGCCTGCTCGAGGAGCTCGACCAGTCGCCGCGATGCGTCGCCGAGATTGCCGATGGGTGTCGCGGCGAGAATGATCACCAGACCAGGGTACGCGGGCCGCCCTCTTCGGTGCGGCAGACGCGGATCTGACCTCCCGGTGGACGGAATGACCGTCAGGTAACGACATCGTGAACTCCCTGTCCCCGGCAGAAACCGGCGGATATGGTCGATTCCGGGTGCGTCCGCACCCAGCACGGTTCTGCTCGTCGCGCTCGACGGCGCGACCCACACATGGGGAGAAGTCCTTTGTCTTTCACCTTCACCAAGCGCCGCACAGCAGCCGCCCTCACGGGCGCCGCGGCTCTCGCACTCGTACTGGCCGGTTGCGGCGGCTCCGATGACGGCGGGACCGGCGGCGGCGACGCAGGCACGGAAGCGCCCGAGAAGCTCGTGCTCGGCCTCGTGCCGTCGCAGGAAGTCGACCAGCTCGTCCTCGACGCCGATGCGCTCGGCGAGCAGCTGTCAGACGAGCTCGGCATCCCCGTCGAGACGAACGTGACCGCCGACTACTCGGCGCTCGTCGTCGCGATGCAGTCAGGCCAGGCCGACATCGGCATGTTCGGCCCGATCGCTCTCGTGCAGGCCGCAGACGAGGCGGGCGCGGTGCCGATCCTGCAGTCGGTGCGCTACGGCTCGGAGAGCTACGTCACGCAGTGGTTCACCAACGAACCAGACCGCTTCTGCCTCGATGACATCGTGGAGAAGGACGTCGACGGCGCAACGATGACCTACTGCAACGGCACCGACGTCGACGAGGTCTCCGGCCCGGTCGGCGAGGACGCCCTGGAGGAGGTCGCAGAGGACGAGTCGATCGCCTTCGTCGACGCGGGCTCGGCATCCGGCTACTACTACCCGGCGACGCAGCTGCAGCAGATCAACGGCTTCGACCCGGTCAACCTGTCGGGCGCCTCGTTCGCCGGCGGCCACCCGAACGCCGTGCAGGCCGTCGCCGACGGCGACGCCACCGTCGGCACGAGCTTCAACGACGCTCGTGCCGAGCTCGTCGAAGAGGACCCGGAGATCGGCGAGAACGTCACCGTGTTCGCCTGGTCGGGCAACATCCCCAACGACGGCGTCGCCGTCTCGGCCGACCTCTCCGAGGAGTGGCAGCAGAAGGTGTCGGACGCCTTCCTCGCCGTCGCCGACACGGAGGAGGGCCTCGCAGCCCTCGACGCCGTGTACTCGATCGAGGGCCTCGTCCCCGCCGACCTCGACGCGCTCGACGCGGCACGCCAGGTGGAGGCCAACTTCGGCGAGGAGTGATCCCCGCGGGGCCCCGGCCGCGTTATCGTGTGCCGGGGCCCTTTCTCTTTCCCCCTCGACCGATTGATTTCACGTGATTCGATTCGACAAGGTCTCCGTCACCTATCCCACAGGCACCAAGGGGCTGGACGATGTCTCGCTGGAGATTCCCGACGGCCAGTTCGTCGTCGTGGTCGGCCTCTCCGGCGCGGGCAAATCCACGCTGATCCGCAGCATCAACGGCATCGTCCGCACCAGCGACGGCTCCCTCGACGTCGACGGCTTCCGGGTCGACGGCGCCAGCAACCGCGCGCTGCGCTCGCTGCGCACGCGCGTCGGCATGATCTTCCAGGGCTTCAACCTCGTTCCCCGTTCCAGTGTTCTGAACAACGTGCTGACCGGGCGGGTGAGCAGCACGCCGTGGTGGCGCGCTCTGTTCGGCTGGTGGAGGAAGGACGACATCGAGCTCGCCTTCCAGTCCCTCGAGCGCGTCGGCATCGTCGAGAAGGCCTACAACCGCGCTTCCGCACTCTCCGGCGGTCAGCAGCAGCGCGTGGCCATCGCCCGTGCTCTCGCCCAGGATCCCAGCGTGATCCTCGCCGACGAGCCTGTCGCCTCGCTCGACCCGCCGACCGCGAACATGGTGATGCGCGACCTGCAGCGCATCAATCGCGAACTGGGCATCACCGTGGTGGTGAACCTGCACTTCCTCGACCTGGCGACCAACTACGCCGACCGGATCATCGGAATGCGTGCGGGGAAGGTCGTCTTCGACGGCACGGCCGACGAGACGGACGAGAAGACCTTCGAGGAGATCTACGGCCGCGCCCTGAACGCCGCGGATGTGCTCCCGGACTCCGCAGACGTCACCGTCGCCGGCGGCGCAGCCCGTCACGATCAGGCGGACGAATGAGCACGGAGGCACCCGGCCAGGTGGCCAGGCCCACCAAACCCAAGCCGAAGCCGTTCTTCATCGTCGCCGGCATCGTCGCCGTCGTGATGAGCGTGTGGTCGGCGGTGCAGATCGATTTCACGCTGATGCCCTTCTTCGAGGGGAATCCGCGCGCGTGGGGCATCATCCAGCAGTATCTGACGCCGAACTGGGAGTTCATGCTCCGGGTGTGGCCGCAATGGCTGGAAACGCTCTACATGGCGGTTCTCGCGACGTTCCTCGGAGCGGTCGCCGGTCTGGTCTTCGCGCTGCTCGCCTCGCACACGACGAACCGCTCCCCCTGGTTCCTGAAGGTCGTGCGCTGGTTCCTCGCGGTGCTGCGCTCGCTTCCCGAGGTCGGCTGGGCGTACATCCTGGTGGCCATGGTCGGCGTCGGCTCGCTGGCCGGCATGTTCGCCTTGGCGATCTTCAACCTGGGCATCATCGCGAAGCTGACCAGCGAGACCGTCGACGCCGTCGACCGCGGGCCGCTCGAAGCGGCGGACGCCGCAGGAGCGACCATCATGAAGCGCTCCGTGACGAGCGTGCTCCCCCAGGTCTGGCCGGCGTTCTTCTCCTACACGCTCTACGTCTTCGAGATCAACCTGCGCGCGTCCGCCATCATCGGCATGGTCGGAGCCGGCGGCATCGGCTCGGTCATCGACGTCGAGAAGGCGCGCTTCAACTACGACAACGTCTCAGCGATCGTCGTCGGGTTCATCATCATCGTGATCGTGCTCGATGTCATCTCGCAGCAGGTGCGGAAGAGGCTGATGTGAGCACTGCACAGGACACCACGACCGCACAGGCGTCGCCGATGAAGCAGGAGCGGCCGAAGCCTCCATCGAAGACGCCGGCCACGCTCGGCTTCATCATCACGGCGCTCGTCATCATCGTGTGCACGTGGGCGCTCCAGGCCGACTGGGCACGCGCGCTCGGCATCCCTCAGGCGATCGTGCAGTATGCGGGGCTGATGAGTGAGGGCCTGTGGCACAACCCGTTCGCCATGCCGCACGCCGAGTGGTGGACCGTCGCGTTCGACTTCATGTTCGACTCGGTGTACATGGCGTGGATCGGCACGCTGATCGGCGCGGTCATCTCGCTGCCGCTGGGCTTCGCCGCCTCGCGCAACGTCGCACCGGGCTGGCTCGTGTGGATCACCCGCACGGTGCTCAACGTCATCAGGGCGGTGCCGGAGTTCATCCTGGCGATCGTGTTCCTGCTGCCGCTGTTCGGCTTCCACCCCGCAGCCGGTGCGCTCGCGCTCGGGATCGGATCGGTCGGCACGCTCGGCAAGCTCACCAGTGAGGCGCTCGAGGACATCAGCCCCGGACCGGTCGAGGCGCTGCGCGCGACGGGCGCCAGCGGGTTGAGCGTGCTGCGCTGGGGCATGCTGCCCCAGGTGCTGCCGGAGATCATCTCGTTCTGGCTCTATCGCTTCGAGGTGAACATCCGCGCCGGCGCGATCCTCGGCATGCTCGGCCTCGGCGGCATCGGCTTCCTGCTCAGCCAGCTCTTCGACGGCCGCGAGTGGGCGCGCGCGGGCATCGCACTCGTCGTCACGATCGTCGTCACCATCATCGTCGACCAGCTCTCCGCCGCCGTGCGCCATCGCATCATCGGCCAGGAGCAGTTCGCGGCCAAAGAGGTGTTCTGACCGACTCTTCACGTCTCCGGCGATTCGTATGCTGACAGCTGCGGAGAAGCCGGAGACGTGAAGAGTCGCCCCAGCCGTAGGCTGGACCGGTGCGGATTCGGGTGACGGCGCGGACGTGGGAGTGGCTCGCGCCCGTGATGCTGACCGCCGTCGCGGCACTGGTGAGGTTCGTCGGTCTCGCGCACCCGCACGAGCTGGTCTTCGACGAGACCTACTACGTCAAGGACGCCTGGTCGCTGTGGAACCTCGGCTACGAGGGCGAGTGGCCTGACGGCTCCGACGCCGCCTTCGAGGCCGGACGAGCGGACCTCTTCACGACGGACGGATCCTTCGTCGTGCATCCGCCGCTCGGAAAATGGCTGATCGCCATGGGAATGGCGCTGCTCGGACCGGACAACCCTGCAGGGTGGCGCCTCGCCACGGCCGCGGCCGGCACGATGATGGTCCTCGCGCTGTACTTCCTGGCCAGGCGGCTGACCGGCTCGGTGGCCGTCGCCTCGATCGCCGCCGGCCTGCTCGCCGTCGACGGCCTCGGCATCGCGATGAGCAGGGTGGCACTGCTCGACGGCATCCTGGCCGCGCTGGTTCTGCTGGCCGTATGCTTCCTGGTGCTCGACCGCGACCACACGCGCAGACGCCTGGCCGAGGCATCCGGTGCGCTGTTCGGCCCCGTGATGTGGCGCCGCCCGTGGGTGCTCGCCGCCGGGCTCACGATGGGCGCGGCGAGCGCCGTGAAGTGGTCGGGACTGTACGCGCTGGCCGGTCTCGGCATCTGGCTCGTGGTGCTCGACGCGATCGACCGGCGCCGCGCGGGTGTGCGGGAATGGCTGCCGTCGGCGATCATCAGGCAGGGACCTGCGACGTTCCTGCTGCTCGTGCCCGTCGCCGCCGCGACGCACCTCGCGTCGTGGGCCGGGTGGTTCGCGACGTCGGGCGGATACGACCGCGACGCTTCGGCGAACCCGCTCGCGGCGTGGTGGACCTATCAGTCCGCCGTCTACGACTTCCACGTCGGGCTGTCCAGCGGGCACGCCTACGCCAGCCAGGCATGGCAGTGGCCGCTGCTGCTGCGACCGACGGCGATGTGGGTCGGGCATCCGGATGACGCGTCGATCGCGGTGATCGGCAGCCACCCGAACCCGATCGTCTGGTACGCCGGAATGGCGGCGATCGTCCTGCTGACCGTCGTGCTGATCCGCACGCGCCGGATGTCGCTGGCGTGGCCGCTCGTCGGCATCGCGATCACGTGGGTGCCGTGGCTGCTGTACCCCGCGCGCACGATCTTCCAGTTCTACACCGTGGCGATGCTGCCGTTCGTATGCCTGGCACTCGCGATGGCACTGCAGCACCTGGTGCGCAGGCGAGACCCGGTGCTGCTGCCGGAACCCACGGAGGCGGAGATCGCCGATGCGACCGAGTACGCCCGGCGCCAGCGCCGCGCGTGGCGCGTCGTCGTCGGCGTCTTCCTCGCGCTCGCGCTCCTCGCCGCGGCATACTTCCTCCCGCTGGCAACGGGAATCGCCGAGCCCTACCCCCTCTGGCGAGCCCACATGTGGCTCCCCGGCTGGATCTGACCCGCGCCGAAGCTGCCGAGATGCGCACTTCTCGCCGAGATGCGCACGTTTGGACGCTGTTTCGTCGAAAGAGTGCGCATCTCGCGAGCCCGCGCGGGTCAGCCCGCGCCTCGGGTCAGCTCGTCAGCGAGGGGATCACCATGGTCTTGATCGCCTGCGGGTCCGTCTTGGCCTTCAGCAGCGCCTCCTCGGCGCCGTCGAGGCCGAAGCGTCCGGTGACCAGCGGGTCGACCTGGACGGTTCCGGAGGAGATCAGGTCGATCGCCGTCGGCCACGTGTTGACGTAGCGGAAGGTGCCGGTCACCATCACCTCGCGATGCTGCAGCATCGCGATCGGGAGCTCGAGATAGTCGCCTCCCATCCCGACGAGCACGGCGACGCCGCCGGGCCGGATGGTCGGCAGCGCCTGGGTGATGGCGCGCCCGTTGCCCGAGGCATCGATGTAGACGTCGAAATGCCTGTCCCACTGGGCGAAGTCGACCTGGGTCGGGTCTACCGCCTCGGTTGCGCCGTGCTCGAGCGCGAAGCGGCGGCGATTCTCGATGGGGTCGCTGATGACGATCTCGGTGGCGCCGAACGCGCGCGCCACCTGCGCGTTGAGCACGCCGATCGGCCCCGCGCCGGTGATGAGAACGCGCGACGACGCCGTCACCCCGCCCTTGCGGTTGGCGTGCACGGCGACCGACACCGGTTCGGCCATCGCCGCCTGTTCGAAGGTCATGGAGTCCGGGATGGTGTGGGCGAAGTCGTCGTCGATGATCTCGTAGTCGGCGAACGACCCGTCGCACGGATAGGCACCGTAGAACTCCACGTTCGGGCAGAGGTGGTACTCACCCTGCTTGCAGAACTCGCAGCGCCGGCACACGGTCTGCGGCTCGACCGAGACGCGATCGCCGACACGGCCGGGCGAGACGTTCGTTCCCACGGCGACGATGCTGCCGGCCGATTCGTGGCCGAGAACGATCGGGCCGTCGACGACGATGTCGCCGACGTTGCCGCTCTCGTAGAAGTGGGTGTCGGAGCCGCAGACGCCGACGGCCTCGACCTGGACCAGCACCTGGTTCGGACCGAGTTCGGGCACCGGCACCTGCTGCAGCTCGATCTTGCGCGGCTCGGTGAGCACCGAGGCCGCCATGGTGCGGGGATAGGCGTTCGTCATAGGGTCCTTCTTTCTCATTGATACGAACGGGTTGCGGGCGCTCTGGAGCTATCCCTTGACAGTGCCGGCGGTCAGCCCGCCGACGATCCAACGAAGCGAGAAGATGGCGAACAGCACCCCGGGGAGGATCGAGATGATCGTGGCGGCGGCCATGGGCCCCCACTCGATCGCCTGATATCCGACGTACTGCTGGAGCCCGGTCGTGATGACCTGCGTCTCCCGCCCTGAGAGCACCAAGGGGAGCGTGTAGTTGTTCCACGCCCAGATGAACGACAGCATCAGACTAGCGCCGAGGCCCGGCGCGATCAGACGGAACATCACGTGACGGAACGCCGTCCAGCGGGTACCGCCGTCCACGGCGACAGCCTCCTCGAGTTCGCCCGGCAGGTCTTCGATGAACGATCGCAGCATCCAGACCAGCATGGGCAGGGTCACGATCTGATAGGCCAGGATCAGTCCGAGATAGCTGTTCGCGAGCCCCGTCTGCTGGAAGATCAGATAGAGGGGCAGAATCACGAGCAGCTCCGGGGCGAAGCGGAGTGACAGGATGCCGAAGCCGATGTTCTCTCTGCCCTTGAAGGTGAACCGCGCCAGCGCGTATGCGGTGGGAAGTCCGATCACGAGCGTCACCAGCAGCGCGCCGCCCGTGACGATCAGCGAGTTCACGAAGGGGGTCAGGAACTCCGGGCCGCTGAACACCTCGATGTAGTTCTCCAGTGTCGGGGCGAAGAAGAACAACGGCGGGTTCGAGACGATCTGATCCGGCGTCTTGAACGACATCAGCAGAATCCATGCGATCGGCGCGAGTGTGAAGATCGTCCACGCACTGAGCCCGATGATCACGAGCGTGTGCCCGGTCGCTCGACGCGACTTGTGCGAACTCTGCCCGCGGAAGGGGATCGTGACGGTGCGTTCGGTGAGGGAACTCATGCGGAGATTTCCTTCCGTCGAGCCTTCAGCAGGACATAGGACAGCACGTAGCAGATGATCCAGAGCACGACGAGCGCCGCCATCGCTGCACCGAAGTTCAGGTTCCGGATGCCGTCGAGGTACGCCAGGACGTGGAGGTTCGTCGTCGCATCGACGGGGCCGCCCTTGGTCGTCGTGTAGATGACGTCGAACATCTTCAACGAGTCGATCCCGCGGAACGCGATCACGACGACCAGAACCGGGATCGTGAGGGGAAGCGTGATCGTGAAGAA
This sequence comes from Microbacterium sp. JB110, assembly GCF_003335195.1. Lineage (NCBI taxonomy): Bacteria > Bacillati > Actinomycetota > Actinomycetes > Micrococcales > Microbacteriaceae > Microbacterium > Microbacterium sp. JB110. The sequence goes on along the minus strand of NZ_QPGM01000007.1, from coordinate 66,400 downwards.
GTGCCGCACATTGCTGGCACCGTCGACCGCGGACGCCTCGCGCAGCTCCGTCGGCACACTCTTCAGTCCCGCCTGCATCAGCAGTACGACGAACGGCGTGTACAGCCACACATCGATCAGGATGCAGGTGAGCAGCGCGGTGTCCGGCCCGTTGAACCAGAGCAGCCTGGTACCGCCGAGCGCCTCGATCATCCAGTTCGTGACACCGTTCTCGGTCAGCATCACCTTCCACATCAGCGCTGCGATCACAGGCGGCATCAGCAGCGGCAGAACGATCAGAATGCGGAAGTAGCTGCCGTAGCGACCGTGGTTGAGGGCGAGCGCGATGAGGGTGCCCAGTACGACCTCGATGATCACGGCGGACACGGCATAGGTCAGTGTGATGGTGATCGCGTGCCACCCGTCACCCGTGGTGAACAGATCGACGTAGTTCTCGCCCCAGTTGGGCTTCGGATCGCCCCTGGTGAGGCGATAGGAGGTGAACGACCAGTACACGCCGGTGAAGAACGGGTAGAGGATCGCGATGAGGACCGCGAGCCCCGGCAGAGCAAGCAGGTACGGAAGATACGGCTTGTGCTTCATAGGTGTGCCTTTCGAGTGCGTCCGGCGGCGACCGTGCGTCTGAGGCCGCCGCCGAGCACGCTCACTCTTCGATCAGCTGGTCGATCTGCGCAGCGGCGTCGTCCATCGCTTCTTGGGCCGTCTTCTGCTCGAGCACGGCGGCCTGCAGCTCTGTCGTCCAGATGTCTCCGACCTCGGGCCAGGCGGCGGACGGTGTGTACGCCCATTCAGCGTGATCCGACAGGATCTCCTGCCAGATCTCGTTGTAGTCGCCCCATCCTTCGGTTGCCGCGGCCATCTCATCGCCCTGACCGACCGAGACGCGCGTCGGGTTCATGTTGCCCGCGGTGATCGCCTCCGTGAGGGACTCCTTCGACGATGCCCACTGGATGAACTGCCACGCCGCGTCCTTGTTCGGTGAGTCGGCGTTCATGCCGAGCGACCAGACCCACATGCTGGATCCGCGCCCCGCAGGCCCCTCGGGAGGAAGTCCGTAGCCGACGTTGCCGCCGATGGCGCTCTTCTCGAAGTCAGGAGCCATGTGGTCCGCGTCGATGTACATCGCGGCGTTTCCGGCGATGAAGTCCTGCTGCGCCTCGTACCAGGTGTACGTGCTCGCAGCATCCGGGGCGTACTGCATGAGCTCGACCCAGTCCTCCGCGGCGGCAATGCCCTCGGGAGAGTTCACACCGGCCTTGCCGTCCACGATGTCCTGCACACCATGGCCGAGCACGAAGGTCGAGAACGGGTTCAGCGTCGGGTACGTTTTGTCTCCTCTGCTGACGAACCCTGAGATCTCTTTGCCGTCGAACGTCTTCCCGTCGAGCTCGGCCGCAGCGGCGACGAGTTCGTCGATGGTCTCCGGCGGCTCGACGCCGAACTCCTCCAGGACGTCGGTGCGGTAGAACAGCGAGTAGCCCTCCTCGTTGACCGGGATGGCCCATAGCTCCCCCTCACCGGCGCCGCCGAACTCCGTCTTGTCCCACCGGAGAGAGTCGATGAGCGCGGGGTAGAAGTCTTCGAAGTCCCAATCGGGCGCCGTCCGTGTGTCGTCGTCGACCCACGGCTGCAGATCCTCGATCCACCCGGCCGCCGCGTACTGGAAGTTCATCGGCTGCGACGTCATGAAGGCGTCGTAGCTTCCCGCGCCGGATTGCAGCTCGGTCAGCAGCTTGACCATGTAGTCGGTTTCGGTGAGCGTCTCGAGGTTGACATCGATTCCGGTCAGCTCTTCGAACTCCGGAACGCGTTCTTTGATCGCGTTGGAGAACGGATGCTCGCTCATCAGCAGGTTGAGTTCTGTGCCCTCGAAGTTCTTCCAGTCGAAACCGTCGAGTTCGGTCTCCGGTCCCTGCGACGATCCGCCGCCTGCGCAACCGGCAAGTAGCGCCATCGTTCCTGCGCCTGCGGTCACGGCGATGATGCGCCGAAGTGCTGTGCTGTGTATCTGGCGTTTCATGAGCTGTCCTCCTTTGGACGGTCGTGCAGGAGTGCGCCGGCTCGGAAGGTGCGCATCTCAGTGCCGTCCACAACAGAACCACGACTGCACATAGGTGTGCTATACCTGCACATATGAGCACAACCCTCGGTGTCGAGCAGCAGGTGCTCCACGCGTACGTCGCGCTGGAGAACCTGGGAGCCGGACGCTCGATCAACGATCTCGCCGACGAGCTGGGGATATCGCGCTTCACCGTGTCGCGCATGGTGAAGCGCGCACGGTCCGATGGGCTGATCGATGTCAGAGCCACCATCGAGTCACCGGTGGATGTGGAGCTGTCCGGTCGCCTGGCAGAGCGTTTCGGGCTTCGCTCGGCGTTCGCCGTGCACACGCCGGGCCCGGACGAGGCGCTGGCGCGGAATGTCATCGCCCGCGTCACGGCGCGCTATCTCGAAGAGAACGCGGTCGATGACGATGTGCTCGGCCTCTCCCCAGGGCGAACCCTCGTCGCGGCTTCTCGACTCGTCAACCGCATGCCCTATGTGGATGTCGTGCAGCTCACGGGCGTCGGCACGGCGCGTACGGAGGACGGTGCAGAATCGGTGACGAATCTGGGCAGGGTCGCCGGCGGCGGCACCTACCCGCTCTACGCGCCGATCATCTCTGAAGTGCCTGCCCATGCCATCACGAGCCATCCCGCCGTTCAGCAGACGATCAGACGCTACGATCACCTGACGAAGGCGGTGATGACGATCGGCGGCTGGCCGGAGTCCTCATTGCTCGCCGAGCTCCTGCAGCAGCTCGGAATGCTCGATGAGCTGATGGATCGCGGCATCGTCGGCGAGATCGGCGGAGTTCTGCTCGACGCAGAGGGCCGCGAGGTCCCTGCGCCTGAGGGGCGCATGGTCGGCATCACCTCGGAGCAGATTCGGCGCACTCCTCTCGCGGTCGGCGTCGGGGGCGGACCCAGCAAGAGCCAGGCAGTGCTCGCCACGCTCCGCTCCGGACTCTGCCACGTCATCATCACAGATGCGGATTCCGCCAGGGCGGCCTTGGCGGCGTAGTGCGCGCAGGACCATACGCCGCGCACGAACGCCGCAGGCCGGTCACCCGTGGAAAGGGGTGACCGGCCTGCGGTGCGAAGCGATCAGTTGAATTCGAGCGGGTGCGATCCGACGCGGCCTGAGCCGTCACCGGGGTCGATCGCGTTGATCTGCTCGATCTCCGTCGCGGTCAGCTCGAAGCCGAACACGTCGAAGTTCTCGGCCATCCGCTCCTTGCGCACCGACTTCGGGAACACGATGAAGCCGCGCTGCAGGTGCCAGCGCAGCACTGCCTGCGCCGGGGTGACGCCGTGCGCCTCGGCGGCAGCCGCCACGGCGGGGTTCTCGAACAGCGGGTACTTGCCCTGGCCGAGCGGGCCCCACGACTCGATCTTCATGCCGTTGGCCTCGGCCCACGTCAGCACGTCCGACTGCTGCAGCGCCGGGTGCAGCTCGATCTGATTCACCGCGGGCACGACGCCGGTGTCGGCGACGAGCCGGTCGAGGTGCTCCGGCAGGTGGTTGGAGACGCCGATCGAACGGGTCAGCCCCGCGTCGCGGATCTCGATCAGCTTCTGCCACGCGTTCGAGTACGTGTCGCGCTCCGGCGTCGGCCAGTGCGTCAGGTAGAGATCGACGTGGTCGAGACCGAGCTTGTCGAGGCTGGACCGGATGGCGTCGTGCGGCTTCTCGCCCTCCTGGTGGTCGTTCCAGAGCTTGGTCGTGACGAAGAGCTCTTCGCGCGGGACGCCGCTGGATGCGATCGCCGCGCCGACGCCCTCCTCGTTGCGGTAGATCGCCGCGGTGTCGATGTGGCGGTAGCCGACCTCGAGCGCCTCGGAGACCGCCTTCTCTGCCTCATCGGCCGGCACCAGGAACACCCCGAAGCCGAGTTGAGGGATGTCGTAGCCGGAATTGAGCTTCACGCTGGGAACAGTCATGCCTCCACCCTATGACCGCGTCACCGGACTGACGCGGGTATTGCGGCATATGATTCCGGCGGCGCAGATCGGCAGGGAAGCCCAGCACGACCCTGCCGCGAGCGCGTCGATCATCCGGAATAGACTGGAGGGCTATGTCCTCCGCCGCGCCCGTCATCGCCTATCCCCCGGAGCTGCCGGTCAGCGCCGCGCGCGACGAGATCGCCGAGGTCGTCCGTTCCCACCAGGTCGTCATCGTCGCCGGCGCCACAGGCAGCGGGAAGACCACACAGCTGCCGAAGATCGCCCTCGAGCTCGGCCGCACCTCGATTGCGCACACGCAGCCGCGCCGCCTCGCAGCCCGCACGATCGCGGAGCGCGTCTCCGAGGAGATGCAGGTGCCGCTCGGCGGCGTCGTCGGGTACAAGGTGCGCTTCACCGATCAGGTCTCCGCAGAGACGCAGATCGCTCTGATGACCGACGGCATCCTGCTCAACGAGGTGCACCGCGATCGGCTGCTCAGCCGCTACGACACGATCATCATCGACGAGGCACACGAGCGCTCACTGAACGTCGACTTCCTGCTGGGGTACCTCAGGCGCATCCTGCCCGAGCGACCCGATCTGAAGGTCATCATCACCTCGGCCACCATCGATCCGGAGTCCTTCGCGGCGCACTTCGCCGACCCGTCGGGCGAGCCCGCCCCTATCGTCGAGGTCTCCGGGCGCACCTATCCCGTCGAGATCCGGTACCGACCCTTCGCACGGAAGGACGACGCCCCTGATGCCGACGACGAGCGGGCGAGCGAGGATCCGGATGTCGACGAGCGGCCGTACGAGGCCGACGACGAGGTGCAGGCGATCGTCGAGGCGCTGCGCGAGCTCGACCGTGAGCCGCCGGGGGACGTGCTGGTGTTCCTGCCAGGTGAGGCGGAGATCCGCGACGCCCGGGATGCGGTGGAGGGAGCGTTCCGCTCCGGTCCCGCGCCCACCGAGGTGCTGCCGCTGTTCGGCAGACTGAGCGCGGCGGAACAGCATCGGGTGTTCGAGAAGTCACGCGTCGCCGGTGTGCGCCGCCGCATCGTGCTCGCCACGAACGTTGCGGAGACGTCGCTGACGGTGCCGGGGATCAAGTACGTCGTCGACGCGGGCACCGCGCGCGTCTCGCGCTACTCGAACCGTGCCAAGGTGCAGCGCCTGCCGATCGAGCCGGTCTCGCAGGCGTCTGCGCAGCAGCGCTCAGGCCGTGCCGGCCGCACCAGCGACGGCATCGCCATCCGGCTCTACGCCCACGACGACTTCGGCAAGCGGCCCGAGTTCACCGATCCGGAGATCCTGCGCACCTCGCTCGCCTCGGTCGTGCTGCAGATGCTGTCGCTCGGGTTCGGCGACATCGCCGAGTTCCCATTCCTCACGCCTCCCGATTCGCGCGGCGTGAAGGCGGCGTTCGACCTGCTGGTCGAGCTCGGCGCCGTGTCGATGGGGCGCGGCGGCGGACCCCGGCTGACGAAGACGGGCCGACGCATCGCGCGGATGCCGATCGATCCACGGTTCGCGCGGATGCTCGTGGAGGCGGGGCGCTCGGGCGTCGCAGACGATGTGCTCGCCATCGTCGCCGGACTGTCGATCCAGGACGTGCGCGAGCGGCCGGAGGAGCAGCGCGAGCAGGCGCAGCAGGCGCATGCGCGGTTCGTCGATCCGACCAGCGATTTCCTCACGCTGCTCAATCTGTGGAACCACCTGCGCGAGAAGCAGCGCGAACTGGGCTCGAGCGCGTTCCGACGGCTCGTGCGCGCCGAGTTCCTCAACTATGTGCGCGTGCGCGAGTGGTTCGACGTGCACAGGCAGCTGCGCTCGCTCACGCGCGACCTCAGCGACGAGCGCGGCCATCGAAACGCTCGCAGCGAGTCGCAGGCCCCTGGTGACGCCGACGGCGCAGCGCCGGATCGACGGGGAGCCTCAGCGGCCGCGGAGGGCGGGCATCCGCGCGGCGACGAGATCCACCGTGCGCTGCTGGCCGGCCTGCTCTCCCAGATCGGTGTGCTCGACGAACGCGAGACGCGCAAGGGCGACCGCGGGCGCGGGGCCGCCTATCGCGGCGCGCGCAACGTGTCGTTCCAGATCTTCCCCGGGTCCGGGTTGAAGAAGGCCAAGCCGAAGGCGGTGATGGCGGCGGAGCTCGTCGAGACCTCGCGCCTGTTCGCACGCACCGTCGCCAGGATCGACCCGGCATGGGCAGAGGACCTCGCTGGCGACCTCGTCAAGCGTCAGGTGTCCGAGCCGCACTGGTCGAAGGATTCCGGCGCCGCTGTCGCATTCGAGAAGGTGACGCTGTACGGCGTCGAGATCGTGCCGCGCCGGCGCATCCGGTTCGCGCGCGTCGACAGGGCTGCCTCGCGCGAGCTGTTCATCCGGCACGCTCTCGTCGAGGGCGAGTGGGATCCGGCTCTGCTGCCGAAGCCCGTGACGAAGTTCGTGCGGCAGAACACCGAGCTGCGCCGGCGGTTGGAGAAGGTCGAGGAGCGCGAACGGCGCCGCGACATCCTCGCGGGCGACGAGGCGGTGTACGGCTTCTACGACCAGCGGGTGCCCGCCGAGATCTTCGACGTGCGCAGCTTCGAGGCGTGGTGGCGCGATGAGCTGAAGACCACGCCCGACCTGCTCACGATGCGGGAGGAGCATCTGCTCGACGACGAGGCGTCCGGCGATGCGCGCGACTTCCCATCGACGTGGCGCCAGGGCGACCAGACGCTCCAGCTCGCGTACCGTTTCGAGCCCGGCGCGCCCGACGACGGCGTCACCGCCGTGATCCCGCTCGCCCTGCTCGCCTCGGTCGAGGACGCGGGCTTCGGCTGGCAGGTGCCTGGGATGCGCTCCGAACTCGTCACCGCCATGCTCAGGGCCCTGCCGAAAGCCATTCGGCGACACGTTGTGCCGGCTGCAGATTGGGCGGAGCGGCTCTCCGCCGAGCTCGCCGGTTCCGGCCCTGAGGACCACGACGGCCTGCCTCCGCAGTCGCTCGCCGCGTCGCTGGCACGGCTCGTGCAGCAGCAGGCGAATCAGCCCGTCACCGCCGACGCGTTCGAGACGGAGCGGGTGCCCGAGCACCTGAAGATGTCGTTCCGCGTCGTCGACGCGCGAGGCCGCGCAGCGGGCTCGGGGCGCGACCTCGGCGCGCTGCAGCGACGTCTGGCATCGAAGGCACGCGATTCCGTGGCCCGCCAGATCGAACGGGGCCCGCGTGCCGATCGCACGGGAGGCAAGGGGCCGGATGCCGTGGCGCAGGCCGCGAGCGCGCCGGCCATCGAGAAGCAGGACCTGACCGATTGGACGTTCGGCGACCTGCCGGATCGGGTGGACCAGAAGGTCGCAGGCGGAGTCGTGCGCGGCTACCCCGCGCTCGTCGACGAGAAGCAGTCCGTCGCGGTGCGGGTCGAGACGACGGCCGAGAGCGCGGCACGACTGACGCGGGCGGGGCTGCGGCGACTCATCCTGCTCACCGTGCCCTCTCCTGTGTCGTACGTGCAGGAGCATCTCACGCAGAACGAGAAGCTCGCCCTGGCCGCGTCACCCTACCCGTCGCCGAAGGCCGTGATCGAGGACTGCCTCGCCGCCGTGGCCGACGAGGCGATCGACCGGCACGGCGAGGTGCGCACTCGTGCGGCGTTCGAGGCGGTGCGCGACGACGTCTCGCGGGGCTCGGTCGACCGCGTGATCGAGACCACGGCGCTGGTCGCGCGCGTCCTCACCGCGGCGCGCAACGCGGAGCGCGCGATCAAGAAGGCGAACTCGATGGCGCTGCTCGGTGCGCTGAACGACGCCCGCGGCCAGCTCGACGCCCTGCTGCCGAAGGGCTTCGTGCTCGCCACGGGGCTGGACCGGCTGCGGCATCTCCCCCGCTACCTCGAGGGCATCCTGGTGCGCCTCGAGACGCTTCCGGATCATCCGGGGCGCGACAGGCAGTGGATGACCGAATACGAGAAGGCGCGGGCCGCCTACGACGAGGCCGGAGGCGAGATCCCGCTGGATGCAGGATCGCCCGAGCACATCGAGCGGGCTCGCTGGATGCTCGAGGAGCTGCGCGTGAGCCTGTTCGCCCAGCGCCTGGGCACAGCAGAGACGATCTCCGTGCAGCGCATCCAGAAGGCGCTGCGGGGCTGACGGCGCCGCACGCGCTGCTCACCGCGGGTGTTCGGCGCGGGGAGGCGGGGGCGGCGCGTCGAGTGCGCGCAGCATCCGCGCGAGCGTCTCGCGCAGCTCGGCGCGACCTGGTTCCGGCAGATCTGTGGTGTACTCGACGCCTTCGGGAATCCACGAGAGGCCGTACATCGTCTCGCGGAAGTCGGCACCGCCGACCTCCCACCGCGTGTGCGACTCCCCCTCGGGCTCTGCACCCTGCCCCCACTGGCCGAAGTGCTCCCGCATCGACGCGAACGGGAGCTCCATCACGACCTCCGCCTCGACCGGCTGCCGCACCCACGATCGCGCCACCAGGATGAATTCGTCGATCTCCTCCGGCGTCAGCGGTCTCGGTGTGAACAGCACGCGGGTGTGCTCGACCTCCCCGAGCCGATCGACTCGGAAGGTGCGCCAGTCGTCCTTGTCGAGATCCCAGCACAGCAGGTACCAGTGGCGCTCAGCCGGCGCGAGCGCGTGCGGCTCGACCCGTCGTCGCGTGACCTCGCCCGAGGCCGCCGTGTAGGTGAAGCGCACCCGCTCGTGATCCCGGCACGCCAGCGCCAGCTCGCCGAGCACGGCGCCCGACACCGGCGCCCCCGAGCGGAGACCTGCGGGCTGCACCGCTTCGGCGAGCGCGTTCACGCGCCGGCGCAGCGGAGCCGGCAGCACCTGCTCGAGCTTCGCCAGCGCCGTGATGGTCGTCTCGGGGCCGCTCACCAGCCGCCCACTCGCGGCGACGCGCAGCCCGATGGCCATCGCCACCGCCTCTTCGTCGGTGAGCAGCAGCGGCGGCACCGCGCTGCCGGCTTCGAGGCGATATCCGCCGGCCGCGCCGGGCGCCGACTCGATGCGGTAGCCGAGATCGCGCAGCCGCTCCACATCGCGTCGCACGGTGCGCTCGGTCACACCCAGACGCTGCGCCAGCTCGGTTCCCGGCCAGTGCCGGTGGGTCTGCAGCAGATTCAGAAGCGAAAGGGCTCGCGTCGTCGTGTCGGCCATATCGCCATGATGCCCGATGATGAGGACCGAATCTGTCCGCATTCAGTTCTAACCTCACTGTCATGCCGAACGAACCGATCATCGAAGCCCACGAACTCACCAAACGCTTCACCGTCAAGAAGAAGACCGTCGAGGCGGTCACCGGCCTCACCTTCGAGGTGGCCCGCGGCGAACTCGTCGCGTTCCTCGGCCCCAACGGAGCAGGCAAATCCACCAGCCTGCGCATGCTCACGACCCTGGAGGCACCGACATCCGGCACCGCCCGTGTGGTCGGCTTCGACGTGCGGCAGCGCTCCGCCGACGTTCGCGCGCGCATCGGCTATGTCGGGCAGCTCACCAGCGGCAGCTTCGCGCAGCGCGCCCGCGACGAACTGCTCAGTCAGGGCGCCTTCTACGGCATGTCCAAGCCTGCGTCCCGCGCGCGAGCCGACGAGCTCGTCGAATCGCTCGGGCTGGCGAGCTTCGCGAACCAGTCGGTGCAGCAGCTCTCCGGCGGCCAGAAGCGCCGCCTCGACATCGCACTCGGGCTCATGCACTCGCCCCCGCTGCTCTTCCTCGACGAACCGTCGACGGGTCTCGATCCGCTCAGCCGCGCGAATCTCTGGCAGCACATCCTCGACCTGCGCGCACAGCACGGCACGACGATCTTCGTCACCACGCACTATCTGGAGGAGGCCGACCGCTTCGCCGAACGCGTGATGGTGATGGACAAGGGGCGGGTCATCGCCGACGACACGGCCGCACGGCTCAAGGCGAACCTCACCGGCGACCTGATCACCCTCGGGTTCGGCAGCGAAGCGGATGCCTCGGCGGCCGTCTCGGTCGTACAGCAGCTCGCCGGCCGCGCGGTGCGGCGCGAAGCGACCACGACCATCGCCCTGACGGCACCGCACGGCGACGCCCTGCTCCCGCAGGCCGTGCGCGCGCTCGACGCAGCAGGCATCCGGGTGGAGCGGGCGACCGGCGTTCCGCCCACCCTCGACGACGTCTTCCTCGCCCTCACCGGCCGCACCCTGCGCGAGGCGGGCGAAGGCGAATCGATGGACCACGACCGACAGGACGCCTCCGCCGAGGAGCCCGTCACAGAAGGAGCGCAGCGATGACCGCCCAGACCCGGACGACGCAGGCCGATACCAGCGTGCGCACGAACCTCGCACGTGATACCTGGAACGTTCTCACCCGGGAATTGAAGCCCGTCCTGCGCGACCCGTTCTCGCTGATCTTCAGCCTGGTGCAGCCGCTCGTGTTCCTGGGGCTGTTCGCGCCGCTCCTGATCGGACAGTCGGGGCAGCCGGCAGCCGAGACCCTGGAGTGGTTCGTGCCTGGCGTGCTCGTGATGATCGTGCTCTTCGGCACGGGAGCGACCGGGTCGAATCTTCAGTACGAGATGATGACCGGCTCGCATGAGCGCACCCTGGTCGCACCCCTCGCGCGCTCGTCGCTGCTCGTGGGCCGCGCGCTCAAGGAGATCGCGCCCATCGTGGTGCAGGCGCTTGTCGTGGTCGTCATCGCGCTGCCGTTCGGCGTCTCGATCGACGTGCTCGGGCTCATGATCGGCCTCGCCCTGCTGGCCGTGTTCGGCATCGGTCTCGGCTCGTTGTCGTACGCGCTCGCGCTGCAGACGAAGGACCGCGAGTGGCTGTTCTGGGGCGTGCAGCAGACGCTGCTGTTCCCGCTGCTGATCCTGTCCGGCATACTCCTGCCGCTGGACGAGGGACCGGCGTGGATGCGAGCGGTCGCCGTCGTCAACCCGGTGAACTGGGTCGTCAGGGCGGAGCGCGCGCTGATCGCCGGTGAGATCGCCACGGCTCCGGTGCTGTGGGGCTGCGTCGCGGCGCTCGCTCTGGCCGCGGTCGGCCTGCTCGTCGGCGTGCGCGCCATGCGCAGGAGCAGCTGAGCGACGACCCGCACGGCAGCGGATCGTCACGGCGCGCGGACTGATTCGGTCCGCGCGCCGCACGCCGTTCCGGCGGCCCGACACGAGCGCGTGCACGGTATGGGCGACCACGAGGCGAAGGCCGTCGCCGAGATGTCGTACAGTCCGTCGAAGTGGGAGGTCAGTACGATCGGAGATACCCCCAATCGATCGGATCCATGGTGCCCCCTGCCCTGCTGCGCCGCCGCAATGCGCTCTTCGTACTGTTCGCGCTTCCGGGCGTGGGCATCTCGTCGTGGGTCACGCGCACCCCCGACGTACGAGACCTGCTCGAAGCCTCGACCGCACAGATGGGATTCATCCTGTTCGGCCTGTCGATCGGGTCGATGATCGGCATCCTGTCGTCGGGACCGCTCGTCGCCCGCCTCGGAACGCGCACCGTCATCGCGCTCGGCACGGTCAGCGTCGCCGCCGGAGTCGCACTCGTCGGCATCGGCGCCGCACTCGGCCACGACCCGCTCGTCGGCATCGGCCTCGGTCTGTTCGGACTCGGGATGGGCGGAGGCGAGATCGCGCTCAACGTCGACGGCGCGGAGGTCGAGAAGTCGTTGGGCAAGGCCTTCCTGCCGCTCGTGCATGGCTTCTTCAGTCTCGGCACGGTGCTGGGCGCCGTCGTCGGCATGATGCTGACGGCGACCGAATTTCCGGTCGCGATCCATCTCGGCACCGTCGGCATCGTCGTGCTGGTCGCCCTCGCCGCATCGATCAGGTTCATCCCGAACGGCGTCGGTCGAACGATCTCCGCCGAGGCGACTGAGCACGTTCCCCCTCGCCGCCCCGTCTGGCGCGATGGGAACCTCCTTCTGATCGGCGTCATCATCCTCGCCCTCGCCATGGCGGAGGGCACGGCGAACGACTGGCTGCCGCTCGTGATGGTCGACGGGCACGGGTTCGACGCCGAGCTCGGCTCGGCGATGTACGCGGTCTTCGCGGCGTCGATGACGCTCGGCAGGTTCATCGGCGGCGGGTTCGTCGATCGCTTCGGCCGCGTCGCCGTGCTCGCCGCCAGCTCGATCCTCGGCGCCACGGGGATCGCCGTCGTCATCTTCGTCGATCACCAGCTCGCCGCAGGCGCTGCGGTCGTGCTGTGGGGTCTGGGAGCCTCACTGGGGTTCCCTGTCGCGCTCTCCGCCGCGGGCGACGGCGGCGAGAACACGGCCGGTCGCGTGGCCTTCGCCGCGACGATCGGGTACGTGGCCTTCCTCGTCGGCCCGCCGATGCTCGGGCTGATCGGCGAGGAGTTCGGACTCAGGCGAGCGCTCATCGTCGTGCTGGGGCTGGTCGCAATCGCCGTCTTCTTCGCACCGGCTGCGCGCCCGCGCCGCACTCGCACGGTCTCCGCGGCCGCGTAGCCGCACAACCGCAGCGGCAGCGGAGGCCATGGGCCGCGCACTGCCGTGAACGGCGTCGTTCATCCTGCCGATGGGAAACGTCCACGACGCTCAGGTATCTTGAAGTCGAGAGAATCTCACACGTCGAGACTCGACCCCGGCATATCCCCGATCACTGGAGCGCCACGCGTATGTCCACCATCATCTACACCCACACCGACGAGGCGCCGCTGCTGGCGACCTACTCGCTGCTGCCGATCATCGAAGCGTACGCGAAGAAGGCCGGAGTGGAGTTCGAGACCCGCGACATCTCGCTCGCCGGTCGCATCATCGCGCAGTTCCCCGAGCGTCTCACGGAACAGCAGCGCATCGGCGACGCGCTCGCGGAGCTCGGCGAACTCGCCGACGACCCTACGGCGAACATCATCAAGCTGCCGAACATCTCGGCCTCCGCCCCGCAGCTGAAGGCCGCGATCGCCGAGCTGCAGGCCGCAGGCTTCGACCTGCCCGACCTGCCGGAGGACCCGCAGACCGAAGACGAGCGCGACGTCGCCGCACGCTACGACCGTGTCATGGGATCGGCGGTGAACCCCGTGCTGCGCCAGGGCAACAGCGACCGCCGCGCACCGGGCGCTGTGAAGTCTTATGCGAAGGCGCACCCGCACCGGATGGGCGCGTGGAGCGCGGACAGCAGGACGCGCGTGGCGACGATGGGCCGCGATGACTTCTTCTCGAACGAGAAGTCGTACGTCTCCCCCGCCGCCGACACGCTCCGGATCGAGCACGTCGCAGAAGACGGCACGGTCACGGTGCTCAAGGACACACTGCCGGTGCTCGCCGGCGAGGTCATCGACGCGACGTTCATGAACGTCGCCGCGCTCGACGCGTTCCTCGCCGAGCAGGTCGAGACGGCGAAGGCGGACGGCGTGCTGTTCTCCGCACATCTGAAGGCCACCATGATGAAGGTCAGCGACCCCATCCTGTTCGGCCACGTCGTCGAAGCGTACTTCGCGTCCGTGTTCGCCGAGCACGGCGAGGCGCTCGCCGCGGCCGGTCTGCGCGCCCGCGACGGGCTCGGCTCGATCTTCGCCGGGCTCGAGGATGTGCAGGGCGGCGCGGAGATCAGAGCTGCGTTCGAGGCGCGGATGTCGGACGGCCCCGAGCTCGCAATGGTCAACAGCGACAAGGGCATCACAGGGCTGCACGTGCCGAGCGATGTCATCATCGACGCGTCGATGCCGGCGATGATCCGCGGCGGCGGCAAGATGTGGGGCCCCGACGGCAACGAGGCCGAGACCCTCGCCGTCATCCCCGATTCCTCCTACGCGGGCGTCTACCAGGCCGCGATCGACGACTGCAAGGCCAACGGCGCGCTCGACCCGACCACGATGGGCACCGTGCCGAATGTCGGCCTGATGGCGCAGAAGGCCGAGGAGTACGGCTCGCACGACAAGACGTTCGAGCTCGCCTCAGCCGGAATCGTGCGCATCGTGACCGCGACGGGCGACGTCGTGATCAGCCACGAGGTCGCTGCCGGCGACGTCTGGCGTGCCTGCCAGACGAAGGACGCCCCGATCCGCGACTGGGTGAAGCTCGCCGTCACGCGTGCGCGCCTGTCGAACACCCCTGCGGTGTTCTGGCTCGACGAGAACCGCGCCCACGACGCCAACCTGATCGCCAAGATCGATCAGTACCTGCCGGAGCTCGACACGGACGGCCTGGACATCCGGATCATGGCGCCGGCCGAGGCGACGACGTTCTCGCTCGAGCGGATCCGCCAGGGTCTCGACACCATCTCGGTCACGGGCAACGTGCTGCGCGATTACAACACCGATCTCTTCCCGATCCTCGAGGTCGGCACGTCGGCGAAGATGCTGTCGATCGTGCCGCTGATGGCGGGCGGCGGGCTGTTCGAGACAGGTGCGGGCGGCTCTGCGCCGAAGCACGTGCAGCAGCTCGTCGAGCAGGACTACCTGCGCTGGGACTCGCTCGGCGAGTTCTTCGCACTGGCGGCCTCCTTCGAGCACCTCGCCCAGTCGACGGACAACGCGAAGGCGCAGATCCTCGCCGACACGCTCGACGCGGCAACGGCCTCGTTCCTCGAGAACGACCGCTCGCCCGGCCGCAAGCTCGGCACGATCGACAACCGCGGCTCGCACTTCTATCTCGCGCTCTACTGGGCGCAGGAGCTGGGCAGGCAGACGGATGACGCAGGGCTCGCCGCCGCGTTCGCGCCGCTCGCGGAGTCGCTCTCGGCGAATGAGCAGACGATCGTCGACGAGCTCGTCGCCGTGCAGGGGAACCCGACCGACATCGGCGGCTACTACCGTCCGGACGATGCGAAGGCCACGGCCGCGATGCGCCCTTCCGCCACGCTGAACGCCGCGATCGACGGGTTCTGAGCCCGCAACCGTCCCCACCGGCCCATCCGGTGCCCCTCCGCGGGCGTTCCGGGTGGGCCGGTCCCGTTCCTGCCGCAGTCCCCGACACGATGCAGTCGACGCCGCCGCCGCGCGGCCTCGCCCGGAGTTCCTCACGACGACATCCGGCACATCAGCAGATCGACTGCGTCATGCACTGCGGGTCGGTAGGCTCGGTGCCATGACTCAGGCGGTGCAGTACTCACAGGTCGGCGGCCCAGAAGTTCTCGTGGTCAACGAGGTTCCGGATCCGGTGGCAAGGCCGGGCGAGGTCACCATCAGGGTGACGGCAGCCGGCGTGAACCCGATCGACGCGAAGCTGCGCGCAGGGGTGCGCCCTTCCGGCCCGTTCGACGGCCCGCGCGGCGTCGGTGCAGACGGTGCAGGTCACATCACCTCCGTCGGCGACGGCGTCGACGGGTTCCGCGTCGGCGATCCCGTCGCGTTCGGATGGGCGGCCGGCGCGTACGCGACGGATGTCGCCGTCGCCGCGGCGAAGGTCGCTGTGCGACCGGCGGGCGTCACGGCGTCGCAGGGAGCGGCGCTGGGCATCCCTGCCGGCACCGCCTATCAGGGCGTGCGCTCCCTCGGAGTGCGCGGCGACGACACCCTGCTCATCCACGGCGGCTCCGGCGCTGTGGGGCAGGCGGCGATCCAGTTCGCGGCCGCCTCTGGGGCGCGCGTGATCGCCACATGCAGCGAGCGGCGCGCCGACCGCGTGGCCGCGCTCGGCGCGATTCCGGTGCGCTACGGCGACGGTCTCGTCGAGCGCGTGCGGGAGATCGGCGAGGTCACCGCGATCTTCGACTGCTTCGGTTCGGATGAGGCTCTGGCCCAGTCGCTCGAGCTGCTCGCCGATGGTTCCAGGATCGCGACGATCGTCTCCGGTGCGAAGGCGGCAGGTCTCGGCATCCGGGCGTTCAGCGGCGGCTCCCCCGAGCCGCTCACCGATCAGCAGCTCACGTGGCGCGCCGAGGCGCTCCCCGTCGCGCTGGCGCTGCTGGCGGCCGGCGCGTTCAGCGTCGAGCTCGGCGAGCCCTTCGAGCTCACGGCCGCCGCCGACGCGCACCGCGCCCTCGACGCCGGCGCCGCTGGCAAACTCCTCATCACTCCCTGAGCGCCGTCCGGCGGGCATCCGGCGTGTTTCCGTCCGTGACGGACAGTTGGGGGTTCGTACGGGCGGTTGAGAGGATGATCCCGTGAGCACCGAGGATTCGTCGCACCTGCCAGCCGGTTTCGTCACCGATCAGCTGGGCGCCGGCTACGTGCCGGGCGCCGTCGCGCAGCAGACGGTCGCCGTGCCGATCCATCAGAGCTCGGCCTACCAGTTCCGCAGCCTGCGCGAGGCGCGCGACAGGTTCGCCCTGCGTGAGAAGGGCTTCATCTACAGCCGCAACGCGCACCCGACGCAGGCGGTCCTCGAACAGCGCGTCGCGGCGCTCGAGGGCGGTGTCTCTGCCGCTGCGACGGGCTCGGGCCAGGCGGCGACGGCCGTCGCCGTACTCGCCCTCGCGGGCCGCGGCGGCCACGTCGTCTCGTCGAACCAGCTCTACGGCGGCACCATCGATCTGTTCGGCGACACCTTCGCCGACTTCGGCATCGAGGTGACGTTCGTCGACCAGGACGACCTCGACGCGTGGCGCGCCGCGGTGCGCCCCGAGACTCGGGCCTTCTTCGCCGAAGGCGTGGCGAACCCGGTCGCCCAGGTGCTCGATATGCCTGCCGTCGCCGAGATCGCCCACGCGGCAGGGGTGCCGCTGGTCGTCGACAGCACCGTGGCCACGCCTGCGCTGCAGCGCCCCAAGGAACTCGGCGCCGATGTCGTGGTGCACTCGGCCACGAAGTTCCTCTGCGGACACGGCACCTCTCTCGGCGGCGTCGTCGTCGACCTCGGCACGTTCGACTTCGGCGCGGAGCCCGAGAAGTGGCCGTACCTGACCGAGCCGCACTTCCGCTTCGGCGGCGTGCCCCTGTGGCAGGCGTTCGGACGGGAGGCGGCGCTCACGACGCTGATCAAGTCGAAGTACGTCGCCGATCTCGGGCCGGCGATCAGCCCGTTCAACGCCTTCCAGATCCTGTCGGGCATCGAGACGCTGAATCTGCGCGTCGCCCGGCATGCATCATCCGGTCTCGCCGTCGCCGAGTATCTTGCGTCCCACTCCGCTGTCGCCGCTGTGCATCATCCGGGGCTCGAAGACAACCCGTGGCACGAACTGGCAGAGCGGCACCTGCCGGCCGGATCCCCCAGCGTCTTCGCGTTCGACCTCGCAGGCACGGGCGACGATGAAGCGGACTATGCGCGCGTCGAGCGCGTCATCGATGCGCTGAAGGTCGTCCGGATCGTGGCGAACATCGGCGACGCACGCACGCTCGCCTGCCATCCGGCGACGATGACCCACAACCATCTGACGCGCACCCAGCTCGCGTCCGCCGGCATCTCGTTCGCGACGATCCGGCTCTCGGTCGGGCTCGAAGAACCGTCAGAGCTCATCGCCGACCTGCAGCAGGCGCTGGCCGCCGTCTGACGACTCCGACTGCCCTCTGAGCACGCGTTCGGCGCCGGGCCCAGTACGCTGGACGCCATGAGCGGACTTCGATGGGGCATTCTCGCCACTGGCAGCATC
Organism: Microbacterium sp. JB110; assembly: GCF_003335195.1. Lineage (NCBI taxonomy): Bacteria > Bacillati > Actinomycetota > Actinomycetes > Micrococcales > Microbacteriaceae > Microbacterium > Microbacterium sp. JB110. The sequence goes on along the minus strand of NZ_QPGM01000007.1, from coordinate 48,950 downwards.
TCGCGGATGTTCGCGGCCGACCTGCGCACAGCAGGGCTCGACCTGCGCGCCGTGGGATCGCGATCCGTCGAGGGGGCGATCGCGTTCGCCCGCGACTTCGACATCGCGAATGCGCACGGCTCGTACGAAGCCCTCGCGGCCGATCCGGGCGTCGACATCATCTACGTGGGCACACCGCACCCGATGCATCTCGAGAACGCGGAGCTGGCGCTGCGAGGCGGCAAGCACGTCATCGTCGAGAAGCCGTTCACCCTCAACCGTTCCGAGGCGGAGACGCTGCGCGATCTCGCGGCCGAACGCGGGCTGGTCGTCACCGAGGCGATGTGGACGCGCTACCTGCCGCACATGGTGCGCATCCGCGAGATCATCGGCTCCGGGGCCCTCGGTGAGATCCGGGGCGTGTTCGCCGACCACACCCAGAAGCTCCCGGATGACCCTGCGCACCGCATCAACGCGCTCGAACTGGGAGGGGGCGCACTGCTCGACCTCGGCATCTACCCGATCTCGTTCGCGTGGGACATCCTCGGCGCTCCGGATTCCATCAAGGCGACGGCGCGGTTCGGCGAGACCGGCGCCGACACCGAGGTCGCAACGGTGATGCAGCACCCATCCGGCGCGATCTCCACGACCCTGTCCTCCTCGCGCGCCGCAGGCCCGTCGACGGCGAGCATCGTCGGCACGAAGGGCCGCATCGACATCGACGGCGCGTTCTACACCGCCACGTCGTTCCGTCACATCAGTTCGGACAGAACCGTGATCGAGAGCTACTCCTCCAGCTACGACGGACGCGGCATGCAGTTCCAGGCGCTCGCGGCCGAACAGCGCGCCGCAGCAGGCGACCTCGCAGGCGATGTGCTCCCCATCGACGAGACGGTCGCGATCATGGGCGCCCTCGACGACATCCGGGCCCAGATCGGCCTGCGCTACCCCACAGAAACCCTCTGACACCCGCAACTCTTCATTTCTGGCACATCTCCGGTGGTGTGCCCACCCGGAGATGTGCCAGAAATGAAGAGTAGTCCCGGACCTGGAAGGCACCGGGCGGGGGCTAGGCTCGGGACATGGCTGATCCTCGCGTTGCGGTGTACCTCGACTTCGACAACATCGTGATGAGTTGGTACGACCGGGTGCACGGGCGCAACTCGTATTCGAGGGACCGCGCGAAGATCGCCGATGACCCCACGGACGCGGAGATCGTCGAGCGACTGCAGCTGGCGACGATCGACGTCGGCGCGATCATCGACTACGCCGCGTCTTTCGGCACACTCGTGCTCACGCGGGCGTACGCCGACTGGTCGTCTCCGGTCAACGCCGACTACCGGCAGCAGCTCGTGGCCCGCGCGGTCGACCTGGTGCAGCTGTTCCCCGCGGCGGCGTACGCGAAGAACGGCGCTGACATCCGGCTCGCGGTCGACGCCGTCGAGGACATGTTCCGACTGCCCGACCTCACGCACGTCGTGATCGTCGGCGGCGACAGCGACTATGTTCCGCTCGCGCAGCGCGTCAGGCGGCTCGGGCGCCACGTCGTCGGCGTCGGCGTGGCCGGCTCCACGGCGAAGTCGCTGGCAGCCGCATGCGACGAGTTCGACGCATACGACACGCTGCCAGGGGTGACCGTTCCCGAGAAGCCGGTCCGCAAGCGCCCCGCGGCGAAGAGCGAAGAGGTGAAGCCGGATGCCGCGGTCGAGGAGACGAAGCCGAAGCGCCGGCGCCGCAAGCTGCCGGAGGAGCCTGAGCCGGATCCGATCGAATCGGCGACCAAACTGCTCCAGCGCGCCCTCGAACTGGGCGGCCGCGACAACAACGACGACGCGGAGTGGCTGCATGCCTCAGCCGTGAAGCAGCACATGCGCAGGATGGACCCGTCCTTCAGTGAGAAGGGCCTCGGCTTCCGATCGTTCAACGCGTTCCTCCGCGCGCGCGACGACATCGCCGAGCTGTCCGAGCTGGGCCACGAGCGGCTGGTGCGTCTGAAAGAGTAGCCGCAGGGCTCACGTGGCCGTATCGAGGGCCGGCATCCGGGTAGGCTTGGGAGCCATGAGCCTAGTTGCAGGTGTGGACTCCTCGACGCAGAGTTGCAAGCTGATCATCCGCGACCTCGAGACCGGCACGGTGGTCCGCCAGGGGCGGGCCTCCCATCCGGATGGGACCGAGGTCGACCCGCAGGCGTGGTGGGACGCGTTCCTGACCGCACTCGAGCAGGCCGGCGGCCTCGACGACGTCGAGGCCGTGGCCGTGGGCGGTCAGCAGCACGGCATGGTCGCGCTCGACGAGGACGGCCGCGTCATCCGGCAGGCACTGCTCTGGAACGACACCCGCTCGGCCGGCGCCGCGGAGGATCTCATCGCCGAGGTCGGTCGCGACGAGTATGCGGCGCGCACGTCGCTGGTGCCCGTTGCGTCTTTCACAGCGACGAAGCTGCGCTGGCTGGCGGACAACGAGCCGGACAACGCGGCCCGGATCGCCGCCGTTGCGCTCCCCCACGACTGGCTGACGTGGCGCCTGCGCGGATACGGGCCAGCCGATGAGTCGGAACTCGGCCCCGTGCTGAGCGAGCTCGTCACCGACCGTTCGGAGGCGAGCGGGACCGCCTACTTCGATCCTGTATCCGGGGAGTACGACCGCGATCTGCTCTCGCGCGCGCTGCGCCGCGACGCCGCCGGCGTGGTTCTCCCCCGCGTGCTCGCACCGGACGAATCGGTGGCAGGGCCCCACGGCATGCGCGTCGCCCCGGGAGCCGGAGACAACGCCGCCGCCGCCCTCGGCCTCGGCGCCGGTGCGGGAGACGTGGTCGTCTCGATCGGGACTTCAGGCACCGTGATCGCCGTCACCGACGTGGCCGTCCGCGATGAGTCGGGAACTGTGGCGGGCTTCGCGGATGCCAGCGGAAGGTACCTGCCGCTGGTGACGACGATCAACGCCGCTCGAGTGCTCGACGCGACCGCGCGTCTGCTGGGCGTCGACCATGCGGAGCTGGCACGCCTCGCCCTCGCCGCAGAACCGGGCTCGAACGGCCTCGTGCTGCAGCCGTGGTTCGAGGGCGAGCGCACGCCGAATCTGCCGAACGCTACGGCGACGCTGTTCGGCATGACGCTCGCGTCGACGACGCGCGAGAACCTGGCCCGCGCCGCCATCGAGGGCGTGCTGTGCGGCCTCGCCGAGGGGCTCGACGCCGTGCGCAGGCACGGGGTCACCGCAGAGCGGATCCTGCTGATCGGCGGTGCTGCCCAGAACGACGCCGTCGCGGCGATCGCCGCTCAGGTGTTCGATGCCCCCGTCACGCGCCCCGAGCCAGGCGAGTACGTCGCCACCGGCGCTGCGCTGCAGGCGGCGTGGGCGCTGACCGGCGAGCGCCCGTCATGGCCCGTGCGTCTGCTCGCCGACCCCGCCAGCGACCCCCGACCGGTCATCCGCGACCAGTACACCGCCCACCGTTCCTGACCCTGCCAAGGCTGCCGAGATGCGCACCTATCACCGAGATGCGCTGATCCTGACCCGCTCTCGTCGCAGAAGTGCGCATCTCGGCGGCCGCGTCAGAGCTCCTCAGCGAGCGCGATGATGAAGCCCTCCGGGGCGCGCAGGTAGCACATCCGGTGCGAGGCCTGGTACTGCTCCACCGAGCGCAGCAGCTGGGCCCCTCTGGCGCGCAGCCGCGCGACGGTGTCGTCGATGTCATCGACGGCGAACATCATCCGGTGCAGTCCTAGCGTGTTCACCTGCGGCTCAGACGGCGTCGGCTTGATGACGTCCGGATGTTCGAAACGGGTGATCTCGACGGCTGCGCCGCCGCCTGGGGCACGCATCATGGCGATCTCGCAGCGCGCCTCGTCGACTCCGATCACGCCCTCGACCCAGGCGCCCTCGACGTGGCCGCGCCCCTCCAGCTCGAGACCGAGCTCTGCGAAGAACTCGATGGCCGCATCCAGGTCCGCGACGATGACGGCGACGTTGTCCATCCGCTTCACACTCATGAGCGTTGAGAGTACCCCGGTTCGCCGACGCAGGTATGCCTTTCAGGCGCCCGCCCCTGCTATGCGGCGGCGAGGAGCTGCGCCATCCAATCGGCGTAGCCGGGCTCCACCTCGAGCACGACACGGTGACGTGCGCCCGGCACGTCTGGCCAGCCTCGGTAGATGCCGCGCAGATCGGCGATGGTCTGGCCGCGGCCGGGCCCGTCTGTGGTGTCGACCATCATCGGCACGGCCGGGGCCGTGCGCACGACAGCTTTTCCGCACGCCACGCCGAGGGCGAGCGCGTCGTGGTTGCCTGCGCAGCGGCGGCCCGTCTCGCCGAGATAGAAGTCGAAGTAGTAGTCGAGGATGTCGGAGCAGAACCGCCCGATGTCGCCCCCGGCGGAGAGCGCCTCACGGTGCTGCTCGGTCAGCATGTCGCGCATCGTCACGTCGAGCCCGACGAACGTGCACGACCACGCCGCGTCGATCACGCGCTGCGCCGCCTCCGGATCGTTGACGATGTTCGCCTCGGCGACCGGCGTCGCATTGCCCGGCGCGAGGAAGGCCCCGCCCATGATCGTCACTTCCGGCACCCGCTCCGGCAGCGTCGGATCGGCCTCCAGCGCCAGCGCGAGGTTCGTCAACGGCCCCACTGCAACGATGTGCAGATCGCCCGGATGCTCGTGACTGAGCCGCAGGATCATCTCCACGGCCGTCTCCGCTGTCGGCGACGGCACCGCTCCGGCGTCGCCGAATCCGCCCAGCCCGTCGGCGCCGTGCACGTGAGCGGCGTATCCAGGCGTGCCGCCCCGCAGCGGTCGCGCGGCACCCCGTGCGACCGGAACGCCGTCGAGTTCGGCCAACTCGAGCAGCGTCGCCGTGTTGCGGGCAGCCGTATCGACGTCGACATTGCCCCACGTCGTGGTGCAGGCGACCAGGTCGACCCGGATGGAGACCGCCGCGGTCAGAATGGCGAGGGCGTCGTCAATGCCCGTGTCGACGTCGAGCAGGATCTTCCGATTCACCGACCCATCCTACGCAGTGCGCGCCCCACCCGACCCACGCCGAGCGCCTACGTTCTTCGCGAGTGCCTACGATATTTCGTAGGCACTCGCGAAATTCGTAGGCACTCGCGGTGGAACGTCACGCGATGGCCGCGGCCCGCGCGGCGCGGGCGTGCCAGCGTCCGTCGGCGTGCTCGATCCGGATCGGATAGTCGAAGCAGGCGCTGACCAGGTCGGTCGTCAGGGTCTCAGCTGCGGCGCCGGCGGCCAGCACCTCGCCGTTGCGGATCAGCATCGCGTGGGTCGTGGACTCCGGGAGCTCCTCGAGGTGGTGGGTGACGAGCACGGTCGCCAGATCCGGATGCGTGTGATGCAGGTGGTCGACGGTCTCCAGCAGCTGCTCGCGAGCTGCGACGTCGAGGCCCGTCGACGGCTCGTCGAGCAGCAGCAGCGGCGGGTCCATCAGGAGGGCACGGGCGATGAGGGCTCTGCCCCGCTCCCCCTGCGACATCGTCGGCCAGATCGCACCATCCAGACCGGCAAGGCCGAGCAGCTCGATGAGATGATCAGCACGCTCGACCAGCTCGGCATCCGGCCGCCATCTGTTCATCAGCTCCGCCGTCCCCGTCGCGCCGGTGAGCACCACGTCCCTGACGCTGAGCGGCGACCGGATCGGGCAGCGCGGGTTCACGTGCCCGATCGACTCCCGGAGCCTGCGGATCTCGACCCGACCGAGCCTGTGCCCCAGCACTTCCACGCTGCCGTGCGTCGGGTGCTGCTCGGCGCCGCACATGCTGAGGATCGTGCTCTTGCCCGCACCGTTGGGGCCGATCAGCGCCCAGTGCTCGCCGGCGCGAACGGTGAGATCGATTCCGGCCAGGATCTGTCGCCCGCCGCGCACGACGTCGACGCCGTCCAGTCGCAGAATCTGGGTCACGCCACCATTCCTGTTCTCGCGATCGACCGGTTCGCGGCGACCATCACCGCGGCAAGACTCGCCGACAGCACGGAGCCGTCACGCCCGGCCGCCCATCCGGTCTCGCCGTGCCCACGGTACTCGATCGCCGTCAGCGCATCGCTGCCGCTGCCTGCGCGCACGCTGGTCTGGTGCAGTTCCAGGATCTCGATCTCGACGCCCAGTTCGTACAGCGCCGCGGTCAGAGCCTCGACCGGGCCGACATCGCTGTGCTCGCTGATGCGTTCGGTCCCGCCCGCGCTCAACGCGATCCGCACGCGCGAGCGTCCGCCGACCTCACTGGTGTCGATTCCGGTGAGTGCGATCGCCTCGTCCGCCACCAGATACGCCTCCTCGAAGATCCGCCACAGGTCGGCTGCGGCGACCTCGTCGCCCGTCGCGTCGGTGCGGCGCTGCACGTGGCGGGCCGCGTCGATCTGCAGCCTTCGCGGCAGTTCGACGCCGTACTCCGCCTCGAGCAGGTAGGAGACCCCGCCCTTGCCCGACTGGGAGTTCACCCGGATGACGGCGTCGTAGCTGCGCCCGATGTCGGCCGGATCGATGGGCAGGTAGGGCACCCGCCATTCGATCTCGCTCTCGCCTCGTCCCTCGGCCTCCGCCCTGGCACGGTGCTCGGCGAAACCCTTCCGGATGGCGTCCTGATGCGTGCCGCTGAACGCGGTGTGCACGAGATCGCCGACGTAGGGGTGGCGCGGGTGCACCTCGATCCGGTTGCAGTACTCGACCGTGCGGCGGATCTGATCGATGTCGGAGAAGTCGATCATCGGGTCGATTCCCTGCGCGTGCAGGTTGAGGGCGAGCGTTGCGATGTCGACGTTGCCCGTGCGCTCACCGTTGCCGAAGATGCACCCCTCGACGCGCTGCGCGCCCGCAAGCACCGCCAGCTCGGCGCACGCGATGCCGGTGCCGCGGTCGTTGTGCGGATGCACCGACAGGATCACGCCGTCACGTCTGGCGAGGTTCCTGTGCATGTACTCGATCTGATCCGCGTACACGTTCGGCGTCGCGATCTCCACCGTGGCGGGCAGGTTCAGGATGACCGGCCGCTCGGGGCTCGCGCCCCACAGCTCGGTCATCGCATCGCACACCTCGAGCGCGTAGTCGGGTTCGGTGAGGTTGAACACCTCAGGGCTGAACTCGAAGCGCACGTCGGGCATGTCTCCGGCCAGCCGGAGCACGTCGCGCCCGCCGTCCAGGATGAGCTGCTTCAGCTGCTCCCGATCCCGTCCCAGAACCAGATCTCGCCAGATCGGTGCCGTCGCGGCGTACATGTGGATCACCACCGGGTTCCGGATGCCGGCGATCGACGCCACCGTGCGCTCGATCAGATCGCCCCGCGCCGGAGTGAACACCACGATGGTCACGTCATCCGGCGCGATGTCGCTCTCGGCGATCAGCCGGACGAAGTCGAAGTCGGTCTGCGAGGCGGAGGGGTAGCCGACCTCGATCTCCTTGTAGCCCATCGTCACCATGAGCTCGAAGAAGCGGCGTTTCCGTTCGGAATCCATCGGTTCGGCGAGTGCCTGGTTTCCGTCGCGCAGGTCGACGGGCACCCACAGCGGAGCGGCGGTGAGCCGACGGTTCGGCCACTCGCGATCGGTGGGGGGCACGTCCACTCTGGTATGGGCGTCTCGGTAGCGGGACGACGGCATCTGGGAGCCGCGCTGACGGTTCCAGGTCGGTGCGTGGGCAGACACAGGGCCCGAGGGCGTGGCGATGTGCGGGAATGCGGTGTTCACGAGGAGTTCTTTCTGATCGAGCGTCGAGACCGGCACGCGAGGACTCCACGGCGGGGAGCCGATCGCTTTCGCCCCGCCGTGGCGTCAAAGAAGAAGGAACTCAATCGATCGCACGGCTAGAATGTATCACAACTCCTCAGACATGCAGAGAGGTCATTGAGATGATGCAGGTGAAGCGCGCACCGCTGGCCGATCAGGCAGCCGAGTTGCTGCTGGATCGGATCCGTTCGGGCGAATGGGCTCTGGGCGCGAAGCTGCCCGGCGAGACGACCCTGGCACCGCAGCTCGGCGTCGGCCGCTCGACTGTGCGCGAGGCGATCCGCCAGCTGGCGGGCCGTGGAATCCTCTCCTCGCGCCAGGGGGCGGGCGTGTTCGTCACGGCACTCGACGCTTCCGAAGACTGGGACGCTGTGCTGCAACGGGTCGACATCGCCGCGGTGATCGAGGCGCGGATCGCCATCGAGACGGAGGCAGCCGCTCGCGCCGCCGAGCGCCGCACCCCCACCGCGATGCGCACGATCCGGCGCGCACTCGCCGCGCGGCAGCGCGAGCACGCCACGATCGAGGACTACGTCGACGCCGACACGGCCTTCCACCGCACCGTGATCGAAGCGGCGCAGAACCCGGTGCTGAGCGAGCTCTTCGATTCCTTCGTGCCGCGCCTGCGACAGGCGATGATCGACATGCTGCGCATCGGTCGCCATACGGATGACGTCGCAGATCGGGCCGCGCACGACGACCTCGCCGAGGCCATCGCGTCACGCGACCCTGAGACCGCCGGCCGACTCAGTCGCGATCACCTGGAGTCGCTCAAGCGCGGCCTCACCTGACCCCGACGCGTCGTCGAGGTGCACGAGGAGTGTGTCCGTCAGCGGATCTCCGGCTGGTAGCGGTCGCTGCCGAAGCCCAGGATGAGGTAGCCGATCGGTGCGAGCAGCCACAGCAGGAAGAACGAGAACGCTCCGCCGTGGCCGAAGTTCCTGCCCACCTTGACCGCCACGATGATCGCGAGCACGATGTTCACGATCGGAATCAGGTAGAGCAGCGCGAACCACATGCTCATCCGGGCGACCTTGAGCAGGAAGATCACGTTGATGATCGGGATGATGCCGAGAATGCCAGGGATGTCCGCCTTGGCGAACGTCTTCCACAGCCCGATCGCGACGATCACGTACACGATCAGCGCGGCGATCCCGCCGCCCGCACCCATCATCGCCAACAGTGCGTCGAACGCTCCCGTGCCGCCCATATCGCCGTAGTCCGTCATCCGGATCACCTCTCATGCGTCTATGCGGTGCCTATGCCATCAAGATACTGACCCGACGATCGATTGTCATGGGGGCGCGCGATATCCGCGCCGCATCCGTGCGGTGCCGGATCCGTGCCGACGCGGAACGGGCGACCCTGGGCTTCGGGCCACCCGTTCCGCGTACGGTCGATCAGGCTGCTGCCGGCACCTCGACCCCGGCTGACACGGCGAGCTCTCCGCCGTTCGCCTCGACCTGAACCGTGCCGCCGTCTGTCAGCGCGCCGGAGACGAACAGCTCGGCGATCCTGTCGTCGAGTTCGCGCTGGATGACCCTGCGCAGCGGCCGTGCACCGTACTCCGGCTCGTAGCCGTGCTCGGCCAGCCACTCGATCGCGGTGGGAGCCACCTCGAGGGTGACCTCCCGCGTCGCCAGGCGATCGCGCGTGCGTCCGAGCAGCAGCCCCACGATCTCGCGCAGCTGCTCGCGGTCGAGCTTGCGGAACATCACGATCTCGTCGATCCGGTTCAGGAACTCCGGACGCATCGATTCGCGCAGCCTGCCCATCACACGATCGCGCAGGTCCTTCTCGTCGAACTCACTGCCGGTCGCCGAGAAGCCGATCGCTCCCCCGCGTGCCGCGAGGTACTCCGAGCCCAGGTTGGAGGTCATCACCACGACGGTGTTGCGGAAGTCGACCGTGCGCCCCTGCCCGTCGGTCAGGCGTCCGTCGTCGAGCACCTGAAGGAGCAGATTGAACACATCCGGATGGGCCTTCTCGACCTCGTCGAACAGCACGATCGAATACGGGTTGCGACGCACGCGCTCGGTGAGCTGGCCGGCCTCGTCGTACCCGACGTACCCGGGAGGCGCTCCGACCAGACGCGACACGGTGTGCCGCTCGCCGAACTCGCTCATGTCGAACCGGATGACCGCGCTCTCGTCGTCGAACAGGCTCGCCGAGAGTGCCTTGGCCAGCTCGGTCTTGCCGACACCGGTCGGGCCGAGGAACAGGAACGATCCGACCGGTCGGCGCGGGTCGCCCATCCCGGTCCTGCTGCGCCGGATGGAGCGCGCCACAGCGGCCACCGCGTCGTCCTGTGCGATCACTCGGGAATGCAGCTCCTCCTCAAGACCAGCGAGACGCTCGCGCTCGCCCTCTGTGATGCGATTGGCGGGAATGCCCGTTGCGCGGCTGATCACCTCGGCGATATCGGCCTCGTCGATCGTCAGGTCGCCGCCGCCGTGCGACGCGGCCTCGTCGATCCGATGCTGCGTGTCGGTGATCTCGTCGCGGATGCGCGACGCCTCCTCGTAGCGCTCCGCCTCGACCGCGGTGTTCTTGTCGGTCTCCAGCGCGGCGAGCCGACCCATCAGCTCACCTGTGTCGACGGGCACCCCGACGCGCAGCCTCAGCCGTGCACCGGCCTGATCGATCAGGTCGATGGCCTTGTCCGGCAGCACGCGCTCGGTGAGGTACCTGTCGCTGAGCTCGACGGCGGCGCGCAGGGCATCATCCGTATAGGACACACGGTGGTGCTCCTCGTACGCAGGGCGCAGCCCGTGCAGGATCGCGATGGCGTCGCCGACCGACGGCTCGCCGACGGTGACCTGCTGGAATCGCCGCGCGAGAGCGCTGTCCTTCTCGATGGTCCTGAATTCCTTCAGCGTGGTCGCACCGACGAGGTGCAGTTCCCCGCGCGCCAGGCGCGGCTTGAGGATGTTGCCGGCGTCCATGGCTCCCTCGCCGCCTGCTCCGGCACCGACCACGGTGTGGAGCTCGTCGAGGAACAGGATCAACTCGTCCTTGCGCTCTGCGGCCTCCTCCATCACCGAAGTGAGTCGCTCCTCGAAATCGCCGCGGTAGCGCGCTCCGGACAGCATGCCAGGCAGGTCGAGAGAGATGACGCGCTTGCCCTTGAGCTGCTGCGGCACCTCTCCGGCCACGATGGCGCGCGCGATCCCCTCGACGATCGCCGTCTTGCCGACGCCGGCCTCGCCGACCAGCACGGGGTTGTTCTTGGTGCGACGCGACAGGATCTCGATCGTCTGCTCGGTCTCGGCCGTTCGACCGATCACCGGGTCGATCATGCCCTCCTCCGCACGGGCGGTGAGGTCGACTCCGTATCTGGCGAGCATCGACTCGTCCTGTGCCCCCTCGGTCGCCGGAGCGCCAGCCGGCTGCATCTGCTCCCGTGCGCCTTGCGTCAGCGACTCAGGCGTGACGCCGGCTCCAGCCAGAATCTGCCCGGCCGGACTGTCCTGCGCGAGCACGAGCGCGAAGAACACGTGCTCCGGATCGATGTACGTCGAACCGGCTGAACGCGCCACCTGGTAAGCGTGGAACAGTGCGCGCTGGACCGCACTGGTGAGTGATGCGGCATCGACCTGCGCCGCGTCTCCCGCGGCCGGCAGCCGCTCCTCGGCCGCCGTGCGCAGCGCAGCGATGTCGCCGCCCGCGCGCGCGACAGCGGCGGCGACCGTGTGGTCGTCGAGCAGCACGCGCATCACGTGCAGGGCGTCGAGTTCCTGCTGACCGCGGCCGAGTGCGAAGGCGCCCGCCCGCTGCAGCATCTCCTGCGTGCGCTTGCTCAAGAAGCGCGTGAGGTCGAACGAACGCGCCTGACGCGCACGCTCGCCCTGAAGATAGCGAGCGAGGAAGTCGTCGAATGCGCCGAGACCGTCCTGAGGGAAGTCGGCCATGATTCCTCCTTTGACTTGAGTGTCTCTGCCTCATGTTCGCGAACCTGAGTGCAGTTGTGTCAAGTACAACGTGAGGTGCAGCAGGCTATTCCCGCCGATCCGTCCGCGGCATCATCTGTCCGCAGACCGCCGCAATGCGGTCCATCCGGATGACTCGCGAGATGCGCACCTCTTCGACGAGGCCGCGGCAGAAACGGCGCATCTCGACGAGATGTGCGCATCTCGGCAGCCGCGGCGACGGTCAGCGGCGGTGAGCGGGATCCGCGCGCTCGGTGAGCAGGAGCAGGATGAGTGTGATCGCGCCAGGTGCCCCGATCGCGACGGCCATCAGGGGATGCGCGTATGCGCCCGTCACGGATCCGACCGCGACCGCGATCACGAGGAACTGCGCGACGATACCGCCAGAGCGGCCCCATGAGCGACCGACGACGACCGCCCAGGCGAACGCCGCGAGGCCCGCGGCGCCGATCAGCGTCATCACGATCAGTGCGAGCGCGGACGCCATCGACCCGGCCCCCGAGCCGATCAGCGCGACGATCTCCCAGCATGCCAGCACGAGCAGCGCGAGAGACTCCAGACCGAGCAGCGCGGCCGCGATTCGGGCGATCGGTGCCGGAGGAGGGGTGCTCATCTGCTGTTCGATTCCTGACCGGTTCACGAAAACCATTGACGATACCGCCACAGTGTAAGACACTTGTTAACGGAATGTTTCCCCACAGTGTGGTGGGAGCGGGTTCGTCCCGCGACATCTCCCAGCGTAGACCGCCCGAATGTTCTGCGTTGAATCGGAATCACCCACCACCGCAAGGAGCATCACCATGGACTGGCGCGACAAGGCAGCCTGCCTCACCGTCGACCCCGAACTCTTCTTCCCTGTCGGGAACACGGGCCCCGCTGTCGACCAGATCGAAAAGGCCAAGTCGGTGTGTGCCCGATGCACTGTGACCGAGGTGTGCCTGCAGTACGCGCTCGAGACCGGACAGGACTCCGGCGTCTGGGGCGGCCTCAGCGAGGACGAGCGCCGCGCCCTGAAGCGCCGCGCAGCTCGCGCCCGTCGCGCGAGCTGACCGCCGCGCGAGACGAAGACTTCCCAGGCCCGCTCTTCGGAGCGGGCCTTCGGCGTTCGGCGGCAGTGATCATATCGCCCCCCGGGCGCGCCGATGCAGCGCCCGGCGCGACGCCCTACTTCGCGATCCAGCGCAGCGGGATGTCGACGACGACCTCGGTGCCGCCGCTCTCCGGCGATGTCCAGTCGATGGTCCCGCCGAGCTCGCCCTGAATCAGGGTGCGCACGATCTGGGTGCCGAGCCCGCGGCCGACCTTGCCGCCCTGCAGCCCGATCCCGTTGTCGCGGATGCGCACAGAGAGCCGTTCGTCGGAGCGCTCCGTGACGATCTCGACCTCGCCGTCCGAGTCCTTCAGCCCGTGCTCGACGGCGTTGGTGACCACTTCGGTCAGCGCGAGCGCGAGCGGCGTCGCGTACTTGCTCGGCAGCACGCCGAACCTGCCGCTCAGTCGCGTGCGCGCAAGCGTGTTCGGCGCAGCCGCCACCTCGGCGACCAGCCGCAGGACGCGCTCGAATACGACGTCGAAATCGACGTTCTGCGTCAGTCCCTCAGAGAGGGTGTCGTGCACGACGGCGATCGACGCGACTCGACGCATCGCCTGACCGAGCGCGTCTGCGGCTTCCTCGCTCGGCGTGCGACGGGCCTGGATCCGCAGCAGCGAAGCAACCGTCTGCAGGTTGTTCTTGACGCGATGATGGATCTCCCGGATCGTCGCGTCCTTGGTGAGGATCTCCTGCTCCTGGTTGCGCAGCTCCGTCACGTCGCGGCACAGCACGATCGCGCCGCTGCGTTCGCCGTGATCCGTGAGCGGGATCGTCCGCAGCGCCACGGTCACGCCTCGCGCGTTCACGTCGGTGCGCCATGCGGCGCGACCCGACGCGACAACGGGCAGCGACTCATCGACCTCCGCCGATGCCTCGACCAGCGACGCCGTGACATCCGGGAGCGACTCCCCCTCCAGCTCCTCGGCGAAGCCGAGCCTGTTGAACGCAGAGAGCGCGTTGGGGCTGGCGAAGGTGATCGTGCCGTCGACCTCGAGCCGCACCAGGCCGTCCGAGGCGCGAGGGGCGCCGCGGCGCGCACCGGTCGGAGCGTCTTTATCGGGGAACTCGGCGGTCGCGATCATCCGGAAGATGGAGTCTGCGCACTCGTTGAACGTGATCTGCTGACGCGACGGCGCGCGCACCTCACCGAGGTTCGTGTGACGGGTCAGCACGCCGATCACCCTGGGTTCCTCGCCGTCCGTGCGCACGATCGGCACCGCCCTCACCCGTGTCGGCGTCTCCTCGAACCATTCGGGTGACGAGGTGTCGACGATCTCACGCCTCGTCACGGCGTCGCGCACCTGCTTCTGCCACTGCGGGCGCACCTTCTCGCCCACGATGTCGCGGTAGAACAGCGTGGCAGCACCGCTGGGCCTGGCATGGGCGACCGCGAGGTGCGATTCGTCGGCCGTCGGCGCCCACAGCACGATATCGGCGGATGCCAGGTCGGCGAGGAGCTGGCCGTCCGCGGCGACACGGTGCAGCCACGCGATATCCGTTTCGCTCTGGACCCCCTGGGCCGAGACGAGATCACTGAGAGTCGACACCCCCACAGTCTATGCAGGGTGCTGCTCCGGGGTGAACGGAACGTGACCGCGCCTCATGCCGCACTGCGACGCAGCTCGCGCCTGGACACCGGCTCCGGATCAGCCCCCGTGTGCCGTGCGACGCGCTTGGCGAGGCGGCGCATCGCCTGCGCGAGGGGCGAGCGAGCCGTCACCTCCCCTACGGGGCGGGCAGCGAGCAGTGCGGCATCGATCGCCCGGATGTCGAAGGGGACGAACGACACGTCGTCGAGACCCGCATAGCGCGAGAGCGTCCGTCGCACCTGCCCACGAGCGTCGATGCCCAGCGCGCCGCCGCGGAGTCGGTTCACGACGACGTGCATGGGCGTGCTGCCGATGTGCGCCCTCAGCTCGGAGTGCGCGCGCAGGAAGCGCGCGATGCTGACCGGGTCGGCCGATGTGACGGCGACGACCGCGTCTGCGGACTCGAGCGCCGAGAGCGCGGCCGCGTTGCGGCGCGGCCCCGCGATGTCGCTGACGATCTCCTCGTCGCGCTCGAGCGACGCGCTCGTATCGACCACGACGTGGTCGGTCCAGGACCGGCACGCGGTGAGAACGGCGCGCACCCGATCAGCCGAGAGCTCCGGCCAGCGCGACGGCCGGTTCAGCCCCGTCAGCACGTCGACGGCGGAGGACTCGAGCGGAGCACTGATGCGTGTCAGCTCCGCCGCGTCGAGGGCGCCGGCGCTCGCCTTTCGCGCCGCGGCTGCGATGCCCGGACTGTCCTCGGCCAGCCCGAGAGCCGCGGCGAGAGACGGCGCGTGCGTGTCAGCGTCGACCAACGAGGCACGCCCGCCGCGTTGGGCCAGCGCGACCGCGAGTTCGGTGGCGATCGTCGACCGACCTGGCGCCCCGTGCGTGCCCCACACCGCGAGCACCCGTCCGTCTGAGGTGTCGATTCTCGCCGTCGTGCCCTCGCGCACGGCGTCGGCGACGCGCCACCCTTCGACGTCAGGGGCAAGCGGCTCGCGCAGCCCGAACGACCGCGCCCAGCGCTTCTCCCCCGCACGCTGGGCGATCGGCACGATTCTGGTGCCGTGCCGGTCGCAGGCCGAGACGAGCTCCGGCGTGAGTGCGTCGCGGGATGCCGTCACGACGACGGCATCGATCTCGGCAAGCACCTCGCGCAGCCGCGATCCGGCATCACGAAGCTGCCGAACGAGCAGCTGCGGAGCGATCTGCGCCGCGACCTCTGCGCCGTCGACGACCAGTTCGGCGGCAAGACGTTCCCCGTGCGGCTCCGCGACGGCGACGACGAGCGAGAGCGGCACGTTCATCCGGCACTCCCCACCGGAACAACCGAGAGCGCATCCCCTGACGAGATCGCTTCGAGAACGTCAGCGACGACGGCTCGATGTACGACGAGCTCCACGCTCGTACGAGACGAGGCGGCCATCACGGCATCGTCGCGCACGACCTCGCCGACCACGGCGTCCGGCACGAGGATGCGCGGGGCGTCGAATCCGTTCTCGATCGCCGGCGCTGCCCACAGTTCGACAAGAGCACCCGGCTCCACTCGGCTCGGCACCTCGGCCGCGCTGTCGACCACGACCGTCGTCGTGTCCGTCGCGTCGCCGACGGCCGCGGCGGGGAGGAGTTCGCCTGCACCGATCGTGCGCTGCGCGATGAGGCCGTCGAGGCGCTCCTCCGCGGTGACGTAGCGTCCGTCGGCTGAACCGAGATTGGCCTCGACGACGGTCACATCGCCGGAATCGAGAGGCTGCCCCGCCACGATCGTGTCGGCGGCGACGAACACGGGCACAGTCTGCCGCGCTCCCGTCACCACCGCCCACACGCCGACGACCGACACCACGATCAGCCCGACGCCGATGAAGAACCGTGCGTCCGCCCAGAAGGCCCTTCGCTTCGCCATGACCGTCAGCGTTGCAGATTCCGTGCCAGGGCGTCCGGAGTTATCCACATGCACGCCATCCGTGGCCAACGCATAGGGTTCGGATCGATAATGGAGTCATGACGGGTCCCCGACTGTTCACACCGGCGCAGGTGGCAGAGATCCTCGCCATCGACGTCGATTCCGTCATGGCACTCGCCGAGGAAGGGCGCGTGCATGCCGTTCGCGTCGGCTCCCCTGCGTCATGGCGCATCGACGCGGAGAGTGTGAACACCTATCTGGATGAGCAGGCCGAGGACGCCCGCCGCCGCGCGCTCTGGCAGGAGTCGCAGAACGCGAGCATTCCCGAGGTCTGGGGCACCCCTGGCTCGCTCTGACGCACGCTACGCGCGGCCGGCGAGCGCCGTGTCCTCGCCGACGTCGACCCGCACCCAGACGACGGCGTCCAGCGGGATGATCCGGTAGCCGCGCACCTCGGCCTCGCGCCGCGGCGCGCCGTGGTCGTGCAGTGCGACGTCGGCATGATCGGCGGCGACCCTGTCGAAGGTGCCGGACAGATTTCGCCCGTGTGTCGTCCCCATGGTCACCGCGACACGGCGACGCGCGAGGTCGCGCAGCGCGAAGCCGAATGTGACGCGTTCGGCGAGCCGGTCGGGTTGTGCCGTCCCTTCGCGCGCGGACGCGACGACGGAGACGCCTGACAGCGAGACGCTCACGATCGCGGCGAGCGGTGCGAGCAGAATCGATCCGTCGCCCCGTCGGGCGGCCGCCCAGTCCGCTCCCACGGCATCGAGCCGCGTCTCGTGCACGGTCCCGTCAGACAGCTCGAGCCGCACCGACGCACCATCGGCTGCGAGGGCGGCGATCCGATCGCGCAGGCCGAGCCTGGCGATCCTGAGTCGCTCGGTCTCGGAATCGAGCGCGGCTCGTTCCGCTTCCCACTCCGCGGAAAGCTGATCCTCGAGATCCTGGAAGAAGTTGTCCCAGCGCACGCGAACGACGTTATCCGGTTCGGCTTCATCGCGCGGAATCCGTCCACAGCCGATGTCAGTGTGCGTTCCTCACAGGCATAGTTGCCTGGTGCGCTGACAGCCGCCTCGTGCTGGGATTCTGAGACACGAGGGTCTCGGGCCGCCGATGACCCGGTTCTCCCACGTGGCAGCGAGGAGGCTGTTCGACCGATGTCCGTTCCAGTACCCGCCGCACGCCCTCGTGTGCGGCGTGCGCGAGAGGTTCACGAGCTGTTCGACCGACAGCGCGCGTCGAGCCGCGCACTCCCCGCCCCTGCTCCCCTCCTCGACCGCCTCGCCAGGGGTGCGATCGAGGTCATCGCCGGCGTTCGAGAACCGGAGCAGATGGCGCGGTGGCTCGCGGAGAAGCCGTTCCTCAGTCTCATCGCCAGGGCCAATCTCGCCCACCGCGCGAGGAGCGCACGGAACCAGACGGCCAGGCACCCGACGTACGTCGTGAAGTCGGTGCACGTCTCATCTCCGGAGGACGGAGTCGCCGAGGGCGTCGTCGTCGTGCAGATGGCCTCGCGCACCCGTGCCGTAGCCATTCGGCTCGAGGGGATGGACCGCCGCTGGCGGGCAACAGCCCTCGCCATACTCTGAGTGCGTCGCTGGCACGCGCATCGCGGCATCCGCGCCGCTCAACGTGCCTGCGCACGCCGTCGCAACCCGTCCTGGCGCTGCACGCACCAGCCACACGCGCATCGCGGCGTCCGTGCCGCTCAGCCGAACAGGGTCGCTGCGCCTTCGTAGCGCTCGATGGGAACGGTGTTGAGCTCGCCGAGCGCGTCGGAGAAGGGCACGCGCACGATCTCCGTGCCCTGCATCGCGACCATCTGGCCCCATTCGCCATCGACGATCGCGTCGACCGCGTGCAGACCGAGGCGGGTGGCGAGCACGCGGTCGAAGCCGGACGGCGCGCCGCCGCGCTGGATGTGCCCCAGCACCGTCGAGCGCGTCTCGATGCCGGTCACCCGTTCGATCTCCGGCGCGAGCACTTCGCTGATGCCGCCGAGGCGCGGGCGGTTGAACGCGTCGAGCCCCTTGTCGCTGTACGCCTCGTCCTGGCCGATGAGCTTGAAGCCCTCCGCGACGACGACCAGCGGGGCGCGGCCACGCTCCGCTGCCGAGTTGACCTTGTCGCAGATCTCCTCAAGCGAGAGCGGAACCTCGGGGATGCAGATGATGTGCGCGCCGGCCGCCATGCCGGAGTGCAGGGCGATCCACCCCACGTGGCGCCCCATGACCTCAGCCACCATGCAGCGCTGGTGCGAGTCGCCCGTCGTGCGCAGGCGATCCATCGCCTCTGTGGCGATGTTCACCGCGGTGTCGAAGCCGAACGAGTAGTCGGTCGCGCGCAGGTCGTTGTCGATGGTCTTGGGAACGCCGAGCACGTTGATGCCGTCGTTCGCGAGGCGCTGCGCGGCGGCGAGCGTCCCCTCACCGCCGATCGCGATGACGCCGTCGATGTGGTGCCCGTACAGCGTCTTGGCGATGTTCTCCGGTCCGCCGCGCTCGCCGTCGTACGGGTTGGTGCGGCTCGTGCCGAGGATCGTGCCTCCGACCTTCGACAGGCCCTTCACCTGGTGGCGCGTCAGCGGGAAGAAGTCGCCCTCGACGAGCCCCTTCCAGCCGTCGCGGATGCCGACGAACTCGATGCCGTGGTGCTCTGTGCCGTTGAGCACGGCCCCGCGGATCACGGCGTTCAAGCCAGGACAGTCGCCGCCAGAGGTGAGGATGCCGATCTTCATACGTCAAGGGTAGCGGGCACCGCACGCTCCAGATGACGTCGAAGGCGACACGCCCAGACATCCGGATGAACGCTCAGCGACTCCCGGTCGACGGCGCTCTCAGGCCCCAGGGTGCAGCTCCGCCCGCAGCACGTGCATCAGCGCGGCGAGCTGCACGGATTCGACCGCACCCTCCTCGGTCTGCTCGCCGTCGAGGGCTCGCGCGGCGAGTCCCTCCTTCTGGTCGATGAGCTCGGCGATCTTCGTATCGAGGGTGTGCGCCGCGATGATGCGCCACGCGGTCACCGGGTCGTCCTGGCCGATGCGGTGCACGCGGTCGATCGCCTGCGTCTGCTCCGCAGCCGTCCAACTCAGCTCAGCGAGCACGACGTTCGACGCCGCCTGCAGGTTCACACCGACTCCGGCCGCCGTCAGCGAGCACACGATGATTCCGACATCCGGATCGTTCGTGAACGCATCGATCGCCGCCTGTCGCGCCACGGAGGTCTGGTCGCCGCGGATGGACACCGCCCTGATCTCGTTGGCGCGGAAGTGCGCCTCGGCCTGATCCATCACGTCGATGTGCTTGGCGAAGTAGACCACCTTGCCGACGGAGCGCTGCAGCTGCGCCGCATAGTCGGCCGCGAGACCCGCCTTGGCCTGACCGATCCTGCGCACCATCGAGAAGACGTTGTCGCCCTCTGCGCCGGCTGCCTTCGACTCGTCGAGTTCGCCCTGCGCGACGAGACGCACGATGTCCTCGTCGATCTCGCCCGGCGCGAGCCCACGGTCACCAC
Organism: Microbacterium sp. JB110; assembly: GCF_003335195.1. NCBI lineage: Bacteria > Bacillati > Actinomycetota > Actinomycetes > Micrococcales > Microbacteriaceae > Microbacterium > Microbacterium sp. JB110. The sequence continues at coordinate 29,263 of NZ_QPGM01000007.1, read as the reverse complement.
GCGCATCGAGTATGCGTCGGTAGCGCGCGGCCAGACGGGCGGCGAGCTTGCGCTCGGCATCGCGGATGCCCCGGCCGAATTCGTCGTCGAGCTGCACCGGCATGTCGGCGACGAGTTTGTCAGGCAGGTCCTTGGCGACGTCCTTCTTCCTGCGCCTGACGATGCCCATATCGATGACGGCGCTGCGCGCCTCAGGGTAGAAGGCCTTGTCCGCCGGCGTGAGGCCGGTCGAGTCGAGCTTCGACATCAGCTCAGGCCCCGGCTTCTCCCCGTTCGCCCAGCCGAGGAACCGCCAGATCGCATCGAAGTCCTCGACGTCGTTGATCAGCGGGGTTCCGGTGAGCGCCATCAGCAGCGGGTTGCCGCCCGGCGTCGTCTCTCGCACGCGCTCAGCGAGCGCCAGCACGTTCTGCGAGCGCTGCGACGACAGGTTCTTGATGAAGTGCGCCTCGTCGACCACCATGCCGCGCAACCCGATCGTGGCGAGCCAGCCGAGGTGGCGGTCGAGGATCTCGTAGTTGACGATGAAGATGTCGGCGAACGCGTCGACATCCTGTCCGTCGCCGTTGATGACGGTGGCGCGGCGCTGCGGAGTCCATCGCTCGACCTCGCGCGCCCAGTTCATCTTCACGACATTGGGCACCACGACCACGAGCGGGAAGGCGTTCGCCACGGAGGCGGCGAGCACCGACTGCGCCGTCTTTCCGAGACCCGGCTCATCGGCGAGCAGGAACGTTCGGTGGCCGGCTCGGACGGATTCGAGGAAGCGCGACTGGTGCACCATCACGTCGAACCCCTTGGGCGAGACGCGGTCGATCTCCGGAACGGGCGGCAGCGGCATCACCGCGGAGCCTCCGCCTGAACCGAGTTCGAAGGCCTTGTACAGCGGCCCCATCAGCTCCCAGTCGTCGAGACGGCTGCGGCGCGGCGGCTGCGGCCGACGTGCGATATCCGGCTCGAGGAACGGGTTCGCTTCGCGTCGGTACTCGATCTGCTCCGGAACGACGGCACGCTCGGCCGCCACCCTCGGCACGACCGGCTCGACTGCCGCCGGCTTCGCATCGGCGATGATCAGCTCCTCCGGCGCCAGCTCGGCACCGGACTCGAGCAGCCAGTCGCGGCGCATGCGCTGCGCGACGGGGCTCGTGGCGTGATCGACCTCGAGCAGCTGGATCAACGAGGTGTCGCGCGCCGCCGTCTTGGCGAGGATCGTGGCCACACCATCGAGCCGTTTGAGGAGTTCGGCGCGTGCCGAGTCGCTGAAGGCTGCTGCTTCCTTCACTCGTGCGCGCTCCTCGCGGACGAGGAACGCGATCACCTGGAACTTGACGCGGTTCGTCGGGCCCAGCTTGTTCTTCTGCGCCTTGGCCTCGACCTCCCGCACCTTGCGAGCGAGGATCGGGATGATCGGTGCCTCATCGTCACGGCGTGCGAACGAGGACTTCTTGCGCTTCCGCGCGGGTGCCGTGGTCGGCATGCTCCTCCTGAGCGTCGATTCCGACGAGCGATTGCCCCTCCGGATGACCTGATGTGCGAGCCGGGTGCGAGGCAGTGCGATCCGGATGAATCCGGACTCGTCGCCACGCGGGCGTCGACGTCGCTCACGGGTCACACGAACGGACACACGTAAGCTCCGCGGACATTCTATCGCACGCCCGCCGCCGCGGCGGGCACCACGCCAGATGAATCGCCTGCGACGCCTCCTGGGGCCGCGCGATCAGGACCAGAGCGCCGCGGCGATCGATTCGCTGTACTCGGGCTCGACCGACGAATTCAGTTCACGGGTCGCGGCCCAGCCGCCTCCACCGAACACGTGCGTTTCGGTCGACTCGGACTGCCCTGCGTCTCCGTTGATGGTGTTCTTCAGCGAGCACACCTCGGGCTCGCCGTCGACGCAGCTGAGCCCCGACTGCTCGAGCGCCGCGCGAAGCGCGTCCGCCTGCGCGTCGTCGATCTCGGCGACGGTGGTCGCGATGCCGATCTCGCTCGCGACACCCCAGGTGCACCGCAGCGCGTCGACCTGGTCGAGGACCTCGAGTGCCCCGACGACTTCCGACGACAGCATGGTCAGGCCGGGGTCGTTGAGCGGGAACCCGTCCGCGCCGTCGAGCGACTCGAACATGTCGTCGCTGTACACGGACGCGCAGTCCGCCGGCATCTCGAAGCCAGCAGGCTCGGGAGTCGGCTCCGTCGTATCCGGGGCCGCGGTCTCAGACGGGGACGTCTCCGGTGCTGTTGTCTCCGGCTGGTCCGTGGGGTCCGCATCGGGTTCCGGCACACAGGCGGCGGCACCGGCTGCCACGAGGGCGAGGAGGCCGATGGCGGCGACACTGCGCGTGATGTTCATGTGCCCAACGGTACTCAGGGCACCGCACCGACAGCGCCCGACGCGCAGGACGGTGCGCACCTCGGCCGATCTGTCGGAGCGCGTCGCATTCGGCTCATCCGACGCTCTGCGGCGCTCCCGCGTCATCGCTGCCGGTCGAGCGCCTTCGCACGGCGGCCGGAACCAGCACGAGTGCGCCGAGCGTCGGGATGAGCAGCGAGACCGCCGTTCCCGGCCCTGCGCCGAGGCTGAATCCGATCCCGGCGATGAACGCGCCGGCGAAGACTCCGAGGCTCATTCCTGCGGCGTTGATGCTGTAGGCAGACGCCATCAGCTCGTCACCGCGATCCCCGATCAGCGTGGTGACGAGTGCCGCGACGATCGCGTGGCTGAAGCCCATGAGCGCGGTGCCGGTCAGCGCGAGCGGCAGCGTCTCCGCGGCGAAGACGATGCCGACGGCCGCCGCGGCGACGAGAAGGCCGGAGCAGAGCAGACCCCGCTGCCGCAGGGCTGAGGACCTGGCCCAGCGCCCGGCGAGGAAGTTCCCGACGAAGAACGACGATCCGCTGAGCGTCCAGACGAGTGTGAACGCAGAAGGGTCGAGGGCGAATCGATCGTGATAGTGAGCGGCGAGGAATGCGAGGCATCCCATGAACGCGGTCGTGCGCAGGAACGCGATCCCGATGAGGGCGAGGAGGTCGGGCCGCCGGCACAGCAGCAGGAAGGCTTCTGCGTACCGCAGCGGAGGCGTGCTGAGCACACCGCTGCGCCGGCCTGGGCGGACGAACAGCAACGCGACGAGCGCGGCGGCACCGGCCGTGACCCACAGCGCGCCGTGCCATCCGCCCCACCAGCCGATGGCGCCGATGATCGGGGCGGCGAGGACAGCGGCGAGCGACTGCGTGGCGGTGACGATGGTCGCGGCGCGCCCTGCATCGCCGCGACGCGCGAATACGGCGGTCGCGAACTTCAGCAGCGTCGGTGTGAGAACGGCAGTTGCTGCGCCGATCCCGACGCAGAAGACCACGAGCGCCGGCAGCGTCCCAGCGGTTCCGATCAGGCTCGTGGCACTGAGAAGCGCAAGGCTGGCTGCGGCGGTGTACGGAGCCGACCAACGAGTGATCAGCGGCGCGAGGGCGACACCGACGATGAGCGCTGCGACACCGCCGAGGCCGCGCAGAACGCCGACGACCGCGAGTTCCTGGCCTGCCGCCTCGGAGATCGGGACGAGAAACGTGGAATAGACGGTGAACGGGAACAGGCCGATCACCGCGGCGAGGAGCACCGGCCACAGCGTGCGGATGATCAGAGCATCCGGGGCAGGGCGCGCTTCGTATTCAGAGTTCACAGGAGCCATTGAGTCCTCGGCGGTCGAGCGGCGACACCGCGCTTCGAGTGCCCGACCGCCGTCGTTCAGCGGGATTCGGCGTGATCACGGAGGAAGTCGGCGAAGCCTTCCAGACCGTCGATGTTGCGCGGGCTCGAGATCGCCTCGTTGTAGTCGAGCACGTAGAAGTCGTCGTTCGCGACCGCGGGGAGCGCCGCCGTGGCGGGGTTGGACTTCAGGAAGTCGATCTTCTCCTGTGCGGGCTGATCCTGGTATTCGAGGATGATCACCACCTCGGGCTCGGCCTCGACGACGGCCTCCCAGCTGGCTTCGGTCCAGCGCGCCTCCACGTCTCCGAAGATGTTCTCGCCTCCAGCGAGTCGGATGATGTCGTTCGGCGGCACATGCTTGGCCGCCGTGAACGGTTTGTCCGTGCCGAAGTCGTACAGGAACACGTCGATCGGGTCCCCCTCAGGAGCGTGATCCTCGACGGCCGCGACCCGTTCCTGATATTCGCCGATCAGTTCCTCTGCACGATCCTCGACGCCGAAGATCTGCCCGAGTCGTTCCAGATCAGCGTAGAGGCTCTCGAACGGCGTGTGCTGCTCAGGGAACCCCGGATAGTTGAAGCACGACTCTGCGTGCATGAAGCTCTGGATGCCCAGCGTGTCGAGTATCTCCGGCGTGATGCCGCGAGAGTCTGAGAACCCCGAGTTCCACCCGGCGACGACGAAGTCCGCGTTCGCGTCGACCACGAGCTCACGGTTGAGCAGATCGTCGGAGAGGAACTCGACCTTCTCGTACTCCGCCGCCCACGGCGACTCGCTCACCGGCGGGTTCGCGGGAGGCAGGACATAGCCCAGCACATGATCGGTGAGACCGAGGGCGAACATCTTGTCGGCGCTGCCTCCCTCGTATGCGACCGCACGCTGCGGTGTGGTGTACTCCACCGGCTCACCGCACCGGTTCACAGTCGTCGTGCCAGCGGCACCCTCTGCGCCGTCCGATGCTTCTACCTGGGCTCCGCATCCGGTGAGGATCAGCGCGCCTGCGACAACCGAGACAGCCGCGGCATCTCTCCTGTGTCGTCCCCGTGATGTCATTGCTGTGTTCCCTTCACCTTCGAGTTGAGCCGACTCTCGGCTGGATGTCGTCGCCCGTGAGTGCGAACAGAAGCTGTGGGTCTCCGGTGAGCAGGTGACTGACAACGGAGACTGACACTCCGAACACGTCCGCGATCAACTGCTCGGAGAGCACGTCGCGAGGCGCGCCGCTGGCGACCAGACGCCCCTCGGCGAGGACGCCGATCCGGTCGCATGCCGCCGCAGCGAGGTTCAGATCGTGCAGGACGACCACGACGGTGAGCCCGCTCCGACGCAGATGGCCGAGGAGCTGGATCTGGTGCCGCAGGTCCAGATGGTTGGTCGGTTCGTCCAGGACCAGAACGCTCGGCTCCTGCACAAGTGCCCGCGCGATCAGGACGCGCTGCTTCTCGCCGCCTGAGAGCTCCATGATTCCCCGATGCGCGAGACCGAGAACGTCCATCTGCTCCATCGCCGTCGCGCACTGGGCGCGCTCGACGTCCGTGAGCGGCTCGTTTCCCTTTTTGTGCGGGGTGCGGCCCAGTGCGACGACCTCCTCGACCGTGAAGTCGAAGTCCGCGCCGCCCTGCTGGGTCAGCGCGGCCACCCGCTGGGCGCTGTCGTGAAGAGGAAGCCCACGAATATCGTCTCCGCCGATCCGGATGACGCCTCCGGTGGGTGCGAGCGCACGATACACACAGCGCAATGCGGTGGATTTCCCCGACCCGTTCGGGCCGACCAGGCCGACGACCTCACCGACAGGCACCATCAGGCTCAGGCGATCGACGAGGTCGCGTCCGTCGACTGTGACCGTCAGGTCGTCGATCTGCAGGTCCATCATCGCTCCCCGAACACGTAGCCGTTGCGGCGCATCAGGATGATGAACACGGGAACCCCGATGATCGCGGTCAACACGCCCAGCGGCAGCTCCCGCGGCGCGACGAGTGTGCGGGCCAGCAGATCCACCCACACCATCAGAATCGCTCCGATGAATGGCGTCACGAGCAGCAGACGCGCATGGGTCGCACCGATCAGCATCCGGGTGATGTGCGGGATCACCAGCCCGACGAAGCCGATGGCGCCGCTGACGGCGACCATCGCTCCCGTCATCAGCGCCGTCACGACGAACAGTGCCTTGCGATTGCGCGTCGCGTCGATACCGAGGCTCGCCGCGGTCTCATCGCCGAACGACATCACGTCGAGCGAGCGGCCGTATCGGCGCAGCAGCGCGATCCCTGCGATGACGAAGACCGCAGCGATGGGCAGCGACCCCCAGGTCGCCGCCCCGAACGATCCCATCGTCCAGAACAGCACCGTCCCCGTGGCTTCGCTGTTCGGAGCGAAATAGATCATCACGCTCATCACCGCCTGGAAGCCGAAGGACACTGCCACACCCGTGAGGACGAGCCGGAGCGGGCTGACTCCGCCCCTGCCATGGGCGATCGCATAGACCAGGATCGTTGCTCCGATCGCGCCGAGGAACGCCCCGACCGAAACGGCGTAGATCCCCAGCCCCGACAGTGCGCCGAAGAGCGACACCGTGACCGCACCGACCGAAGCACCTGAGGAGACTCCCAGGATGTAGGGATCGGCAAGCGAGTTGCGCACGAGTGACTGAATCGCCGCGCCGACCGCCGCGAGTCCCGCCCCCACGACGACGGCGAGCAGCACCCTGGGCGCCCGAATCTGCCAGATGATCTGATACCGAGTGACCTCATCCGCCGTGATCGTCGCGCCGGTGACCGCGGACCAGAGGTAGCGCACGGTGTCCCCCGGCGGCACGACAGCGGATCCCAGCCCGATCGCCGCAAGCGCCGAGACGATCAGCACCGCGCAGAGCCCGATGACGATGGCGGCCAATCCACCCGGCCGCGCTGCCCATCCCGCTCCGCGATTCGGAGTCGCCGATGCCTCAGGGCGCGCGGGCACCGTCGACGCGCTTCTCACAGACGTACGGAGCGGAAAGGCGTGATCATAACAGTAACCATTATCATTACCCGGGATGAACGTGTCAACCCGTTCGCACCGCCGACACAGCAGAGCGGCGAGTCTCATGCGAGACTCGCCGCTCCATCTGTCTCAGCGCTGGAACCGCCGCAGGCGCAGGCTGTTCAGGACGACGAACACGCTGGAGAACGCCATCGCCGCGCCGGCGATCATCGGATTGAGCAGCCCGAGCGCGGCGAGGGGGATCGCCGCAACGTTGTACCCGAACGCCCAGAAGAGGTTGCCGCGGATGATCGACATCATCCGCCTGGACAGCCTCACGGCATCGGCGACGGCGGTGAGCGACTCGCGCACCAGCGTGACGTCGCTGGCGTGGCGGGCGGCGTCGGTCCCCCCGCCCATCGCGATGCCGAGGTCGGCCGCGGCGAGCGCCGCGGAGTCGTTGACGCCGTCTCCGACCATCGCGACCCTGTGGCCTGCCTCCCGCAGTCTGCGCACCTCGACGATCTTGTCCTCCGGCGTCGCTCCAGCCGACACCCGGTCGATGCCGACCTCGCCGGCCACCTTCCGTGCGACCCGTTCGGCGTCTCCCGTCAGCAGCACCACGTCGAGACCGAGTCCGTGCAGTTCGGCGATCGCTGCCGCGCTGTCGTCGCGCACCGTGTCGGACACCTCGATCACCCCGCGCGCGGCGAGACTCTCACCGCGTTCGACCCAGCCGACGACCACGACGGTTCCCGTCGCGTTCGCCGCAGCATCGGCCACGACATCCGGCACGTCCGCGCCCAGCTCGTGCGCCAGAGCGAGACTGCCGGCGAACGCGTCGCTGCCGGACACTGTCCCGGTCACACCGCGACCGGAGTGGCTGCGGAAGCCGTCGACCGAGGGCAGGCCGCGACCTGCTTCTGCGACGACGGCTGCGGCCAGCGGGTGCTGAGATCCGGTCTCCAACGCACCGGCCATGCGCAGGACCTCATCGCGATCCGCGCCATCGGCGACGGCGACACCGCTCACACTCATCCGGCCGCTCGTCACGGTTCCCGTCTTGTCGAGAACGACCGTGTCGATGCGCCCTGCTGTCTCGATCGCCTCCGGCCCTGTCACGAGCACGCCCAGCTGGGCGCCGCGGCCGGTGCCGACCAGGATCGCGACGGGGGTTGCCAGACCGAGTGCGCACGGGCAGGCGATGATCAGCACAGCGATCGCGGCCGTGAGCGCCTGATCGATGCTGCCGCCGAAAGCGAGCCATGCGACGAGTGTGATGATCGACAGGGCGATCACGACCGGGACGAACACGGACGAGATGCGGTCCGCGAGCCGCTGCACGCGTCCCTTGGCCGCCTGCGCGTCTTCGACGAGTCGCGCCATGTGCGCCAGACGCGTGTCGGCGCCGACCGCTGTTGCCCTGATCACCAGCCGTCCGTCGACGGCGATCGTGCCGCCGGTGACGGCATCGCCCACGGCAGCCGTGACGGGAACGGACTCCCCTGTCATCGCGCTGGCGTCCACCGCCGCACCACCGGAGACCACCACGCCGTCGGCGGCGATGCGCTCGCCTGGACGCGCGAGGAACAGATCGTCGAGCCGCAGCAGCGAGGTCGGAATCACCTCGCCGTCCGCGCCGTCGGCCATCGCACGCGTCACCTCGTCCGCGCCCAGTTCCATCAGCGCGCGCAGGGCGGCACCGGCGCGGCGGCGCGAGCGCTGCTCGATGAATCGACCCGCCAGCAGGAACACCGTGACGATGGCTGCGACCTCGTAGTACACGTGAGCGCCGGTCGGCGTCGCCCAGACGCTCCAGGCGAGCGCAGCGACCGTGCCGAGGGTGATGAGGGTGTCCATCGTCATCGCACCGTGCCGGGCGTTCTGGAAGGTGGCGCGGTGGAACGGCCAACCGCCCCACAGCACGACCGGGATTGTGAGGACGAGCGCCATCCACTCCCATCCGGGGAAGTGGATCGCCGGAATCATCGACACGACGAGCACGGGAGCGGAGAGGATCGCGCTGACGACGAGCCTGGTCAGGAGCGTCGTCGCTCCTGGCCGATCCTCGACGTCGTGGTCGTGGCCGCCGTGGCCTCCTGCGTGGTGCGTCTCGTGCTCGTGCTCGTCGTCGCGAGAGGCATCGTCGCTGCGCACGGTCGCGGCGTATCCCGCGGAGCGAACGGCATCCACCAGCGCAGCGCCGTCCACATCGGCTGGTGCAGACACCTTGGCCGATTCCGTGGCGAGGTTCACAGCGGCCTCAACACCCGGAACCTTCTGCAATCGCTTCTCGACGCGCGCAACGCAGCTCGCGCACGTCATGCCCTCGATGTCGAGGACGACGCCGCGCGCGGGCTGCGGGCTGTGGTCGGTCGTGGTGCTCATGTCGATTCCCTTCGTCGACGAGGATCGTTCCTCATCGACAGGAACAGCATACCCCCCTGGGGTATTCCCCGCCAGTGCTGCTGTTCCCGTTCGCCGTCCTGAGCTTCCGGCCCTGGCATAGGCTGAGGGCATGACGCGCACGTACTCAGAGGCCGAGATCGCTCAGACCATCGACCACGCCGTCCTGAAGCCCGAGCTCACGCGCATCGATGTGGATCGCGAACTCGACGTCGCAGCGGAATGGGGCGTGTGGAGCGTCTGCGTCAGGCCGAGCGATGTCGCCCACGCGTGCGAGCGGCTCGAAGGTTCGCGCGTTCGCGTGGGCACAGTGATCGGGTTCCCGCACGGCACCACGTCCACCGCAGCGAAGGTCGCCGAGGTGCGCAGTGCGGCTCAAGACGGCGCGAGCGAGTTCGACATGGTCATCAACATCGCTGCGCTGCGCTCCGGCTTCGACGTCACGGTGCGCGAGGACATCGCGGCCGTTGTGCACGCAGCAGCAGGAGCGGTCACCAAGGTGATCCTCGAGACGAGCCTGCTCGACCTCGAGCAGATCGAGCGCGGAAGCCGCCTCGCTGAGGAGGCAGGCGCCACGTTCGTGAAGACGTCGACGGGCTTCGCCGGCGGCGGCGCCACTGTGGAGCACGTCGCACTCATGCGCGCGACCGTGTCGTCGGCAGTGCAGGTGAAGGCGTCCGGCGGCGTGCGAGGGCTCGACTCCGCGACCGCCATGCTCGACGCGGGCGCCACACGACTCGGCACCTCGGCTGCCGCGACGATCCTCTCCGAGGCGCGCTCCCGTGCCGCAGGCACCGAGGCTTCCGGCACCGAGGACACCAGCTCCTACTGACGCCGCGCCTCCCGGGCTGCGCCCCTCGAACGCCTACGTTTCTCGCGAGTGCCTATGCAGCAGCGTAGGCACTCGCGAATTTCATAGGCACTCGCGCGGCACGGGCGGAGTGGGCGAGATCAGGTGCCGAGGAGCTCACGGGTGCGGGCGACGTCGTCGCGCATCTGGGTGATCAGGGAGTCGAGGCCGTCGAACGCCTCCATGCCGCGAATGCGATGTGCGAACTCCACATCGACGCGCGCACCGTACAGATCGAGCTCGGTCTCATCGAGCACGTACGCCTCGACCTGCGATTCGTCGACGTCGCTGAACGTGGGATTGGCGCCGACCGAGATCGCGGCGGGGTAGCGCGTGTTGCCGAGTTCTGGCCTGGCCGCGACGAGCCATCCGGCGTAGACGCCGTCGGCTGGCACGAAGCCCTCGGATTCCGACGACAGGTTCGCGGTGGGGAAACCCAGCTCACGGCCGCGCTTGAAGCCGTGCACGACCTCGCCGGTCACCGAGGGGAGCCGGCCGAGCAGCTTGGCCGCGCGCGCGACATCACCGGCCGTGAGCAGTTCGCGCACCCAGGTCGACGACACCCGCCGCCGCTCACCCTCACTCGCGATGTCGTCGATCACGTCGACGACGAAGCCGTGCTCCGCGCCCAACCGCTCCAGCAGAGCGGCATCTCCTGCCCCGCGGGCGCCGAACCGGAAGTCACGGCCGACGAGCACGTGGCGGGCGCGGAGCGCGTCGACGAGCACCCGCCGAGCGAAGGTCTCCGCCTCCTCTCGGGCGAGGCTCTCATCGAAGGTGAGCATCAGGGTGGCGTCGATGCCGGTCGCCGCGAGCAGCTCTGCTTTCTGCCTCGTGCCGACCAGCGGCTTCGGGCAGCGATCCGGTGCGAGCACCGCGAGCGGGTTGCGATCGAAGGTCACCGCGACGGTGCGGCGCTCCCCCGCGGCCGACGCCACGATCATCCGGTCGATGATCGCCCTGTGCCCCGCGTGCACACCGTCGAACTTGCCGATCGCGACGATCGATTCGCCGAAGCCATCAGGCACCTCGTTCGCTCCGCGGAACAGGATCATGACGCCGCCTCTGCCCCGATCCGACTGGGCGCGTGAGACGCCAGCCACCACGTGCCGAGGAACGGCAGCACGAGCGGCACCCAGAAGTACCCCGAGCCGAAGTGCGTCCAGACCGTCGCCTCGGCATGGAACAGGTTCTCGACCGCCGGAACGAAGCTGAGCGCGCCGATGATGAGCACACCGGCCAGCTCGAACGACACCGCAGCCCAGGCCACTCGGTACCACGCGGCGCTGCGGGAGGCCACGAGCGCAACGGTGGCCAGGATGTACACCACGGCGGCGAGCGCCGAGAGCAGGTAAGGCACCGGCGCCTCGGAGAAGCGCGAGATGATCTGAGACGCGGAACGGCCCGTCGCAGCGAGCGCGAGGATGCCGTACACCCACACGAGGACGGTGCCGAGTCCGCCGATGCGGCGCGGGCGGGCTGGTTCGGTCATAGCCTGCTCAGTTTAGAGGGAGAACCGCCGGGAAGACTGCGAGCGGAGCACGGAGGCTCAACTCAGCGGCGTGCTCCAGATGACGTCCATACGCCACACCATGACCGCGAGCGCCAGTCCGACCGTTCCCATGATCACGGTGCTCCACCTGGTGCGATCGACGAACGCCCACACCACGGCGGCGAACGGCAGCAGCACCGCCGACACCAGGTACATCCAGAACTCCAGCAGGTCGCCCTCAGCGGGGTTTCCCGCGAAGGGCGCGATGATCGAGACGATCACCTGCGCGAGCAGGGCGAGCTCGACGAGTGCCATCGCCCCGACGCTCAGGTCGCTGGGGCGCCGCCCGGCGAATCCGAGCACGAGGCAGAGCAGACCGGCCGCACAGGTGAGCGCGATCAGGGCGACGGTGAACCAGGTGATCATGCCTTCTCCGGCATGTTCATCGCCGACTTGAGCGCGGTGCCCCGTTTCTCGACGATCCCGACGAGCACGCCGGATGGGTCGACAGCCGCAGCATGCGCTCCGCTCACCCGCTCGGCGAGCCCGTCGAGCCGCTTCCCATGGCGCAGGTCCTGTGCCTGATCAGCAGTGACGTCGATGCGCCCGACAGCCATGGCCGCCACGTCGACGGGGTCCATCGGCACTGCCCCATCGAGGTGATCGCCGTCGACCGCGTCGGCGACGTCGAAGTCCCCGACACGCGTGCGACGCAGGAAGGTGAGGTGCCCGCCGACACCGAGATCGGCGCCGAGGTCGCGAGCGAGCGCCCGGATGTACGTGCCGGAGGAGCAGTCGACGCTCACGTCGAGTTCGATCGCGCCGTCGAGTCGTCGCGTCGCCGTGCGCTGGAAGCGAGAGACGGTCACCGCTCTGGCCTTCAGTTCGACGCTCTCACCGGCACGCACGCGCTCGTACGCGCGCCGTCCGTCCACTTTGATCGCCGAGACAGCGCTCGGCACCTGTTCGATCTGACCCGTCAGCGCCGCGATCCCCGCGTCGATCCGCTCGTCGCTGACGGCGGAGACGAGCGCTGCCTCTGCCCGCTCGGTGACCTCGCCCTCCGCGTCGTCCGTCGTCGTGGCCTCACCGAGCCGAATCGTCGCCTCGTAGGTCTTGCCGAGGCCGACGAGGTAGGTCAGCAGCCGCGTCGCACCGTTGATGCCGATCAGCAGCAGGCCGGTGGCCATCGGATCCAGCGTGCCGGCATGGCCGACCTTGCGGGTGCCGAATGCCCGCCTCGTGCGCGCAACGACGTCGTGGCTGGTGACGCCCTGAGGTTTGTCGACGAGGAGGACGCCAGAACTCATCCCCTCAGCCTATGGGACGCGCCTGATCGACGGATCATGACTCGTCGGCGTCCGGTCAGTCACGCGAGTCGCGGCGTCGCAGCAGCAGCACGCCGTCATCGATCGTGCTCGGTTCGCCGTCGGGCGACGTCGTCGCCCGCTCGCGCGTCTCGGCGAGCACGACCTCCCACACATCCGGATCGAGGGCGAGCAGCTCGAGCTCGTCGTCAGGGGCGAGGAAGCGATGGTGTCCGGCATGCGCATCACCGGCCCATGGCGGCGCGCTCGCATGCGAGGTGATCAGGAGATGTCCGCCCGCAGCGACGCGATCGGCGGCCCGCCTCAGGATGTCCTCGCGCGGCTCGCCCGCCGGGGAGTGCAGGAAGCTCGAAGTGACCAGGTCGAAGACCTCCCCCGACGCGGCGTCGACATCGCCCACCGCGAAGTCGGCACTGCCGGTGCCGAGATCGACCGCCGCCGCCGCTTCGGCGGCACGGCGGACCGCCGTGGTCGACACATCGATTCCCGTGGCGTCCCAGCCGCGCTCGGCGAGCCAGATCACGTCAGCACCCTCACCGCTGCCGATGTCGAGGGCGCGGCCGGGGGCCAGGTGCCCCGCGATGTCGGCGAGCACGGCGTTGACCGAGTGCGACCACACGCGGTCGGCGCCGGAGTAGCGCTCCTCCCAGAGTTCTGCGGTCGAGACCTCCGGCCACGGCTCGCCGGCCTTCGCGGCCGCATCGAACTCGGCGGTCACGAGCGCGGCGTTCGCTGCCGCTCCCACGAAGGAGCCGTCGCCGATCGACTTCGGAACGTTCGCACCGGGATTGACGACGTTCCCGACCGCCCAGATCCTCTCGTCGCTGGTCCGCCCCATCGCGTCGACCTCGATGAACCGGCCGAACGGCGTCTCGGACCTGGTGAGGTCGAGCGGCGCCAGGAACGCGTCGTGCGGCCTCGGAGCGCCCATGGTGAAGATGGCGTCCACCGCGACCTCGCGGCCGTCGCTGAGACGAACGGCCGAGATCTCCGCACCGTCGCCGACCACTTCGGCGACAGGCTCCGGCTCCAGCCTGACGCCGCGTGCACGCAGCCGCGCCTGCGTTTCGGGAGAGAGCTCGCCGAGCCCCGCGGTGAACACGGTGACGTCGTCACTCCATTGACGGATCAGCTCCGCCTGGTGCAGGCCGAGGGGCGATGTCGTGAGAACGCCGAGACGCTTCTCGCGCACCTCCCAGCCATGGCAGTACGGACAGTGCAGCACCGTCTGTCCCCAGCGCTCGACGAGGCCGGGGATGTCGGGAAGGTCGTCGGTGAGTCCCGTGGCGACGACCAGCGCCCGCGTGCTGAGCTCGAGGCCGTCGAGCGTGCGCACCACCAGCCCGTCCGCGTCGTGCTCGACGCGTTCGATCGTTCCTGCCGCGAACTCGACGCCGTACGCCTCTGCTTCAGCGCGGCCGCGCGCCGCCAGGTCTCGCGGCGACGCCCCGTCATGACCGAGCACGCCGTGCATATGGTCGGCGAAGCGGTTGCGCACGCTCCCCGCGTCGATCACGAGCGCGCGTCTGCGCGCCCGTCCGAGCATGAGCGCGGCTGACAAGCCTGCCGGTCCGCCGCCGGCGACGATGACATCCCAAGAGTTCTGCATGTCCCCATGCTGTGCGAGACTGTCCCTCGAACGCAAACAATCTTGCAGAATCAGCAAAAGGAGCACAATGCGGGCAGAACTGGATCAGATCGGGCCGCGCCTGCGTGCCGAGCGACGATCGCGCGGGCTCACACTCGAAGAACTGGCAGCGAGCGCCGACATGTCGACCAGCACGCTCTCCCGCTTGGAATCAGGCAAACGCCAAGCCAACCTCGAGCTCCTGCTCCCGCTCACGAGGCGGCTGGACATCCGGATCGACGACCTCCTGCCCGCGAAGCCGACCGATCCCCGCGTGCATCGCCCAGCCGTCAGGAGAGACGGTCTCACCATCGTGCCGCTCGCACCAGAGCATTCGTCGGTGATGACGTTCAAGATCACCTACCCGGCGGGCGGCGCCCTGCCGGAGCTGCGCACCCACGACGGCTACGAGTGGCTGTATGTGCTGACAGGAAGGCTGCGGCTGCGCCTCGGCGAACAGGATCTCGTACTCGCCCGCGGCGAGGCTGCGGAGTTCGACACTCACACGCCGCACGCCATGTCCGCCGCCGGCGGGCGCGCGGCGCAGGTGATCAGCATCTTCAATGAGAAGGGCGCGAAGGTCCACACCCGCACGAGCGAGTCGGAGTAGTGCCTACGGAGCGCAGGCTTCTGAAGCCTCGGCATCGCTCGCCAGAACGATGCCGACGACCCGGCCGCTGTCGCCGATCGTGAACGACAGCGTCACACCTGGCGCGGCCATCCCATCCGGATGCAGTTCGATCGCTCCTGCCGTGGGAGCGGCGGTCTCCTCGGCTGCGGGGTAGACGGCCCTGACCTCATCGCGGGTGGAGCCGAGTCCGAGCCCCTCCGGCGTGCGCGGGGCCTGGCTCGGCGCACCGATCTCGCCCGAGACTTCGATTTCGGCGATGCCGGACGCAGCTGCGGCGAACGTCACGTCGAAGCCGGCGTCACCGTGCCAGCTCGCTGTGCACTCATCGACGGATCGCCATGTGCCTGGCAGCGTCTCGAGCGTCGTCGCAAAATCGTCACCGATTCGGACGCCGCCGATCGCGCCGGCCGAGATCACCCACGTCGTGGGATCCTCCGGGTCCTCGTCGGCGGAGCTGACGGGGGTCTCCTTCAGCGCCGTGAGCCCGCCGGAGGGCGGCGACTCTGCCCCGGAACCGGACCCTCCGACCGCGGTGCATGCGGCGAGCGCTCCGGCGAGAGCGATCGACGCGACGAAGGCGCCGAGCGCGCGCGGGCGCAGCGAGAGTTCGGGGAAGGGCACCCAGGACACGCTACGGACGTCAGATCACGAGAGGGCCGCGCCGCGGTCACGGTTCGATCGCGATCAGCCGTGCACGTTCCCAGGAACGCACGCACGCGAATGGTAGGCGATGCCGACGAAGTCCTAGTCTGGACGAATGCAGTCCGCGATCGCCGAGGCCCTCCTGCCCTGGTACCGCGCCAACGCGCGCGAGCTGCCGTGGCGCGCGGACGGCTTCGGCGCGTGGGGCGTGCTCGTCTCGGAGTTCATGCTGCAGCAGACACCCGTCGCCCGAGTGATCCCACTGCTGGAGGCGTGGCTGAGTCACTGGCCGACTCCGACATCGCTGGCGGAGGATGCCCCGGCCGAGGCGGTGAAGGCGTGGGCGAACCTCGGTTATCCGCGACGTGCACTGTGGCTGCACCGGGCGGCGGTGCAGATCCGCGACCACCATGACGGCGTCGTGCCGCGCGACGTCGTTACGCTGCTCTCCCTCACCGGAGTCGGTGACTACACCGCACGTGCAGTCGCGGTCTTCGCCTATGGCGACCGTCATCCGGTTGTCGACACGAACACCCGACGTGTGATGGCGAGGGCGATCGACGGGACTGCGCACCCTGCGCAGCCCCGCCCCGCCGACCTCGACCAGATGGCCGCACTGCTTCCGGCGTCGCGCGCGGAGGCCGCCGTGATGAATGCCGCCGTGATGGAGCTGGGCCAGGTCACATGCACGGCCCGCTCCCCCGCATGCGGGGCGTGTCCGATCGCCGACGCGTGCGCGTGGTACGCCGCCGGCCGGCCCGACACCCCGGACACCCGTCGCAAACAGGCCAGGTACGAGGGCAGCGACCGGCAGGCGCGGGGTGCAGTGATGCGCGAACTGCGCGGAGCGACCGCACCGATCCCGCAGCAGCGCGTCCTCGCCGATTGGCACGACGCGGCGCAGCGCGACCGCGCGGTGCTCACGCTGCTCGAGGACGGCCTCATCGAGACGACAGGCGGTGAGCTGCACCTGCCGCGCTGAGGACCCTCGGCCGCGGAACGACCATGGCCCGCGCCTTCGCATCATGGCGCGAGCAGCACATCGCGCTGCGCCCTCTTGCCACGCACTGAACAAGCGTTTAGCATATTGAACGTGAGTTCAAACGAAGATCAGACGACGAAGGCGCGGATCCGCGACGCGGGCGTTGCGGCGTTCGCTGCCGGCGGCTTCTCCCAGACGACCGTTCGGGGCATCGCACAGGCCGCCGGTGTCTCCCCCGGCCTGATCATCCATCACTTCGGGTCGAAGGACGGCCTGCGGAGGGAATGCGACGACTACGTCTTCAGCGCGATCTTCGACGCCAAGCGAAGTGCGGCGTCACAGGCCGCACCCGACGCGATCGCTTCGATGTTCCGCGACGAGCGGATGCAGACGATCGTCGACTACTTGGTCAAGTCGCTGCTCGATCCGTCCGAGCACGGGCAGCGCTACTTCGACCATTACGTCGATCTCGTCGAGGAGCTCCTCGCCTCCGGCTTCGCCGGGTACTCCTTCCGCCACTCGGACGACACCAGGGCGCAGGCGGCCATGGTCGCCGTCCTGGCTCTCACGCCCGTGACGCTGCAGCATCGCCTGCAGTCCGTGCTGGGCACGCAGGACACCCCATCGACCCTCGCACGCCTCTCGCAGCCGCTCCTCGACCTGTACATGCACGGCATCATCGTCGGAACCCCGAACGACACCGGCTCCGACGGAACCGCCGACCCCGCTGCCCCCGCGCCGCAGGAAGACCCCGAGGCGCCCCGAGACGAACGGAGAATGCCATGACCGCAGCACCCCTCGCGGCAGACACTGCCGCCGCACGACCCGACGCGAACTCGGCGATCGACATCGCGGGGCTCGTCAAACGATACGGGCGAGTCACCGCGCTCGACGGCTTCGACCTGACAGTGGCCCGCGGCGAGGTGCACGGCCTCCTCGGTCCCAACGGCGCGGGGAAGTCCACGACCATGCGCATCCTGCTGGGCATCCTGCGCCACGACTCGGGGCGCGTGCGCCTGCTCGGCGGCGACCCGTTCTCGGACGCTGTCGCGCTGCACCGGCGCCTGGCATACGTGCCGGGCGACGTCGAACTGTGGCCGAACCTCACCGGTGGCGAGGCCATCGACCTGTTCGCCAGACTCCGCGGCGGAGCGGACCGGAACAGGCGCGACGAGCTGATCGAGAGATTCGACCTCGATCCCCGCAAGAAGGGTCGCACGTATTCGAAGGGGAACAGGCAGAAGGTCGCCCTCATCGCCGCTCTGGCATCGGACGTCGAACTGCTGCTGCTCGACGAGCCGACCGCCGGCCTCGACCCCCTGATGGAGGCGGTCTTCCAGGAGTGCATCCACGAGGCCAAACGCGCCGGGCGCACCGTGCTGCTGTCCAGTCACATCCTCGCGCAGGTCGAGGTGCTCGCCGACCGGATCTCGATCGTGCGGCAGGGACGGATCGTCGAGACCGGCACGCTCGACGACCTGCGGCACCTGTCGCGCACCTCCGTCTCGGTGCGCACGGGCGAGCCCATCACCGGCCTGAACGAGCGCGCCGGAGTGCACAACGTGCTCTCTGAGGGCGAGCACGTCCGGTTCGATGCGGACACCGAGCACCTCCCCGCGATCATGCGCGACCTCGCCGGGCACGGGGTGCAGGCCATCACCGCAGCACCGCCGACACTCGAGCAGCTGCTCCTGCGCCACTACGGCGACGGAGAGGAATCATGAGCGCCGTCGCCGAACGCACCCGCAGCGAGCGCCGAGAGTCAGCGTCGTCGGGCGGCCCTCTGACTGGCACTGGCAGACTGCTGCGCTTCATGCTGCGACGCGACCGGGTCCGTGTCCCCGTCTGGGTGCTCGCGGTGAGCATCATGGCGGCGTACTTCTCGAACGTGATCGCCCTGGTGATGGATGAGGAAGCGCTGAACGCGATGACCGCGTTCGCGGCGAACCCCATCATGGGCCTCATCGGCGGCCCCGGCTTCGGCTTCGACGCCATCACCGTGCCGAGGTTCGTCGTCGGAATGTACGGCACCAGCCTCATGCTGGGCGCAGCGTTCATGAGCATCACCACGATCTCGCGCCACACCAGGGTCGAGGAGCAGACCGGTCGTGCCGAGCTGATCCGTGCGAATGTGGTCGGCAGGCACGCACCGCTCGCCGCCGCGCTGGTCGTCGCAGCCCTGATGAATATCGTGATGGCGCTGCTGACCGGTCTGACGATGATGTCGTCGGCTGCGGAGCCGGCGCCCGCAGGATCGCTGCTGTTCGGTGCGGGCCTGGGAGCGGCAGGCCTCGCCTTCGCGGGTGTCGCCGCTGTGACCGTGCAGCTGAGCCCTTTCTCGCGAGCGGCATCCGGATTCGCGGGCCTGGTGCTCGGCGTGAGCTTCGTCGTCCGAGGACTCGGCGACATGTCGGCGGTGCAGAACGGTGATCTCGCGTGGCTGTCGTGGCTGTCGCCGCTGGGCTGGCCGCAGCAGACGGCACCGTTCACGAACGACGACTGGTGGCCGCTCCTGCTGGGCGTCGCACTCTTCGCACTGCTGGTCGCTCTGGCGTTCGCCCTGCAGTCGCGCCGCGACCTCGCCGCAGGCATCCTGCCAGACAGGCTGGGTCGCGCCGCAGCGCCTGGCTGGCTGCGCGGCCCGCTCTCGCTGGCCTACCGCCTGCAGCGACCGTCCATCGCCGGCTGGTCGATCGCCATGCTGCTGGGCGGAGTGACCTTCGGCGCTTTCACTCGCCCGATGGCGGACGGCGCTGAGGGCATGCCGGAGCAGATCGTCGGCATCATGGGCGGCGCAGACGGCATCGTCGAGGGCTACGTCGGATTCATGGGCGTGTACTTCGCGATGATGGTCGCGGCATTCGCGATCATCTCCGTGCAATCGCTGCGCGCAGAGGAGCAGGGCGTGCGCACCGAGGCAGTGCTGGCAACCGGCGTCGGCCGGTCGGCGTGGCTGCTGTCGTGGACGCTCGTCACCGCGATCGGGTCGCTCTGGCTGCTCGCGCTCGCGGGCGTCGGCGAGGGCATCGGTGCGGCGGCAGGGATGAACGACTGGAGCATGTTCTGGCCGGTCGCATTCGGGCACGCCGCGCAGGTGCCGGCTGTCTGGCTGCTGCTCGGCCTCTCCGTCGGGCTGTACGGCGTCTCACCGCGCATCCTCGGGTTGGCGTGGGCCGTGTTCATCGTCGGTGCGCTGCTGTCGCTGTTCGGCGACATGCTCGACCTCGACGACGTCGTGCTCAGCGCTTCGCCGTTCCGCCACGTGGGCGAATACCCCGCAGAGAACGTCTCATGGGCCGGTATCGCCGTGCTGACCGGCATCGGCGCGGTGTGCGCGGCTCTCGGCGCGATCGTCTTCCGACGCCGAGACCTGACCACCGCCTGACGGCGGGTCGCGTTGATCCGGTCGGCGGATCGGATCAACGCGCCGAGTCGACCAGGGGTCTAGTGCGCCTCGGCCGACTCGGTCACCTCGCCGAGCACGCGCTCGAACCCATCGGGGATGTGCAGGTCACGCGGGTTCAGCTCCTCGATCGACGAGTGCCCCAGACCCAGTACGGCGGAATCGAGGCCCATGCGCATCAGGTCCAGCACGTTCTCGACGCCTGCCTGCCCGTTGGCCGCGAGGCCCCAGAGGTATGCCCGCCCGATCAGCACGGCGCGGGCGCCCAGCGCGAGCGCTTTGGCGACGTCACCGCCTCGGCGCACGCCGCCGTCGAGAAGCACCTCGACCCTGTCCCCCACCGCATCGACGACGGGGCCGAGGCAGCGGATCGATGCCGGCGTCGTGTCGAGGTTGTTGCCGCCGTGGTTCGACACCGAGATCGCGTCGACGCCGATGTCGGCGGCTCGACGCGCGTCGTCGACACGGGTGATGCCCTTCATCATGAAGGGGCCGCCCCACTCCTCTCGCAACCATGCCAGGTCCTCCCACGATGGAGGCGGCGTCTGAGTCCATTCGCCGTACGCGCCGAAGAAGGTCGGGGCGTCCTCGCCAGGCATCGTGAGATTCGGCACCGTCAGATCGGGAAGCCCTGCCCTGAGCCACTGTGCCGTCCACTGCGGGCGCATGATGCCCTCAGGGGCCATCTTGTAGATCGCCTGGAGCGTCATCCGCTCCGGGATCTCCGGGCTCCCCCAGTCGCGCCCGAACGAGTACGACCAGTCCGTCGTCGAGATCAGCGCCTTCGCACCCGCCGCACGCGCCCTGTCCATCCGGTGCCGCATGGCGTCCCGAGTACCGGTCCAGTACATCTGGAAGAACGTGTTCTCGTTCGCTGCCGTGACCTCCTCGACGGGTTTCGACGCGAACGAGCTCAGCCCCATGATCAGGCCGCGGTTCGCCGCCGCACGCGCAACGGCCGTCTCGCCTTCGGGTCGGATCGCCTGAACACCTGTCGGCGAGATCATCACCGGCATCGACACGGGGATGCCCATGATCGTGGTCGAGAGGTCGCGCTGTGCTCGGTGGCCCGCAACGTGCGGGGCGAACTCGAGCTCGGCGAAGGCGTCCTGGTTGTCCTGCGGGGTGCGCCCGCGCTCGGACCCGGCGACGAGCGCCGAGTACACGGAGGGCGGCAGGAACTGCTGCGATCGCCGCTGCGCCTCTCGCACGGTCTCGAACCAGGGGTTGCGCACCCACGGCCACAGTCTGCTCATACTCGTACACCCTTCGCCATCGACGGTTGCGTCTTCCAGACACTAATGGCACTCAGTGCCAAAGGGAAGAGTCTGCCTCGTCGCGGAAGGGTTTCCGTGCCGTGCTACTGCTCCTCGTCGTCGTGCCGATACGGGTCGGCGTCGCCGGCGTATCGCGCGCCTTCGGCGAGACCGCGCACCTGCTCGTCGCGCTCCTGCGCCTCCGCGAGCAGCGTGGTCAGGTGCGTCGCCTCCTCAGGCAGTGCATCCGGAATGAACTCGAGCGTCGGGGTGAGGCGCGTGTTCAGGTGCCGACCGACCTCGCTGCGGAGCATGCCCGTCGCAGCTTTCAGCGCGACGGCCGTGCCCTCGCGCTCCTCGTCCGTGCCGTAGACGGTGTAGAAGACCGACGCGTTCTGCAGGTCGCCCGTCACACGCACCTCGGTGATCGTGACGAAGCCGAGCCGCGGATCGCGCAGCCCCTTCTGCAGGCGTTCGGACAGAATCACCTTGATGCGGTCCGCCACGCGGGCCTGGCGTTCACCGGCCATGAGATATCCCCTTCGAGAACGGTTCTGCCGGGTGGCTGGTGGCCACCCGGCAGAACCATCAAATCACGTCAGACGCGAGGCTTCTCGACCATCTCGATGGTCTCGATCTCGTCGCCGATCTGGATGTCGTTGAACTTGCCGAGCCCGATACCGGCCTCGTAGTCCGTCCTGACCTCGGTGACGTCGTCCTTGAAGCGACGCAGCGACTCGATGGCCAGGCCGTCGGCGAGGACGACGCCGTCGCGGATGATGCGCGCCTTGGCGTTGCGCGTGATCGTACCGCTGCGGACGATGACACCCGCGATGTTGCCGACCTTCGAGGAGCGGAACACCTCTCGGATCTCGGCGACACCCGACTGCACCTCCTCGTACTCCGGCTTGAGCATGCCCTTGAGGGACGCCTCGACGTCATCGATCGCGTTGTAGATGACGTTGTAGAAGCGGGTGTCGACGCCCTCGCGGTTCGCCGCCTCGCGCGCCTTGGTGTCCGGACGCACGTTGAAGCCGAGCACGATCGCGTTGTCGATCGTGGCGAGGTTGATGTCGCTCTCCGTGATCGCGCCGACGCCGCGGTGGATGATCCGCAGCTGGACGCTGTCGTCGACCTCGATCTTGAGCAGTGACTCCTCGAGCGCCTCGACGGCACCGGAGACGTCACCCTTGATGATGAGGTTGAGCGACTCGACCTTGCCCTCTTCGAGCGCCTTGGTGAAGTCCTCGAGCGACATGCGCTTGCGCGCCTTCGCCAGTGCGGCGTTGCGCTCGACGGCCTCACGCTTCTCGGCGATCTGGCGGGCGGTGCGGTCGTCCTCGGAGACGAGGAACAGGTCGCCGGCGCGTGGCACCGAGTTGAGCCCCTGCACCTGGACGGGACGCGACGGAGCCGCTTCCTTGACCCGCTCGCCGTGCTCGTCGATCATGGCCCGCACACGGCCGAAGGCCGTGCCGGCGACGATCGGGTCGCCGACGTGCAGCGTTCCGCCCTGCACGAGAACGGTCGCCACAGAGCCGCGGCCCTTGTCGAGCTTCGCCTCGATCGCGATGCCGCGCGCTACCTTGTTCGGGTTCGCGCGGAGGTCGAGACCTGCGTCGGCGGTGAGGAGAACCGCGTCCAGAAGACCCTGGATGCCCATGTTCTCTCGCGCCGACACGTCGACGAACATGACCTCGCCGCCGTACTCCTCCGCGATCAGGCCGTACTCGGTGAGCTGCTGGCGCACCTTGTCGGGGTTCGCGTCCGGCTTGTCCACCTTGTTCACCGCGACCACGATCGGAACCTCGGCCGCCTGGGCGTGGTTCAGCGCCTCGACCGTCTGCGGCATGATGCCGTCGTCGGCGGCGACCACAAGGATCGCGATGTCGGTGACGTCGGCACCACGGGCACGCATGGCCGTGAAGGCCTCGTGGCCCGGGGTGTCGATGAAGGTGATCGCGCGATCGTGGCCGTCGTGCTCGGTCCAGATCTGGTACGCACCGATGTGCTGCGTGATGCCACCGGCCTCGCCTTCGATCACCGTCGTGTGACGGATCGCGTCGAGCAGTCGCGTCTTACCGTGGTCGACGTGGCCCATCACCGTGACCACGGGAGGACGGATCTCAAGGTTCTCGTCGTCCTCTTCGAGCTCCTCCTGCTCGAGGTTGAGGCCGAAGCTCTCCAGGAGCTCTTTGTCCTCGTCCTCGGGTGAGACCATCTGCACCTTGTAGCCGAGCTCGACGCCGAGGACCTCGAAGGTCGCCTCATCGAGCGACTCGGTCGCCGTCGCCATCTCACCGAGGTGGAACAGCACCGTGACCAGGTTGCCCGGCGGCACCGAAACGCCGTGCATCGTCTCGAGCTTGTCGGCGAAGTCCGAGATCGATGCGCCGCGGCGCATACGGATCAGCGTGCTGCCGTCGCCGCGGGGAACCTTGACTCCACCGACGATCGGCGCCTGCCGCATCTCGAATTCTTGCCGCTTCGCCCGACGCGACTTGCGCTGCCTGGACTTGCCGCCGCCCTTGCCGAAGGCTCCGGCCGTGCCGCCGCGGCGACCGCCTGGGCCTGGCCGACCGGCGAAACCGCCGCGGGTCGACCGGCGAAGCGCCGCCGCCCCCGCCCTCAGGACGACCGGCGCCGCCTGCGCGCCTCCTGGACGACCGGCGCCCGCGCGCGCGCTGGACGCTGCTGGAACGGCGCATTGCCGCGCGCGCTCCGCGCCGCCCTGACCGGGACGACCGCCACGAGCCTGGCCGGGACGCTGCAGACCGCGACCGGGCTGCGGCTTAGGAATGTTGCCAGGGGTCGGGCGCTGGCCCATGCCCTGAGCGGTTGCGAACGGGTTGTTGCCCGGCCGCGGGCCGCCTGGTCGCTGCTGGCCCATGCCCTGAGCGTTGCCGAACGGATTGTTGCCGGGGCGTGGGCCGCCTGGCTTCGGTGCGCCTGGCTTCGCCCCGCCGGGTGTGGGCGGGTTCGATCCCTGCTTCGGCGCGGAACCACCGGGGTTCGGCGCGCCGGGCTTGGCAGAACCGGGGCTCGGCGGCGACGACTTCTTGGCAGCAGCCGGAGCAGCCGGCTTCTCCGCAGTCTTCGGCTCCGCCTCAGCGGGTGCTGCCGACTCCTGCACCGGTGCAGCGGGTTCCTGCGCTGGTGCAGCGGATTCCTGCACGGGGGCAGCGGGCTCCTTCGCAGGCGCGCTGGCACCGGGCTTCGGCCCCGGCGTCGCGGAGGGCTTCGCAGCGGAGCGCGGCGCGGGCTTCTTCGCGGCGTCGTCTCCTGAGACGGGCTTGGCGCCGTCTTCCTGGAGCGCGGCGCGCAGCTTGCGCGCGACCGGGGGTTCGATAGTGGATGACGGGCTCTTGACGAACTCGCCGAGATCCTTCAGCTTCGCGAGCGCCGACTTGCTGTCGATACCGAACTCTGCCGCGATCTCATGTACGCGTGGTTTAGCCACAATTCTCCTGTCTGGGTGGCCCACCCAGACAGGGGCAGGCCTTTAGAGGCGGACGGGTCTCATTTCGAGCCGTTCACTTGGTTTCCATAGCTGGTCAGCCATTCCTCGATGGTGTGTGCGTCGAGTTGCCCCGACGCACGCAGTGCTCTTGCGAAAGCGCGCCTCTGAAGCGCAGTTCTCACACAATTCGGCGCCGGATGCAACCACGCGCCTCGACCGGGCATCGAACGTTTTTCGTCTGGGACGAGAACCGAATCGACCGCGACCACTCGAATGAGGGCGGCCCGGGGAGCACGCGTGCGACAACCGACGCACGTTCGTACGGATTCCATTCTACACCTCGCCTCGACCGCGTTCACCTGGCGTGTCCGATCCGCGCTCGGTGAGTGGGAGCATCCGGTCGATCAGCCTGCGTCCATGATCGAATCCGGCTGGATGTCGATCTTCGCTCCGGTGAGCTTTGCGGCGAGTCGGGCGTTCTGACCCTCCTTGCCGATCGCCAGCGACAGCTGGTAGTCCGGCACCAGCGCACGGACCGCCTTGGTGCTCTCGTCGAGCACGAACGCGCTCGTGACCTTGGCTGGTGACAATGCGCTCGCGACGAACGTCGCGAGGTCGTCGTCGAAGTCGACGATGTCGATCTTCTCGCCAGACAGCTCCTCCGTGACGGCACGCACCCGCCGCCCCATCTCACCGATGCACGCCCCCTTGGCATTGATCGATGGGTCGGTCGCCGTGACCGCGATCTTGGTGCGATGGCCCGCCTCACGCGCCAGCGAGAGAACCTCGACGAGGCCGCTCGCGATCTCGGGGACCTCCATCGCGAACAGCTTCCGCACCAGACCGGGGTGCGTGCGGGAGACCGTGATCGCCGGGCCCTTGTGCCCCTTGGCGACGCTCGTGACATAGACCCTGATGCGCGTTCCGTGTGCGTAGTCCTCACCTGGCACCTGCTCCTCTGGAGGGAGCATGGCCTCAACGGTGCCGAGATCGACGTGGACCATCTTCGGGTTCGTGCCCTGCTGCACGATGCCGGCGACGATGTCGCCCTCCTTGCCGCGGAACTCGCCGAGCACGGCATCGTCAGCGATGTCGCGCAGTCGCTGGGCGATCACCTGCTTGGCCGCATAGGCGGCGATGCGTCCGAAGTCATCGGGAGTCGACTCCTCCTCGCCGATGACGGCGCCGGATTCGTCGGTCACCGGTACGTAGATGCCCACGTGGCCGGTCGAGCGGTCCAGCTCGGCGCGTGCGCCGGCCGGCGCCTCGCCGGTCTGCGAAACGTGCTTCCCGTACGCGGTCAGCACGGCCTGTTCGATGATCCGCACGAGTTCGTCGAGCGGAATCTCCTTCTCACGCTCGATGTTGCGGAGCAGTCCAAGATCGATATCCACTGCGTTCTCCCTCTTCAGTTCTTCGCGGCGTCGCGCCTGCCGGTCGCTCCACGTTACCGAATGTCGCTGGGAGACGCCCTTCCTCGGCACGCGTCGGCGCGTTGCACCGCACGCAGGAAGCGGCGGGGTCGATCCTCGGATCGTCCCGCCGCTTCGTGCGTGCCCTACGCCTGCTGGCGGCGCAGGATGCTCAGCGTGATTCCGCCGATGATCAGCAGCGCGGCCGCAGCTCCGACACCCCAGGCGACCTCCCCGCCCGTGACGGCGAGAGCCTCGTCGTCACCCGCCTGAGCATCGTCCGTCACCGGCGCATCCGTGCCGGCTCCGTCCTGGTCCGATCCGTCCGTGCCCGGCTCATCCGTGCCCGATCCGTCCGTGCCCGGCTCATCCGGGTCGGTCGGCTCCTCTGTGCCAGGCTCCTCCGGGTCGGTCGGCTCTTCCGTGCCGGGCTCCTCCGGGTCAGTCGGCTCTTCCGTGCCAGGCTCCTCCGGATCGGTCGGCTCCTCCGCTTCCTGCGTCTGCAGCCCGACCAGGATCGGATTGTGGTCGCTGGCGCGGAAGATGCTCTCGTCGTACAGCAGCGTCGCGTTGTAGTTGTAGCGGCTGTATTCGAAGCCCACCTGCTCCTGCGCATTGATCTGCCACACGTCCACGCCCGTCACCAGGTCGAGAGCGGCGGAGTTGGCGAACACATGGTCGAGCGAGCCGTCGAGACCGTCGTAGTTGTAGGTGGCCTCTCCCCCGTTCAGCGCATAGTTGAGGTTGGTGTAGCCCGCCTCCTCGATGACGACGGCAGGGTCCTCCGCGGCGTATGCGTTGAAGTCGCCTGCGAGGAACACAGCGTCGATCCCAGCGTCCTGGCCCTGCTCCGCAGCGAAGTCGACCAGTGCCTCGGCTTGCGCGATCCGGTCGGGGTTCGCGTTGCCCTGGCCCGTGCCGTCGTCGGTGCCTGAACCCTTCGACTTGAGGTGGTTGGTGGCGACCATGAACGCGTCCGCGTCATCGGCTCCCACAGGCGCGAACGCCTGCACGAGCGGCTCGCGCGCGTTGCCGAATGCGGGGTCGTCGACCAGGATGTGCGACTCGCCCACCGTCTCGACCTCGGCGGTCTGGTAGATGAACGCGTTGCGGATGACGTCTTCGTCAGTGGGCAGCTCCTCCGGACTGGCGGCGAAGCCCCACGTGTCTGCGCCGGCCTGCTCGTTCAGCGCGCCGACGAGCGTCTCCACCGCGAAGTCACGGTCCTTGTCGTAGTGGGCGGAGTTCTCGATCTCCTCCAGCGACACGACGGACGCATCGAGGTCGATGATCGCGTTCACGATCTTCGTCTGCTGGCGATCGAGATTCTCCTCGTCCGCCGCACCTCGCGGTCCGTCCGGGTTGCAGCGGTTGTTGGCCACCGGGTTGCCTTCGCGGTCCGTGTAGAAGGAGCAGGTGCCGAGCCCTGCGGCTTCGAACTCCTCCCCCGTGGTCGGGAAGTAGTTGAGCACGTTGAAGGTCGCCAGCGAGAGGTCGCCTCCGACCTCGGCCGGGGCGGCGTTCGCCGCGCGCTCATCGCTGAAGGTCACGATGTCGGACGCGTCGCCGTTCACCGGCGTCGTGGGCTGGAAGTTCCAGCTGTCGTAGCGGTAGTCGAGCACGAAGGGCTCGTTCATCGTCACCGAAGCTCCCACGCGCACGGGCGTCTCAGGCGTGAGGTACGACAGCGGCACGTCCTGCTGATTGCTGAAGTTCGTGCTGCGGCCGTCATCGAGCTTGATGAACTTCGCCGCGTTCTCCGCCTCAGCAGCGGCGATCGCCGCCTCGTCGTGCGGGTCGACGTGATCGGTCGGCTGGCGCAGCGGCTCATCCCCGTACGCGAGCCCGAACGAGCCGTAGAAGTTCGCGTCGTAGTTGTCCGTGACGGTGAAGCCGTCGATCTGGACGAGCTCGCTCTGGTGCGCCTGCTTGTCCTCATCGGTGGCGATGACCTCCCAGGAGGTGATCGGGGCGACCTCCCCGAGGCCCACCTCGAACGTCGTGACGAGGTCAGCGGTGATCTCGGTGAGCCCGTTGTAGACGCTCACGTCACCGGTCACACGCACGCTCTGGCCGATCTCCGCCCGTGCCGAGTCACCCCACACGAAGATCGCGTCGGAGACGCCGTCGTTCGGGTCGCCTGCAGGATCCTGGATCGTGAAGCCGTTGAAGCCGCCGTCGCGGTAATCGGCGGTGACGACGCCGTCGACGGTGACGGTCTCGCCGACCGCGCCGTTCGCCTCAGCGATGCTGACAGCGTCACCGTGCTCGACAGGCTCCTGCGGCTCATCCGGATCCTCCGATGAGCCGTCGCCCGCGGTCTCGCCCGCAGAGTTGGTCGGCGTCGGGTCGCCCACGGTGAAGTCGGCGGAGTTGTCGTCCGTGTCCGTGCCAGCCGCGTCGCGCGACGCGCTCGTGGAGTTGCTCAGCGGGTCAGTCGCTGCTCCTTCGAAGCTCGCGGCCGAACCGTATCCGACCATGTCGACCAGCCCTGCGGCACCTGCGCGGTCTCCGGCGACCGAGCTGTCGAAGTCCGAATCGCTCTCGAACAGGAACACTCGCCCGTTCGAACCTGACATGTTGATGCTCGCTTCGGCATCCGGCGTCGGAAGGGGGGTGACGTCACCGTTGCTGCCCGCCGCGAGCTGCAGCAGGAAGTGAGTGTCCGACTCGATCGTGCCTTCGAGGACCGCGATGCCGCCGGACCCGCCGGATGACGAACGATACTCGACGGCGTAGCCGCCCAGATCGATGTCGGCGCCCGTCGGGTTGTACAGCTCGACGAAGTCGTGGGTCACAGGTGCACCGGAGTTGCCCCCGCCGCCGTACACCTCACTGATGATGAGTGCGTCGCCCTCGGGCGAGGCCGTCGCCGCGGACGGCACGAGGACGAGAGCGGACGCGGCGAGCGCCAGCCCGGATGCTGCGGCCGCGATGCGGCGGCCGTGCGGAGTAGTTGACATGGAGTTCCCTCGGAAGTCACGGGTGAAGACTTCAGAGTCGCAGTGCAGTATTTCGACCGGCTGACCGCGAGGTGTCCAGCAGGAGAACTTCGCCCGCTGCTACCGCGCGGCGAGGCGCGCGACGGCCGCCGCCGCCGGCAGCGTCTC
>NZ_QPGM01000006.1:0-283173 GCF_003335195.1 Microbacterium sp. JB110 | reverse complement strand
GATCCGCGTCACGACGACGCGCATCGCGGTCCGCGCCGCGGCGATCGGAGTCGAAGCGGCCGTTCCCACCCCGGCGGTCGCGATCGAAGGAGCGCCCACCGCGGTCGGCGCCCTCCCCCCGACGCTCGTCGCCGAAGCCGCGTCCGCCGCGACGGTCATCGCCCTGACGGCGGTCACGGCTGTCTGCGCCGAAACGGCTGCCACGGCGCGCGTCACCGCCGCGACGATCTCCGTCGAAGGAACGCCCGCCGCGCTCGAACCTGTCGCCGCCGCGCTCGCCCCCGCGGAATCCGCGGTCATCGCGCTCGGTACCGCGTCCGCCGCGACGATCATCGCCGAAGCGGTCGTTGCCGCGGCCGCCGGAGTACCCGCCGCGACCGCGGTCGCCGCCGAACGAACGGTCGTCGCGCGACGGCCTGCCGGAATCGTCGCGGCCGCGCACGGGGCGGCCGGAGCCGCCGTTGTCGCGGGAGAATGCGCGGGCGTTGTCGCGACCTGCGCGGTCCTCGTCCGTCCAGCGCTGCTTGCGCGCGCCGGGGCGATCGGCCGACTGACCGCGATGCGAGGACTTCTTCGCGTAGCGCGGATCGAAGTTCTTCGCGGGGCGTCCGCCTGCGGGCTTCTTGTTCTTAGGCATGCTGAATCAGCACCTTCCAGGTGTTCTGCGGCCTCATGAGGACCACAACCACACCCGTGCACCGTGCACGGCATCCCAAAGCCGACCCTTCAGGCTACCGCCCCGCCCTGAGAAACGTCTCTGCCCCATCCGGGCCTGCGCTTCAGGGGCAGTGCCGGACGATGAGGTTATCGAGACGCTGCGCGACCCCGAGCTCGCGTGATGCCCCTTCGCGCCCGACGGTTCAGGTCGTAACCTGTGGGCATGCGACGGGATCGGCTCTCCAGGAAGTATCCACTGTCGGGTGTCGGCGGAGCCTTCGATGCCGTGTGGGCACCGTCCGCACATCTGGCCGATCAGGCCCGCGACGCTGAGAAGCTCACAATCGTGCCCGCCCCGACGCCGGACGGTGGCAACGGCGTGATCGACTTCGCCGACGGAGCTGTCACGATCGAAGTCTGAGCGGCGACTCTGATGCGCCAAGATGGAGGCACCACCGCTGTCGAAGGAGGACGTCATGTCGTCGCATTCCCCAGTCGATCCCACCGGTCAGCAGGTCATGCTCTCTTCGGGCGCCGTCACGGCCAGGATCGCGCAGGTCGGCGCGGCGCTGCGCGGGCTCGCCGTCGACGGAACCGATCTCGTCGCCGGCTACCCCGACGGCGTCAAGGCGCCAGGGGCATCCGGGATCGTGCTCGTGCCGTGGCCGAATCGCGTGCGCGACGGACGATGGAGCCACAACGGCGGGGAGCAGCAGCTGCCGATCAGCGAGCCGAAGTTCCGCAACGCCAGCCACGGGCTGCTGCGCTTCACGCCCTACGACATCGAGCAGACCGACGCCGCGGCGACCCTGCGCGCCAAGATCTTCCCGCAGAACGGATACCCGTTCGCCCTCGACACAGCCGTCACCTACGCGCTGACGGATGACGGCATCAGGGTGACCCATTCCATCCGGAACGTCGGCGCCGATCCGGCCCCGGTCGCCGTAGGCACGCACCCGTACCTCGCAGTCGGCGACGCCGATCCGGCGGAGATCACCGTGGCCGGCACCGGAACGACGTGGATCGAGACCGACGAGCGCATGCTTCCGATCGCCGAGCACCCCGTGGGCGAGGCGACCGACCTCCGCGCGGGGCGTGCGCTCGGTGCGGGGTTCATGGACCGCTGCTACGCGAACCTGACCCGCGATGCCGACGGGCTCGCGCGCACGACGCTGACGGCTCCGGATGGTCGGGCCACCACACTCTGGCAGGGCGAGGGGCTCGACTACACCCACATCTTCATCACGGACGGCTACCCCGGCCGCAGCCATGCGATCGCCATCGAGCCGATGAGCGCCCCTGCCGATGCGTTCAACTCGGGCCGCGGCCTGCGCACCATCGCCGCGGGCGATGAGCTGACGTTCGAGTGGGGCGTGGTGCGCGCCGCCTGACACCCGGCCGTCGAGGCCCGCTCGGCTCGCTCGGCTCGCTGCCGAGATGCGCACCTTTTGTCCAGAAGGGCGTCAGAACCGGCGCATTTCGACGGGAAGTGCGCATCTCGGCAGCGGGGTGCGGGCGGGTCAGTCGGGGCGCAGGACTTCGCGCAGCTCGGCGCGGCGTGTGACGCCGAGCTTGCGGTAGATGGCGGCCAGCTGATTGTTCACGGTGTGGGGCGATACGCCGTGCCGCTCGGCGATCTCCTTCGTCGTGAGACGCTCCGCGGCCAGTCGCGCGACCTTGTGCTCCCGCTCGGTCAGCTGCGCCGACCGGTCGGGCCGCCCCGCCCACAGCGGCACCCCTGGTGCGTCGGTCAGCAGCTCCGCCGCGCGCACCGAGCACCTCCTCGCCCGCAGCTCCGCCGTCGCGTCCAGCGCCGGTCGGATGGACAGACCCGTCCAGATATCGACGGCCGTTGAGACGAGCCCGAGCTCGGCGGCCTGCTCGGCGAGCGCATCGAGCGCGTCCGCATCCCCTGCTATCGCTGCCTCCGCATGCTGGACGAACAGCTCGAGCATGCCGCCCCCGGCGAGCGAGGCGGCACGCCGCAGCACGGCCGCGGCAGCGGGCACGTCGTGTCCGAGCCTCACGGCGCAGTGCGCCAGCATGCCGCCGAAGTACGTGTGCTGCGCGGCGAGCAGCCCTTCGGCGGTCGCCAGCAGCGTCTCTCCCGCCGCACCACGGCGGCCGTCGAGGTACGAACCGCGCGCACGGACCCAGCCGCTCAGCATCACCACCTTCGGATCGTCGGCTGCGGCATCCGGAATCTGTTCGAACGCCTGCGTCGACTGTGCGGTGCGGCCGGCGGCCAGGGCAGCAGCCCCGGTGAGCGCGTATGCGGCGGGGAGGAGCCCTGCCGTATCGCGCCAATCGAGATGAACGGTCGCGGACTGCGCCGCCTGATGCGCGACGTCCGCATCGGCGGAGAACAACTCGAGCACGCCGAGGGCATACTCCCAGGCGCCGAGACTCTCCGGTTTCTGCGAGCCGGCCGAGGCGATCGCCTCCTGGATGCTGCGGCGCGTCGCGAGCACGTCGCCGCTGTACGACAGCGCCATGACCTCAGCGAGGTCGATCAGCGAGGCGCCACCCGGAACCAGGGCGAGCACCTCATCCGGGATGCGCCGCAGGTCGGGCAGCAGCCGCTCCGCGTCGTCGAGCGGCCCGGAGATGAGACCGCCCATCGCCGTCGTGATCAGGCCCAGCGCGGCATCTGCACCCACGGCACCGACTTCTGCCACAGGTCTCGATTCGACGCGCTCGCTCTGCCGCCCTGCCACGGAAGCCCATCGCATCCTGGCACGTACCAGGTGCGCGGCCGCGATGTCGTCATCGACGACGGCCGCCGCGTCGGCGAGCACCGCGAGCGCCGCAGCTGCGTCGTGCCGTCGGACCCCGAGATGCTGCGCCATGGCGAGCGCGACCGACACCCGCTCGACATCGGTGCGAACGTGCAGCTGCGCGGCGCGGAACGACGCATCCGCTTCGGTCGTCTCGCCGAGAGCAGAGGCCGCCGACCCCACCACACGGTGGGCCGCCGGATTCGACGGATCACCGGCGAGCGCCGCCTTCGCGGCCAGAAGCGCCAGCGGCTCGTCGAACGCTCCCAACGCGTGCTCGGCGAGCCCGACCGCCGCATCAGGGTCGATGTCGTATCCGTGCCGGACGGCGAGCGCGTCGGCACGGCGCGCAGCGCCGGGGTCGCCGCTCGCGGACGCCTCGCGAAGCGCCCTGATCGACTCTCCGACCAGTTCCCGCCGCAGTGCCGACGACCCGCGAGTTCGGAGGTGCTCGGCGTCGAGCGGGTGGATCAGCCGAATCCATCCGGATGCCGTCGTTTCGATGAGGCCGGCATGCGCGAGCGCGCGACGGTCGGCGGGGGCGATGGCAGCCGATGGATACTCGCCTGCGAGCGCCGCGCACGTGACGGCGTCGACGGCCGACGGGTCCAGAGCGGCGAGCTTCGCCTCCGCCCGCTCGGCCAGGCGCGGTGTCGGCATCGGGGCGTCGCGCAGCTCCCATCCGTGCTCGGATTCGACGAGTCGGTCGGAGTCGCGCGATCCGGCGATGAGCTCGACCAGCTGCAGCGGGCTGCCCCCGCTGGCGAGCGCGAGCTTCGATACCGCCGCGGGCGTCGCCTGGCCGCCGAGTTCGCGTTCGATGATCTCGGCGGCCTCTGCCCTCGTCAGCGGAAGCACGCTGACCGGGGCCAGGTCGCCGCTGTCGCAGAGCGCGCGCACGCCGTCTGGCACAGCCGCGATGTCCGTCGCGGTCAGGATCGCCGGGAGCCGAGTGGTCTGCAGGAGCTTGAGGATCACGAACAGGGAGGCAGGATCAACGTGTTCGACGCCGTCGACCAGCAGCGCACTGGTGGAGCGCCGACGGGCGAACGCATCGATGATCCCGGCTGGACTGCTCGGCATGGTGACGGCGAGGTCGGCGACGCCGAGGAACAGCCCCAGCGGCACGTCGCCGCCGACGCTGTGAGCTGCGAGCACCGGGGCCGTCGAGCCGCGCTGCTGCAGCGTTGCGCTGGCGGCGCGCAGCATCCGAGTCTTCCCCGCACCGTGCGCGCCCGTGACCAGAAGCCCGCGTCCGGCCGCAGTGTGCTGCTCCTCCAACAGGTCGAGCAGCTGCTCACTCCCCATCGGTCCGACAGTGCGACCCATGACCGTTCCTCCCTGCGCCCTCGCAACGATCGGCCGCGCCCGGCGAGGGCCACGTAGTGCATTTCTCACTATGGAGCCGAGTGATCGGCTCAGCCTAGCGTGATACCGGGCTTCCGCCCTCGGGTTCGTCAGCGTTCGGCGCTCTGCCGCCGCCGCCTCACCGAACGCGGTGGACAGCATCGCACAGTGTACGAAGGAGAGAACAATGACCGACTACGCGTCACCACAGCAGGAAGGGTCCGTCCCGCAATCGGCGGGCATCGATCCCAAGATCGGCGGCCTGCTCGCGTACTTCACCTGGATCGGTGGGCTCATCATGCTGCTCACCCAGAAGCACTCAGAGGTCCGGTTCCACGGGGCGCAGTCGATTCTGTTCAACATCGCCCTGTTCGCGATCTACCTGGTGATCGGAATCCTTCAGTTCATCGCCGGACTGATCTTCTGGGCACTGGGCCTGGCCGTCGGAGTCCTCTATGCGCTTGCCGCCGTCGGCGGTCTGGTGCTCTGGATCGTGCTGGCCATCAAGGGCTACAAGCTCCTCCACTACCGGCTGCCGGTGATCGGCAAGATCGCCGAGAAGTGGGCTGCCTCGTGAGACGTCGGCGTCTCCCTCTGCCGACGACGTTCCGCACGTGAAGAAGGAGTAGGACATGCGCCGCACACCCGTGTTCGCACGAATCACAGGAATCGCACTCGGAGCCGCAGCCGTCTGCGCGCTCACCGCGTGCTTCAGCAACCCGCTCGAGGACATGTCGGAGGACCTCGCCCAGGGCGGCGCGGAGAAGATCATCGAAGAGGCCACGGGCGGAGAGACCGACATCGAGTTCGGCGACATCCCCGACGACTTCCCCGATGAGATCACGCTCGTCTCGGACAACGTCGTGCAGGGTATGTCGATCAATTCAGACGATGGCAAGGGCACCATGGTGACGGTGTCCGACCCCCGCAGCGTCGACGAGCTCGCGCAGCAGGTCAAGGCCGACTTCTCGGGCTGGGAGGAGACGGTGTGGAGTGACATGGGCGAGATGGTGACGGGGATCTACACGCTCGATGAGACGCTGTCAGTCACGGTCGGCGTCATCGAAGGCTCCGGCGACGAAGACACGATGGTCTCCTACACCGCCATCACCACCGCGCCCTGACCATCCGGAAGCCCGCCCGCACGGAGAGCACCGTCAGGGGCTGCCGAGATGCGCACTTTTCGCCCGAAAGGGCGACAGAACCGGCGCATCTCGGCGAAAAGTGCGCATCTCGCGAGCGGGCGCGGGGCGGCGCCCCGCACCCTGCGTCAGTGCTGGTTGCGGGATCTGCGGGTCTGGACGGGTGAGGCGGCGGGAAGGGCGTGCGCCGACTCCTGATCATCCGGATGCTGCACGGTGACGGTGACGATCGGGGTCTCGCCAGGCACGGCGCCGGGGCGGTGCACGTCGACGACCGTCTGACCGTGCTGCTGCGCACGGGTCATCGGCTCCGTCGGGGTCACGACCGTGCCGGTCACCGTGCGTTCGATATCCGTGCCAGGACGGCTCGCATGCGCCTCTCCCCCTGCGGCATCGCTCTCCGCCGCCGAATCGCTGCCGGCGAGCACCGGGATCTGGGCGTCCGCGGGCTCTGCTGGCTCCGCGCGACCGTCGGCCTGGGCGATGCCGTGCCCGCCGGGGCCGCCGCTCGGGGCATCCGGATCCTGGCCCGCTCCGCCGTCCGGTCCGTCGCCGCGACGGGCACGGCGGCGCTCGCGCGCGCCCTCGACGAGGTTGTACAGCGTGGGCAGCACGATCAGCGTCAGGAACGTCGACGAGACGAGCCCGCCGATCACCACGATCGCGAGGGGCTGCGAGATGAACCCGCCGTGGCCCGTGATGCCCAGCGCCATCGGCGTGAGGGCGAAGATCGTCGCCAGCGCCGTCATCAGGATGGGGCGCAGACGCATCGAGGACCCGGCGAGCGTGGCGTCATGAGCGCTCAGCCCGTGCCTGTCGCGGTACTGGTTGACGAGGTCGACGAGCACGATCGCATTCGTGACCACGATGCCGATCAGCATCAGCACGCCGATGAGCGAGGCGACACCGAGCGGCACACCCGTCACCACCTGCAGGATGATGGCGCCCGTCGCCGCGAACGGCACGGAAACCAGCAGCAGCAGCGGCTGGCGCAGCGACTTGAAGGTCGCCACCATCACGACGTAGATGATCAGAATCGCCGCGAGCATGGCGATGCCGAGCTGCGTGAACGAGTCCTGCTGCTCGGTGGCGACACCGCCGATGTCGGCGCTGGCGCCCTCCGGCAGCTCAGCTGCGTCGATCGCCTGCTGCACCGACGCCGTCGCAACGGTGAGGTCGTCACTGGACGGCGGCACCGTGATCGTCGCGGTCAGCCTGCCCTCGACGGTCGTGATCGACGCAGGCGAGGAGCTCTCGGTCACCTCAGCGATCTCGTCCAGCGCGATGACGCCCGACGCCGTCGGCACATCGAGATCCTGCAGTTCGGAGATCGTCATGGGCGGTTCGTCGCTGGCGAGGTAGATCGTCACTGACCGGTCGTCGAGCTCGATCGTGCCTGCCTGCTGGGGCTGCATCGCCTGGTCGACCAGGTTGCCGACGCCCGCCTCGCTCAGCCCGCGCTCGGCTGCCGCTTCGCGGTCGACCTGCACCTGGATGAAGGGCAGCGCCGCCTGAAGGTTGTGCGTGACCTCGCCGATGCCGTCCTTCCCGTCGATCTCTGCGACGAGGGTCTCGGTCGCCTGGCGCACCTCGTCCGAGGTGCCGGCGGAGACCTCGACGGTGATGTCGGACGATCCCATGCCTGCTGAGGCCGCCACGGTGAGCTCTCCCGCGTCGTCTCCGAGCTCGTCTAGCGCGGTCTGCACGTCGTCGCGCAGCTGCTCCTGGTCGGCATCCGGATCGGTCATCACCGAGAACGTGATGCCGCCGCCTCCCATCAGGGGCGAGCCGCCAGAACCGATCGACACCTGCACGTCGTCGACGCCGTCGACCGTCTGCAGCTTCTCCTCGACCTGCTGCGCCGCGGCGTCCTGTTCGTCGAGGCTGGCGGCATCGCCGACCTCCTGCGACACCGTCAGCGTGTTCTGGCCGGAGTCGCCGAGGAAGGAGATCTTCATCATCGGAGCGAGCGCCACTGTGCCGATCATCACGAGAGCGGCGAGCCCGAGCGTCGACCACGAGTGCCGCAGCGTCCACCGCAGGATCGGCGCGTACGCCTTCTGCAGCCGTGACAGCGGCGCGTTCGGATGCTCCGGATCGATCGCGCGGCCGTACTCGTCGAGAAGCGGCTTGCCCGGCTTCATGAACCAGTACGCGAGCACCGGCACGATCGTGAGCGCGACCAGCAGCGAGGCGAGCATCGCGATCGTCACCGTCATCGCGAACGGCCGGAACAGCTCGCCCACCATGTCGCCGACGAAGGCGATCGGCAGGAAGACGGCCACGGTGGTGATCGTCGATGCCGTGATCGCGCCGGCCACCTCCTTGACCGCGAGGCGGATCGCCGCCCCCTTGTCCGCACCCTGGACGTAGTGGCGCTTGATGTTCTCGATCACCACGATCGAGTCGTCGACGACGCGGCCGATCGAGATGGTGAGCGCGCCGAGCGTCAGCATGTTCAGCGAGTACCCGAAGGCCTGCATGCTCGCGAACGAGATCAGAACACTCGTCGGGATCGAGATCGCCGTGACGAGGGTCGATCGGATCGAGAGCAGGAACACCAGGATGACCAGCACGGCGAATACGAGGCCGAGCAGGCCCTCCACGGCGAGGGTGTCGATCGAGTCGGTGATGAACGGGGCCTGGTCGAAGACGACGGTATATTCCGCTCCGGGAATCTGACTGATCACGTCGTCGAGAGCCGCTGTCACGCCGTCGGACACGTCGACGGTGTTGCCGTCGGGGAGCTTCGTGATCGAGATCGAGATCGCGTCTTCGCCGTTGACGCGCGAGATCGATGAGACGGGATCGTTCTCGAGCGCCACGTCGGCGACCTCGCCGATCGTCCTGGCATCCGGAGCCGTCTGCTCACCGGTGAGCGGATCGGTCTGCGGCTGGCCGACCAGCGGCAGCGCCCTGATCGCGTCGACCGACGTGAGCCGGTCGCCGGTCTGCACTGTCAGCGTCTCGCCGTCCTGCGTGATCTCCCCACCGGGGAACAGCGATCCGTTCTGCTGCAGTGCGTCGGTGATGGCCTGCTGGCTGTATCCGCTGGACGCGAGTTCGTCGGCATCCGGTGTGATCGTGATCCGCTCACCCGTCGCACCGACGAGCGAGGCCGATGCGACGCCGTCGACGTCCTCGATCTCGGGGATCACGATGGTGTCGAGGCGGTCCTGGATCGTGCCGCCGTCGTCGTAGCCGCTGATGGCGACCTGCACGACGGGCAGGTCGTCGATCGAGATCGCCAGCACGCGTGGGTCGACGTCTTCCGGCAGTGTGTCTGCGATGCCGTTGATCGCCCGCTGCACGTCCTGCTCGGCTGTGGCCATGTTGGTGCCGTAGTCGAACATCGCCTGCACCATCGACGCGTTCGTCGAACTGGTGGCGCTGCTCGAGTCGATCCCGTCGACGGCCTGGAGCGCCTCCTCGATCGGCGTCGAGATGTCCTCCTCGACCACGTCGGGCGAGGCCCCGGGGTAGGTCGTGGTGACCATCAGAGCGGGCAGCTCGATCGACGGGATCAGTTCCTGCTTGAGGTTGGTGAGGCTCAAGCCGCCGAAGATCGCGGCACAGATGGTGATCAGCGCAATCAGGGCGCGGTTCTTCAGGCTGAGTACGGCAAGATTCGACACAGAAAGAGCTCTCGGTCGGGGTGCGAAGACGCCGGCACGAACCAATACAGTCGTGTATCCAGCGCCTTCAGTCTGGCATACCGGGACACATGCCACCCTGTGGCTTTCCCCCGGATCGCGGCCGCCGCGGTTCGCACGCACGATGGTCGCGTCACGGCGCGGGCGGCCCTCCCGCCACGAGGTACCCGAGCGTTGCAGCGGCGATGCACGCCGCAAGCGTGCCGACGGTGTTCCCGATGGCGCTGCCGCGTCGGCCGGCCGACCACAGCCGCACCGTGTCGGCGTTCACCGTGCTGAACGTCGTATACCCGCCGAGGAATCCGGCGGCAGCGACAGCCGCGAACGGAGCGACGGGTTCGACCAGCGCGTGCACCAGCGCCATCGCGAAGCATCCGGTGACGTTGACGAGCATGATCGCCCACGGGAACCCCCGCGGGGTCCACAGCGACTGATCGATGCTCCAGCGCACGCCGGCGCCGATTCCTCCGCCGACGGCGACGGCGACGATCGCCCATACGGTCATGCCTGGCCTCCCCGTTCGCGGGAGATCCGGCGGCCGAGCAGCAGACCGGCGAGCGCTGCGGCGACCGGCAGTGCGATCAGCACGATCAACCCGATCAGTCCGGCGAATGCCGCCCCGGACGGATCACTGGCAGCACCCAGCGGCCAGGCGCCGAGCAGCGGCGTCAGCGCGCTGTACGAGGTGAAGCCGCCGAGCATGCCCGTGCCGAGGAACGCACGAAGACGCGCGCGGTCGCCGATGGCGCCGTTGACGACGCCGAGCAGCGCACTGCCGAGCGTGTTGACCGACAGCAGCATGACCAGCCCTGACACGGAGGCGTCGGGCGGGTCGAACGGCAGCGTCAGCAGTCCGCGCACGAGAGCCCCGATCGCGCCGCCGAACACGACGAGCGGCAGCAGCCCCCACCGGATCGGGGCTCGCTCGAATCGCACGGTCACGACGGCAACGCTACCGCGCAGCGCAGACGTCGCCGCCGCTGCTCTCCGGCCGCCCGCGGCACAGCATCGGATCCTGCACCCATCAGCGCCAGAACAGGGCGACGGCGACGTTGGCCATGGCCACGATGCCGGTGATGAGCAGAATCGGCCTGAGCGACGCGTCGTCGCGGCTCTTCCGCCTGAACGAGCGTGAGCGGCCCCAGCCCACGGCGGCGAGCGCGAGCACGATGACCGCTATCGAGAGCTTGACGGTGATCTTCCACCGGTCGACATGGAGGTCGCCGACCTCGTGCACGGCGACGAGCGCGCACCCGCTCACGAGCGAGACGATCGAGCCGATCAGAAGCGGGCGGAAGTCGAACCCGCGCCGCCACGGCATCTGCAGGATGTAGGAGCCGATGATCGCCGCCAGGCCGATGATGTGGACGAAGATCAGGGAGTAGCGCAGGAACTCGATGGGTGACACGGTCGACCTTTCGGGGTGAGTGAGCGTTTACTTACCCCTAGACTGGGGCCTGAGGGTTGTGGTGTCAACAGGAGGTGCGCGTGAGTGCGAGGGAACGGATCCTGGATGCGGCTGCCGTGCTGATGCGCACGAGCGGCCTGGCCGAGACGACGACGCGCGCGATCGCTCGGGAGGCCGGCTGCTCCGAGGCGCTGCTCTATAAGAACTTCAGCGACAAACAGCACATCTTCACCGCTGTGCTGAAGGAGCGGATGCCGCGCCTGAGCACACCGGATGCCCTCATCGGCGAGGCGACGGTCGCCGCGAACCTCACGTCGATGGTCGCCGAGCTCGTCGCGTTCTACCGGGAGAGCTTCCCGATCGCCGCATCGATGCTCGGCAGCGCCTCCCTGCGCGCGGCGCACCGGGAGAGCGTCGGGCGACTCGGCAGCGGTCCGGATGTGCCGGCTCAGATCGTGCAGCGGTACATCGACGGAGAGCTCGCAGCCGGTCGCATCCGGGAGGACGTGGACTCCGTCACCACCGCTCGCCTGCTCACGGGCGCGGCGCTGTTCGAAGCGCTGCAGGCCGCCTACGGCGATGACCCGCTCGACGATCCGCACGACCTCGCGCGCTCGATCGTCACCGCCGCATTCCGCGGACTGCAGTAGCCGGTTCGGACCTTCGCCGCCTCGTGGGTGGGCAGCGTTCCCGCTTCACCGCCGGTGCCCCGCACGAGCAGCGAAGTGCGGGGCGGGACCGACACATCCGGCCCCGCCCCGCTGCGCCTCACAGGTTCGCCTCCGCGTAGATGCGCAGGGCGTCGCGCACGAACGTCGCGCCGGCCGTGCCGCCGTAGTTCGCGGCGAAGCGATCGTCGGCGACGTACATGTCGCCGAGGCCGATCACGTAGCCCTTCACGTCTCCGCCGTGCACGGCGGGCGTTCCGGGAATCCCGGTCAGCCACTCGACGTGGCGCCTTGCGAGCGCCTGCGCCTCCGCAGCACTCGGGTCGATGCCCGCCTCCGCGGCGGACGTCCAGTCGCGGCCGAGCCGCGCGGTGCGCTCCTGCCATGCCGCTTTGTCGTCGGCCGACATCCCGCACCACCAGCGGTCACCGGCGGCGTACGCGTCGGCCCCCCAGCGCGACTCGACCTCGTCGCGATACTGCGTGTGGTCGAAGCCGTCGAACATGTCGTCTGCCATCAGTTCCTCTCCTTTCTCGCGCGCTCGGATGGTCGTCTCCACGGCGGCGATCTGCCGCCCGATCCGGTCGCGCTCCTGTTCCAGCCACCCGAGGTGCGCCTTCAGCGCCCGCTTCTCGTCCGCCTCGTTCTCGAGAACGTCGCGGATGCGCGGAAGCGACAGCCCGAGCTCGCGCAGCAGCAGAATGCGCTGCAGGGTCACGAGCGCCGACTCGTCGTAGTACCGATAGCCGTTGCTTCCGATGCGGGTGGCGGGAAGCAGTCCCTCGTTGCCGTAGTGGCGAAGCGCGCGGCTCGTCGTGCCCGCCGCTCTCGCGATCTGCTGGATCGACCACTCCATGACTGCTCCTCTCCTCTTCCCCTCAGGTGAAGACAACGCTAAATGTTGACGTTGCGTCAAGGTCAACCCCGCAGCCGGGATTCCTTCCTGCGAGCCGTCTGAGCACTGTTGCGTCTCGAGCTATATCGTGTTTCACTCATTCATATCGAGATACATCTCGATTTGCACGTCATCCGGTCGAACCGGATCGCGAAGACGATGGGAGAGAACATGGCAGTCGAGAAGTGGCTCATCCACCCCGGTGACACGAGGGTGATCGACGTCGAGGGCGTGCTCTCCCTCAAGGTCGGGCTCGTGGGCGGGCAGGTCGATCTGATCGCGCACGACGATCCGGAGACCAGAGTCGAGGTGCGCGGTGTGACCGTGAAGGACCTCCGGATCGAGATAGCAGGCGGCACGCTCGAGATCGACCACGCTCAGCTCGGCTGGGACAACT
Source organism: Microbacterium sp. JB110 (assembly GCF_003335195.1). Classification (NCBI taxonomy): domain Bacteria; kingdom Bacillati; phylum Actinomycetota; class Actinomycetes; order Micrococcales; family Microbacteriaceae; genus Microbacterium; species Microbacterium sp. JB110. Next base: position 270,229 of record NZ_QPGM01000006.1, on the reverse strand, counting down.
TCCTCGAGGTGTTCCGCAACTTCGGCTCCGGCGGACCGCGGGCCGAGGTCAGCATCGCCGCTCCCCGTGATGTCCTCGTCACGCTCGGGGTGGTCAGTGCGGGCGCACTGGTCGCCGGTTTCCACCGCGATGCGACCGTGAACACGGTATCCGGCGACCTGCTCGTCGACGGTCACGTCGGAGATCTGAAGGCGAACGCCGTCTCTGGCGACGTGCAGGTGCGCGGCCTCGCGGGCAGCCTCTCCGCCAACACCGTCTCCGGCGACCTGACGGTGGCGGGCGATCTGGTGCGCGCCGACGTCGACACGGTGTCGAGCACGACGTTCATCGACGCCTCGGGCCCCGTCGAATCCATCTCGCACAACGGCGTCTCCGGTGCTGCGACGTTCCGGCTCGACGACGGGTACCCGGCGAACTACGCGCTGCGTTCGGTGAGCGGGAACATGACCGTCGACGGAGTCTCGCGCGGCGGCCACGGGCCGTCGAGCTACGCCGGGTCGGCCGGAGCACTCTCCGGATCGTTCGTCGACGTGAAGGTGCGCACGGTGGCCGGCGACATCACCGTGCTGCGGCGCAGCGGTATCGCGCCCGAGCCGACCAGGAGTGCCGATGCGGGCGCATCGGACGGTGCCGCGACGGACGCAGATGCGGCGTCCGGCACCTCAGACGAGAAGGGTGCGCGCTGATGCCCCCCGTCTTCTCCCACGGCGACCTGCGGCTGTACCTGCTCCATCTGCTGGACGAGTCGCCGCGCCACGGCTACGACATCATGCAGGCTCTGTCCGAGCGCACGGGCGGCACGTACACGCCCAGCGCCGGAACGATCTACCCCCGTCTGGCGAAGCTCGCCGATGAGGGCCTCGTGACGAAGACGGCCGACGGCCGCAAGAGCGTCTACGCGATCACGGATGCCGGGCGCGCCGAGGTGCACGGCCGGGCCGACGACGTCGCAGCCATCGAACGGGGCCTGTCCGATTCCGTCCGACTGATCGCCGACGAGGTGCGCTCCAACGTGCAGGCCGCGATGAAGAGTCTGCGCGCCGACCTCGCCGCCGCTTCCGCCGAGGAGCGGAAGGTGCCGCGAACGCCCCGGGGCGAGGATCCGCGCGTGGCGGCGCGCGCTCAACTGCAGCGCGCCGAGGCCGCGATCACGGAGTTCCGCGGCCGGATGCGCGCGGAGCTGCGCACTCATGTCGCACGCGGAGGCGAACTGCCGCCCGCGGTGGTCGACGAGCTCGCCGCGACGCTCGACGCCGCAGCGACCTCGGCGACCGGGGCACTCGGCCCGGCGGAGAGGAGCTGAGGCTCAGTCGCCTGGGAACTCGTCGGAGTCGTCGAGCGGCTCGCCCTGCGGCACGACCAGCAGAGGCAGATTCTGTCGATGCGAGAGGCGCGCCGCCACCGAGCCGGTGAAGAACTCGCGGATCGACTCGCCGAAGCCGCGATTGCGCGTACCGACGACGATCAGCTTCGCGCCGACCTTCTCCGTGAAGTGCTTGAGCGCGAGCGCCGGATCGCCGACGAGCTGCCTGGCATCCCACACGACGCCGGAGCCGACGAGCAGCTCCGCCGCCTCGCGCTTGACGACGTCGAACTCCTCGGCGCCCGCGTCGACGTTGATGTCGATCGGCGCGGAATGCACGTATCCATCCGGGTCCTCGTACGTCACGAAACGCGTCACATCGACGTGCACGACGACGAGCGCGGCCCCGAGAAGGCTCGCATAGTGCGCCGCTTCCTTCACCACACGCGGGTTCTGCCCGGGTGTCGCGCCGACGACAACTGCTCCGGCAAGTGCCGCGTCTTCCGCGGAGTCCCGGGGCTGTTCGCCTCCATCTGCGAAGTTCTCCGACATCTGAATCGCCTCCTTCAGGCCGCCCGTCAGGCCGGTGCTTCCCGCCATCGTGGTATCCTTGAGCCTACTCTTTCCGGCGGTATCCGCTGGGTAACGTGAACGCATCGGGACAGTAACCCGTCAGCTTGATAGAGGGGGTCTCGCGCATGGGGCGTGGCCGTCAGAAGGCGAAGCACACAAAGATCGCCCGCGAACTCAAGTCGTACAGCCCTTCCGTGGACTACGACGCGCTCGAGCGTGAGCTCGCCAGCAAAAACGACGATGATCTGTACGTCGACCGCTGGGCAGATGAGTACGCGGACGAAGACGAAGACGAGGACTCCAAGGCCAACTACGCCTGAGGCTCCTCCTCGTGGCCGCGGGGTTCGCCCCGCGGCCGTTTCGCGTGCCCTGCGGCGTAGGGTGGCGACATGAGTACGGGAGCTGCGGCTCGCCGCGGACGCGGTCGGCCGCGTGCCGGTGAGCCTTCCGGTCGCGAACGCATCCTGGCCGCGGCCTCAGAAGAGTTCGCCGAGCAGGGCTACGACGGCGCGACCACCCGCGCGATCGCCGCACGAGCAGGTGTCGACGCCGCGGCGATCCATCACCACTTCGGCACGAAGTCCGACCTGTTCTCGGCGGTCATCGACATCCCGCTTCGTCCGGATCGTGCGCTGCCGGACATCCTGGACGGCCCGCTCGAGGAGATCGGCGAGCGAATCGTGCGCTACGTGCTGACAAGCCTCGAGAGCCCCGGAGCCCGACGCAGGGCGATCACGATGATGCGCACAGGTTTGGGCAACCGGACGATGACACCGCTGATGGCGAAGTTCTTCGAGCGGGAGGTGATCAGCAAGGTCGCGGCTCGCCTCAGCGGAGACGACGTCGAGTTGCGCGCCACACTTGTCGGGAGCCAGGTGGGCGGAATGCTGATGGTCCGCTACGTCCTGCGCGTGAAAGCCCTGGCGGACGCCCCGATCGACGACGTCGCCCGCCGCGTCGGCGCCGCCATCCAGACCTACCTCGTCGGCTGATCACGCACCCCCTTGACGAAACGCCCTCCGAGGCGCAATATTCATCATATGATGAATAAATCATTCGGGGCCGTCGAGGTGCGGGACCTGCGCGTGGTGCGCGGCCGCCGCGCGGTGTTCGACGGGCTCGACGTCGACGTGCCGCTCGGCCGGATCACCGGTCTGCTCGGGCCATCCGGTTGCGGCAAGTCGACACTGATGCGCGCCATCGTCGGCGTGCAGAGGACGCGCGGCGGGAGCGTCACGGTGCTGGGCGAGGCCGCCGGCTCTCGCTCGCTGTGCCAAAGGGTCTCGTACGCGACACAGTCGGCGGCGGTGTACGACGATCTCTCCGTGCGCGACAACGTGCGCTACTTCGCCCGCATCGCCGGCGTCCCGCGAGGCGAGATCGATCGGGTGCTCGACGTCGTCGGACTCTCGGCCCACCAGCGGCAGTTGGCGGCTGATCTCTCCGGTGGCCAGCGCAGTCGGGTATCGCTCGGCGTCGCATTGCTCGGCGACCCCGAGCTCATCGTGCTCGACGAGCCGACCGTCGGCCTCGACCCGCTGCTCCGCGACGAACTGTGGGCCACCTTCCGGAGCATCGCCGACGCGGGTGCCACGCTCATCATCTCGAGCCACGTCATGGACGAGGCCTCCCGCTGCGACCGGCTTCTGTTGCTGAGGGAAGGCAACCTGATCGCCGACACGACGCCGGCCGAGCTGCTCGATGAGACCGGTGCAGATGATCCGGATGAGGCATTTCTCACGCTCGTGCGCAGGGGCGAGCAGCCGCATACCCGCCGCGAGCGGAGGCAGGCTCCATGACCGCCGCGCGCACCCTCGCCTCCGCGGCACGCGTGCTGCGGCAGCTGCGCTCCGACCCGCGCTCGATTGTGCTGATGCTGGTCGCGCCGAGTCTGCTCGTCGGCCTGTTCGCGTGGATCTTCGTCGACGCGGAGGGCGTGTTCCAGCAGGTCGGCCCGGCGATCCTAGCGCTGTTCCCGTTCATCGTGATGTTCCTGATCACGTCGATCACGACCCTGCGAGAGCGCCGATCCGGAACCCTCGAACGGCTGATGACGACGCCGCTGGGCAAGGCCGATTTCGTGGTCGGCTATGCGATCGCCTTCGGTGCGGCCGCGATCGTGCAGGCGATCGTCACGGTCGCCTTCGCCGTGTGGGTGTGCGATCTCGAGGTCGACGGCCCGCTGTGGGAGCTCGGCCTCGTCGCCGTCGTCGATGCGCTGCTCGGCACCACGCTCGGTCTGCTCGCCAGCGCCTTCGCGCGCACCGAGTTCCAGGCGGTGCAGTTCATGCCGCTGCTGGTGTTCCCGCAGATCCTGCTGGGAGGTGTGATCATGCCGCGCGAGAACATGCCAGACGTGCTGGAGGCGATCTCGGACTGGCTGCCGCTGAGCTACGCGATCGACGCTGTGCAGGCCGTGACGACAGGCGCCGACGCCTGGGACGTCTACGGACCGCTGCTGATCATCCTCGCCTTCGCCACCGCGTTCATCCTGCTCGCCGCCCTCACCCTCCGTCGCCGCACGCCGTAGCCGGCCGTTCGCGGGTGACATCCGTCGGAATGCGGGGCGGATACCAGCAGGAATCACCGCAGACGACACCCGCCCGCGTGCCAGGATGGTGGCGTGAGCGAGTGGATTCCGACCAGCACCGGTTTCTGCATCTCATTCACGAGCATCCGGATGTCGATGGCACGGCTGACGCTGGGAATCATCGGGGTCATCCTGATCGCCGCGGCCGTGCCGACGGTGCTGCTGATCCTGCTCGATCTGGTCGACGTGCTCACGGCGCATCGTCGTCTGCTGGTGCTCGTGCTGTACGGCTGCGGCGTCGTCGCGGCGTTCGTGTTCATCCTGCTGTTCCGCCGCAGCGGGCGCGTGCGCCGCGTCAGCTTCTCGCAGTCGGGCATCGCGATCGACGACGACACCGATCGGCGCGAGCTCCCGTGGCACGAGGTGTCGCGCCTGATCATCCGAACCGACAGCGACTACGCCCGCATCGCCATCCGGTCGGCGCGCGGTCCGCTGACGCTGATGGCCGCTGTGCACACCATGTCGCTCAGCGCGGCGGGCGATCGGCCAGTGCTTCAGTCGGTTCCCGACGAGCTGCGCACGCTGATCCGCGACACGGGCTTCGCCGAGACTCCCCCGTCGATGCGCGCGCCTGGCTGCTGGCGCTACGACCGCTGACGGGCGGCCTTCGCGTCGCGCCTGCGCGCGCGGACCCTCTTCCACCACGCCCACGCTGTGGCGAGCTGACGCTTCAACCAGCGCGCGAGCCGCTTCGCCCACGCGAACTCCGTGGCGAGAATGGCGAGCCCGCCGAACACGATCAGCCACCCCGGCCCGGGAAGCGGCACGATGATCAGTCCGATCACGATGACGACGGTGCCGAGCAGCGCGATCAGCACGCGATAGGCGATCCGGATCGCCGGGTGCCGCCTGGCCAGCCACGACCGGAACCGATGCGTGCGGTGATGGGCCGCGCGCTCCAGCTCGTCGATCTCGGCGTCGGATACGCCGTCCGCGGTGGTGGTCACACTCCCATGACAGCACGCCGAGGCGATCCGCGCGCTGGGGATACCCCGCGAATTCGATGAACGCGGGTCCGCGGGTGCCGCGATGCCGGGGAGGCTGACTTCCCGCGCGAGGGGCACCGAATGTGCCCCGACTGACGACAACGCCGCCAGGTGCGCGCTCGGCGCTTCGCACCTCCGACGCTCAATCGCTCGTCACGAGAATGCGAGCATTCTCGTTCCTCGCTCAATCGCGGGCTCGGCGCCCGCGGGTTACGAGCACGTGCATGGCAAGGCGGAGGAGGGAGGGGCACCGAATGTGCCCCGACTGACGACAACGCCGCCAGGTGCGGGCTCGGCGCCCGCGGGTTACGACTCCTGGGAGGATTCGACCCAGTCGAGGTACTCCTGCGTCACCGTCTCGGTGACGTACTCGCCGTTGAAGCAGCTCAGATCCATGTCGTCGAAGCGGGCGCGCTCCTCGTCGGACTTGCACCCCTCGAGGATGGCGTCGCGGAGGTCCTCGACCTCCTGGTAGACCAGACGGTCGCAGCCGAGCTCCTCGGCGATCTCGGGGATCGTGCGGTCGTGCGCGATGAGCTCGTGGCGGGAGGGCATGTTGATCCCGTACACGTGCGGGTAGCGCACCGGAGGCGCCGCGGAGGCGAACGTCACGCTCTTGGCGCCGGCCGCGCGTGCCATCTCGATGATCTGACGGCTCGTCGTGCCGCGCACGATCGAGTCGTCGATCAGCAGCACGTTCTTGCCCTGGAACTCGCTCGACATCGCGTTGAGCTTCTGGCGCACGCTCTTCTTGCGCACGGCCTGGCCCGGCATGATGAACGTGCGGCCGATGTAGCGGTTCTTGTAGAAGCCCTCGCGATACTCGATGCCGAGCACCCGCGCGACCTCCATCGCCGAGGGCCGCGCCGAATCAGGGATCGGCATGACCACATCGATCGACCCCTCGCGCGTGTGCTTGGCGATCGTCTTGGCGAGCTTCTCGCCCATCCGGAGCCGCGACTCGTAGACGGAGATGCCGTTCATCACCGAGTCGGGGCGCGCGAGGTAGACGTACTCGAACGAGCACGGGCGCAGCCGTGGGTCTGCGGCGCACTGCCGCGCGTGCAGGGTGCCGTCGCCCGCGATGAACACGGCCTCACCCGGTTCGACGTCGCGCACGACGTCGTAGTCGGCGTTCTCGAGCACGAGCGATTCGCTTGCGACCACCCACTCGTCTGTACCGTCTCTGCTGGTCCGGTGGCCGAGGATCAGAGGGCGGACGCCGAACGGATCGCGGAAGGCGAGCAGGCCGTAGCCGGCGATCAGAGCGATCGCGGCGTACGCGCCCTCGACGCGCTCGTGCACGCGTGCGACGGCGTCGAAGACACGGTCCGGCTCGAGGTCGACACTCGAACGGGTCGACTGCAGCTCGTTGGCGAGCACGTTCACGAGCAGCTCGGTGTCGGACGACGAGTTCAGGTGGCGCCTGTCGCGCTTGGCCATGTCGCCGGTGAGCTCGCGCGTGTTGGTGAGGTTGCCGTTGTGGATCAGCGTGATCCCGTACGGGGCGTTCACGTAGAAGGGCTGGGCCTCTTCCTCGCTCGACGCGGTGCCCTTGGTCGCGTAGCGCACATGGCCGAGCCCGACGTTTCCGAGCAGCGAGCGCATATCGCGGGTGCGGAACGCCTCGCGCACCATGCCGCCCGCTTTGTGCATGTGCATGACGCCGCTCGGCTCCACCGTGGCGATGCCCGTCGCGTCCTGACCGCGATGCTGCAGAAGAAGGAGGGAGTCGTAGATTCCCTGGTTGACCGGACCGTTTCCGACCATTCCGACAATGCCGCACATGGGGTGGTTATTTCGCTCCGTCTCGATACGTGCCGATGAGGCGGACTGCGCCGCCGTCGACGCCCTTGGCGCCGGATTCGAAGTCTCCGGACGGGCGCGAGCCCGTGCCGACCGTTCCGACCTGCCAGGCCGGGATGCCGTCTTCCGCGAGCGTGGAGATCGCCTCGCTCGCAACATCCGGCGACACGACCGCGAGGAATCCGATGCCGAGATTCCAGGTGCCCTCGCTCGACTCCAGCGACGTTCCTGCGATGTCGTTCAGCACGCGGAACACCGGGGAAGGGCTCCACGTCGAGCGGTCGATCTCGCTCCAGCTGCCGACGGGGAGCACTCGGGCGAGGTTCGCCGCGATGCCGCCGCCGGTGACGTGGCTGAGCGAGTGCACGCCGCCGGGGAGCTTCTCGATCAGACGCAGCAGCGGCGAGGTGTACAGACGAGTGGGCTCGAGCAGGGCCTCACCCCAGGTGGCGCCGAGATCCTCGGAGCGATCGCCGTAGCCGAGGCCGGCCACGGAGAGGATGTGCCGCACGAGCGAGTAGCCGTTGGAGTGCAGTCCGGATGAGCCCAGCGCCAGCACGACGTCGCCGTCGCGCACCAGTTCGGCGCCGAGGACGCCGTCGGCCTCGACGACTCCGGTTGCGGCCCCTGCGACGTCGTAGTCGTCGACGCCCAGCAGGCCGGGGTGCTCTGCGGTCTCACCGCCGACGAGCGCGGTGCCCGTCGCCGAGCATGCGTCGGCGACGCCGCGCACGATGTCGGCGATGCGGTTCGGGACGACCTTGCCGCAGGCGATGTAGTCGGTCATGAAGAGCGGCTTCGCGCCCACCACGGCGATGTCGTCGACGACCATGCCGACCAGATCCTGGCCGATCGTGTCGTGCTTGTCGATCGCCTGCGCGATGGCGACCTTGGTGCCGACGCCGTCCGTGCTGGTCGCCAGCAGCGGACGCCGGTAGCTCAGCAGGAAGCTCGCGTCGAACAGGCCGGCGAAACCGCCGACTCCGCCCATGACCTCTGGTCCGTGGGTCGCCTTCACCGACGACTTCATCAGCTCGACCGCGAGGTCCCCCGCCGCGGTGTCGACACCGGCCGCCGAGTACGTCGAATTATTGGCGCTGGTGCGCTGGCTGGTGGGCTCGGGTTCCACCTGAACAGCTTACGTCACCACCACCGCAGCGCCGCACCACAGGAAAGCCGTCCGCACGAAGTGCTCACACCGGATGCCGCGCCCCGACGCACGCATAGAGTGGAGGCATGCACACGGCAGGCTCCTGGCGGGTCAACGAGGGGACGGACTCCGCCGTGCTCGCCGCCCTCTATCTGCGTTCTGCTCTGGGCATCCGGATTCCGGCCGAGCTGCCGCCGCTGCGTGAGACGCCGACGTCGATGGAACCCGCCGGCGAGGAGCTCGAAGCGCAGTGGCACCAGTTCTGGCAGATGACGGTGGAGCCGGAGGCTCATCCCGCCGACGTGCCGCTCGACCTCGTCGACGGTTTCGGCACGCTGATCGCACTGCCCCGCACGGCGGAGGTGCTGCGCCGCGCTGCGGCACCGCTGGCCGCGGACGTGCTCGCGTTCGTCGAGCGCACGCAGCAGCGGCTGGAAGCGGCGGATCAGACGACCGACCTCACCTGGACCAATGCGGTGCAGGCCGAGGAGCAGCGCAGGGGCCGTGCGGCGAGCCCGTTCCGGCTGCGGGTGCAGATCCTCCCGTTCGCCCAGCGGGGCGCGTGGTGGATCGGCCAGCTCACCATCGCCGTCTCTGACGGGCTGCGAGGAGACGTCGTCGCATTCGGCAGCACCATCCGGCCCATCGTCGCCGACGTGTTCTGAGGGCGCGGTCGCGCTCCGGTCGGCGGCGCGAGGAGGCAGCCATGACGGGACAGGCCGGCGTCGCTCGCGGGACGGGCCTGTCATCCGGAGTTCAGTCCTCCGGGTCCTCCGTCAGCTCGTGCACGGCGCGGACCTGCTGAGTTCTGCGGCCGACCGTACGGTCGAGGATGAGCGCGACGAGCATGCCGATGGCGATGCCGGCCGGCACGCACCAGAGCAGCACGAATCCGAACACCTGACCGGTCGAGTACTCCACCTCGGTGTAGCGACTGGGATCATCCGTACCGTTGAAGACCGTCGTGAGGACGAGCGCTGCGACGATGCCCACCATCGCCCCGAGCACGGCGAAGACGCCGTACTTGGGCGCCCGCCGCGTGCGGACGACGGACTCGTCAGAACGCGATTCGGGCGTGGGGGAATCCATATCTCCATTGAAACACCGTGCAGCTGTGAGATCGACGACCGGAGGCTGCGTCCGTTACGGGCGAAGGGGGATGAGGGGGGATATGTCCGCCCTGGTGCCCGAGACGCTGACGGCGCCGGATGCGACGGCCTCGTCCCAGCCGAGTGCACCCGTGGCGAGGGCGACCCAGGTCTCTGCATCGGTCTCGATGACGTTGGGCGGGGTGCCCCTGGTGTGCTGCGGGCCCTGCACCACCTGCACGGCGCCGAACGGCGGCACCCTCACCTCGACGCTCTTTCCCGGCGCGCGCTCCTCGAGCAGCTGCAGCAGATAGCGCACCGCCGTCGCAGTCTCCGCTCTGCCGGCGCTGCCGCTGCGCACGGCATCAACACCCGCGCGCCCCTCCCCCATCTGGATCTTCCGCACCATGCTCCTCATTCTCCGCGCCCCGCTGCCGAGATGCGTCCTTCTCGCCGAGATGCGCCGCTTCTGACGCCCGAATGTCGAAAACGTGCGCATCTCGCGAGCCGGGCAGCCGACGTGCGGGGCCTGCGTCAGCGCGGGGACAGCCGCGGCAGGTCGAATGCCTCGACGCGCGGGGGCTCGGCGGCGTAGCGCTCGACCTCGACGCGCGCGGTCTGCGCTGTGGGGCCCTGCGCGAGCTTCGATGTGCCGCGATCGGCGGTGAGCACGTTCGGGTTGCCGTGCCGCTCGAGCCCGGACTCTCCGTCGAGATCGAGCCACGCGCCGGTCGGCAGCGCGACGACGCCTGGCATCACGTCGGCGGTGATCACGACGCCCGCCAGGCAGGCGCCGCGGTCGTTGAACAGCCGGATGACCTCGCCGTCAGCGATGCCGCGCGCGGCAGCGTCATCCGGATTCATGCGGCACGCCTCGCGCCCCGCGACCTTTGCGGCACGACTGAGGGCACCGACGTCCATCTGGGAGTGCAGCCGCGTGGTGGGCTGGTGTGAGATCAGGCGCAGCGGATAGGCGGCACCGGCGACATCTTCGTGCTTGTCGAACCAGGCCGGATGCCCGAGGCAGTCGTCGTAGCCGAACGAGTCGATGGTCTCGGAGAAGATCTCGATCTTCCCGCTCGGCGTGGGCACCGGCACCCCGTCGATGAGTTCGCGCATGCGGCTGTGCGGCGCGCGGGCGGGAACCCGGGCGTACCCCTGTTCCCAGAACGCGTCGAAGTCGGGCAGTTCGATGCCGTGGCCGGCGGCGTCCGCGCGCGACTTCTCGTACACGCTGCGCAGCGTCGCCCCCTCGTCGAACGCGTCAGCGCACCCGAGCCTCGTGGCGATCCGGTGCAGGATCTCGCGGTCGTCGAGCGCCTCGCCGACCGGGTCGATGGCGCGCTTCATCGCGAGGATCCAGGTGTCGTTCGACTTCGCGCCGATGTCGTCGCGCTCGAGCGAGGTCGTCGCGGGAAGCACGATGTCCGCGCGCTTCGCCGTCGATGTCCACCACGGCTCCTGCACGATCACGGTGTCGGGCCGCTGCCATGCGGCCTGCATGCGCATCAGATCCTGGTGGTGGTGGAAGGGGTTGCCTCCCGCCCAGTAGATGAGCCGGATGTCCGGATACGTGCGGCGCTCGCCGTTGAAGTCGTACTCGGCGCCGGGGCTCTCCAGCGCGTCGACGATGCGGGCGACCGGGATCTCCGTCCCGGCAAGCGGGTTGCGCAGCTTCGGAGCCTGCGGCACAGCGAAGGGCTGGCGCGTCGAGCCGACACCGTCCTCGGATCCGAATCCGATGCCGAAGCCCTCGCCTGGGCGCCCGATGCCTCCGAGCATCGCGGCCAGTACGACCGTCAGCCAGTGCGGCTGCTCGCCGTGCTCAGCGCGCTGCAGCGACCATGTCGCCGTGATGAGCGTGCGCGTTCCGGCGAGGTCGCGTGCAAGGGTCCGGATGTCGTCGGCCGGCACGCCCGTGATCGCGCTCGCCCAGTCGGCGGTCTTCTCTGTCCCGTCGGTCTCGCCGCGCAGATAGGCGGCGAACCGGTCGAAGCCGACGGTGTGCGCGTCGAGGAAGGCGAGGTCGGTGCGCCCCTCCTCGAGCAGTGTGTGCGCGAGGCCGATGAGGAGAGCGGTATCGGTTCCCGGCCGGATCGGCAGCCATTCGACCGCGTCGCCGCCGGGGGACTCGCCCCTGATCGGGTTGACGCTGATCGCGCGCACGCCGGAGCGGAGCACCTTCTCGAAGCCGGGAACGCCGCGGTGGGCGCCCATGCCGCCCGACTCGACCTTCATGCTGCGTGCCGGCACGCCGCCGAGCATCAGCCAGGTCTCGGTGTTCTCGGCGATCTCGTCCCAGGTGTGCGAATCGGCGACGTTGGCGTCGTAGCCGATCACTCGCGGCAGGATGACGCTCGAGGCGCCGTGGCTGTAGGTGCCAGTCGATCCCGTGTACCCGCCGCTGGCGGCGAGCAGTCGCTTCAGCTGGCTCTGCGCGTGGTGGAAGCGCCCGGCGCTCGACCAGCCGTAGCTGCCGCCGTACACCGACGCCGGGCCGTGCTCGTCGTGCACGCGGGTGATCTCGCGGGCGACGAGGTCGATCGCGGTGTCCCAGTCGACTTCGACGAACTCGTCGTCGCCGCGCGGGGCCTCGTCGCGGGAACGACCCTCGAGCCAGCCGCGCCGAACCGCCGGCCGCAGCACACGGTTGTCCGCGTGCACGGCGCCCGGCATGTTCTCCAGCAGGTCGGCCGGGCGCCCGTCCGCTTCGAAGGGCACGGCCTCGACGAACCTGCCGTCGTCCACGCGCGCACGGAACGCGCCCCAGTGCGAGCTGTGGATCACGCCGATGTCTGCCATGGCTCGATTTTCGCACGGTCGACATCCGGCCGTCCCTGACACGACGCCGTCGAGATGAGGACCGCCCCGCGGAATCCCGCCGGTGCACGAGATCGCCGCCTCCGGATCTCGTGCGCTGCGTTCCGGAGTGATGGGCGCCCGCCGCGGGAAGTACCCTGGGAGGCGTGAAGATCCTGGTTCTCGGCTCCGGTGCACGCGAGCACGCCATCGTCCTTGCCCTCACCGACGAAGGCGCGGGCCACGAGGTGTTCGCCGCTCCCGGCAATGCCGGCATCGCCCGTGACGCGACGATCGTCGACGTCGACATGCTCGACGGTGCGGCGGTGTCCTCGTTCGCGAATGAGAACGGCATCGGCCTCGTCGTCGTCGGCCCGGAGGCGCCACTGGTCGCCGGCGTCGCCGACGAGCTGCGCGAACGCGGCATCCCCGTGTTCGGCCCTGGGAAGGCTGCGGCGCAGCTCGAGGGCTCCAAGGGCTTCGCCAAGCGCATCATGGACGAGGCGGATGTGCCGACCGGCCGTGCCGCCCGTGCCGCCAGCGTCGACGAGGCCGCCGCGGCGCTCGACGAGTTCGGCGCGCCCTACGTGGTCAAGGCCGACGGGCTCGCCGCTGGCAAGGGCGTCATCGTCACCGAGGATCGGGCGGCTGCCATCGCGCACGCCGAGGAGTACCTGCCAGGCGGTCCGGTGCTGATCGAAGAGTTCCTCTCCGGCCCTGAGGTGTCGCTGTTCTTCCTCAGCGACGGCGACACGGTGCGCGCACTCAGTCCGGCGCAGGACTTCAAGCGTGCGCTCGACGGCGACGAAGGCCCCAACACCGGCGGCATGGGTGCCTACTCCCCCCTGCCATGGCTCGCCGACCGCTTCGGCGACGAGGCCGCGTTCGTCGACGAGGTGACGAACACGATCGCGCTTCCCGTCATCCGGCAGCTCGACGCGGAGGGCACTCCGTTCATCGGCCTGCTGTACGCGGGACTGATCATCACCGACGACGGCGTGAAGGTGATCGAGTTCAACGCGCGCTTCGGCGACCCAGAGACCCAGATCGTGCTGCCCCGCCTCGAGACGCCGCTGTCGCAGCTGCTGCTCGACGCCGCGAACGGCACGCTCGAGGACCAGCCCGAGCCCACCTTCTCCGACGAGGTCGCCGTCACCGTCGTGCTCGCCAGTGAGGGCTACCCTGAGTCACCCGTGAAGGGGCGCGCGATCACCGGTCTCGCCGAGGCCGAAGCGATCGAGGGAGTGCACGTCGCGCACGCGGCGACAGCCGAACGCGACGGGGGGCTCGTCGCCACCGGCGGCCGAGTGCTGAACGTGGTCGCCCGCGGTGCCGACATCGCGCAGGCGCGCGCCCGCGCATACGAGGCGATCAGCCGGATCACGCTGGAGGGCGGTCAGTTCCGCACCGACATCGCGGCGAAGGTCGCGTAGCTCCGCGGCCGGCGAGCGCTCGCAGGATCGCGGAGTCGCACTCCCGCGTCGCGTCGGCGACGGCGCCCTCGGGTCTGTGCCCATCCGCGACAGGCACAATGGTGCGATGTCTCCGCGCACACTGGCGATCACGGGGATCGCCCTTCTCGCCGCCGGCGCTGCCGTCGGCGCAGCCGTCGTGCTCGTCCCCGCCGTCTCTGCGGTCGACGGCTGGTGGAACGGCGCGATGGCCGACGTGCGGTCGGCCGTTCCTGTGGTCGGCATCGCGCGTGTGCTCAATCATGCGGGAGGCGGTTGGATCGCAACGTGGGCGGTGCCGCTCGGACTCATCCTGCTGCTCCTGGTGATGCGCCGCTGGCGCGCCGTGCCGTTCGCTGTGATCGCGATGATCGCGAGCACGGGCGCGGTGCAGCTCATCAAGACCCTCGTGGCTCGGGCACGACCAGAGGACATGCTCGTAGGGTCCGATTTCGGTTCATTCCCATCCGGGCATACGGCGCACGCGGCCACACTGGCCATCGTGCTGTGCCTCGTCTTCCCCCGGATCTGGATGATCGTGATCGGCGGCGCGTGGACGATCTCGATGGCTCTGTCGCGCACAGTGCTGAGCGTGCACTGGCTGACGGACACGATCGGCGGAGCCCTCGTCGGCGCAGGCGCTGCTCTGCTGATCGGCGCACTGTTCGCCCGCTGGGCTCCGCTCGCGCGACGACGAGCCCCGCGCACAGAGGGCTGAGCCGCGCGACGGTCGGGAATCAGCGCGCTCAGACGATCCGGCCCATTCGGCCCGCGCCGCCAGCAGCGAGCGCCGGAACGGCCGCGGTGCCGCTCAGCGCATATCGGCATCGTGAGGCCGATCCCGAGTACGCTGACCCGCATGGAGTTCACCGGCGTCGAAGACTGCGGCAACTCGCCCAAGAACCTGCGGCTCGCGCAGTGGGAGCGCTCGCTCGCGCTCGGGGAATGGGACGAGGTCGCCTCGATGCTCACAGACGAGACGCGACTCGAGATCGCCTCGCGCGGCACGCTCGATGCCGCGGTCGGCGCCGACGTCATCGACCGACTCCGCGGCATCCGACGCGATCTCTCCGGCGGGGCCGTCGAGGCGGCGCTGACGCACGGCAGAGTGGGCGCGACATGGGGCATGTGGCGGCGACCGGATGGGCAGGTGCAGTTCGCGCACGCGTTCCGGTTCGCGACGGTCAAGGCCGACCGGTTCGCGATGATCCGGTTCGTGCACGCGTGAGGCCTGCGGCTTCCGGCCCGCCGCGGCGACTCGCGAATGGGGAGTTCTGCCGGTTGCCGCGCTTCACTGCAGCCGACACAATCGGAGCATGACCGGGAACATGCCGACAGCGTCGCCCACGGCGCGTCTGACCGCAATGCGTATGATCGCCGGCGCCTTCTTCGCCGCCGTCGTGATGTTCGCTCTGGTGGTCTCGCTCATCGTTCCGAGCGAGTACTGGTTCGAGATGCCTGACATCCTCGGGCTGGCGCTGCCGGCCGTTGCCGGCGTCGCCGCGGCCGGCGGCATCGTCACGGTGGGGAACAGCGTCGTCGCGATCGCGCCGACGGATCCGGCCGACCGTGCCACCGCGACTGCGGTGAACCGGTTCCAAACCAGCATGTTCGTTCGCCTGGCATTCGCCGAGCTGCCCGCCTTCGTCGGCCTCGCCGCGGTGCTGATCTCGGCGCACCCCAGCGCGATTCCGTTCCTCATCGGCGCCGTGTTCTCGCTCGTGCTGCACGCGGCGTATGCCTTCCCGACTCGCGCCAGCGTGCGCCGCGTCGAGCGGAAGCTGGATCGCGATGGCGGCCGCTCCCGCTTGGCCGAATCGTTCGGCTTCGGCTCGGGGCCAGGCAACGGCTACACCGGCAGCGCAACCGTGCACTGACACCGGTGATGCGGTCCGCCCGCCCCCCCCCGGGCCATTCCCGTGTGCAGAACTGCACCACCTCCCGCCGGGAACCGCAATGTGCCACACCCGAAGCAGCCCGCCCACCCGAACCGTCCGTCCCTGCCGGAACCCGACCACCACTGTCCGGAAGGCGCGTTCGGCGCACCGGGGGCTGGCCGCGATAATGGGGACATGAGCGACGCCCCACAGATTCCCGGCTGGACGCATTTCTACTCGGGCAAGGTGCGCAACCTGTACCGCCCGGCAGACGGCACCAACGAGAAGATGCTCGTCGTCGCCTCGGATCGGGTCAGTGCGTTCGACTTCGTGCTGGAGCCGGCGATCACCGGCAAGGGAGCGCTGCTGACCGAACTGAGCATGTGGTGGTTCGACCAGCTCGCGGGCGCAGACGGCGGGCCCGGTGTGCCGAATCACCTCACGGGTGAGGAATCGCCTGTCGAGGTCGCCGGCCGCGCAATGGTGGTGCGCAGTCTCGACATGCTGCCGATCGAAGCGGTCGTGCGCGGCTATCTGACCGGATCCGGATGGCTGGAGTACTCCGAGCACGGCACGGTGTGCGGCATCCCGCTGCCCGCGGGACTGAACGACGGCGACCGCCTGCCCGAGCCGATCTACACGCCCGCGTACAAGGCACCGCTCGGCGAGCACGACGAGAACATCTCGTACGAGCGCACGGTCGAGCTCATCGGCGCCGAGCGCGCGGCCCAGCTGCGCGACCAGTCGCTGGCGATCTACTCCCGCGCCGCGGCGACAGCTGAGGCCAAGGGCCTGATCCTCGCCGACACGAAGTTCGAGTTCGGCCTCGACGAGGACGGCGTGATGCGCCTGGCGGACGAAGTGCTCACCAGCGACTCCTCACGCTATTGGGATCGCACCGCGTGGGAGACCGGCACGACACCGGCCGAGCGCATGGCGAGCTTCGACAAACAGATCGTGCGCAACTGGCTCGCCGACAACTGGAACAAGCAGGGCACTCCCCCGCAGCTTCCCGCCGAAATCGTCGACCGCACCGTTGCCCGCTACCGCGAGCTGCTGGAGACGCTGACCGCATAGGCGGCGCCGCAGGTCGCTCTCCGCCCCACAACGACATCGCGCCGGTTCAGACGAACCGGAACCGGATGCGGGCGCCAGGCGGTGCCTGCGCCGCCCGGCCGAGGTGCGCGCGAGTGACGACGCCGACGACCGGGTAGCCGCCCGTGAGCGGTCGGTCGGCGGTGAACAGGATCGGCCGGCCGTCGGGCGGCACCTGGAGCGCGCCGCCGACGGTGCCCTCGCTGGGCAGCTCTCCGTCGCGCAACCGCTCGAGCAGCTGCGCGCCATCCAGGCGCAGGCCGACTCTGTTCGATCGGGCGGTGACGACCCAGTCCTGATCGCAGAACGCGGCGAGCGCGGCCGGCGCGAACCAGTCGTCGCGCGGGCCGGGCACGACGTCGAGCCAGACCTCGTCATCGGATGCCGCGAGCGGATCGCCCGGTGCGGCCCACGGGTCGACGGCGCCGGCGATGCGAGACCCGATCGGCAGGACGGCGCCTGCGGTGAGCGGTTCGGGGCCGAGGCCGGCGAGCACGTCGCGGGAGGCGCTGCCGAGCACCGCCGCCGCTTCGAGGCCGCCGCGGACGGCGAGATACGAGTAGACGCCGCGCACAGCCGCACCGACGACGAGTTCCTCCCCGTCCGACAGCGCGAACGGCACGTCGAACGGTGCTTCGCGTTCCTCGTCGCTCCGGATGATCGTCAGCGACACGGGCGCCCCGGCGACAGCGAGCGTGAGATGCCCGCGGGCACGAAGACGCAGGCCGCCGAGTGCCGTCTCGATCGCGGCGGCACCGGCTGGGTTGCCGACGAACCCGTTCGCCCGGCGCAGCGCACCGCGGTCCATCGCTCCGGACGGCGCGACGCCGAGATCGGCGCGTCCAGGCCGGCCGAGATCCTCGAGCAGCGCGTGCGGCCCGACGGAAACGATCTCGACGACAGGGGCGCGGGGCGGCTCTGGAGCTTCTGCCCCGGGTGCGCCCGTCGGCGCGGCAGCTTCGTCACCGTTGTGGTGCACGTCGCCCGCGGCGACACGGTCACCGCGCACAGGGAGCTCACCTCCGTCATCCGGCGCCAGCGGCACGAAGCGCACGCGCATGCCGGGGCGGAGCAGAGCAGGCTGCGCGCGGTCGAGATCCCACATCGCGTCGGGCGTGCGACCGAGCAGCCGCCACCCTCCGGGGCTCGAGCGCGGATAGACGCCGGAGAACTCGCCGGCGATCGCGACCGCCCCGGCCGGAATGCGCCGGCGAGGCGTCTCCAGGCGAGGTACGTGCAGGGCCGGGTCGAGACCAGACAGGTACGCGAACCCCGGCGCGAACCCGGTGAACGCCACCTCGTAGACGGCCGCGGAGTGGCGCTCGACGACCTCCGCGGGCGTGAGGCCGGTCAGCTCGGCGACCTCGTCGAGGTCCTCCCCGTCGTAGACGACCCCGACCTCGACGGTCTCCGCATCATCCGGGGCGTGGGTCGATCCGGTGCGGGTGAGCAGGTCACCGCGCACCGCGTCACGGTCGGCGTGCGGTGCGAGCTGCACGAGCACGGTGCGCGCGCCTGGCACGGCGTCGACCATGCCGGGCACAGGCCGCGCCGCAAGGGACCGCGCGAGCGCAACTGCCGCCTCGAGGTCGGACAGCTCGACCAGTACCGCGTCGCCGCAGGGAAGGAATCGCATCATGACGCCGCATCTCCCCCTGCAGGTGAACCGCCCCGCTCCCCCGCGGGCCGGCGGGTCGGCACCGGCACCCGGCGCCCCGACACACGGCACTTTCCCCGAGACACTGCAGAATCCGACCGCTTCTGCCTCATCTCAGCGATTCCGCCGCGTCTCGGAGCCGATCGTGCCCCGTGCCCCGCGCCCGTGTCGGTCATCCGGTGCCTACTGAGCGAACGCCCGCACCTCGATGCCGGCGCTCTCGACGGTGGCGCGCACGGTGCGGGCCATCTCGACGGCGCCGGGGGTGTCGCTGTGCACGCAGATGGAATCGGCCTCGCACATCACGATGCGCCCGTCGACCGCGACGATCTCGCGGTCCGTGACCAGGCGAAGCATCCGGTCGGCGATCTCCTGCGGGTCGGTCAGCACAGCGCCGGGTTCACGCCGATCGACCAGCGTTCCCGATGGAGTGTAGGCGCGGTCGGCGAACGCCTCACCGATGGCGCGCAGGCCCGCGTCCTCTGCCCGCTGCACGAACCGCGACCGGGCCAGCCCCACGACGGCGAGGGTCGGGTCGAAGTCGCCGACCGCGTCGATCACGGCCGGGGCGTGCTCGTCGTCACTGGCGACCGTGTTGTAGAGGGCGCCGTGCGGCTTCACGAATCGGATGCGCGTGCCGGTCGAGCGCGCGATCGCGTCGAGCGCTCCCAGTTGGTAGAGCACGTCGCCGTAGATCTCGCGACCGGATGCCCCGAGCGGGCGCCTGCCGAATCCCGCCAGGTCGCGGTAGCCGGGCTGCGCACCCACCACGACGCCGCGCTCGGCCGCGGCGCGCGCCGTGTCGAGCAGGGTGACCGGGTCTCCTGCGTGGAATCCGCACGCGACGTTCGCGCTCGTGACGATGTCGAGCATCGCCTCGTCGTCGCCGAGCTGCCAGCGACCGAAGCTCTCGCCCATGTCAGAGTTCAGATCGATCGTCGCCATGAGCACACGGTACCGGAGCGGTCTTGCCCGTGCGCCGATGGACTGGACGTGCAGCTGCGACGCAGCACAGCCGATCCGGATGGGCCGGGGCGGCTCTGCTGCGGACGCACGGGCGGCATGCGCGACGCGGAACGCGGATCGACTGCGTTGTGCATCGCGCTCCTTCCGCATCGCCGGCGCACAGCGCGGCGACGGCGCTGCGTCAGGCTTGTGCGAGGCGGACGCTCCCGATTGAATGATCGGATGGCCGGCACACACCACAAACACGGAATCACCGACGCGCGCGCCCACCTGCGCGCCCACAGCGATCTGGTGCTGCCGAGCGTCGACCCTCGGTCGACGCCTGGCTACGACGGTGACAAGGAGTCCGGCGCGGCCGACCTCATCGAAGGCCTCGCTGAGCTCGCCGACTTCCAGGAGCGGCTGTTCGCTGCGGGGCAGAAGGGCGCGCATGACTCGGTTCTGCTCGTGCTGCAGGCGATGGACTCGGCGGGAAAGGGCGGCGTCGTGCGCCACGTCATGGGCGGCGTCGACCCGCAGGGCGTTGAGCTCGCGGCGTTCAAGTCGCCGACCGAGGATGAGCTCGCGCACGATTTCCTCTGGCGCGTGGAGAAGCGCGTGCCGAAGCCCGGCTTCATCGGTGTGTTCGATCGGTCGCACTACGAGGATGTGCTGATCGGGCGCGTGCGCGAACTCGCAGAACCGGATGAGATCGAGCGCCGCTATGGGGCGATCGTCGACTTCGAGCGACGGCTGGTCGCGCAGGGCACCCGCGTGGTGAAGGTGATGCTGCACATGTCGTACCAGGAGCAGGGCGAACGTCTCATGGAGCGCCTCGAGCGGCCGGACAAGCACTGGAAGTTCAACTCGGGCGACGTGGACGAACGTGCGCTCTGGCCCGCCTACCAGTACGCGTATCAGGAGGCGATCCAGCGCACCTCGACCGACGATGCGCCCTGGTTCGTCGTTCCAGCCGATCGCAAGTGGTACGCGCGGCTCGCGGTTCAGGCGCTCCTGCTCGAGACGTTCGAAGACATCGACCCGCAGTGGCCGAGCGCGGAGTTCGACGTCGCAGAACAGATCGCGCGCCTTCGCGCCACGATGTGACCGCTGTCTCTCGCGCGGGAGATACGATCGATCCGGATGCCACCGGCGATGCGCCGGACTACGAACCAATGGAGGAGCGACGTGTTCGAAGATCTCAAGGGCCGTGTGGCCGTCGTCACGGGAGGCGCCGGAGGAATCGGCTACTCGATCGCGACCGCATATGCCGATCAGGGCATGGACGTCGCACTGCTCGATCTGTCGCCGAGCGTCGCCGAATCCGCAGCGAAGCTCGCAGCGGACTACGGAGTGAGAACCACGGGACAGGTCGTGGATGTCACTGACCCTGACAACGTCGAGGCCGCCTTCGTCGCCGTCGATGCCGAGCTCGGCACGCCGACCGTGCTACTTGCCGCTGCGGGGCTGACGATCATCGGCGACAGCGTCGACTACCCGCAGTCGAAGTGGCGCACCGTGATGGGTGTGAACGTCGACGGCGTCTTCTACACGACCCAGTCGTTCGCCAAGCGTGCGCTGAAGGCCGACCGCCCGGCATCCGCCATCCTGATCTCGTCGATGTCCGGCTTCGCCGTGAACGTTCCGCAGCGCCAGGCTGCCTACAACGCGTCGAAGGCAGCCGTGCACCAGCTGGCCGCCTCACTCGGCGTCGAGTGGGCCACAGACGGTGTGCGCGTGAACACGATCGCCCCCGGATACGTCGCCACCGACCTCACCAAAGAGGTCATCGAAGCCGACCCCGTGCTGGCGAACGAGTGGATCAGCCGCATCCCGATGGGCCGGATGGCCACGCCCGAAGACCTGCACGGCCTCGCGCTGTACCTCGCCAGCGACGCGTCGAGCTACCTCACAGCGCAGAGCATCATCATCGACGGCGGCTACACCGCGATCTGATCGGCGCCCCCGAACGGCCCGACCCCGCAGAGGGTCGGGCCGTTCGTCGTTCCCGATGTGCTGACGAGATGAGCGCAACCGCGCAAGAAGAGCGCCGTGTGGCGCTCGGCCGCCTGTCGACGGAGAGCCCGTGCTCTGGCCCACACAGCGAACCCAGCCCCGTCTCCTTCGCACGCGAGATGTCTCGTCCGCGAAAAATTTCGCCGCAGGTCTTCCGTTCCCGACACGTTCACGCTAAGTTCAGACGTCATGAGACGTACTAACACGTCCCATGACGTCTGAACGAAAGGGACACCTTGTCTGACACCGCATTTGTCGACTCTGCGACGATCGAGAGCCAGCTCCGCACCGCTCGCGCGGCAATCGCCGCCCGAAGCACGGTTGTGCGCGTCGTGCTCACCGCATGCGGCGGCTCGTACGCGAACATGACGCCCGTCGAGTACTTCCTCGATACCAGGGCGACCACGCTCGACGCCCGTGCGATCAACGCCGCAGAGTTCACCTCCCGCAATTCGTCGCTCATCGATGAGCGTGCCGTCGTCGTCCTCTGCTCCCATTCCGGCACCACCCCGGAGACGGTGGCCGCTGCGAAGCACGCCCGTGAGCGCGGCGCACTGACCATCGCCTTCACCTTCGATCCGTCATCGCCGCTCGCCGAGGCCTCCGAGTATGTGATCGCCTATCAGCACGGCGAGGGTAAGAGCGAGGCCCACGTGGCAGCTCCCCTCCTTCTCCGCCTCGCCGCCGGCATCGTCGACGCGGTCGACGGCACCGACATCGCTGCGGCAATCGACGGCGCCGTCGAGCAGCTGCCGCAGCTCGCGCCCGCCGTGCGCGCGGCGTACGGCGAGAAGGCCGACGCCTGGGCGTTCGCCAACCGTCGCGAGGAGCTCATCTACACGATGGCATCCGGGTCGAACTACGGCCCGGCGTACGCCTTCGCCATCTGCCTGCTCCAGGAGATGCAGTGGGTGCACTCCGCGTGCATCCACGCGGGCGAGTACTTCCACGGTCCGTTCGAAGTGACCGACGTCGACGTGCCCTTCATCGCCCTGCTCGGCCTCGACGAGACCCGCCCGATCGAGCAGCGCGCAGTGGACTTCGCACAGAAGCACTCCGACAACGTCCTCGTCATCGACGCCAACGACTTCGGGCTCGAGCGGCTGTCCGCCGACATCCGGGGCGACATCGCCCACATCCTGTTCAACATCGCCCTGCGCACCTACGCCGACGCGCTCGCTGACCACCGGGGCCACCCGCTCAGCGTGCGCCGGTACATGTGGCGCATGGAGTACTGACCGAAAGGCACGCATCATGCGCACATCGATCCGGATCGCAGCAGTCGGCCTTGCGGCCATCGCACTCACCGCTCCTCTCGCGGCCTGTTCCTCGGGCGGAGGCGACGGCGACCAGGTGGAGATCGACTTCTTCCACCGGTGGCCCAACGAGCCGAAGAAGTCGTACTTCGACGATCTCGTCGCCGAGTTCGAGGCGGAGAACCCCGACATCACCGTCAACGTCGAGAGCGTGCTCAACGACAGTTACAAGGACAAGGTCAAGGTCGTCGCCGGTTCGGCGAACGCACCGGACGTGATGTTCACCTGGAGCGGCTCGTTCGTCTCCGAACTGGTTAAGAGCGACGCCCTGATGGACCTCGGGCCGTGGCTCGAGGAGGACCCGGAATTCGCCGAGAGCTTCTACCAGAGCCAGCTCGGTCCGTTCCAGGTCGACGGAGTGCAGTACGGGCTGCCGATCGGCATGCACTCGAAGGTGTTCTACTACGACACCGAGCTGTTCGACGAGCTCGGGCTCGCGGCGCCCGGGACGTGGGACGAGTTCGAGAACGTCGTCGACACGATCGAGGCCGAGACGGGAGAACACGCCATCGAGTTCGGCGCCGTCGACACCTGGACGATCGCGCACTACCTGGGCACGCTGAATCAGCGCGTCGTCGACCCCGAGGTCTTCGCCGCCGATCAGGACCCGACGACAGGCGAGTTCACCGACCCCGGCTACGTCACGGCGCTGGAGCGTCTGGAGGAGATCGTCACCCACACGAACGACGACTTCCTCGCCATCGACCACGAGATGGCCAGGAACTCCTGGATCGCCGGCGACGGCGGCCCGATGTTCTACGCGCAGAGTGCGGAGATCGGCTACT
Source organism: Microbacterium sp. JB110 (assembly GCF_003335195.1). Taxonomy (NCBI): domain Bacteria; kingdom Bacillati; phylum Actinomycetota; class Actinomycetes; order Micrococcales; family Microbacteriaceae; genus Microbacterium; species Microbacterium sp. JB110. The sequence continues at coordinate 246,792 of NZ_QPGM01000006.1, read as the reverse complement.
TCGAGGACGTCGCGTTCGACTATTCCGTGTTCAACTTCCCGTCAGTCGACGGCGGCAAGGGCGACCCGATGCAGCTGACGGGCGCACCGGAGGGATTCGCGGTCTCCAAGAACACGGAGCACCCGGATGAGGTGAAGCGGTTCCTCGAGTTCATGCTGAACAAGGACAACGGCGTCACGTACACCGAGAACACCGGTGAGCTCAGCGCCGTGCAGGGCGCGGTCGAGGAAGCCGACGTCTCCGACACGACGAAGGAGCTGGCACAGCAGATCCTCGACGCGTCCGAGATGACGTCCTGGCTCGACAACGCATACGATCCTCAGATCGTGGCGACCTATCTCTCCGAGGCGCAGCTGATGCTCAGCGGAGAGCAGACGCCGGACGGTGTCATGCAGAAGGTCCAGGAAGCCGCGGAGCGCGTGCGCAGCGCGTCCTGACCTCCCGGGTGCCGGCGCCCTCACGCGCCGGCACCCCATCCGTCCCCTCCCCTTCCCCGAGATTGGTGCATCAATGCCGACCCGCACCCGCGCTCTCAGCAGCTGGCTCTACATCCTGCCGGCTCTCGCCTTCATCGCGCTGTTCGTCTACTACCCCCTCGTCGCGAACCTCGTCTTCGGGTTCTTCTCGTTCCGCGCTGGCGCGAGCGAGATGACTCCGGTCGGGCTCGACAACTTCACCCGACTGCTCGCCGACCCGATCATCTGGTCGTCGCTGATCAACAACGTCGTCTACGCGATCGTGTCGATCGTCTGCCAGGTCGGCGGCGGTCTTGTGGTCGCAGCGTGGCTCACGCACCTGCTGCGCCCGCGGATCGCGACGATCCTGCGCAGCATCTACTTCATGCCGGCGGTGATCTCGATCACGGTCATCGCCCTGATGTTCACCTTCATCTACAGTGCCCGCGGCGGTCTGCTCAACTCCTTCCTCGAGTTGATCGGCCTCGGCGAGCTGCAGACCTCTTGGCTCGCGAACGTCGACACGGCGATGGGATCGGTGATCGCCGTCTCGCAGTGGCAGAGCATCGGATACATCTGCATGCTGTACGTCGTCACGCTGCAGCAGATCCCCGTCGAGTACTACGAGGCGGCGTCTCTTGACGGCGCCGGACGCATCCGGCAGTTCATCAGCATCACGGTGCCGCAGGCGAAGGAGATGATCTTCGTCGCGATGATCCTCACCGTCTCCGGTGCGTTCACGGTGTTCAACGAGCCGTACATCCTCACCGGCGGCGGACCGGGCAACGCAACTCACGTGCTCGCCACCTATATGTACAACCAGGGGTTCTTCCAGAACCAGATGGGCTACGCATCCGCGATCGCGACCGTCATCTTCATCATCACCCTCGTGTTCTCGATGGTGCAGATGCTGTCGTTCCGCACGGGGAAGGACTGACGATCATGTCGACACAGGTCATCACCACCATTCACGACAAGCGCAAGCGCCCCATCGAGCATGCCTGGAACGCGCCCGTCTACCTCGTCCTGGCGATCTACGCCGTCCTGATCGCCTACCCCCTGATCTGGATGCTGATGTCGTCGTTCAAGACATCCGCTGAGATCTACGGCGACCCATGGGGGCTGCCGGAGACATGGCTCGTGCAGAACTACGCCGACGCGTGGGAGCGCGGCATTTCGAGCTACTTCCTCAATTCGGTCATCGTCACGATCGTCACCGCGATCGGCACGGTGCTGCTCGCCGCCCTGTGCGCGTACGGCATGGTCCGGATCACGAGCAAAGCTGCGAACATCGTGCTCATTCTGGCCATGGGCGGCCTCGTCGTCGCGCCGCAGGTCAGCCTCATCCCGCTGTACCAGATGCTCGACGCTCTCGGTCTCCTCGACAGCCTGTGGGCCATGATCCTGCCGTATGTCGCGTTCCGGCTGCCGATGGCGATTCTGCTCATCCGGTCGGTCTTCCTGGGCATCCCGCACGATCTCGTCGACGCGGCGACGATCGACGGCTGCCGATCGCTCGGCGTGTTCCGGCACGTGTACCTGCCGCTGAGCCGGTCGATCCTGATGACCGCGGGGGTGCTCACCGCCTACTTCGCGTGGAACGAGTTCCTGTTCGCGATCGTGTTCGTCAACTCCGACGAGAACCGTACGATACCCGCGGGTCTGATGTCGTTCCGCGACGCGCTCTCTACGGACTGGGGCGTGCTGCTGGCAGGGCTGGTGATCGCCGCGCTGCCGATCGTGGTGGTGTTCATCGCGCTGCAGAAGTACTTCGTCGCCGGCATCACCGCCGGCAGCGTCAAGGGCTGAGAAGGGAAGACGGATGCACACAGAGCAGCAGATCCGCGAGAAGATCGCCGGCGTGCCGGCACCGAGCCTGATCGGCGTCGGCGACAACGTGCTCGACTGCTACCTGCACGAGGACCTCGCGTACCCCGGTGGCAACGCACTCAACGTCGCGGCCTATTCGCGGTTGTTCTTCCGCGGGGAGGCGGGCTTCATCGGGGTCATGGGCGACGACCGGTTCGCCGATCATCTCGGCCATGTGCTCGACAAGGTCGGCGTGGACCGCGCGCGGGTGCGTCGGGCGCACGGCGCCAACGGGATGGCGTTCGTCACCCTCGACGACGACGGCGACCGGCGGTTCGTCGGGTCGAACTACGGCGGCGTGCAGCACGGGCTTCGGCTGCGCATCACGGAGCACGACCACGAGTACATCGGGCGCTACGACCGGCTGCACACCTCGGTGTACTCGGCGATCGAAGCGGAGCTGCCCGCGATCGCGGCGCGGGGCACGCGGATCTCCTACGACTACTCCGACGATGCCGACCCGGCCGTCGTCCGGCGCACCGCAGGGGACGTGGACGTGGGCTTCTTCTCGGGAGGCTCGCTCGACGATCTGGATGTCGATGCCCTCGGCAGGCGCGCGATCGATGCCGGCATGGCGACAGCGGTCGTCACGCTCGGCTCACGGGGATCCGTCGCCTTCGAGGGCGAGCGACGCGCGGAGATGGGTGTGGACGAGGTCGCCGCCGTCGACGCGCTGGGCGCGGGCGACGCGTTCATCACGGGATTCCTCGCCGCTCGCGCAGCGGCGCGCGACATCTCCGGATGCCTCGAGGTCGCGGCATCGACGGGAGCCCTCGCCTGCTTGTTCCGCGGAGCGTTCGGCTATCCTGTGCAGGCGGGGGACGATGCACGCGCTCAGATTCTCAGGCGCTACCCCACGAGCTGACAAGGGGGACTCCTCGACGTGGTGCGATCGGGTTCGCCCCTTCATGAGCAGGTGCGCAGGGCTCTCGCGCAGGAGATCCAGGACGGTCGGTACGACGACACCGGGATGATCCCCGCCGAGCCGGAGCTCGGCGAGCGGTTCGGCGTGAGCCGGATCACGATCAGGCGTGCCGTCTCCGACCTGGAGTCTCAAGGGATGGTGCAGCGGCGCCAGGGCACGGGGACGTTCGTCACCGGGCCGCCGAAGGTACTCACCACCATGGCGATCGGCGGCTTCACCGATCAGCTCACGGCCGCCGGCGACATGTCGCGCGAGGTGAAGCGCGCGGACATCGAATTGGCGGATGCAACGGTCGCCGATGGACTGTGCGTCGAGCCCGGTGCACGGATCCTGCGCCTGGAACGAGTGTTCTCTCTCAACGATGTGCCGCTGTCACTGGACCGCAGCGTGTACGCGCTCGACCGTTACCCGGGGTTCGAGGCGAAGGTCGACGCCGAGGTCTCCACGTACCGCGTTCTGCGTGAGGAGTACGGGGTGACCTTCGCCGAGGTGCGCCGTGAGGTGCGCATCGGATACACCACAGCAGAGACGGCCGCCTGGCTGCATCGGCCGGAACACGATCCTCTCGTCGTCGTGGAGAAGGTCGCCCTCGATGCCGACGGCGGTGTCATCCACACTTCGCACGTCGAGACCGTGCCGAGCCGGGTCCGACTGCAGACGATCGCACGGGAGTGAACGGGGCCCACGAAAACGGGCACCGCCGTTCCGAGATGAGTACGATCGCGCCACGTGAGGACGATTTCGCGCTGAACGTCCTCATCCGGGGCGTTTGTCCTCGTCTGGGGCCGGATGAGGATGCGCAGCACGGGCGTCCTCAGGAGAACATCTCGGTCAGCACAGCGAGGTCGCCCGCGTCGAGTGCCTGCTGAATCGCCGAGATGTCGGCAGAATCGGTGAACATGCCGGACAAGGTGTCGGCCCAGATGCCTCGCATGGTGTCCACGTCGCCCGCGTCAGCTGCGTGCCCCATCGCCTCGATGGCCGCCTGATACGGAATCTGCTCGAACCCCGCAGGCGCGTCCCAGGGGTTGTAGTACGGGATGAAACGGAGGTCCGGGTCAGGGTCGAGGCGCAGCACCTGGTCGGGGTGGACAGTGCGCGTGTGGTTCAGCGTCGTCAGCACCAGGCCGTTCTCGATGCAGAGCCGCTCGCCGATCGCGGCAGCGACATCGCCAGTTGCCACGATGTACGACACGATGTTGCCCTCATCATCACGCCCGACGGCGCCCTGAGCGAATTCCCGCGCGCCTCGATCTTCGATGTCGCCGGTGATGCTGACCCCCTCGGTACTGAGGTTGATCCAGGCGGGGTTGACGCACGCATCAGGGTCAGGCTCCGCAGTGACCTGTGCGGCTTCTTCCTCCGGCGTTTGACTCGCGGGCTCCGGCGAAGGATCAGCCACCTGAGGCGCCGCCGTGGCGGCGCACCCGGCGAGGCCGGTGACTGCCAAGACGAGCGCGGCGAGCGTCGGTGCGAGCTTGTCTGCGCGAGGCATGACGCCATACTTGCAGACGGAAACGAGGACGACTGGGCTCACGTTGCCCAATGTGGAGCCTCACGACGCTGGCCGCGACCCTCGGCAAACATGCATCCCATTTCGGGATGCATGTTGATACACTGGAGCCATGAGCATCCAGATCGCCGTGCGTCTCCCGGATGAGACGGTCGCGTTCCTCGATCGCGCGGTTGCGGACGGTTCCGCCCCGAGCCGTGCGGCACTGGTCGCGTCGGCTCTCGAACGCGAGATGCGACGCCGGATGGCGGAGCGCGACGCCGACCTGCTGCGGGAGGCGCCCGATGGCGACGACCTGGATGACCTGGTGAACTGGACGGCGCGGACCGTCGACCTCGGCGACTGACGTGCGGGAGATCTGCCTTGCCAGGCTCGACAAGACCAGGCCCGTCGTCGTCCTCACGCGGGGCGCCGCGCGCCACGCGATGACGAAGGTCACCGTTGCCCCGATCACCTCCACTGTGAAGGGCCTCAGCAGCGAGGTGCCCGTCGGCCCCGAGAACGGACTCGATCACGACTGCGTCGTCTCGATCGACAACACGCTCACCATTCCCACCCGCATGCTCGGCGACACCATCGGGTTCCTCAGCGAAGCGCAGGAGGCTCAGCTCGCCGCGGCTGTCGTGCTGGCGTTCGACCTCGACGTTCCGCTGCTCGGCCAGTCGCAGCGATAGCCCGAGCGGTCGGCCCCGCGGCGACCGTCATCGCCGCACCGGGTCGAGCACGACGCTGTGTCGAACGTGCCCGCACGAGCGCTGCGCTGCCGAGACGAGTACGATCGCGCCGCGTGAGTACGGATTCGCGCCGCACGTCCTCATCCGGAGCGAATGTACTCGCGCCGGCGGGTCGGCACGGGCGGGATGGAGCGGCGACGCGGCCCCGGGGTGCTACGTCGATTCGCGCACCACGAGCTCGGTGGGCAGCGTGGTCACGCGGGGCGGGTCCTCGCCGGCGAGACGGGCGAGCAGCACGTCGGTCATCGTCTCGCCCTGAAGGTGCGAGGGTTGGCGCACCGTGGTCAGGTGCGGGGTCGCGCTCGTGGCCATGGGCGAGTCGTCGAAGCCGATCAGCTTCAGGTCGTCCGGCACGCGCACGCCGGCCTCGCGGAAGGCGCCGATCGTCCCCCTGGCCATCAGGTCGCTCGCCACGAACAGCGCATCGAACTCCTCGCCGAGTGCCAGCAGCCGCCTGGCCGCGTCTCCGCCGCCTGGGAGCGTGAAGTCGCCTTCGACGACGGGGCCCGGTTCCAGACCCGCGGCCGCGATGGCATCGCGGAATCCCGCGAGACGGTCGATGCCCGCCGGCATGTCACGGGGACCGGCGATCATCGCGATGCGGCGCGCGCCGCGCGAGATCAGGTGCGCTGTCGCGTCCCTGCCCCCTGCGACGTTGTCGACGTCGATGTAGTAGTCGTCAGCGCGCGAGACCACGGGCCTGCCGCCGAACACCAGCGGCACGGCCTCCGCGATGCGGTCGATGTACGAGTCGCTGGTGTGATGCGACACGACGATCGCGCCATCGACGTTGCCGCCGCGCAGGTACCTCGTCGTCTTGTCACCGACGTCGTCGCTGGCGATGAACAGGTTCAGCACGTGATCCGTCGTCGACAGCCTGGCGTTGATGCCTGACACGATCGCGGCGAAGAACGGGTCACCGAAGAACCGCGTGGTGTCTTCGGGAACGACCAGCGCGATGGCGTGGGTCTGCTTCGTAGCGAGCGACCTCGCAGCCCTGTTGGGCACGTAGTTGAGCTCCTCGATGGCGGCGCGCACCGCTTCGAGAGCCGCGGGGCTCACCCTGGAGCCTCCGCCGAGCACGCGCGAGACGGTCGATCTGGACACGCCGGCACGGGCGGCGACCTGTTCGATCGTTGCCTGCGCTGCTCGCGTGCCGTCAGCGGCCATCCGGTCCTTCTCGTTCATCCGACTTCAGTATGCCCGCTTCGCCTGCCGCGACTGGCACTCGGTGCACGGCATCGAGCGCGCGATCCCGGATGATCCGCTGATACTCGCGACCGCTGGCCTTGATCGTGCGCTCCTGGGTGCCGTAGTCGACGTGCACGATGCCGAACCGCTTCTCGTAGCCCCACGCCCACTCGAAGTTGTCGAACAGTGACCAGTAGAAGTACCCGCGCACGTCGACGCCGTTCCCGATCGCGTCGAGCACGGCTCTGAGGTGGCCGCGCAGGTACTCCGCACGATCGACGTCATCGACCTCGCCCGCGACGAGCTCGTCGTCTGAGGCCATGCCGTTCTCGGTGACGTAGAGCGGCACACCGGGGCAGTCATCGGCGACGCGCTCGAGCAGCCGCGTCAGCCCGTCCGGCTGAACCTCCCACCCCATGTTGGTGCGCTCGAGTCCGCGATCGTGCCAGTGGATGTTCTCGTGCGAGGGGAACGGCGACGAGGTCGCCCTGTCCGTGGGTGCGTGCCCGCCTGGCACGGGGACCGCAGGCGCGTGCCCCGAGACGCACTCGCCGTGGTAGTAGTTCACGCCGAGGAAGTCGAGCCTCTCCGAGATCGTCTCCAGATCCCCGGGGCGCACGGCGCGCTCCCATGACGCGACGGCGTCGGCATCGACCGCGGCGAAGTCGGCCGCCACGTCCTCGGGGTACGCGCCCTTCGCGATCGGGTCGAGGAACCAGCGGTTGAACTGACCGTCGATGCGGCGCGCGGCGTCGATGTCGGCCGGGTCATCCGGGTCGACGGCGTCGGCCACCGTGAGGTTGAGCGTCACGCCCAGCTGCAGCGATGCATCGCGCCCTCGCAGCTCGCGCACCGTCTCGCCGTGGGCGAGCAGCAGGTGGTGCGCGGCGAGAATCCCCTCGTCCACGCGCTGCCGGCCCGGCGCGTGTGCGCCCGCCGTGTACGACAGGAACGACGAGCACCACGGCTCGTTCAGCGTCGTCCAGATGTTCACCCTGTCGCCGAGCGCGTCGTGCATGGTTGCGGCGTACTCCACGAAGCGCGCGACGGTGTCGCGGTTCGTCCAGCCGCCGCGTTCTTCGAGCGCCTGCGGCATGTCCCAGTGGTAGAGAGTCAGCCACGGCGTGATGCCGGCACCCAGCAGCTCGTCGACCAGGCGCGAGTAGAAGTCGACGCCGGCGGGGTTCACCGCTGCGCCGTCGGGGCGCACTCGCGACCAGGCCGTCGAGAACCGGTAGCTGCCGATACCGAGCTCGCGCATCAGCGCGACGTCGTCGCGGTAGCGGTGATAGTGGTCGCAGGCGATGTCGCCGTTGTCCGCATTGATCACGGCCCCCGGATGTCGGCTGAAGGCGTCCCAGATGGAGGCCGTGCGCCCGCCCTCGAACGCGGCGCCCTCGACCTGGTAGGCCGCGGTGGCCGCACCGAACAGGAAGTCGGGCGGAAACGAACGGGTCATGTGGTCATCCCTTCACGGCACCGGCCATGATGCCGCTGACCAGCTGCTTGCCCGCCACCACGAACAGCAGCAGCAGGGGCAGGGTCGCGAGCACGACACCGGCGAGAACGATCGAGTAGTCGACGAAATGGTTGGACTGGAGCAGGCTCAGCGCGACGGGCAGCGTCGGGTTCTGCCTGTCGAGCACGATGAACGGCCAGAAGAAGTTGTTCCACGCCGTCACGAACGTGAACAGGAACAGCATCGCCGCGGCGGGGCGCGCCGCCGTGACGCCGACGGTCCAGAAGGTGCGGATCATGCTGGCACCATCCACGCGCGCGGCCTCGATGAGCTCATCCGGGACCGCTTGGCGCAGGTACTGCGTCATCCAGAACACGCCGAACGCAGTCACGAGCATCGGCACGATGACCGCGCCGACCTGGCCCGTCCAGCCCACCTCGGAGAACAGGATGTACAGCGGTACGACGCCGAGCTGCTGGGGCACGGCCATGGTCGCCACGACGAAGGCGAGCAGCACGCCCGCCCCGCGGAAGCGGAGCTTCGCGAACGCCCAGCCGGCGAGGGTGGAGAACACCACGACACTGATCGCGATCAGCGATGAGCTCCACAGGCTGTTCCACAGCGCCGCCCAGAAGTTCACCGACGGGTCGGAGACGACAGTCATCGCGTTCTGCACGAAGTTGACGCCGGGGATCCATGACTTGTTCGGGTCGCGCAGGGTCGCCGAATCGCCGGATCCGATCAGGAACGAGAAGTACAGCGGGAACAGGCTGGCCGCCAGCACGACGCCCAGCGACGCATACGTCCAGAGGCCGGGACGTGTGCCCCTGATGCGCACTGCGCGGCGGCCGCGGCGATCCGGTCCGGTCGTGACCGCGTGAGTGTCGACTTCGTCGAGTTGCGTCGTCATCGCCGTGCCTCCTTTCGTGCCGCCCTGGCTCTCGCCCGCCGCTCACCGCGCGAGAGCTGTGCGCCCCGCGCGCCCTCGTCTCGCACGAGCGAGCGGGTGACGAGCAGATTGATGATGCCGATGGCCAGGATGATCAGGAAGAGCAGCCATGCCAGCGCGGACGCGCGCCCGAAGTCCCACTGCCCCCATCCGATGTCGTACAGGTACAGAGTGATCGTCAGCCACTGAGAGTCAGGGCCTCCCTGCCCGTATTGATCGAACATCCGGGGCTCTTCGAAGACCTGAAGTCCGCCGATGGTGGAGGTGATGATGACGAAGATCAGCGTCGGCTTCAGCGAGGGGAGCGTGATGCTCCAGAACTGTCGGAAGGCACCTGCCCCGTCGACGCGTGCCGCCTCGTAGTAGTCGCGCGGAATCGCCTGCATCGCGGCGAGCAGGATCAGGGCGTTGTAGCCCGTCCAGCGGTAGTTCACCATCGTCGCGATGGCGACGTGACTCCAGAAGGCGTCGACGTGCCACCGGATCTCCGGCATGCCGAGCGTCGTGATCAGCTGGTTGATCACGCCGGACTTGTCGGCGAAGAGTGCGTTGAAGATCAAACCGACCGCCACCGGCGCGACGACGTACGGCAGCAGCGAGCTCATCCGCCAGAACGTCTTCGCCTTGATGTTCCGGTCCAGTGCCGCCGCGATGTACATCGCGAGGATCATCTGCGGGATCGACGACAGCAGGAAGATGCTGAACGTGTTCCGCAGGGCGATCCAGAACTTCTCCTGTCCCAGGATCCACAGGTACTGGTCGAAGCCGATGAACTCGCCCGTGCCGCGCACCTGATCCCAGTCCATGAACGAGATCACGGCCGTGTAGGCGATCGGGAACAGCCCGACGAGGGCGAACACCAGGAAGAACGGCGAGATGTACAGGTAGGGCGAGAACTTGACGTCCCACCGGCTGAGCCGATGAGAGAACGAGACCACCCGAACGCGGCGCTCGGGGGCCGGGGGCCGGGAGGACGGCGCGTGCCCTCCCGGCCGTGTGGCTTGCAATGTCATCCGCAGAGTTCCTAGAAGCTCGAGACCTCGTTCACCCACGAGTCCCAAGACGCGTCGGCGGTTTCGGTCTCGTTGAACACCCGCGTCACGGCGCTGGTGAGGGCGTCGCGGAACTGGAAGTACTTCGGTCCCTTGTACGGCTCGATCTCGACGGCCTCAGCGCGTTCGATGCCGATCTGCCCGGCGGGTGCGCCGCCGAAGTACTCGTTCGTGAAGCCGGTGAGTTCTTCTGACTCATACGTGTCCGGCTGACTCGGGAAGGTGCCGGCGTTCTTGAACGCCTTGATCTGCGTCTCCGGCGAGGTCAGCCAATCGGCGAACTCCTGCGCAGCCTCGACGTTGTCGCCGTCTGCGGGCACGGTCAGATACGACCCGCCCCAGTTGCCGCCGCCGCCCGGGAAGACGTTGGCGATCTGCCAGTCATCGACATCCGGGGCCTCGCCCTGAATGATGCCGAACATCCACGGCGGGCACATCATCGCCGCGAACTCGCCGTTCGCCATCGCCGCGTACCAGTCCTCACTCCACTGATCGGGGTACGCCGAGATCGGGTTGGCCTTCTCGACCGTGGTGTCGAACACCTCGCGCACGGCGGGGTTCTCTGTGGCGATCACGGAGTTGTCGGTGTCCTCGAAGGTCTTCTCCTGCTGGTTGATCAGTGCCTGGAGCACTGAGCTGGCCGAGTCGAGGAACGGCTTGCCGGTCGAATCGACGTAGTCCTGACCGACGGAGAACAGGTCGTCCCACGTGGTGAACAGGCCGGCGACCTCCTCCGGATCGGTCGGCAGACCGGCCTCGGCGAAGAGGTCCTGGCGGTAGCAGACCGACTCAGGGCCGATGTCGGTGCCGTAGCCGACGAGGTTCCCCTCCGCGTCGGTGGCGGCCTCTTCCTTCCAGTCGAGCCAACGACCCTTCAGGTCATCCGGAACGGGGGCGAGCAGGTCGGCGTACTCCATCAGTTCGGGCAGCCAGTCGATCTCGACCGCCTCGATGTCGCTCAGGCCGCCGCTGCCGAGCTTCTGGAAGTAGTTCGCGCGGGCGTCGTCTGTGGTCGCCGCCTTGTTGTGCACGATCGTGATGTTGTCGTGTTCGGCCTCATACTCGGCGAGGAGCTCGTCGGTGTAGCCGAAATCGTTGAACGTAGCGACGCTGAGTTCGATCGGGCCATCCGGATCGGCGTTCGCTCCGCCGCCGTCGCTTCCGCAGGCGCTCAGCGCAAGGGCTCCGGTCGCGAGAACGGCCACGCCGATGGCGGCGCGGCGGGTTGCAGGTGTGATCACGTTTCCACTCCTTCGTGGTGGTTTTCAGCAGGCCCCGGATGTCCGGAGCCGAGTCTTCTGTGGTGTTGGGAGGGTGCATCGAGAGACACGACGCGATGTGGGAGCGCTCCCACTGCTGAGGCACTACGTTATGGGAGCGCTCTCACAGTTGTCAAGGGAGTGGGCGGATCCGCACCCGGCCGGTGTCCGCGTGCGCTGTGCGCCGGACTCCCGAGCCGGTGCGCCTGTGCGGCTCACCGCCGTCTGCGACCGAGCCGCGCTTGCCGCGAGCGGTCACGCCCGGCTCTGCCGGCCGGGGAACAGGTCGGGACCGAACCCGGCCTTGGCGATGATCTGCGCAGCGATCGTGCGGTTGTTCGCGCCGAGCTTCGCGAGCACCTCTCCCTGATGACTGCGCACCGTCGTGACGCCGATGCCGAGCAGGTCGGCGATCTCGGGCAATTTGAGTCCGCGTGCCATCTGCTGCGCGACCTCGCTCTCGCGCGGGCTGAGCCGCTCGTACAGTCGGCGGGCTTCCGCCTGCTCGTCGTCAGCCGCGACGCTGGCGGCTTCCGCGATCATCCGGGTGACCTCGGCGCGCGGGCCGACGAAGCTCTCCCCTGCCGCGGCGATCCGGATCGTCTGCTCGATCTCGTCTGCGACTCTCACCTTGGGCAGGAACCCCAGCGCGCCCGCTTCGACCATGCTGCCGACGTATTCGTCGACGGCGAGACCCGTCATCGCGACGATTCGCACGTCGGGCGCGACTCTGGCGACCTCGCGCGTGGCACGAATGCCGTCGAGTTCCGGCATCCTCACGTCCATGAGCAGCACGTCGGGCGCATATGCGCGGGCAGCCTCCACCGCCTCCCGACCGTTGCCCGCCTCTGCGACGACCTCGATGCCGTCGGCATGCGCCAACTTGCCTGCGATGAACCCGCGGACCATCACCTCGTCGTCGGCGATCACCACCCGTATCGGGCGCACGGTCTCGTCGGTCACCCCGTCAGTCTACGAACCGCCTCCGACGTTGAGCACCCGCGGTGCTGCCTGCCGTTCAGCTCGCATCCGGCGTCAGCCACGGCAACGTCGCATCGACGATGAAGCTGCCCTCGTGCTCGCCGATCCAGATCTCACCTCCGATCTGCTCCACGCGCTCGCGCATTCCCGTGGCCCCGAGGCCAGCTCCGTGCGTGGACAGCACGCCGGGTGCTGCGGTGAGATCGTTCTCGATGCGCAGCCGCACGCCGTCGGCCGGCGTGCCATCGAGGAAGATCCGGATGACGCATCCCGGCGCATGCCTGACCGCATTGCTCAGGCCCTCCTGCACAAGGCGGTACACGTTCTGATGCAGCAGATCGCTCGCACCGTCGAGCCCCTCGAGCAGGATGATCGTCTCGAGCCGCACGCCGGCCGCGCGGTGGGAGCGCACGATGTCGGCGATGCCGCGCATCGTGGGCGCAGGAGCGGAAGGTGCATGTCCCAGCGGGGTGCGCAGATCGTTGACGAGAGCGCTGAGATCGTCGGCCGCACGCACCGTTTCTGCCCGCAGCGAGCGGGCGAAGTCTACGACGCGCGGATCCCCCGCGGCGGCGGCCGTCTCGATCTCATCGCTGCGGAAGGAGATCATCGTGAGCCTCTGGCCGAGGGAGTCATGCAGCTCGCGCGCGACCTGCTCGCGCACTTGTTTGCGCTCGAGTTCACTGCCGAGCATGTCGGCTCTGGCACGCTCATGCTCGGCCAGATGAGTGGCGGAGTCGGTGCGGCGGTACGCACGCGAGAGGGCAAGAGCACCGCAGTACGCACCGAGTGAGAGGGTCGCGATCACGAGCGGCGCGACGACCTCGAGCACCGGCGACTCACGGTTGTCCGCCAGCGCCCACACCACGGCGCCGCCCCACGGGCCGAACGCCTCGCGCAGCGCGAAACCGACCACGGCCACCGGCACACCCCAGCGCACCCACCGCGCAAACCGACCGGGCCGGCGCGTGGACACGGCGAAGCCGCCGATCAGCAGGAGCAGGTATTCCGAGCCGACAGCGGCAAGAACTGCTCCCGCCGCGAGCACGAGGAACGGCACACGGTGCCGCCAGAACACCGTGATCCACGACGCCGTGATGATGAGGCTTCCGAGTATCCCGCGATCCGTGAGCTGTTGGTCGCCCGTGAGTGCACCTGGCACGTTGTAGATCTCCAGGAGCCCGACGAACCACCCGAACGCGAACAGCACGATCGTCCCGACAATCGACGCGGCGATCGCGACGATGCGCGACGGGCTGGCTCGGGATGACGGCACGCCACGAGGCTATTCGAGGCCTCCGACATCCGGATCATCTCTTTTGTCGTAATGGGTCGTCACTTCTGAGGAGACATGCACGCGAATACGAGGATGTCCAGAATGTCGGAGGCTCCGCATACTTTCCGAAGTACCGATATTCGACCGATCAGGCGACGCATTCGCAACGGCCGGGTCGAGGCTCGGAGCACGTCCGCGATCGCGCAGCAACTCGTTGCGCGATCACCCCCACAGAAAGCACAGCATGTCTCAGAACGTCACCCCTCCCCCGTCCCCGATGGCGCCGACTCCCGCCCCTCAGGCTCCCAAGCAGAAGAACATCGTCGGGCTGATCGCCCTCATCGTCGGCATCGTCGGCTTCGTCTTCGCGTGCATCCCCGGCGCGCTCATCGTCGGCTGGCTGCTGCTGCCCGTCGCTCTCATCCTCGGAATCGTCGCGCTCTGCCTGCGCGGCAAGAGCAAGTGGGCCGGGCTCGTCGGGCTCATCCTGTCGGTCGTCGGCTCGATCGTCGGCGGCATCGTGTTCTTCGCCGTGGTCGCCACAGCCTTCGATGACGCCTTCGACGACGCCTCCGGCGGCGACACCGTGATCACCGAGGAAGTCACCTCCGAGGACGAAGGCGCCTCCGACGAAGAGCCTGCCGCGACCGAGGATGACGGTGAGGCCGCGGAGAAGGGCACCCGTGAGAACCCAGTGTCGTTCGACGCCACGACTGAGAACGACGACTGGACCGTCACGCTCGCCGACTTCAACCCGGATGCGACGGCGAACGTGGAATCCGACGGTTACACGACCGAAACTGCGGGCGACGACCAGGTGTGGATCACCTTCACGCCGACCGTCACCTATCACGGGGACGACTCCGGTCTCGCCGTCGAGGTGAGCTTCGCCTATGCGGCCCCGGATGGCACGGTCATCAACACCTTCGATGCGATGGCGATGCTCGATGACGGCTTCGACAGCGCCGCGGAGCTCTACGACGGCGGAACGACAACCGGCAGGATTGCACTGCTCGTGCCCAACGATCTCGACGGCGGCCTGCTCCGGGTCACGCCGGGCATCCTCGCTGACGACGTGTTCGTCAGTTTGCCGTAGCGCCCGACCTCTGCGTGACGGCCCGGCTCCTTCGCAGGAGTCGGGCCGTCACGTTCCGAGACCCCTGCCACTGGCCGAGTTCCGACCATCCGGGCGGAGAATGTACGCGTTCCCGACGGTCGTGCTCGTTCCAAGCATGCGTCCGGCCAGGCACGACGACCGATGGCTGAACTACGCCTCCAGCCCCTTCTCGCGGCGCTTGCGGTCGATCTCGGCGCGCAGGCGCTCCTCCTTCTCCTCGCGTTCGAGGTCGGCGAGCTGCTGCTCGGTCGAGCGACGGTCCGAGGGGCTCGGGGCGGGCCTGGTGCGGTCCACGACGCGGGCGGGGAACCCGCTGGATGCCGGCTCCGCCACCGAATAGTCGCGACCGACCGCCCACCACAGCACGCTGCCGAGCAGCGGGATCAGGATGACGACGAACACCCAGGCGATCTTCGGCAGGAACTTCACCTGGGGCTCGGGGCGCCGGATGACGTCGACGAGTGTGATCACGAAGAAGACGAAGGTGACGGCAGTCAGGACGACGTACATGCCGCATATCGTATCGGCGTTCCGCCGCAGCGCGTCGCAACGGCCGCCGTCGCGCGGATAGAATGAACCCGCACACCCTGCCCGCGACATCCGGAGCTCCTCAATGCCCATCATCGTCGTCGACGTCATGCCCAAGGCCGAGCTCCTGGACCCCCAGGGAAAAGCGGTCACCGGTTCCCTCGCCCGCCTCGGGCACGGGTCGTTCCAGAACGTCCGCATCGGCAAGCGCATCGAGCTGACCGTCGAAGGCGAGGTCACCGAAGAGGTGCTGGCCGAGGCGAAGCAGGTCGCAGAGGACGTGCTCTCGAACCAGGTCATCGAGGACGTCGTCGGCATCGAGGTCGTCGAATGACCCGGATCGGCGTCATCACGTTCCCCGGTTCGCTCGACGACGGCGACGCGCGCCGCGCCATCCGCGCCGCGGGAGCCGAGCCGGTCGCGCTGTGGCACGGCTCGCACGACCTCGACGGCGTCGACGCCGTGATCCTGCCGGGCGGATTCTCGTACGGCGACTATCTGCGCGCCGGCGCGATCGCCGCACACGCGCCGATCATGGCCGAGGTGAAGGACGCCGCCGCGAAGGGCGTGCCGGTGCTCGGCATCTGCAACGGCTTCCAGATGCTCGTCGAGGCGCGCCTGCTGCCAGGCGGCCTGATCCGCAACGCGCACCAGCAGTTCATCAGGCGCGACCAGCGGCTGCGCGTCGAGAACGCGTCGACCGCGTGGACGCGCGAGTTCTCCGCCGGCGACGAGATCGTCATCCCTCTGAAGAACGCCGACGGCGGCTACACGGCAGACACCGAGACGCTGAAGCGACTCGAGGGAGACGGTCGCGTGGCGTTCCGCTATCTCGGCGTCAACCCGAACGGCTCACTGAACGACATCGCCGGCGTCGCCAACGAGGCGGGGAACGTCGTCGGCCTGATGCCGCACCCCGAACACGCCATCGAGCCCGGCTTCGGGCCAGGCACCCCCGCCGCGATGCGCTCCGGCGTGGACGGCCTGGCGTTCTTCACCAGCGCCATCCGCGCAACGCTCGCCGCGGCGTAGGGCGCGCGCCACGCGGCGCATCCGGATTCATTTGCGCCTTCCGCGGCATACGACCGGCGCAACGCCGACGAACGCACAAACGAACGATCACCCCGGCGGCGCGCGGCCGCGGCATAGGGCGCGCCCCACGCGGCGCATCCGGATTCGATTGCGCCTTCCGCGGCATACGGTCTGCGCGACACTGACGAACGCACAAACGAACGCGCACCACCGCGGCGCCCTCCAGTGACTCGCGCTCAGCGGCGGCGGGCGAACAGCGCGTGCAGGAGCGGCAGCGACGACGCGGACATCAGCACGACGGCGGGGGTGGGCTCGGTGCCGTAGAGAGCCGCGCCTCCCACCAGCAGGCCGGCGAACAGCACAGCCGACACGGTGCGCCGGAGGGCGGACTCGAGGCGCGAGAGGCGCCGTTCGACCTGTGGGGTCGACACGGCGATGTCACCGTTCTCGATCCGGCTGATGAGTGCGTCGACCCGCTTCGGCATCCGCCACAGCAACCGGGCGTTCTCGACGCCGTCAGTGAGAAGATCCCGCGCAAAGCCGGCGCTCTCGTCGCGAATGAGACGCTCCGCATACGGCTCCACCGATTCCCAGATGTTGAACTCCGCATCGAGCGCGGTGGCGACCCCCGAGGTGAGCGACGCGGCCCGGATGACCAGGAGCAGGTGCTCTGGGAGCTGGATCGGCAGGGTGCGAACGACGTCACCGAACTCCGCGGCGAAGTCTCGGTACTCGCGCGGATCGACGTCCCTCAGCTCAGCGAAGGCCATGCCGCCGAAGCGGTCGAACAGCTTCGTCAGCGCCCGTTCGAGTTCCGATGTGTCGGCCGTCGGCAGCAGCACGCCGATCTCGCGCGCCGCCTGCACGAGCCCGGCACCATCGCGCGCCGCCATGGCGATCACGAGCTGTCGCAGCCCCCGCCTGGTCGACGGGGGCACCTCGCCCATCATCCCGAAGTCGACGAACATCAACTGCCACGAGCCGTCGGCGTCCGGAACGACGAAGATGTTGCCCGGGTGCGGATCGGCGTGGAAGTAGCCGTTCGAGAACAGCTGATCGAGCATGACAGCGGCGAACACGGGTGAGACTTCCGCCGGGTCGACACCGGCCTCGCGCAGCGAGTCGACGTCGCTGATCTTGATCGCCGTCACGTCCTGCAGGGTGAGGACGCGGCGGGTGGTGCGCTCCCATCCGACCTCGGGAGCGCCCACGCGGTCATCGTCGGCGAACTCCTCGGCGAAGCGCTCGCACCCGGATGCCTCGTGCAGGTAGTCGATCTCGTCGCGGCAGACCTCGGCGAACGCGTCGACCAGTGCCGGCGCATCGACGCGCTCTGAGACCGCTCGCACCCGATTCAGCCATCCGGCCACCTTCCGGAGCGCCCTCAGGTCGGTGTCGACGATCCTGTCGATGCCGGGTCGTTGGATCTTCACCACCACGTCGGTGAAGCCGGCATCGGCTGCGTCGGCGGGCGTCAGTCGTGCGCGGTGTGCCTGCCCGAGGGATGCCGCTGCGAGCGGAGCGTCGTCGATCCACGCATACGCCCGCTCGAGCGGCATGCCCAGTTCCGATTCGGCAAGAGCGCGGATGTCGTCGAACGACTCGGCTGGCACTTCGTCCTGCAGCCCCTCGAGCTCCTTCGTCAGCTCGGGCGGAAGCACGTCCAGACGCGACGACATGAACTGTCCGACCTTGATCATCAGACCGCCGAGGCCGATCGCCATCTCTCGGAATCCGCGCGCGAAGCGCGTCATCCGGCGCGCCCGCGTCCGTTCCGTGATGCGTCCCAGACCGACCTTGGGCAACAAGATCTCGTGCCACCACTCGATCGCGAGCTGCCGTGCGGCGAAGCGCACGATGCGTCGGTATCTCGCGCGCGAATCCCGCGCGCCGCTCGGCACGCGGGCCGTGGACATCGTCACCTGATCAGTCCTCGGCGAGGATCGCGTAGACGCGCTTGCGTGCATCGGAGAGCACCGTGACGGCGCGTTCCGACTGCTCGGTGGTGCCGGTGCGCGCGATCTGGCCCACGGCGCTCGCCAGGTCGATGCCTGCCTTCGCCAGCGCGGAGATCCGTCCCCCGTCGCCGGCCGCGGCGTCGTCCCACGGCACCTCAGCGCCCTCCGCTTCCTCGCGCCCGGAGTCCGTCAGCGCGTAGACCTTGCGCCCTCCCGACTCTTCGACGCTGACGAGGCCCTCATCGGCGAACAGCTGCAGCGTCGGGTACACCGAGCCAGCGCTCGGCTTCCACGCACCGCCTGAGCGCGATTCGATCTCGCGGATGATCTGGTAGCCGTGCATCGGCTCCTCCGCGAGCAGCACGAGGACGGCGGAGCGCACGTCGCCTTTTGCCTTGCGCGGCCCGCCCATCCGGGTGTCGAAGGAGCCGCGCAGCTGCTCCATCGCCCGCCAGAGTCCGTCCGTGTGGCCTGATCCGAAGGATCCGGCCGAATGCGATCCGTGCATGATGACCTCCCGTGTGAGTGAACGATACTCAACGATATGTCGCCGACCCATCGAGCACAAGGGACCAGGACACGCAAGGACGCAGCACATGCATCGTCACGAAACGCGGCTGTCCTCTGAACTCTTCATTTCTGGCACATCTCCGATGCTGTGCACACCAGATTTGTGCCAGAGATGAAGATATACCTCGCGGAGGGGGCGCGGCGGCTACTTCACAGCGCCGGCGGTGAGGCCGCCGACGATGTACTTCTGCAGGAACAGGAACAGCAGCACCACAGGGATCGCCGCCATCACCGCTCCCGCGGAGAACGCGCTCCAGTCGGCGTAGCGCGGGTTCGACACCAGCTTGGTCAGCCCGACAGCGAGGGTCTGCACGTCGGAGTCGATCAGCACCACCGATGCCACCACGAACTCGTTCACCGAGGTGATGAAGCTCAGCAGCGCGACCACGGCGAGAATCGGCGTCACCAGTGGCAGCACGATCGTGAAGAACACGCGGGCGTGACCGGCGCCGTCGATCCTGGCGGCCTCGTCGATCGAGGTCGGAATGGTGTTGAAGAATCCGTACATCAAGTACGTGTTCACGCCGAGCGCGCCGCCCAGGTAGACCATGATCAGACCGATCCGGCTGTTCAGGCCGATCGCGGGGAACCAGTCGCCGAGTGCGCTGAGCAGCAGGAAGATCGCCACAACGGCGAGCAGCTGCGGGAACATCTGCACCACGACGATCGAGATCAGACCGATCCGGCGCCCGACGAATCGCATCCGCGAGAAGGCGTACGCGGCGAGCGCGCCGAGGAACACCGTGAGCACCGCGGTGATGCCCGAGATCAGCAGGGTGTTGCCGAACCAGTCCAGGAACGGCGCGTTCGGATCGTTCAGGATGCGCAGATAGCTGTCGAAGCCGATGGCGCTGAACAGCGCGTTCGAACCGGTCAGCGTGCCGCTCGGGTTCAGCGAGCTGGAGATCACGAACACGATCGGCAGCATCGCCACGACCAGCACTGCGATGCCGACGATGTGGCGCCATCCGGTGTCGACGATCCAGCGGCGGAACGGGCTGCGGCGCCGTGCGATGGGAGTGCTCATCAGTTCAGCTCCTCGAGCGACTTGGTGCGTCGGAAGGCGATGATCGAGATCACCGCGACGATGACGAAGATGATTATCGTGTAGGCGCTGGCCAGCCCGTAGTCACGCGTCTGCCCCGTGAAGGCCACCTTGTAGACCATCGAGATGAGGATGTCGGTGTGGCCGACGGGTATCGGCGCATCCGAATCCCTCGGCCCGCCATCGGTGAGCATGTAGACGACGTTGAAGTTGTTGAAGTTGAAGGCGAACGCCGAGATCAGCAGCGGCGCGATGCTCACCAGCAGCAGCGGCAGCTTGATCAGTCGGAACACCTGGAACGGCTTCGCGCCGTCGACGGTCGCCGCCTCCTGCAGCTCATCAGGAATCGACTGCAGCGCACCCGTGCACACCAGGAACATGTACGGGAACCCGAGCCAGATGTTGACGATCAGCACCGAGACCTTGGCCATCCACGGGTCGGTCAGCCAGGGGATCTCGGCCCCGCCGAAGATGACCTCGTTCAGGAACCCGAAGCTCTGGTTCATCATGCCGGCCCACACCAGCGCCGACAGGAACGACGGGATCGCATACGGCAGGATCAGCAGCGAGCGGTAGATGCGGCGTCCGCGCATCCTGGCGTTGTTGAAGGTGATCGCCAGGAACAGCCCGACCGCGAAGGTGGCCCCGACGGTGATCAGCGCGAACGCGAAGGTCCACAGCGTCACGTAGACGAGCGGCCCCGCGAGCCTGGTGTCGGTGACGGCCTTGACGAAGTTCTCCAGGCCCACGGCGACCTTCCACCCCGGCAGCAGTTCCTCGCCGTCGTCTGAGGTGAAGGCGCCGGTGCCGATGTCGCTGTAGACCTCACCGGAGTCGGTGTCGGTGATCGATCCGGTTGCCTCGTCGTACTCGAGCGTCGAGACGTACTGGTACGCGACGGATCCGTCCGGTGTGCGCAGGGCACCGTCGTTCGGGTCTTCGGAGAACGGCACCGAGAGGCCGGTCACCTGCTCCTGCCGCTCCAGGACGTCGGCGAACTGCAGCGTGGTCCATCCGGGGGCGGCCACCGCGGTGTCGCCGTCGAACTCCGCGCCCGGCACCGCCTGCAGCGCGTCTTCTGCCGTTCCGAGCAGCGCGTTGCCGTTCGTCGATGTGACCAGTAGGCCGAGCTCGCCGCCCGATTCCACGACGGAGACCGGATAGGCGGGCGAGTCGGGCACGCGCTCGAGCGCCGAGGCGAGCAGCGCACTGACCGCCTGCTCCTTGGAGCCGTTGTGGCCTGTGCCGTAGTTGGTGAAGCCGATGTACCCGGTGTAGAGCAGCACGAAGATCTGGAACACCGCGAGGAAGAGCACGCCAGGGGTGAGGTACTTCGCCGGCAGCCTGCGCCTCGAGAAGTAGATCCAGTTCACCAGCGTCGCCACAGCGACGACGATCGCGATCATGCCCCATTCGCCGAAGCCGACGAGCACCAGCACGGCATAGACGGCGATCGCGTCGACGATGCCGAGCAGCACCAGCTTGACGATCAGCGTGCGCACGCCGCCCGATGCCTCGTCGGCGATGCCTCGCGCGGTGCGCTGGCGACGGCGGCGCTTCGGGTCGGTTGTGACCGCCTCGGTCTCCGTATTCGGGAAGGCCATCAGTTCTCCACTCCGGATGAGCGGGTGTACGGCCTCCAGGCGAGGAGGCCGCGACCCGGGATGGGGGCGTTCGGCTCGTCGGCGCAGCGGGTGCCGACGAGCTGGGCGCGCGCTAGCCGATGGCGTCTTCGACGTCGCTGGTGAGCTTCTGCCACCGCGCCGCAGGGTCCTCACCGTTGATGATCTCGGCCTCCGCAACGCCCCAGTACTCCCAGACCGCGCCCATCTCGGGGATCGCCGGCATGGCGACCGAGTCCGCGCCGACCTCGGCGAAGCCCGCGATGATGTCGTCACTCGACGCCGTCTCGGCAGCGGCCGACAGTGCAGGAAGAACATTGCCCGCCTCGAACAGCGACAGCTGCGCCTCCTCGGCGCCGAGGTGGTTCACCAGGAAGTCGGTCGCGGCGACCTTGTTCTCCGACTCCGACGAGAGGAAGAACCCCTTCACACCAGCGAACGGCGATGCCACCTCACCCGTCGGGCTCGGCACGGGGTCGATTGCGACGTCGATGCCGGCGTCGACTGCCGCGCCCACGTTCCACGGGCCCGTCAGCCAGAACGCGGCGGTGCCATCGAGGAACGCCTGCTTGGCGATGTCGCCGTCGATGTCGGTGTTGAACACACCGGTGCCGCCCTTGCCCTGCTCACCGAGCCAGGCGGCGAACTCCTCGCCGCCTGCGTTCCCGATCTGCAGATCGGTCGAGTCGTAGCCCGCGTCGTCGGTGCCGAACACCGGTGCGCCGAACGCGGTCTGGAACGGGTACAGGTGGTACGGGTTGCCCTCCGCGCCCTGCTCGACGACGAACGGGGCATCGAGGCCCGCGTCCTGACCCTGCTGGATCATCTCATCGAAGCTCTCCGGCCGATCCGGGACGAGCTCCGCGTTGCGCAGCACCGCGATGTTCTCGACCGCATACGGGAGCATGTAGACATTGCTGTCATACGTCGCCGCCTGGATCGCGACGTCGAGGTAATCGCTGGCCGAGTCGCCCAGCTCGAGCGGCGCGACGACGCCGTTGGTCGACAGTTCGCCGAGCCAGTCATGCGCGCCCATCGCGACGTCGGGCCCCTCCCCCGTCGGCACCTGCTGGATGAAGTCGTCCTTGATGTCGGCGGTGTCCTTGCCCACCAGATCCACGGCGACGCCGGTCCTGTCCTCGTACGCGTCCGCCGCGCCCTGCAGGGCATCGACGCGCTCGGCGTCGACCCACACGGTCAGCGTCGTCGAGGTCTCTCCGTCGCCCGTGGACTGTTCGCCGCCGTCGTCGCCCGCCGCGCAGCCCGCGAGAGCGAGCGTCGATGCGACAGCGATGACCGCGATTGTGCGACCCGTCTGCTTCACCATCATTGGTGTGCTCCTTCGTCGTGACCGGCTCCTGTGCCGGAGATGAAAGCGTTTCCGTATCTGCCTCGAAGAAGGCGTGCGCGCTTTGCTTGCTCGCTCCATCCGGGACTGAGTCACCAGCATGCACACATTCGGAACGGAATGCAAACGTTTCCAATTTTCGTGATCGTCCCGTACTCTGATGCCATGACAAGCCAATGGTGGCGCTCCGCCGTGATCTATCAGATCTACCCCCGCTCCTTCGCTGACGCCTCGGGCGACGGAGTGGGCGATCTCATCGGCATCACGAATCGGCTCGATTCGCTGCGCGACCTCGGCGTCGACGTCGTCTGGCTCTCGCCGTTCATGACCTCGCCGCAGAAGGACGCGGGCTACGACGTCGCCGACTACTGCGACGTCGACCCGATCTTCGGCACGCTCGCCGACTTCGACGCGATGCTCGCCAGAGCGAAGGAGCTCGATCTGCGCGTCATCGTCGATCTGGTTCCCAACCATTCCTCCGATCAGCACCCGTGGTTCCAGGACGCGCTCGCCGCGGTTCCCGGCAGCCGAGAGCGCGCCCGCTACATGTTCCGCGACGGCCGGGGCGAGGGCGGCGAAGAACCGCCGAACAACTGGCAGTCGCTGTTCGGCGGGCCCGCGTGGACGAGGGTCACCGAAGCGGACGGCACGCAGGGCCAGTGGTACCTGCACCTGTTCGACGCGTCGCAGCCCGACTTCGACTGGTCGAACGAAGAGGTGCGCGAGGAGTTCCGCCGCATTCTGCGCTTCTGGCTCGACCGCGGCGTCGACGGCTTCCGCGTCGACGTGGCGCACGGCCTCGTCAAGCGCGATGGCCTTCCCGATTACACCCCGCCCGAGGACGGCGATTCGATGGGCGGCATCGAGCCTGCGCCGTACTTCGGTCAGGACGGCGTGCACGACGTGTACCGCGACTGGCGGAAGGTGCTGGACGAGTACGACGGCGAGCGAGCGCTGTGTGCGGAGGCATGGATGCCGACCGTCGACGAGATCGCCAAGTGGGTGCGCCCGGATGAGATGCACCAGGCCTTCAACTTCGCCTACGCGATGACGAGGTGGAACGCCGGCGACCTGCGCGAGGTCATCATCGATTCTCTGCGAGCGTTCCCGGACGTCGGCGCACCGGCGACCTGGGTGCTGTCGAACCATGACGTCATCCGGCACACCACACGTCTTGCGCTTCCCGCCGATGTGCCGCAGGGCCATGGCATCGGTCCGAAAACCCCGGATCTCCCCGACACGGCGGTCGGCCTGCACCGCGGACGCGCCGCGACGACGCTGATGCTCGCGCTGCCCGGATCCGCGTACCTCTACCAGGGCGAAGAGCTCGGCCTGCCGGAGGCGGTCGACCTTCCGGATGACGCGCGGCAGGATCCGACCTGGTTCCGGCACAACGGCGAGCGTTACGGGCGCGACGGATGCCGCGTGCCGATTCCGTGGGAGGCGGGCGTGCCGGCGTACGGGTTCAACCGGACCGGTGAGACATGGCTGCCGCAGCCGGATGACTGGGCCGAGTACGCGCGCGACCGTCAGGCGGGCGTCGAGGGATCGACGCTGGAGCTGTACCGCACGCTGCTGCGCCTGCGCCGCGAATTCGGTCTCGCCAGCGGCGAGCTGGAGTGGGCGGAAGCGGCACCGGATGACGTGGTCACGTTCCGCGTGGGCGAGGTCACGGTGATCGCCAACCTGGGCGAGCAGGCAGTGCCGCTGCCGCAGGGCGCGGACGTGCTGGTCAGCAGCGGCCCGCTCGACGGCGGCGCTCTGCCGAACGACACCGCCGTGTGGCTGCGCGGAGCGTAACAGCCCCCGCCAATTCTTCATTTCTGGCACATTTCTGGTGGGCACAGCATCGGAGATGTGCCAGAAATGAAGAGTTGTCCGGCTGCGGCGTGCAGCTAGGCGACCACGACCTGAGAGGATGCGATCGTGAACATCGCCGAGGTGGCCCTCGCGGCCGGGGTGTCGAACGCAACCGTCTCGCGGGCGCTGTCCGGCCGCGGCTCGGTCTCACCCAAGACGCGTGAACGGGTGCTGCGGGCGGCGGCCGACCTGGGCTATGTCGTCTCGCAGGCGGCATCGACCCTCGCCAGCGGCCGCAACCGCAACGTCGGTCTGGTGCTGCCGTTCCTCGACAAGTGGTTCTTCACCCAGGTGCTCGCCGGCGCTCAGGAGCGCCTGATGCGCGCAGGCTACGACGTGACGCTGTACAACCTCGCAGGCCGCGGCTTCGAACGGCGCGAGGTGTTCGAGAACTTCCTGCTGCGGCGCCGCGTCGACGCGGTGATCGCCGTGTCGCTCGAACTCACCGACGACGAGATCGAGCGCCTGCACGCACTCGACAAGCCGCTCGTCGGCGTCGGCGGCCCGATCGAGGGCGTACGCACGCTCGCGATCGACGATGTGCTCGCGGCTCGCCTGGCCACGGAGCACCTGCTGGGGCTGGGCCACACCCGCATCGCGCACATCGGCGGAGACGATGCCAGCGATGTCGACTTCCACCTGCCGACCAAGCGCCGCCAGGGCTACGAGGCGGCGCTCATCGCCGCGGGAGTGACGCCGGATCGCGCGCTGCTCGCGGCCGCGGACTTCTCCCTGCCAGACGGATACCGTGCCGCGAAGCAGCTGCTCGGCGCCCCTGCCGGGCAGCGCCCCACGGCGATCTTCGCCGCATCGGACGAGATGGCGATCGGCGCCATCCTCGCCGCGAGGGATCTCGGGCTCGTCGTGCCGCATGATCTGTCGGTCATCGGCGTCGACGACCACGATCTCGTCGAGTTCTTCGGGCTCACCACGATCGCGCAGTTCCCCTCCAGCCAAGGCGCGCTGGCCGCCGAGTCGCTGCTGGCCGAGCTCGAGCCCGAGACGCACGAGCCGATCGACACGCTGCTGCCCTTCGAGCTCATCGTGCGCTCATCGACCGCCCGTCCCAAGCCCGAGTAGACGAGCGCGGCGCCCGCCCCCGCGCACTGCGCGACAAGCTCCGCATACCCGCACACGATCATCCGGAATCGGTGCCGTCGGACGCGCGTTCCGTTGCCGAACGCGCGCCGCCCCGTTCCATCCGGCTACTCGTCGTTCACCCCGGCGCTACGCGGTGCTCATAGCGTGCTCAGGGTCAGGCCGCCAGCGCGGCGCCAGAGCCACCGGAAGACGCCATGCCCCACACGTCACGACGAGGAGCGGCACGGATCGCCGCCTTCGCGACCGCCGCAGCAGTTCTCGTTCCCGTCATCGGCTTCGCCGCCCCCGCGGCCGCGGCCGAGGCGCCTGCCGTGTTCATCTCGGAGATCGTGCCCGACAACTCCGGGTACGACGACTTCGAGTACTTCGAGGTGACGAACGCCTCGGATGCCGAGCTGTCGCTCGCCGAGGCCGGCATCACCTTCGCCTACGCGTACGACGACTCCGGCGACACCGGTACGGAGGTTCCGCTCGCCGTGGAGTACGACGTGACACTGGCCGCCGGCGAATCGGTCGCACTCTGGTTGAGCTACGAGACCAGCACGGTCGACTCGTTCGCGCATACGGTCGACGACTTCCGCGACTTCACCGGGGCGAGCGCCGACACTCAGGTCGTGCGCGTGACCGGGCAGAACGGCTTCGCCAACGGCGGCTCCCGCACCGTGCGAGTCAACGACGCATCGGGAAACCTGACCTGGTCGCACTATCCTGCAGGCTCCGCCTCCCCGGATGCCGGTGTCGACTTCCACGTGCCGGAGGCCGCAGGCGCCGCATCGGCGGTGTACCGGGAGCAGGCGCCGTACTCGCCCGGCACCGTCGAGGCGGAGCAGCTCGTTCCCGGCGAGGGCCCGGAGGACAGCGCCCCTGACGACATCGGAACGCTCGAACCGAACGCCGACGTCACGGGAGCCGAGCTTCAGATCACCGAAGTGCTGCCTGACTCGACGAACGTCGGCGGATCCGACGGCTACGAGTTCATCGAGGTGTTCAACGCCTCCGCCCGCGATGCCGACTTCGGCGAGTACGCGATCAGCTACCTGTATCCGCAGGACTACGAGACCAACACGAACGAGGCGCTCTGGCCCGCAGACCCCGCCGACGTGACGATCCCCGCGGGCGAGACGCTGGTGCTGTGGGTCAAGAACGGCCCGAACGACGACCTCACTGACACCGACTTCAACGCGCAGTTCTCCAGCGAGCTGACGCTCGGTGAGGACCTCGTCGAGATCCACGCGGCCGGCATGGCGAACGGATCGGCGCGCGGACTGGCGATCCGCACGAACACGGGCTTCGACGTCAACCGCGCGTACTACAACATGACAGACGTCGACGACACGAACCCGGATCAGGGCATCCGGTACACGCCCGCCGACGACGAGAAGCTGCAGGAACAGCTCGAGTCGTTCCCCGCCACTCCCGGGCGAGTGCAGGTGGATCAGGTGCGCGACGGGCTCATCGTGCCCGCTCCGGATGAGGCGGAGCCGGTGATCGAGGACCGCACGGCGGCCGAGATCGACCCGACTCAGGACTTCCTGCTCTCGCTCGGCGTGACCGACGACATCCGGGTCAGCACCGTCTCAGTCGAGCTGCGCAACGACGTCGACGAAGCGGTGCAGACGGTGAACCTGCTGCACGCCGGCGACGACGCCTACGAGCACACCGTCGCGGCCGCGGACCTCACGGGCAAGAGCTGGTACGAGTACACGATCACGGCCAGCGACGGCACCCACGAGGTGACCACCGAGACCCGGCGGGTGAGCGTCGCCGGTTCCGACGCCGCGCCGGTGCGGCTCAACGTCGACGACGGAGACCTCGTCGGCGGCACCGCCACCGTGTCGGCGAGCGGCGACGCCTACCCCTCGCCGCTCGACCTGACGATCGACGGCACCGCTGTCGACACCTACCCGTCGCTCGAGAGCGAGCCGCAGTTCGTGTTCGAGACCTCGCAGACCGATTTCTACTTCCGCAACGGGGTGCGCATCGGCGAGGAGGTGCTGCACATCTTCGACGAGGGCACCTACGAGCGCACCGAGACGATCGCGGTTCCGGTGCCGCTCGGGCACATCGATGAGGGCGAGCCTGTGACGGTGAGCATCTGGGCGGGGACGAAGGCCGGGCCGTGGATCGACGAGGCGGAGAACAACGACGACTTCGTGATATCGGGCATGCGCCTGGTGCTGCCAGACGGCCGCACGCTGCGCCCCGCCGGATACGACGACCCGACCGAGATCGTGGCGATGGGCGACAGCTCAGGCAAGCACGACTTCTTCGACTCGACGTTCTCGCTGCCTGATGATGCGTTCACGGCGGTCGCCAACGACTGGGACACGACGGCGGTTCCGGATGGCGCGCACGAGGTCGCGGCGAGCGACGGTCAGGACGAGGCGACGGCCGAGGCGATCGTCGACAACACCGCACCGTCGATTGCGCCATCCGTCGCCGACGGCGAGGCATACCAGGGCGAGTTCACGCTCGACGCCGAGATCACCGACGCCTCGCCGGTCGAGGCGCTGGCGTTCCTCGACGACGAGCGCATCGAGCTCGGACACAGCACCAGCTCGACCGAACTCGACGCCGGCGAGCACTCCTTCCGGGTCGTGGCGAACGACGCCGTCGGGAACTCCGCTGAGGAAGAGGTGAGGTTCCTGGTTCCGGAGGAGAAGCCGGGGTCCGACGGGTTCTCGCCGAACGACGGTGCAGAGGTCGAATCAGGCGACGTCGTGCTGCAGGCCACGCTGAGCGACCCGACGGACGACGTGCTCGACGCCTCGTTCCGCCGCGGCAGCGTGACGCGCCTGGGCGAGGACGACGTGCGCGCCGGCGGCGGCACCACCACTGACGCCGACGCACTGCTGGCCGCCGACACCGAGCTGGCCACGACGGACGGCCTGGAGCCGGTCGTCGCCGAGAACGGGCTGCCCTACCAGCTGTTCGAGGTCGACGTGCCAGAGCTCGACGATCCGGATGCCGCCGCTCGCGTGACGTGGCAGGGGTCGGCCGACGCCGACTCGCAGGTGATCCTCTACGCGCTGCGCGCGGACGGCGAGGAGTGGGTCGAGCTCGACCGGTTCCGCACCACAGGGGACGGCGAAGAGTTCTCGCTGTCCGGGTCGGCCTCGCTGGCCGAGCACGCCGTCGACGGCACGATCACGGCGCTCGTGCAGCACTCGGAGGGCTTCGCCGGCGAGGACCTCTCGACCCGTGAGACCGAGGTGGCTCCCGCCCATCCGGATGACACTCCGCGCTCTGAGTACGACTTCTCTATCGCGTGGGAGTCGGACACGCAGTACTACAACGAGGAGTTCTACGACCACCAGGTCGCGATCCACGACTACGTGCTCGACCAGCGCGAAGAGCAGAACATCCAGTATCTGATCCACACGGGCGACATCGTCGATGACTACGACCAGCCCTATCAGTGGGACAACGCCGACCCCGAGTACCAGCGGCTCGACGACGCCGGCCTGCCGTACGGCGTGCTGGCAGGCAACCACGACGTGGGCAGCGGCGCCAGCGACTACTCGAAGTACGGGGAGTTCTTCGGCGAGGACCGCTACGCGGGCAACCCCTGGTACGGCGAGAGCTTCGAGAACAACCGCGGTCACTACGACCTGTTCACCGCGGGCGGCATCGACTTCATCACCGTGTACATGGGGTGGGACCCGCAGCAGAACGCGATCGACTGGATGAACGACGTGCTCGCCCGCTACCCCGAGCGCGTCGCGATCGTGAACCTGCACGAGTTCATGCTGACCACGGGCGGCCTCGGCCCGGTGCCCCAGCAGATCATGGACGAGGTCGTGGCGACGAACCCGAACGTGAAGATGGTCTTCTCCGGCCACTACCACGACGCCTTCACCAGGGTCGACGAGTTCGACGACGACGGCGACGGCACGCCCGAGCGCACCGTGCACTCGATGCTGTTCGACTACCAGTGCCTGCCTGAGGGCGGCCAGGGCTTCCTGCGCATGCTGCAGTTCGACAACGACGGCGAGCGGATGCGGGTGCGCACGTACTCGCCGTCGCTCGGGCAGTACAACTCCGAGGACGAGTCGCTGCTCGGCACCGATGACGATCCGTACGCGTACCAGGACTTCGTCGTCTCCTACGCCGACCTGGGCATCACACCGAGCGACAAACAGCTCGAGACGGCATCGTTCACCGCGGAGGTGCTGGAGTCAGCCGAGATCGGTGCGGACAGCGGCGTGGCGGCTGGCGACGTCGCGACCGCGGTGTGGTCGCTGCAGGAGCCGGGCGACTACGGCTGGTACGTGCACACCAGTGACGAGCACGGCGGCGTCGACGACTCAGCCGTGCAGACCTTCGCGCTCGTCGAGGCCGACGAACCGGATGAGCCGCAGAGGCCGGAGCTCGCAATCGGCGCCGAGCGGGTGGCCGCGGGAGAATCGGTGCGCGTGAGTGTGACGGGCTTCCCCGCAGGCGCGGAGATCGACTTCGCGCTGGTCTCGCCCGACGGCGCCGAAACGCGGGCGATGGTCGCCGCGGCCTTCGCGGCGAACGCTCCCCTCGGTGTGCTGACTGCTGATGCGGACGGCCGGGCCACGGGCGGGCTGACGATCCCCGCAGGCACGTCACCCGGCGCCTACATGCTGCAGGCCGCGTCCGGCGATGTCAGCGCAGAGGCGGCGATCGAGGTGGTCGCAGCCGACGACTCGGACGGCACCGGTGACGGCGACGGGACGGGTGACGACGGCGGGACCGACGACTCCGGCGACGGGGGCGGCACAGGCGACGGAGACGGCTCTGGCGACTCTGGCGACGGCAGCGCTGACGGAGACGGCACCGGCACGGACGGCGCCGACGACGGTTCCGGCCCCGCGGCATCCGGAGACTCCCTCCCCGCCACAGGAAACGCGATCGCCGTCGGGGCGCTCAGCCTCGCGGGTGTGGCCCTGCTCGCACTCGGCGCGTGGTTCGTCGCGCGACAGCGTCGGCTGAGTTAGCCTCACCGCGCACAACGCAACAGATTGCGCGTTCCCGCACACGATCATCCGGAATCGGTGTTGCGGAACGCGCGGTCTGTTGCCGAACGCGCGGGCGACGGCCGGTGGACTAGCGTGGAAACATGGCTGAGCACGTTGTCGTCACTGTCCCCACTGAGCACCTCGTCGCGGACGTGCGCCGCGAGTTGGATCCGAGCCTCGACGTCGATGTCGTGCTGTGGAGCCCGGATGAGAATCCGCCCGTCGAGCGCGCCGATATGGTCGTGATGCCGTACATGGCGAAGCCCGGTTCGATGGCCGAGCACCTCGCCGCACTCGCACCGCGCCTGGTGCAGGGGCAGTCGATCGGGTACGACGACGTGCACGCCTACCTGCCGGACGGGCTGCCGTTCGCGAACGCGTCGAGCGTGCACGAGACGGCGACCGCCGAACTGACGATCGGGCTCATCCTGATGGCCCAGCGCCAGCTCGCCGACTTCGTGCGCCAGCAGGACCGCGCGGAATGGACCAAGTCGTGGTCGCGCGGCCTCGCCGACCGCCGCGTGCTGCTGCTCGGCTACGGCGGCGTGGGAAAGGCGATCGCCTCAAGGCTCGCGCCGTTCGAGGTCGAGATCGTTCCCGTGGCATCCTCCGCCCGCGTCGAGGACGGTGTGCAGGTGCACGCACTCGGCGAGCTGCACGATCTCGCACCCACCGCCGAGATCCTCATCAATGCCCTGCCAGGGGGCGACGCGACCCGCCACATCATCGACGACACCGTGCTCAGCGCGCTCCCGGATGACGCACTCGTGGTCAACGTCGGCCGCGGCACCAGCGTCGACACCGATGCGCTCGTCGATCACGTGCGCCGAGGCCGCATCCGGATGGCCAGCGACGTCTTCGACCCGGAGCCGCTGCCCGCCGACCACCCGCTGTGGTCGCTGCCAGGCTCGATCGTCGCACCGCACGCCGGCGGCATCAGCCGGGCCATGTTCACCCGGATCGCACGCCTGGTCGCCGCACAGGCCGGGCGCCTCGCACGCGGCGAGGCGCCGACCAATGTCGTGCTGGGCGGCTGAGCCGACGTACCGGCGTCACACCGCGGTGTAGCCGCCGTCGATCAGGTAGTACGAGCCGGTGACGAACGAGGCGTCGTCGGAGAGCAGGAACCGGATGACCGTGGCGATCTCCTCCGGGCGGCCGAGGCGACCGAGCGGGTGCTTGGCGACCAGTCCGTCCTTCACCTCCGCTGGCGCGCCGGCGAGCAGCGGCGTGTCGATGTAGCCGGGGCCGACTGCGTTGACGCGGAGGCCCTGCGCGCCGTACTCGGCTGCGGCGTTCTTCGTGACGCCGACGACCGCGTGCTTCGTCGCCGCGTACGCGGCGTTGCCGGGAGCGGCGACCGTGCCGTGGATCGATGCCATGTTCACGATGGCCGACTCCTCGGCGCCCGCGGCGAGCATTGCGGGGATCTGGTGGCGCATGCCGTAGGCGACGCCGTTGAGGTTGATGCCCACGACCGTGTCCCAGCTGTCGAGGTCCATCTCACCGACCGGGGCGCTGGCGCCTCCGATGCCGGCGTTGTTGACGGCGTAGTTGAGCTTTCCGTAGGTGTCCACCGCGAAGGCGACGGCCTTCTCGCTGTCGGCGGCGACCGCGGTGTTCCCCTCGAACGCCGAAGCCTCACCGCCGGCCTCGGTGATCTCGTCGGCCACGCGCTGTGCGGAGGCGAGCTTGATGTCTGTGACGACGACCTTCGCGCCGAGCGAGGCGAGTTCCTTCGCCGTGGCCTCGCCGATGCCCGATCCTCCGCCGGTCACGAGTGCGACTCTTCCGTCGAATGCCATAATTGAACCTCCGGTTTCCCGCGCCTGAACTTCATGCGAACGCATGATTCTTCTTCCTCTCATGCTACGCCCGGCGTGGAGATCCGGCCTCTGTTCCGCGCATTCCTCTCGCGGTTCTCCCCTAGCAATGGAACGATGACCTCATGACGACGACCACGGCGCGCCCGAACGCAATCGATCGCTTCTTCAGAATCTCGGAGCGCGGCTCCACGATCGGCACCGAGATCCGCGGCGGTCTCGTCACCTTCTTCGCGATGAGCTACATCATCGTGCTGAACCCGCTGATCATCGGCACCTCCCCCGACAGCACGGGCGAATTCCTCGGCGGCGGCGACGCGCCGAACCTCGGCATGATCGCCTCGGCGACCGCGCTGATCGCCGGCGTGATGTCGATCCTGATGGGTCTGCTCGCCAACTTCCCTCTCGCGATGGCCGCGGGCCTGGGCATCAACGCGATCGTGGCGTACTCGATCGCCACGATGCCCGACGTCACCTGGGCGGACGCGATGGGCGTCATCGTGATCGAAGGCGTGCTCATCCTGATCCTGGTGCTCACCGGGTTCCGCACCGCCGTCTTCCGCGCCGTTCCCGCGCCGCTGAAGACCGCGATCGGCGTGGGCATCGGCCTGTTCATCACGCTCATCGGGCTCACCAACGCCGGCTTCGTGGTCGGCGACGGCGGCACCATCCTCTCGCTCGGCAACCTCGGCACCTGGCCGATCCTGGTGTTCGTCTTCGGCCTGGTGCTCGCGATCGTGCTGCACGTGCGCAAGGTGCGCGGCGCCATCCTGATCTCGATCCTCGCCTCGACCGTGCTCGCGGTGATCCTCGAGAACACCATGCACATCGGCGGGCGCGGCGAGGACAATCCAGGCGGCTTCAACTCGCCGCCGACCTTCGACGGAGTCTTCGCGCTGCCCGACTTCTCGCTGCTCGGCCAGTTCGACATCGTCGGCGCTTTCGTGCACATCGGACCCGTCGCCCTCGTGCTGCTGGTGTTCACGGTGATGCTCGCCGACTTCTTCGACACGATGGGCACGATGGTCGCCATCGGCGGTGAGGCGAAGCTGCTCGACAAGAACGGCAACCCGCCGCGCACCAAGCAGATCCTGATCGTCGACTCGGTCGGCGCGATCGCCGGCGGCGCGGGCTCGGTGTCGTCGAACACCGCCTTCGTCGAGTCGACCGCCGGTGTCGCGGAGGGGGCGCGAACGGGCCTCGCCTCCGTCGTGACCGGCATCGCCTTCCTGCTGTCGACGCTATTCGCACCGCTGGTGGCGCTGGTGCCGTACGAGGCGGCGGCGCCGGCGCTGGTGCTGGTCGGGTTCCTGATGCTGACACAGGTCTCAGGCATCGACTGGAAGTCGATCGACGTGGCACTTCCCGCGTTCCTCACGATCGCTTTCATGCCGTTCACCTATTCGATCGCCGATGGCATCGGCGCCGGGTTCCTCGCCTACATCATCGTCAAGCTCGCCCGAGGCCGGGCCCGCGAGATCCACCCGCTGATGTGGGTCGTCGGCGCACTGTTCGTGATCTACTTCACGATCGACCCGATCAGCGCGCTGCTCGGCGTCTGAGGCGGCCGGACGCGCGGGGCGCGGGTCAGTCAGCGGAGGCAGGCGGCTCGGCGGTGCGGGCGGGTTCGGCGCGGGAATCGACGGGGCGGGCACCGGAGATCAGGCCTGCCAGCCCGCCGCGGGCCGGTGTGGCGATCAGCGCGATCACCACGACGAGCACGAACAGCGCATCGAGGCCAGGAGCGAACGCGATCACGAGCTGCCACCCGCCCACTCCCCCGACGTAGCGCAGCAGATTGCGCACGATCTCCGGGCGCGCTCCGCCCTGCCACCGGATGGCGATGGCCGCGTCGCCGATGGTGCGTCCGGTGGTCAGCGTGATCAGGCCGAACAGCACCAGCGGAACCGCGGTGAAGGCGATATCGGCCAGCTTCGACTCGCCACCGAGGTCGCGGCCCAGGACGACGAGCAGGAACCCGCTCACCGCGACACCGGCGACGGCGCCGACCAGCCAGTACGCGACGGCATCGCACAGCATGCCGAGCATCCGGCGCCAGAACGTCACGGGGCGTGCCGTCGGCGGCTCGTAGGCCGCGTCCCACCGCGCCAGGGTCGGTCTCAGCGCGAGCGAGAGCACGCCTCCGGCGAGTGCTCCTGCGGTGTTCGCGATCAGGTCGTCGACGTCGAAGAGTCGGTACCCGCAGGAGTAGATGCCCCACACACCGGTGTACTGCGTGCACTCGATGAGGAATGAGATCGCCAGCCCGGCGATGGTCGTGACCACGACCCCTCGGCGCCACACCATCCGGAGGAAGAAGCCCAACGGTACGAACAGCGCGATGTTGAGCAGGACCTGCATCACGGCAGGGTTGCGCGCGATCGCGCCGAGAGAGCCGATCGGATAGCTCAGGATGTCGTCGACGAACTGGAACGGCGTCGTCTGCGCGCCGACGCATCTGATCGTCGCCGGGTTCGGCAGCGGCAGCAGCGTGTAGGTCCACAGCGCGAGTCCGTAGACCAGGAAGCTCCCCCAGACCATCATCTGCACGAGCGACAGCCGCCCCGCCCTGCGGTACTGCACCGCGACGAACGGGATGAACAGAACGATGGCGAGACCGACGCCGAGCATGATCGCGACGACGGCGGGATAGACCTGTGAGCTCACCCCTTCACGCTACTGGGCGACGTGCGGCTCCCGCCCACCGGAGACGTCTCCCGTGCAGACTCATTTCTTCAAGTCTCCGGATGCCCGGGCTGCGCTGAGGGTGAGCCTGCGGCGAGTGCGCGGCCGCTGCGGCGTCAGAACGCGGGTGCGGTGAACACCGTGCGCACGTCGCCTGCGCGCTCGCGGCCGCCGAGGCCTGTGAGCTCGAGGATGACCCCGGTCCCCGCCACGACGGCGCCGAGATCTGCCACCAGCTGATGCGCCGCGGCGAGGGTGCCGCCGGTGGCGAGCACGTCGTCGAGCAGCAGCACGCGCTCACCGGGCTTCAGCACATCCGGGCCCTCGATCGTGGCGGTGCCGTATTCGAGGGAGTACGACACCGCGGCGGCCGGGCGCGGGAGCTTGCCTGCCTTGCGGATCGGCAGCATGCCGACGCCGGTCTGCGCTGCGATGTAGCCGGCGAGCAGGAAGCCGCGCGCCTCGATGCCCGCGACGATGTCGAACGATCCGCGGAACGGCTCGACGATCGCATCGCACACGGCGCGCATGGCTTCGCCGTCCGCGATCAGCGGCGAGATGTCGCGGAACAGCACCCCCGGCTCCGGGTAGTCCGGGATCTGGGCGATCAGCGATTCAGCACGTTCCAGCGCGGCGTTCGTCACTCCGCCAGATTACCCGCGCCCGCACCCCACGCCACACTCGCGAACCGCCTGGCGATCGTCGAGATGCCCCGGTATGGTCGCAGTTTCGGACCATTCCGGGGCATCTCGACGACTCGTGACTATCGGGATTGGCCCAACCGGCGCAGCGAGTCGAGCGTGATCGCCAGCACGATCACCGCGCCCTTGATGATCAGCTGGTAGAAGTACGGCACGTTGGTGAGCACCAGCACGTTCGAGAGCACTCCGATGATCATCGCGCCGATGAGCGTGCCGAGGATCCGTCCGCGACCGCCGGCCAGCGCCGTGCCGCCGAGCACGACAGCGGCGATCGCGTCCATCTCGTAGCTCTGGCCCGCGTTCGGCTGCGCAGACAGCACGCGCGCCGAGAACAGGATGCCCCCGAGCCCTGCACATGCGCCGCCGATCGTGTACACCCACACGAGCGTCTTCTTCACGTTGATGCCCGCCAGGCGCGCGGCCTCCGGATTGCCGCCCACCGCGTAGACGTGCCGCCCGAATGTGGTGCGCTCCAGCACGAACCACACGACCGCGTAGACGATCAGCATGATGATGACCGGCGTCGGCACGACCGACACGTAGCTCGACCCGAGCGCCTCGTACGACAGGTCGTTCGCGATCAGCGGCTGTCCGTCGAGCAGCGCGTACGCCGTGCCGCGCAGATACGTCATCGCACCGAGCGTCACGATGAACGGCGGCAGCACGAGCAGGGCGACGAGCGTGCCGTTGAGCACTCCGGCGAGTGCGCCTGCCAGGATGCCGCCGATCACGGCGATGGGTGCAGGCAGGCCTGCCACGTGCAGGAGCACGCCTGCGCATCCGGCGACCGCCAGAATCGATCCGACAGACAGATCGATCCCCGCCGTCAGGATGATCATGGTCACGCCGGCGGCGATGATCGCGTTGATCGAGATCGCG
This sequence comes from Microbacterium sp. JB110, assembly GCF_003335195.1. Taxonomy (NCBI): domain Bacteria; kingdom Bacillati; phylum Actinomycetota; class Actinomycetes; order Micrococcales; family Microbacteriaceae; genus Microbacterium; species Microbacterium sp. JB110. Next base: position 209,875 of record NZ_QPGM01000006.1, on the reverse strand, counting down.
CGGAGCACGTCCATCGCATTGCTGAACGATAGGAAGTTGTCCGACGCGAACGACGCGACCACGATCAGCAGCACGAGCACGCCGAGAATGCCGACGCGATCCCACCAGTAGAACAGCTTCCGGACGCGCTCCTCGCGGCGTGCGACCGACGTCGCCGCGCTCGGGGCGGTTGTGGCAGTACTCATCACGCCTCCCTCTCATCACCATGGAACGTGCCGGTCGCATGCTCCATCACCAATTCCTCCGTGGCCTGCTCCGCGTCGAGTTCGGCCACCAGCCCTCCTTCGTGCATCACCAGCAGGCGGTCGGAGATGCCGAGCGCCTCCGGCAGGTCGGAACTGACGATGAGCACGGCGGCGCCTCCCGCTGCGATCTCGTCGATGATCCGGTAGATCTCGCTCTTGGCTCCGATGTCGACGCCGCGCGTGGGCTCGTCGAGGATCAGCAGCCGTGGCTGCTGCAGCAGCATGCGCGCCAGTACGGCCTTCTGCTGGTTGCCGCCCGAGAGCGACTTCACTTCGATCTCGGGCGACGAGGCCTTCACGCGCAGCGAGTCCCAGATGGGCTGGACGATCCGGCGCATCCGGCGCTTCGAGGTCACCCCGAACGTGGAGTGCCGCCCCAGCGTCGAGATCTCGATGTTCTCCGTCACCGACTGCTCGAGGAACAGCGCCTGCTCCTTCCGGCTCTCCGGGAGCAGTGCGACGCCGTCGCGGATGCTGCGCTTCGGATCGGTGGAACGCAGCGGCTCACCGTCCAGGAGCACCTGACCTGATGTCGCCCTGTCGGCGCCGTAGATCATCCGGACGACCTCGGTTCGACCCGCACCGATCAGCCCGACCAGCGAGACGATCTCGCCGCCGCGCACGTCGAAGCTCACCGGCCCGATGCCGCCGCGGCCCGCGACGTCGCGCACCTCGAGCCGCACGTCGCCGATCTCGCGGGCGGTGTGGCCGTAGAGGTCGTTGATCTCGCGGCCGACCATCATCGAGACGATCTCCTGCGAGCTCGTCTCCGACATCCGCTTCGTGCCGACGAACTTGCCGTCGCGCAGCACCGTGAGCCGATCGGAGAGCCGCCACAGCTCCTCCATGCGGTGCGAGATGTAGACGAGCCCCATGCCCCGCTCGCGCATCTTCCCCAGCAGTGCGAACAGTCTGGCGCTCTCACTCTGACTGAGCGCGGCGGTCGGCTCGTCGAGCACGAGCACCTGCGCGTCCTCTGCGAGCGCGCGGGCGATCTCGACCATCTGCTGCATGCCGACGCTGAGCCGACCGATCGGCGTGCGCGGATCGATGTCGCTGCCGACCAGCGCCAGCTTCTTCTTGGCCTCCTCGACGAGCCTGCGCCTGTTGAGCACGCCGAAGGTGTTCGGCTCCTGACCGAGCGAGAGGTTCTCGGCGACGGTCATCTCAGGGATCGTGTTCAGCTCCTGGTGGATGATCGCGATGCCCGCCGCCTGTGCCTCGCGCGGCGATGCGAAGGTGACCGGCTGGCCCCGCACCAGGATCGTTCCGGTGTCGGGTGCATAGTTCCCGGTGATGATCTTCATCAGGGTCGATTTGCCCGCGCCGTTCTCGCCGGTGAGCGAGTGGATCTCGCCCGGCCGGATGTCGAAGCCGACATCCGTGAGCGCGGGCGTCGCGCCGAACCGCTTCGAGATGCCGCGCACCTCGAGCAGCGGCTCGGCGACAGCCGCCGTGCCGGGCGACGCTGCGCCGCCCGGCACGTGCTCTGCAGCCGTCATGGCTCAGCTCACCAGCCGGCGTAGTCCGACACGGTGTCGCGGGTGACGAGCGACGGATCGACCAGCGTGATCCGGTCCGCCTCATCCGGAGCGCCGTTGTCTCGCACGTCCTTGGCGACCTCGAAGGCCTGCGCCACCATCTCGTTCGGGTGCTGCGCCGGTGTGGCCCAGAAGCTCGAGTTCGGGAACTCGTCGTCCTCCATCGCGGTGACCGCCTCAGGCGACCCGTCGACTCCGACGACCCAGACATCCTCGCGGCTGGCCTGGCCGAGTGCCAGCGTCGCGCCGAGCGCCGTCGGGTCGTTGATGCCGAAGATGCCCTGGATGTCGTCGTTCGCCGTGAGCATCTGCGTCGTCAGATCGAGGCCCGTGGCGCGGTCGTTGTTGCCGTTCTGATGGCCGACGACCTCGATGTCCGGGTAGTCCTCCAGCACTTCCTCGCAGCCGATGACGCGCTCCTGCACCGAGGTGATCGGGGTGCCGTCGACGATGAGCATATTGCCCTCGCCGCCCATCTTGTCCGCAAGTGCGGTGCAGGCCTGCCGTCCCGCTTCGACGTTGTCCGTCGACACCGCCGCCTGTGCTCCGGCGGCGTCGACGTCGACTGCGACAACCGTGATGCCGGCGTCGATCGCGCGTTCGACCGCTGAACCGATTCCCTCGCTGTCGACCGCGTTGAGCAGGATGATGTCGGTGCCCTGCTGGATCATCGCGTCGATCTGATTGTTCTGCGCGCCGAGGTCCTGCTGGCCGTCCTGCACGTTGAGGGTGAAGCCGTCCTCGCCCGCGATCTCCTCCATCGCGCTCTGCATCGACGCGAAGAACGGGTTGGAGATGTCCTGGACCATCAGTCCGACGTTCGTGATCTCGCCGCTGTCGCCCTCTTCCTCACCGGGATCGACCGGGGAGGAGTCAGAGCATCCGGCCAGCGCGAGCAGGCCGACCCCCGCGATGGCGGCAATCATGAATCGCTTCGACGTCATTGTCGTTTCCTTTCTCAGTGGGCGCGTGCGCGCCCGGTTCAGTGCATTCCGATGGTCTGTGCGGCGCGCAGCTGGCCCCGGATGAACGCGTTCGCGTGCGCTCCGAGGTCCTCGGAGTCGTCCCAGAGGTTGCGCCAGATGCCGAGCATGCCGCTGAGCTCCGGATGCACGACTGCCGACGAGAAGCTCTCGAACGTGACCGGGCCGTCGTAGCCGGAGCGGACGAGCGCCTTGAAGAAGTTGTCGAAGTCGACGTTGCCCGAGCCGAGGTACCCCCGGTGGCTCTCGCCGACGTGCACGTACACGAGTCGGTCGATGCAGTCCTCGACGGGCTGCACCATATCGGACTCCTCGATGTTCATGTGGTACGTGTCGAGGTGCACACCGACGTTCGGGCGATCGACCTCGTCGAGGAACTTCAGGGCGCCGCGGCCGGTGTTGAACAGGTTCGTCTCGTAGCGGTTGATCACCTCCATACCGAGGGTGATGCCGGCATCGGCGGCGCGATCGGCCGCTGTCCGGATGACGCCGACGGCGTTCGCGCGGGCGGTCGCCGAGGCAGGCGCCATGAACTTGCGCAGCTCGCTGTAGAGGGCGCCGACGAAGTACTTTGACCCGAGTGCCTCGAGCACATCGATCGCCGCGATCAGCTTCTTCTCGGCTGCTCTGACCTTGGCGGGGTCTTCGCTGTTGGGGTCACTGTCGCGCGCCTGCCCCATCGACGCCGAAACCGCGACGGGATGCTTCGCGAGGATCTCGCGTGCCGCGCCCACGTCGAAGGTCTCGGGGTCGAACAGCGCCATCTCGAACAGGTCGAATCCGGCGGCGAGGGTTTTGGTGACCGCCTCTTCGAAGCTCTCAGGGTCGTTGCTCCCGGTCCATACCAGCCCGTGGCATCCGATCTGCATAGCAGTGATCCTCTCCTCGTTGAGATGGAAAGACAACGTTGCCTTTCGGTGCCGACTATACGCACGCACGCCCCTCCGGCGCCACCCCCGCGCCCCGTTGCCGAGATGCGCACCTCTCGTCGAGATGCGCCGCTTCGGACGCCGATCCGTCGAATCAGTGCGCATCTCGCGAGCTGGTCCGATGCTGCTCGTCGACTCGGCGCGCAGAGCCGCACGTCCCGACGCGGCATCTAAGCTGAGGGCATGAGACTGACCGCTGTCGCCGATGAGATGCTCTGGGTCCCCGTCACGGGTTCCATGGGGTTCGCCGGGCGCAGGCATCGCAAGGCGGCCATCCGGATGCTGATGACCCAGACGCGCAAGCAGCTCGGGCTCGAGGGGTCAGCGGGGAGGTTCGGGGCGTGGGTGCTGAGCCAGGCCGCGCCTGCCCTGCTGAAGAAGGCGGACGGCCGGATGCTCGCATGGGTGTGGCGCGACGACGCGGAGCTGCTCGTGGCGATCGCGCAGACGCAGGAGATGACGCCGAACCTGCGCGCGGCTCGTGCCATGGCTCCGATGGAGTACGACGACACCGAGGATTTCCGCAATCCGTTCCTCGGTACGGGCGAGAAGCTGGTGCTCGATCTGCCGAGCGACCGCAACCAGCCTCCGACGGCGACCTACACCTGGGACACCGGCACGCACCTGATCACGCTGAGCGCGATGTGCTCCGACCGCGAGCGGTTCGGCACCGTGCTCGCACCCCTCGACGACCTCGCTCGCACCATCCGGATCGTCGGCGACGAGACCGTGGGCGAGTCGAACACGCTCCGCATCGACCCCGCCTGACGCGCGCACCGCTCACGAGATGCGCCGTTCTCGTCCGAAATCACGTCCAGAACGGCGCATCTCGACGAGAACGGCGCATCTCGGCGGGCGGACTACGGCACGGTGACGAGCACCTTCACCTGCTCCGGATCGTCTGAGGCGCGGAACGCGTCGCCCGTCTGCGCCAGGGGGAAGGTCGCGGTGACCAGCTCGTCGATCGCGAAGGTCTTGCGACGCAGCAGGGCGATGGCGTGGTCGACGTCTTCGCGCACGTACATCAGGTTGCCGATGAGTTCGATCTCGTGGTCCTGGATGAGGTCGAGCGGCACGAGCGTGCCCCCGGCCGGAACGCCCACAGTCATCAGCCTGCCGCCCTTGTAGAGCAGGTCGATCCCGAGCGCCACCGTCGACTCGCGCGAGACGCCGTCGAACACCACGTGCGCGTCACCGCCCAGCGCGGCCCTCGCGTCGGCGGCCGCGGTCGGCGACGTCGGGTCGAACGTGCCCGTCGCCCCGAGGCGCTCCGCGCGCTCGCGCTTGCTCGCGACCAGGTCGGCCACCACAACGGCTTCGGCCCCTGCGTCCTTCGCCGCGATCGCGAGGAACAGCCCGATCGGGCCCGCCCCGAACACGACGACGCGGCGTCCCGCCAGGTCGCCGGCGCGGCGCACGGCGTGCACCGGCGTCGCGAGCGGCTCGATCAGAGATGCCCAGGTGTCGTCGAGGTCGTCCGGCAGCTCGATGACGCGGTCCGCACCGATCACGAACTCGTCGGCGAGACCACCGGGGGTCTGGCATCCGAACACATCGAGCGTCGCGCAGATGTTGTAGCGCCCTTCGCGGCACGGCTCGCATTCGCCGCACGCGAGGTTCGGCTCGATGACGACCCGCTTGCCGACGACATCCGGATCGACGCCCTCACCCACGCCGGCGACGACGCCCACGATCTCGTGGCCCGGCCGGAACGGCAGATCGATGAACGGATGGCGGCCGTGCGCCGCGTGCACGTCTGAGCCGCAGATGCCGACGACCGTGCTGCGCACCAGCACCTGGCCCGCCGCCGGCTCCGGAGCGGGAACCGTCTCCACCGAGACCTCGTCGATGCCCTCGACGAGGATTCTCCTGATCTCCTTCATGATGTTCTCCCTGGTGTTTCTGGTGCGGCCGCTGCTCGCGAGATGCGCACTTTTCGTTCAGATCTGCGTCCAAAGCGGCGCATCTCGGCGAGAAGTGCGCATCTCGGCAGCGGGGCGCGGGTGGCTCAGGCCGCGGTGTAGCCGCCGTCGGCGACGAGGACCGATCCGGTGATGAAGGACGAAGCGGGGCCGGCGAGGAACACCACGCTGGGGGCGATCTCCTCGGGCGATGCTGCCCGCTGCTGGGGGGCGTCCTCGATCCAGTAGCGCTGGAACTCCGGCTTGTCGACCGGGGCCATCTCGGTCTTCACGTAGCCGGGGGCGACGGCGTTGACCCGGATGCCCAGGGGCGCCCACTCGACGGCGAGCGACTTGGTGAGGTGGTGCACTGCCGCCTTGGAGGCGTTGTACGCCGGCTGCATCTGCGGGCGGTTCACGATCAGGCCCGACATGCTGCCGATGTTCACGACAGAGCCGCTGCCGTTCTCACGCATGTGCGCGCCGAAGGCGAGCGACGCCTTCCACAGCGCGCGCACGTTGAGCTGCCACACGTCGTCCCACTCGCTGTCCGTGACGTCCCACGACTCGTTGTGGTAGCAGGTTCCCGCGTTGTTGACGAGGATGTCGACGCGGCCGCCGAGGCCTTCGACGGCCTCCGCGGTCATCCTGACCACCTGCTCGTCGTCGGTGATGTCGGCCGTGATCGCGAGGATCTCGTGACCGGCCGCACGGGCATCGGAGACCATCTTCTCGTTGCGCTCGGCGTTGCGGGCGACGATCGCCACGCGTGCGCCGTTCTCGGCCAGCGCCAGCGCGAACGCCTTGCCGAGGCCCTGGTTCCCTCCGGTGACGACGGCGGTGAGCCCGGAGAGGCTGAACATCTGTGTCATGCGTTTTCCTTCTGTGCGTTCGGGTAGACGACGGCCTTGAGGCTGTTCGGGTCTTTGTCGCTGTCGAGCGCCTCGTCGGCGTGCTCGAGGTCGAATCGGCCGGTCACGAGCGAGTCGAGGTCGACCTGACCGCTCGCCACCAGCTCGATGCCGACGCGCCAGGTGTCGGTGTAGCGGAAGATGCCCGTCACCGAGATCTCGAGGTTCTGGATGTGCTCGACGGGCAGGCTCATCTCGGAGTTGCCGAGGCCGACCAGCACGGCGTATCCCGCGGGGCGGATCGCCTTGATGCCGTCGAACACGGCCCGCGGCGCGCCGCTGGCATCGATGAACGCGTCGACGTCGAGGCCCGCGGTGGCGATGTCGACCTGGGTCGGGGCGATCGTCTTCGTCGCCCCGTAGCCCAGCGCGCGCTCGCGCCGCTCGGCGACCAGGTCGCTGATGATGATCTCGGTCGCGCCGAACGCCCGCGCGACCTGAGCGCAGATGATGCCGATGGGCCCCGCGCCGGCGATGAGCACGCGCGAACCAGGCACGATGTGCGCCTTGCGGGCCGTCGTGATGGCGACAGACAGCGGTTCGAGCAGCGCTGCGGCCTCGTCAGACACCTCATCGGGCACGGCGTGGGCGAAGATCGACTCGATCGTCACGTAGCCGCAGAAGGCGCCGTCGATCGGCGGCGTCGCGTAGAACTCCATGTGCGGGCACAGGTTGTAGCGGCCGGCGAGGCACTCGCGGCAGGTGTGGCACGGGCGCTGCGGCTCGACCGCGACGCGCTGTCCGACGCGGGCGGGGTCGACGCCGTCGCCCACGGCGACGATGCGCCCTGACAGCTCGTGCCCCAGCACAAGCGGGTCGGTGACGACGAAGTCGCCGATGCGGCCGTGCCGGAAGTAGTGCGTGTCGGAACCGCACACGCCGACGGCGGCGACCTCGACGACGACGTCACCGTGGCCGGCCCGGGGAACGGGGCGCTCCTGGATCTCGAGCGACTGCGTACCGGTGAGCACGCTGGCGCGCATGGTGTCTGGCAGGGCGGTGGTCATGGCTGTTCCTCTCCTGTGCGTGCGGCGGCGAACAGTGCACGCCCCGCAACGATGGTTGTGGCACCGGCGGCGATGCACCGCTCGGCGAGTTCTTCTGTGACGCCGCCGTCGACGCCGACGGGGCGACGCCTGCTCAGCTCGGCGACCCGGTCGACGAGTGCGGGGTCCGCACTGTCGAGTGTGCCCGGTTCGATCAGCATCACAAGGGCACCGTCCGCACCTGCGGGGACGACGGCCGCATCGTGCGGGCCGATCGCGGTCCACACGGCGACGCCGGCGCTGCGCAGCGCGGCCACGAGCGCACCGGGATCTGCGCACAGCTCGGGCGGCAGCATCACGACGGCCGCTCGCGTCTCGATCGCCGCGGCGATCGTCTCGCCGACCGCGCGATCGGAATCGGCGCCTGGCTCTGCGCCGTCGACGATCAGGTGCACCTCGAGCCGCGCATCCGGCGCAGCCTCGCGTGCGGCGCGCATCTCATCCGGTGTGAGCCCACGGTGGCGCCCGGCCGGATCGATGACGACGTCGACGTGCACGTTCAGCCCTCGGGCGGCGAGCGCCGTTGCAGCGGCCTCGCGCTCGGCGGGAGCGACCGCGTAGAGGCTCCCTGATGCACGAGGTCCGTCCGGCGCATCAGCTGAGATCGCGACGGCCCACTCTGCTATTCCCACGGCTTCGGCCGGTCGGGCGGCACTCACGCGTCGTCCAACGTCCGCACGGCCGCGGTCGCGGCGTAGGCGGCGGCCGGGTCTCGGTCGATCTCGCGCGGTGAGGCGATGACCTCACGGGCCGGTGCCCACGCGGTGCGCACCTCTGCGACAGAGCGACCCGTCGCGACGGCAGCGGCCTGCACTGCCCCACCGCGCGCGGTGGCCTCTTCGGCGTCGGTGCGGTGCACCGGGCGGCCGAGCAGGTCGGCGAGGAGCTGCGGGTACGACGAGGAGCGGGCTCCCCCGCCGAGTGCGATCACGTCGGCCGAGGTGTCCACGCCCTCGCGTGCGATGGCGCGGTGGGCGGCGATGAGGCCGAGCACCACGCCCTCGTACGCGGCGCGCGCGACCTCCTCGCGCGTCGAGTCGGTGCGGATCCCGCTGAGGATGCCGACCGCGTTCGGCAGGTTCGGGGTGCGCTCGCCGTCGAGGTACGCAGCCAGCACGGGACCGTTGCGGTCCAGCGGCGCCGACATCGCGAGTGCGTCGAGCTCGGCGTGGCCGACGCCGAGGATGCGGGCGAAGGCATCGGTGACCTTCGCGGCGTTGAGCGTCGATGAGATCGGCAGGTAGCCGCCCGTCATGTCGGAGACGCCGTCGACGTCGCCTGACAGATCGAAGGTGGGGTCCGCGCTGAGCGCCGAGACGACCCCGGATGTGCCGAACGAGTAGGCGACGTCGCCGGATTGCAGCCCGAGCCCGAGGGCTGCGGCGTGCTGGTCGCCGCCGCCGGCGCCGACCAGCACGGTACCGGCGATGCCGAGGGCGCCGAGAGCCTCGGCGTGCACGGTTCCCGCGGCCTCATCCGGATGTGCCACGCGCGGAAGCATGGCATCCCACGCACGATCCGGATCGATGTGCGCGAGGAACTCCGGCAGATAGCGCCCGTGGGCGGCATCGTAGTAGCCGGTGCCGGATGCGTCGGAGCGGTCGGTGACGCGCTCGCCTGTCAGGCGGAAGGTCAGGTAGTCGTGCGGCAGAAGCACGGTGCGCGTGCGCGCGAAGTTCTCAGGCTCGTGCTCAGCGAGCCAGGCCAGTTTGCTGATCGTGAAGGCTGCGGTCGGAAGCGTGCCCGTGGCGCGCACGAAGCGCTCGCGCCCGATGGTGTCGAGCAGGCGCGTCATCTGCTCGGCGCTGGTGGTGTCGTTCCAGAGCTTGGCGGCTCGCACGGGCTCCCCCGCGGAATCGAGCGCGACCAGGCCGTGGCACTGCGCCGCGACCGAGATCGCGATGACGCGGTCACCGAGCGCTGCGGCCGAGCGCGCCTCACGGAACGCGGAGACGAACGCGTCCCACCACGCCCGTGGGTCCTGCTCGCTGGCCGGCGGAGTCACCGGCGGGTGCGCCGCCGAACCGGTCGCGACGAGCGCGCCTGATGCCGCGTCGCGCAGCTCGACCTTGCACGACTGCGTCGAGGAGTCCACGCCCGCGACGAGCGCGCGGGCAGGTGCGGTGGGGTTGGTCACATCACGTCCTGTATGAGGAGGGTCTTCTGGTGTCCGTGGCCCGGGCCGAACCCGCAATGCGGATCCGGCCCGGATTCACGCGTGAACCGCCGGGACGCCCGACTGAGTCGCGGCGAGGCGACCTGAGCCGTAGCGAGCAAGGGTCTGAGTGTGCCTATCGCAAGGCGGAGGAGGGAGGCGTACTGCGTACGCCGACCGACGACAACGCCGCGAGAGGTGCGCTCAGACCCTGCGCAGTAGGCTCAGGCTCACTGCTGTCCGGGCAGGCCTTCGTAGGCGACGTCGCCGGTCTCGAGGTTGCCCTCGGTCAGCTCGGTGAGGCCGTCGAGGAACGCGTCGCGCTCGGTGACGACGTGGCCGATCGCGTCGTCGACGTTCTCCGTCGTGACAGCGGGCATGGTGTAGACGAGGTGGTTGTCCGCGACGTCCTCACCGCGGGCGATCTTGCCGGCCAGCGCGACGCCTGCAGCGAGCTGCACTGTGCCGTTCTGCAGCGAGGTGCCGATGAAGTCACCGTTCTTGACGGCGTTCAGCCCGTCCTCGATGCCGTCGATGCCGACGACCGGAACGTCGTCCATGCCGGCCTCGTCGAGTGCCTGCTTGGCGCCGAGGCCCATGTCGTCGTTCTGCGAGATGACGCCGTCGATGTCGTCGCCGAAGGCCGAGATCCAGTTGCTCATCTTGTTGATGGCCTCTTCACGGCTCCAGTTGGCGGTGTCCTTGGCGAGCACCTCCATGTCGGGGTTCTCCTCGAGCACCTCGTCGATGCCCGCACCGCGGTTGATCTCGCCCGAGCCGCCGAGCGGACCCTGCAGCACGACCACGTTTCCCTCGCCGCCGAGTTCGTCGACCATCATCTGCGCCTCCTGGGCGCCCGCGGCCACGTCATCCGGCTGCACGGAACCGGCGACCTCGTCGTTGTTCAGCGTCGCGTTGACGTCGAGCAGCGGGATGTCGGCGTTCGCCGCCGCGGTCACCTGCGGCTGCAGCGTCTCCTGCTGCACCGGAACGACCACGATCGCGTCGACGTCCGCGTTGATGTACTGGTCGACCTGGTCTGCCTGGGTCGGCACGTCCATCGAGGCCGAGTTCCAGAGGATCTCGATGTCGTTCTCCTCGGCATAGCGGTCGATTCCCTCTTTGCCCTCGGTGATGAACGACGACATCTCGTAGACGCTGACACCGATCGTGATCGTGTCTTCGTTCCCGGCGTTCGGGTCCCCCGCGCCACAGGCGGTGAGCGCGACGGCGGTGGTGGCCACGGCGCCGACGCCGACGGTGCCACGGATAAGGCTGCGGAACTTCATTGTGATTCTCCTTGGGTACGGGTCAGGTGAAGAGTGAGACGGTCAGCTTCGGCGTTTCGCTGCCCAGACGTCGACCGAGACGGCCGCGACGATCAGCAGGCCCTTGACCACGTCCTGCCAGTAGGCGGGAACGGTGAGGATGTCGAGGCCGTTGTTCAGCGTCTGGATCATCAGCAGCCCGAGCGCCGTGCCCCAGATGGTGCCGCGGCCGCCCATCAGGCTGGCACCGCCGATCACGACCGCTGCGATCGCGTCGAGCTCGTAGCCGACGCCGAGACTGGGCGAGCCGTTGATCGTGCGCGAGGCCAGCATGATGCCGGAGACGCCGGCGAGCGCGCCGCTGATGGTGTAGACGAGGAACTTCACGCGTCCGGTCTTGATGCCGGCGATGCGGGACGCCTGCTCGTTGCCGCCGACGGCGTACACGTGCATGCCGAACTTGGTGCGGCGCATCATGATGCCGAAGCCGACGATCCCGATGATCATCAGGATGACCGGGATGGTGAGGCCGAGGATCTCGGTGTTGGCGAACTGGCTGAAGTTCTGGGGCAGGCCGTTGATCGGGGCGCCGCCGCCGATCACGTAGGCGAGACCGGATGCCAGTGTCAGCATTCCGAGTGTGGCGATGAACGGCGGTACGTCGAGGACGGAGACGACGAACCCGTTCACCGCTCCCGCCACTGCTCCGACCAGGATCGCAACGGCGAGTGCGAGGAACAGCTGGTCGGGCATCGCCTTCGCCGCGTACGCACCGGCCATCGCGCTGAGGGCGATCACGCTGCCGACCGAGAGATCGATGCCTCCGGTCAGGATGACGAGGGTCTGCCCGAGCGCGATCAGGGCGAACGGCGCGGCGGCGATCAGGATCGTGACCACGTTGTCCGGCGTGGCGAATCGCGCACTGCGGTAGGCGAAGAATGCGATCACGACGATCAGCACAAGGACCATGGCATAGCGGATCGCCATGTCCTGCAGCCACTTGGCGCTGAAGGCGCGCCGCTTCTCGACGGCGGTGTCGGTGCTCATCGTTCCGTTTCCTCCTGGGTGTCTGCGGTGGTGGTGGCGGTGCCCTCCAGGAGGCCACTCGCGTAGCGGAAGATGCGATCCTGCGCGTCCTCCTGCTGAAGTTCTTCCTTGCTGAGTTCGGCGACCACGCCGCTGTCGCGCATCACCAGCGCGCGGTGCGAGAGGCTGAGGATCTCCGGCATGTCGCTGGAGGCCATCAGCACGGCCATGCCCTTGGCAGCCAGGTCGACGACGATGCGATAGATCTCGCTGCGGGCGCCGACATCGACGCCGCGGGTCGGCTCGTCGAGCAACAGCACATCGACGTCGCCGACGAGCCAGCGCGCGAACACCACCTTCTGCTGGTTGCCGCCGGAGAGCGTCTCCATCGGCTGGTTCAGGCCGCGGCTCTTCAGACGCACCGACTCCGTCGCCGCCCCGACATCCGCACGGCGCTTGCGCTGGCGCAGCCATCCGGCGATGTTGAACTGCTCGATGCGCGGCAGCGTGGCGTTGTCGAGCACGTCCATCTGCAGCACGCCGCCCGCGCCCTTGCGGTCCTCCGGCACGAAGGCGACGTTTGCGACGATCGACGCGCCGGGATCGTTGCGGCGCACCTTCTTGCCCGCGATGCGCACCTCGCCCGACTCGACCCTGCGGATGCCGAAGATGCCCTCCATCAGTTCGGAGCGCCCCGCTCCGACGAGCCCGGACAGGCCGACGATCTCGCCCCTGCGCACGGAGAGGTCGACCGTGTTGTGCGCCTCCTCGATCTGAAGGTCCTTCACCTCGAGAACGACTTCGTCGGCCGGTTCTGCGACATCCGGGAAGAGGTCCTCGAGCTCACGGCCGATCATCGCCGTGACGATGTCATCGTCCGAGACGTCACGTATCGGCGAATCCATCACGAGGCCGCCGTCACGGAGCACGACCACCTTGTCGGCGAGTTCGCGCATCTCCTCCATCTTGTGGGTCGTGAACAGCAGCGCCACGCCCTGGTCGCGCAGCTTGCGCATCACCTGGACGAGGCGAGCGACCTCGCGCGCGGCGATCGCGCTCGAGGGCTCGTCGAGCAGAATCGCGCGGGCACCGGTGTTGGTGGCCTTGATGATCTCGATCATCTGCCGCACACCCACCGGCAGCGTGCCCATCCGGATGCTCGGGTCGATCGTCAGATCGAACTCCGCAAGGTTCCTGCGGGCCTCATCGATCATCTCGCGCCTGCGCAGCCCCATGGGCCCTCGCAGTTCACGACCGATGAAGATGTTCTCGTAGACGGTCATATCCGGAAGCGAAGCGAGCTCCTGGGGAACGATCGCCACACCGGCCCTCGCCGCGGCCTGCGTGCTCCCGGTGGGCAGCTCGGTGCCGCGTGCGAGCACGGTGCCGCTGTCTGCCCTGTACTGGCCGGACGCGATCTTCATCAGCGTCGACTTGCCAGCGCCGTTCTCTCCGGCGAGGGCTGTGATGGTGCCAGGCTCGAGCGCGAGGCTGATCCCTTTCAGCACCGGCACTCCGCCGAATCCCTTGTAGATGTCACGCACCTCAAGGGCGACCGGAGCTTCGGTCGCGCCCGATGGCACGGGCGTCGTCTGCATCGTTGCCACAACTGGTCCTTCCGCGAGCACGCTCACGGTGCGTGCTCAGATCGACGGATCGACTGTACCCCACCTCGCTCGAGTGTGCACATCGTCCGCTCAGATGAGCGGACGTGCTGTACGGTGGGTGCACGGTTGCGCACGGGAGCGCGCCGCGAGGAAGCGAAGATGATCATGGGCCCAGACGAACTCATCCGGATCGCACACGCGGCGCGCCGGTACTATCTGCAGGACCGCAGCAGGGTCGACATCGCGGCCGAGCTGGGCGTGTCGCGATTCAAGGTCGCCCGGATGCTCGAGAAGGCACGAGAGCTCGGCATCGTCACGATCGATGTGCAGCTGCCCGACGCGATCGACCCCGAGCTGTCCATCGGACTGAAGAACGCGTTCGGACTCGTGCATTCGATCGCCGTGACCTCGCCGAGTCAGACGTCAGAGGCCATCCGGCAGTCGCTCGGAGAGGCGACGGCCACCCTGCTGCAGGAGATCGTGACACCGGCCGACACGCTGGGGTTCACTGCGGGGCGCACTCTGGACGAGGCGACCAAGCTGCTCGTCGATCTCCCCCGCTGCGATGTCGTGGCGCTCGGTGGGATCGCGGGGCCTGTTCGGGAGCACGGCATCGAGATCGTGCGCCGCGTCGCGCGGGCGTCGGGAGGTGAGAGCTACCCGATCTTCGCGCCGCTGCTCGTGCAGGACGAGGCGACGGCCGAGGCGCTCAAGGCCGATCCGCTCATCCGCGATGCCTATTCCCGGTTCGGACGGGTCACCAAGGGCGTCGTCGCGATCGGCAGCTGGAACCCGCCGGATTCGCAGCTGTACGACTCGGCGAATCAGGGGGCGATCGCGCAGGAGCTCGTCGACCGCGGCGTCGTCGGCGAGGTGGTCGCCACGCTGTACGACCGCGACGGCAATGTCGATTCGACCCTCGACCACCGCTCGCTGGCGATCACGGCGGACGAGCTGCGCCGCGTGCCCGAGGTCATCGGCGTCGCCGGAGGCACGACGAAGGTGGAGGCCATCCGCGCCGCCCTGCTCGGCGGCCTGATCACCTCGCTCATCACCGACACGGGCACGGCCCGAGCCCTCCTCGACGCCGCATAGCCGTCAGTTCTTCATTTCTGGCACATCTCCGGGTGGGCGCACCACCGGAGATGTGCCAGAAATGAAGAGATAGGGCAGGTCGGCGCGGGTCAGCGTGCTTCGCTGCCGCGGAGGACGAGGTCGGGCTCGAGGAGCACGTCGGGTGGGGCTGCACCGTCGAGCAGCGAGAAGGCCGCTTCGGCGGCGGCGCGGCCGAGCACCTCCGGTGCGGCGTTCGCGACGGAGACGGGCGGGTTCGCGAGCTTCGCGGCCTCGAACTCGTCGAAGCCGATCATGGGCACTCGCCGCCCAGCCGCGGCGAACGCCAGCAGCGCGCCGACGGAGGCGCGGTTGTTGGCCGTGAACAGAGCGTCGACGCCTGCGTCGAGCAGCTCGGCTGCGGCTGTCCGCGCATCCTCCATGGTGTGCGCACTGTGCCGCACGATCTCCGCGTCGACGACACCGACGGCCTCCGAATAGCCGCGGAACCGCTCGCTCATCGTCCACATGCCCGTCGTGTCGCCGACGTACCCGACCCTGCCGTGCGTGCGAAGGGTCTCGACCGCCGCCCTGGCGCCGTGGGCGTTGTCGTAGTACACGTTGCACGCCGCGTGCTCGCTCGGACGATCGATGGCGACGACGGGCACGTCGCCCGCCGCCCGCTCGAGCGCCGGCAGCTCCTCGCCGGGCGGGCGCACGACCATGAGCGCATCGACGCGCTGCTCGACCAGGCGGTCGGTCAGCCGCGCGAAGCGATCCGGGTCCTCTTCGCTGCTCGCCGTGAGCAGCAGCCAGCGCCGCTCCGCGCAGACCTGCTCGGCGGCGCGCGCCATTCCCGACCAGAACGGGTTGCCCAGGTCTCCGATGATCAGCCCGAGAACGCGCGACTGCTGGCCGGGCCGGATGCTCGCGGCCGCCAGATTGCGCCGGTACCCGAGATCGTCGATGGCCCGCGCGATGCGTTCGGCGAGCTGCGGACCGATGTTGGTCTCGCCGTTGACGAAGCGCGAAACGGTCTTGAGGCCGACGTCCGCGCGCTCGGCGACGTCGCGCATCGTCGGCACGCGCCCTGCCCACTCGTCCGCGGATGCTCCGGCCTCGCTCATGACCCCTCCCGCGTCAATATTCCCATATCGGCATGGTCGGTCGGGCCTTCTCTTGCGCGTACCGGCGCGCAGTCGACGTGCGTCTCCGGCAGGAACCATATTCGGCCCCGCCCGCGCGCTCACGGTCGGGCCCGCTTCTGCGCTCGGACCCGCATGCGCCTGGCCCGCTCTCCCGTGCAGCCAGGAGGTCAGCGGCGAGCCGGTCCCGGATGCCGGCAGTACGGATGCTCATCCTCTGGCCCACGGGGTGAGACCCGACGCTCGTGCGGCGATGCGCACACCGCTGCACGAGGATGACTCGATCCAGTCGGCCGCCGCCCAAGTGGCCAGCTTCACCGCCGCTGCGGGCGGAGCACCCCGCAGCAGGCCCGCCAGCAGACCCGCTGTGGCCGCGTCCCCCGCACCGTTGGTCGTGCCGAGCCGGTCGACGGGCACGGGGTCGACGCGCACGCGCGCACCCGCCCATTCCGCGCCGAGCGCGCGCAGCACCGGCCCGCCCCTGGCCAGTCGCTCGGCTCCCGCAGCACGCAGCAGCAGCCCCTCCTCACCCACCGAGATCGCGACGATGCCCGCCCCGCGAGCGAGCAGATCCTCCGCGAGCTCATCGGCGAGGCCCGTACGCGGTGCGATTCGGAGCGCCGAGATGAGGTCGTCGAGCGATGGCGTCAGCACGTCGGTGTGCGGCAGCACTTCCGTCAGAATCGAGTTCCAGTCGTATCCGCCCGCGCGGGATGCCTCGTCGACCACTGCCAGATCGAGTGACGTCGTCGCACCCGCTTCCTTGGACGCCGCAAGAGTCGCTGCCAGCGGCGCCCCGCCGTCGGCCGCGATGCCCGGCAGCAGCGGCGGGTAGCCCAGATGCACGAGCCGCGCACCCGTGGGGTCGAGCGTTGTGCCGTCGAAGGCGTCGTTGGCGCCGGTGTGATGCCAGAACGAACGGTCCTCACCGCGCGGCTGCACGACGATCGAGTACGAGGTGGCGTGATCCCGCGTCGTGACCAGGTCCGCTTGCACCCCGTCGATCGCGGAGAGCTGATCGCGCGCGATCGCACCGAGCGCGTCGTCGCCGACCAGTCCGTGCGCGCGCACCGGGACGCCCAGGCCGGCCAACGCGGATCCGGTGTTGGCGATGCTGCCGCCGACGCGAATTCCGAGCGCTCCGACGTTGAACAGCGCGCCGGGTTCGACCCGCGCTGCGCCGGGGAACTCCGGTACGAGATCGACGCAGATATGCCCGGCGACCAGAACGTCGCCCACCGCACGACCGTGCATGATGCTCCTCCCGCGGTCTTCGTCGACCGACATTAGACAACGTTGTCTTTATCTGCCTATCCTGACACCACGCGACGACGCGCACAAGCGAAGCAAAGGAGCAGCGCCATGCATCCGTACCGCCTCAACCGACTCTTCAACCCCGATTCCGGCAAGGCCCTCGACGTGGCGATCGACCACGGATTCTTCGGCGAGCGCAGCTTCCTCGACGGCATCGAGGACATCGCCGCGTCGGTTCGCACGCTCGTGGACGCCGGACCGGATGCCGTGCAGATGACACTGGGCCAGGCCCACCACCTGCAGGAGGTACCTGGCAAGCAGAAGCCCGGCCTGGTTATGCGCACCGATATCGCCAACGTCTACAACTCGCCCCTCGACGAGGAGCTCTACAGCCACCACGTGCCGTTCGCCGTGGAGGAGGCGGTGCGCCTGGACGCCGTCGCGATGTGCGTCAACCTGATGCAGCTGCCGGGCCATCCCGGTATCAAGGGCGAGAACATCCGGTCGATCCTCGCCCTGCGCGAGCAGGCGACGAAGTACGGCATGCCGCTGATGGTCGAGCCGCTCGTCATGCAGGACAACTCGGTCGCCGGCGGTTATATGGTCGACGGCGACCTCGACAAGATCATGACCCTGGTGCGGCAGGGCGTCGAGCTCGGCGCCGATCTGATCAAGGCCGACCCCTGCGACGACCCGCGGGAGTACCACCGCGTGATCCGGGTCGCCGGCTCCGTGCCCGTGCTGGTGCGCGGCGGCGGGCGCGTCGACGACCGCACCCTGCTCGAACGCACCGTTGCGGTGCTCGACGCGGGCGCCGCCGGCATCGTCTACGGCCGCAACGTCGTGCAGCACAAGAACCCCTACGGCATCACGGCGGCGCTGATGGCCGTGCTGCACAAGGGCGTCGGCGTCGACGAGGCGCTGAAGCTCGTCGACGAGGTGCGCTCGTGACCGCGCAGAAGAGGGTCGGCGTCGCGATCATCGGCGGCGGCCTGATGGGCCGCGAGATGGCCGCCGCGATCGCGCGCTGGCCGGCACTCATCGATCATCCGGTCACGCCGGAGGTGCGTGCCGTGTGCGACATCAACCCCGATGCCCTGGGCTGGTTCTCCGAGCTGCCCACCGTCGAGCTGACCACGACCGACTACCGCGACCTGCTCGCGGACGACCGCGTCGACGTGGTCTACGTGGCCGTGCGGCACGACCTGCACGCGCAGATCTACTCCGACGTGATCAGGGCGGGCAAATCGCTGTTCGCCGAGAAGCCCTTCGGCATCGACGGTGCCGCCTCCGACGAGATCATGGCGGCCGTCGCCGAGCATCCGGAGTCGTTCGTGCGCTGCTCGAGCGAGATGCCGTTCCTGCCCGGCGCCCAGGCCGCGATCGACCACGTCCGATCCGGTGCACTGGGCGAGATCGTCGAGGCGCGGTGCGGCTTCCTGCACGCCAGCGACACCGATCGCTCCAAGCCCGTCAACTGGAAGCGGCAGGCGCGCTTCTGCGGCGAGGCAGGTGTGATGAACGATCTCGGTCTGCACGCGTGGCACGTGCCGCTGCGGTTGGGCTGGAACCCGGATCGCGTGCTCGGCATGCTGCAGAACATCGTCACAGAACGGCCGGGCCCTGATGGGACGCCCGTGCCGTGCGACACCTGGGACAACGCGGTCGTGCACGCGCGCGTCGCGCAGGACGGCGGGGCCGACTTCCCGCTCGCGATCGAGACGAAGCGCATCGCGCCCGGCCAGAAGAACACGTGGTTCTTCGAGGCGATCGGCATGTCAGGCGGCGTGCGGTTCTCGACGAAGAACCCCAAAGCCGTCGAGGTGTTCCAGATGCCGGATGTGCCGGGAATCGGTCGCGAACAGGCGTGGGCCACCATCGATGCAGGCAGCCAGTCGGTGTGGCCGACCGTGACGGGCGGGATCTTCGAAGCAGGGTTCTCCGACGCGATCCTGCAGATGTGGGCCGCGTTCCTCGCCGAGCGCGAGGGCGCGCTGGGCGAGCGCTTCGGCACCGTGCGCCCGGACGAGGCGGCCCGCACCCACGCCCTCTACGCCGCGGCGATCGCCTCGAACGCCTCAGGATCCTTCGAGACGGTGCAGCCACCGCGAGCGGCTCACTGAGCCGTGTAGCCGCCGTCGATCGGCAGGTGCACGCCGGAGATCATGCTGGCCTCGTCGCTGAGCAGGAACGCGATGGGGCCGGCGATCTCGTCCTCGGTCGCCCACCGCCCGAGCGGCATCGCCTTCAGGAACGGCCCCTCGATGTCCGGGCGACCCCAGTACCAGGCGGACATCTCCGTCATCACCACGGTCGGATGCACACTGTTGACCCGGATGCCGTGCGGCCCCAGTTCGAGAGCCGAGACGCGGGTGATGTTGTCGAGCGCCGCCTTCGACGAGCCGTAGGCGATGTGACCGTGCAGGGCGACGAGGCTGGCCTGGCTGGAGACGTTCACGATCGCACCGCCGCCGAGCCGGATCATCTCGCGCGAGGCGTACTTCGTCACGAGCAGCGAGCCGCGGGTGTTGATGGCCATGACTTTGTCGAACACGTCGATGTCAGCTTCCTGCGGCGTCTCGATCGTGCCGCCCCAGCCGCCGCAGTTCACCACGCCCCAGATGTCGCGACCCTCGATCGCGGTGCGCACCTCGTCCTCACTGGTGAGATCGAAGGCCAGCGGCGTCGCGCCGGTCTCCTCCGCGAGTGCGGCCAGCTCATCGAGGTTGCGTCCGCCGGCGAGCACTGTGGCGCCGTCGCGCACCAGCCGTCGCACCGTCGTGCCGCCGATGCCTCCCGACGCTCCCGTCACGAGAATCGTGCGTCCGTCGAATCCAGCCATCAGCTGTCGTCCTCTCTTCGCCCGCGCCTTCGCGAGTCGTCCGCACCCACAATGACATCGATGACATGCACGGCGCAAGTTCGCTGATTCCGTGCCGCGCGGCACGGAAGGCACCTCCGCTTCCGAGGCGTGAACGACCGGCAGAGGCGAACACGATACGCGCCGAATCGGACGGCCTCCTGCGCGATCGCGCTCGCCCGGGCTCAGCGCGACAACGAGGCGAGCCGCTCCACCACGAATCGCACCTGGTCGACCGTGGGCGCTGCGGCGTCCACAGCGATGTGGGCGACCGCGGGCGACGCACCGCCGTCGATGATGTGTGCGTCACGGTCCAACCCGCGGTTCTCGCGCCGGCTTGCGAGCAGCTCGCTCCCCGCGTTCAGCCACACGACGACGGGATCGCCGCTCAGCGACTCCACGAGCGCGCGCCATTCCTCGCCGCCTGCGAGCTCGGCCGTCCACGGCGCGACCGCGACGGCCTGCACGGTCTGCGCAGCCATCGTGTCGCGCAGCGCCGCGTACCTGGCCGGGCGGAGCAGCGGCCGCAGCGACTCGTCGTTCCAGTGCCTGTCGCCGAACAGCCCCGCAGCCTGCAGCTGGTCGAGCACCGGATTCGTCACGACGTCGAGGTCGAGCAGCGCGGCGCCGAGCTCAGCGGCCAGTGCTTCTCCCAGCGTCGATTTTCCGCTTCCCGCGGGGCCGGCCACGAGAACGACGCGGGCGGAGTGTTCGTGTGTCATCGCTCTGCACGATCCCCGCGCCGCCAGTGGTTGTCAAGTCACCGAAGCATCTGCGCCGCGACTTCGGTCCCGCTCGCACCATGCAGCCCCAGCACACGGCGAGCGTTGTCCGCGTACACGCCAGGCAGCAGCCTCCGCGGCAGGTCGGCAGCGGAGATCGACCAGCGGCCCTGCGGCGGGACGGCTGACCCCGGTGCGTAGTCGAAGCTCTCGTCGTCGGTCTCGAGGAAGCGGAAGTGCGTCGTCAGGTCGCTCCTGTGCAGCGGGAACGCGTCAGTGCCGAACAGCACTCGATCCGGATGCCGCTCCAGGAGTCGTCGGAATCGACGAGGCTGACGGCCGAGCTCGGCGAGGCGCCCTGCGATGTCGACAGACAGGTTCGCCGCCGCGTCCAGCATCTGCTCGACGCGGTCGAGATCCTCCGCGACGCAGCCCATGTGCGCACCGATGTACTGCGTGCCAGGGGTCGAGCCGAGCAGCCGCTCGAACGACGTGAGCAGTTCTTCGAAGGAAGGGAACCGAGAACGGTCGGCAAAGGACCACTGCGGCTGCTCCGACAGCTCGTCGAACCGTTCGTTGCGGTGATCGAGCGGGTCGAAGAACGCTTTGGGGTCGGCGACGTGGATCAGTACGGGAAGGCCGAGCTCACCCGCCGCTGAGAGGACGTCCACCACCTCGGGTGCGTCCGGCCGCACGAGTGCACCGTCGCGCCCTCGAACGGAGAGCCCGAGATTCTTCCACACCTTCACGCCGCGCGCTCCCCGATCCGCCGACTCGCGCAGCTGTCGCTCCAGTGCAGCCGCGCCGCCCGACGTGCCGAGCAGATCCCAGTCCAGTTGGCAGAAGGTGAGGAATCGGCCCGGGTGCGCACGGTCGTATCGATCGAGGTTCGCATCGAGCTCGCCGCCCCAGCGCCCGTCGAGATTCACCATCGCCTCGAGAGCCGTCTCGTCCATCAGGTCGATGAGCTCGCCGACATCCGGGGCACACCAGTCATCGGTGAGCCACCGGCCGAGATGGTTGTGCACGTCGATCGCAGGTGCGGCCGGTCGTTCGACCGCCGTCGTCGGCAGCTCCAGCTGCGCGCGGGGCTGCCAATCGGCCAGCTTCAGGCTCGGCACGGGCGGGAGGTCTTCCCCACCGTCGATGAGCGGGTCATGCATGGCAGGTCACCGGATCCGAGTCGTCGCGGCGTTCAGCACGCGCGATACGCATAGTCGTCGTCACCCGCCGCGACGAGATCGAGGTCGCGCAGGATCGTCAGCGGCGCGCGATCCGGCAGCTCGCAGACCTGGTCGAACGTCATGCCCTCGTCCTCCAGCGCTCCTGGGTACTCGATCTGGAGCACATGGTCTCCGTACACATCCGTGTACGACGCGCACTCCTGCCATACCCCGCATTCCTCCGTCACAGCGAAGTCGAACCCGAGGTCGTCGTGCGCGAACTCCGTGATCTCTGCGGCGTTCTTCTGGGCGATCGCCATCCCCGCATCGTGCGCACGTGCGACGTACGCCGCAGCGAGGGCATGGGCACCTTCCGCATCGATCTCGTCGAAGCGTGTCCAGGTATCGAGATTGTCGATCTCGACCGCGTCGAAGCCGCCCGCCGCGCAGCCGTCGATCACAGGACCGATGACGTCCACGATGCCGTCGCGCTGCCCGCTCGTACCCGGGTCGAGGACGAACTCGTCCGGCCATTCCGGATCGATGACGAGCTCGCCGTCCGCGTCGTGCAGCAGGAGATCCTCGTGCTCCGACCACAGGTCGGCATCATCCGGCTGCGTCTGGAAACCGTTGACGTAGCAGACGCTGTAGGCGCCGGCCAGCGGTTCCGCCGTCGAATCACGCACGACGACGTCGATCCCGACCGGCCCGTCCCCCAGGTCGAGCTCGTCGTACGCACCGCCGAGCTGATAGTCGAAGACGCCGCTCGTCGGCGGCAGCACGATATCGGCCGCCGCGGGTACGGGCTCGTCGCCCTGCTCGCTGCTCTGCGGCGTCGAGGCGCACGCAGACACCGCGGTCATGGCAACGGCCGCTCCCGCGAGAATCATCGTCCTGTTCATCCCACTGCCTCTCATGCGTCTTCGCTCCTTCGTGCGGGCTGTCACCGCGACAGCACCGAGGTGCTCACGCCGGCGACGGACTCGGCGACGGCATCTCGTGCCGGCGCCAGGTAGGTGCGCGGATCGGTCACCGCGGGATCCGCATTCAGCGTCTCCCGCACGCGGCGGGTGAAGTCGACGTTGAGCGCCGTACCGATGTTGATCTTGCGGATCCCGCGCGCAACGGCGGCGCGCAGCGTCTCGATCGGGACGCCGGATGATCCGTGCAGAACGAGGGGAACCGGAACCACGGCGGCGATGCGCCCGATCAGGTCGAGGTCGAGCTGCGCAGTCGCCGATGTCATCGCGTGGCTGCTGCCGACCGCAACGGCGAGCCCGTCGACACCCGTCGACGCGACGAACGACGCCGCCTCACGCGGGTCCGTCCTCACGCCCGGCGCATGCGCGCCGTCCTTCCCGCCGATCTCGCCGAGTTCCGCCTCCACCCACAGCGATGCACCGTGGGCCTCGTGCGCGAACGCTGCAGTGGTGCGCACGTTGTCGTCGTAGTCGAGATGCGCCGCGTCCACCATGATCGAGGATGTTCCGCGCTGCCGCGCTTCGTCGATGACCGTCTGCGCGAGATCGGCGTCCTGCACATGGTCGAGGTGGATCGACACCGAGCACGACGATGCCGCGGCGAGTTCGCGGCAGGCGGCGACGAGCGGGCCGTGCAGGCCGCCACGGTGGCGAACCGCGTTCTCGCTGATCTGCAGGATGCCGGGCGTTCCGGCGCTTTCGAGCCCTGCGACGATCCCTTCTGCGTGCTCGAGGCCGATCACGTTGAACGCCAGCACAGCGCCGCCGTCGCCGGCAGCCGCATCGACGAGCGCTCCCGTGGCCGCGAGAGTCACAGCGCAGTCGCCGGGACGCTGGCCCGCAGCGCCGGAGGGAGCAGCTGCCCGTGGGCCCGAGTCAGTTCATCGCAGAGCCGCCAGATCTGTTCCGGAGTCAGCGTCGACTGTGCGTTCGGGTCCATCAGCACGGCCTGCCTGATCAGGGTGGGATCTCCGGTGCGGGCTGCCTCGACGGTCAGGCGCCCGACCGACACATACGGCTGATTCACCGCTGCGCACTGCACGGGCAGGGAGCCCATCGGCATGGGCGAAACGCCTGCTGCGTCGACTGTCGCCGGCACTTCCACGACGCAGTCTTCCGGCAGGTTGTCGATCAGCCCGCGGTTGGGCACGTTCACGTGCACCTCGCTCGGCGTGCCGGTGACGAGGGAATGGATGATCTGCGGTGCGTATTCGCTCGCGCCGTCCGGGAGCTCGAGATCGCGCCCCGCGGCGAGCGCGTCACGCGTCGCTTCGAACTCCGCCACGTTCTCACGGCTGATGTCGACGTATTCGAGAGGCTGCAGGCGGAAGCGCTCGACCTGCTCGTCCGAGCGCAGGAACCACGAAAGGTACTCGGCCGAGTGCTCGCTCGTCTCCGTCGGATACCTGCCGAGACGGCGGAACATCTCCACCCGCACTCGGCGGGAGAGCTCGTCGTCGCCGCGGATGCGCTCGCGCAGTTGCGGGTAGAGGTCCTGCCCGTGGTGCGTCCACTCGAGCAGCCATGCCTGGTGGTTGACTCCTGCGGCACGGTAGCGGGTCTCCTCGAACGGGACGTCGATGAGTTCGGCGAGGTCGTGTGCGGTCCAGTGCACGCTGTGGCAGAGGCCGGCGACCTTGATGTCAGGGGCGGTGACCGACAGCCACCAGACGTTCATGGCCATCGGGTTCGTGTAGTTGAGCAGCCAGGCGTCGGGGCACAGGTCGCGCATGTCCGAGGCCAGATCACTCAGCACAGGGAAGGTGCGCAGCGCACGGAAGACCCCGCCGATGCCCGTCGTGTCGCCGATCGTCTGTCGCAGCCCGTGCCGTGCCGGGATCTCCAGATCGGCGAGCGTCGCGTCGATGCCGCCGACCTGGATCATATTGATGACGAAGTCGGCTCCGTCGAGAGCCGCGCGCCTGTCGGTCGTTCCGACGACGACGGCGCGCGCGCCGAGTCGGTCGCTGACGTGGCTCGCCGTCGCCTCCGCCACGGCGAGCCGCGCCGAGTCGATGTCGTGCAGCACGAAGCGCGCATCGGCGAGCTCGGGGAAGCGCAGGATGTCGGTGACGAGCTGCCGAGTGAAGACGACGCTGCCCGCTCCGATGAATGCGATGTTGACCATGCGTCGATCATCTCCGAGTTCGCGCGTAACGTGCAATAATCGACGCAGAGTTTGCTTGATTCGCTCACTTTTCTGACTGATCCGATTGCATGCCTCGTTGGGGCACGAACACAGGAGGCGTCGACATGTCCATCGCACAGGCAGCGGCACCGCACGCGACGTCTCGTCGGCGCGCCGACCGGATGGCTCGGATCCTCGGCTATGTGAACGAACGCGGTTCCGCACGGCTCACGGAGATCGCGGAAGCCCTCGCCGTCTCGACGGCGACCATGCGCCGAGACCTCACCGACATGGACGAACAGGGCCTGCTGATCCGCTCCCACGGTGGAGCGCGCGCGCTCGACCCGGCGACCGAGGTCCCCGTCCAGCTGCGCGATTCCCGATTCAGGGAGGCGAAGCTGCGCATCGCGGAGCACGCGGCAGGTCTGCTTCCCGATGGCCAGTACTCCGTCGCGATCAGCGGCGGTACGACAGCCGCGGCGGTCGCCCGAGCACTGACGGTGCGTGACGATCTCTCCGTCGCGACCAACGCGCTCACCACCGCGACGGAACTGGCCTCCCGCAGCAGGCTCACGGTCATCATGACCGGCGGGTTCATCCGGTCCAGCTCGCTGGAGGCCGTCGGGGTGCTCGCGGAGAAGACGTTCTCAGCGATCAATGTGGGCACGGCGTTCCTCGGCACGGACGGCATCAGCGCCCGTGGCGGTGCGACCACGCACAACGAGACCGAGGCGCGCACAAATCACGCGATGGTGACGCAGGCCGATCGAGTCGTGGTGGTGGCGGACGGGTCGAAGATCGGGCGGGCGACGCTGGCGAAGGTCGCAGAGCTGTCCGAGGTCGATGTGCTCGTCACCGACTCGTCGGCCGACCAGCGCGAGCTCGACGCCATCGCGGCGGCCGGCGTCGACGTGCAGGTCGTCGCGGACGCGTCGGAGGACTGAGCCGTCGCGCGTCAGCGCGCGGCAGAGCCGGAGAACGTATCCACCCGGATGCCCGCCGCAAGCCGGCGCGCCATGGCGGCGTCCAGCCGCGCGGCACCGGGAAGCTGTGCGTTCGCCACGCCGGCTGCGGCGCCCAACGGGAGCGCCTCTCGCAGCGAGAACGACGCTTCGAACGCGACCATCAGCCCGCCGAGGAACGAGTCGCCGCTGCCGACGGGGAATGCTCCGACGGGTCCGCTTCTGCGCGCCCTGAGCACCTCTCCCCCGTCGAACCCCCATGCCCCGTCCTCGCCGTCCGTGACCACGACGCAGGACGAGCGCCCCGCGCCGGCGACGAATCCGTGCAGGCCGGAGACCAGACGGTCGCCGGGAACGTCGGGGGCGCAGCCGAGCAGTTCCACCGCTTCGGCACGGTTCACTTTGACGAGATCCGGCCCGGCCGCGGCTCCCGCTCGCAGGGCGCGTCCGTGGGTGTCGATCGCGATCCGACCTCCCGCTTGGTGCACGCGGCGCACCGCGCCGGCGACCGTCTCGGGAGCAAGGCTCTGCGGAAGGCCTCCGGAGAGCAGGAACCAGTCGCCTGCCGCACCCGGCGCTCCCAGCGCGGCGTCCAGCACGAGATCGGCCTCGGCGGCGGAGACCGCGACCGGTCGCTCGTAGATCTCGGTGAGCTCTCCCGCGCCCGCGTCGAAGATCGAGACACAGGTGCGCGTCGGCGTCGCCCCGTCGTCATCGCGGTCAGCAGAGGCCGTCGCCGCGAGCGGCGCGCCGCACGTCCCCCCGCGCGCCGCGCGAGCACGGCGACGGCGGAGACGTCGTGTGCGCCGAGCGCCACGGCCGCGGGCTGCATTGAGCGACTTCCCGCCCGCGACCCTCACGGCCTCGCGGGGACGCTGGATTCCCTGCAGACGGTCGACGACGTAGGTCACGTCGAGCGCCGGGCTCAGCGCGAGTGCCGTGATCATGGTGCCATCGCCGCGCGCAGCTCGGCCGGGTCCGCTTGGCCGGCGGTTCCGCCGGACCGCGATGTCGACACCGAGCCGGCCGCCGCCGCCCAGCGCAGCCGGTCCTGCTCGCGTTCGACGCCGTGCGCGAGCGCCGCGAGGTATCCCGCGTCGAAGCTGTCTCCCGCTCCTGTCGTGTCGACGACGTCGACGGTGAGGCCCGGTGCGCTCTCCCGCTCCTCATCAGCGCGCACGGACCAGCCTCCGCGCGCGCCGTCCTTCACGACGACTCGAGGGCCGCAGCGCGAGATCCCGCGTGCGAGCTCCTCGTCGTGCCCACCCGTGTCGCCGAGCGATCGGGCGATCGCCTGCAGCTCGTTGCGGTTGGGCAGCAGCAGGTCCAGGTGGGGCAGTGCGCCTTCGACGCCGTGCCAGTTCTCGTCCGGATCCCAGTTGGTGTCGAGTGATGTGGTCCATCCGCCGGCGCGTGCGGCTGCGAGCACAGAAGGCAGTTCGGCCGCCAGCGACGGCTGCAAGAAGTAGCTCGCCACGTGCAGGATGCCCGGCGCCCCTCGCCAGGCCTCGAGGCCGGCGATCACGTCGTCTGCGGCAAGCAGCGGGATCGCACCTGGCGCCGTCAGAATCGCGCGGTCCTCCGGCGCGGACAGGATGACCGACACTCCCGTCGCAGCGGCGCCCGTGGCCGCAACACCCGTCACGTCGACGCCGCTTCCGCGCAGCGCATCGAGCGTGAATCTGCCGAAGGCGTCGTCCCCCACCCTCGCGATCAGGGCGGTCGGCGCTCCGAGTCTCGCCGTGCCGCTGGCGACGATGCTGGCAGAGCCTCCCAGCACCAGGTCCGCACGATCGAGCAGCTGCTCGGCCTGACCGAACCGCGGCACGACGTCACCGCGGAGCACCAGGTCGACGTTCGCGTCCCCGACCACGAGGATCGGACGCACATCCGGAGCCGAATGGGTCATCCCTTCACCCCCGAGAACGACATGGTGGCGATGAACTGCCGCTGTGCGATCACGAAGAAGACGATGAGCGGAAGCGTGGCGACCACGTTCGCCGCCATCAGCAGCGACCAGTCGGTGCGCCGCGCTCCTTGGAAGTTCGTGATGCCCAGCTGCACGGTGAACGCGCCGGGATCGTTGATCGCGATGAGCGGCCACACCAGGTCGTTCCACGACCCCAGCAGCGTGAAGATCGCGAGCGTGGCAAGGGCGGGCCGCGCGAGCGGAAAGATGATCCGCCAGAACGTGCCGAACTTCGAGCAGCCGTCCAGCAGCGCCGCCTCCTCGAGCTCCGCCGGCAGCGACAGGAAGAACTGTCGCATCAGGAAGATGCCGAAGGTCGTCGCGAGCCACGGCACGATCGCGGCCACCAGCGTGTCGATGATGCCGACGGAGGCGAACATCACGTAGGTGGGGACCATCAGCAGCTGCGTCGGGATCATGATCGTCGCCACGATCATCAGGAAGCTCACGTTCCGGCCGGCGAATCGCAGCCGGGCGAATCCGTACCCCGCCAGGGAGCAGAGCACGATGTGCGAGGCGATTCCGACGCCGGAGACGATGACGGAGTTGCCCAGCCAGAGCAGGATGTCCGACTGCTGGAACAGCTTCGCATAGCCGTCGAACGTCAGCACTGACGGGATGAAGCTCGGCGGGAACCGGTTGATCTCGGACTCGGGCGTGAGAGATGTGATGAACATCTGCAGGAACGGAATCGCGAAGACGAGCGAGACCGGGATGAGCAGCAGGTGCGCCCAGGAACGGCGACGCCGACGCTTCTTCTGCACGGTGATCGCGCGCGTCGTCGTCGGAGCCGTGCTCGGGTTCGGACTCGGGTTCTGCGGCAGCCCTCTGTCGATGAGCGTCGTCATACGGAATCTCCCTTCGCCGCGCGCCGCTGCTTGATGACCACGACGAGCGTGATGCCGAGCGTCAGCGCGAACAGGCCGTATGCGACGGCTGACGCGTATCCGAACTCGAGCTCTCGGAACGCGGCGTTCCAGAGGTAGTAGACAATCGTCTCCGTCGCGCCGAGCGGACCGCCGCGGGTCGTCGTGTACACGACGTCGAAGAGTTGGATCGCCTGGATGCCCTGCCAGATCGTGACGAAGACGGTGACCGGCGCCAGCTGCGGGAAGATCACGCGCCAGAACGTCTGCCAGCGGCTCGCGCCGTCGACCCTGGCCGCTTCCGACAGCTCGGCGGGAATATCCTGCAGCGCCGCGAGGTAGATCACCGTCGTGAGCGCTGCCTGACCCCACACCGACATGATCGCGATGACGAGCATCGCCTGCGCCGGGTCTTCGAGCCATCCCTGCTGAGGCAGCCCGAGGATCCTGAGCAGATTGTTGACCAGCCCGAACTGAGGGTTGAACAGGTACGTCGTGAGGATTCCCGTCGCGGCGGCCGACACGACGAAGGGCAGGAAGATGAGCGTGCGATACAGCCCGACGAGGATGATCCGTCGGTTCAGCGCGACGGCCAGGCCGAGGCCGAGCAGCACGGACGCCGGCACGAACATCGCCGAATACACGAGCGTGTGCATCACGGCGGCGCCGAGATCGGCGTCTGAGGCCATGTCGGCGTAGTTTCCCGCCCCCACCCACTCGGGCTCGGAGAATCCGTTCCACTCCTGCAGCGACAGCAGGAACGCCCACACCGCGGGGAAGATCGACAGGCCGAGCACGATCAGGGTCGCCGGCCCGACGAATCCCCACCCCGTCGCGGTGTCGCGCGCGCGGCGCAGCCGGATGCCCGGCCGCCGCGCCGGCGCGCTCACCGTCATTCGTCCTCCAGAGCCGCAGTGGCGTCATCCGCTGCGCCTTCCAGAGCCTCCTGCGGCTCTGCCTGTCCCTGCAGGACCTGTGAGATCGCCGTGCCGATCGCCTCAGACAGGTTGACGTAGCCGGGAACAGTCGGCCGCGGAATCGTCGCGTTCTCGCTGTTCGCGGCCATCACGTCGAGGCCGGGCATCTGTTCCACCTGCTCCTGGAACTCTGGCGTCTCCGTCTCGCTCTCGCGCAGCGGCAGATTCCCGTAGACCACGTTCCAGCGCACGTCCTGCTCCGCCGCCGTCAGCCAGCTCATGAACTCGTACGACCAGTGCTCACGGTTCGGGTCCTCATGGTCGAACATCACCCAGATGTCCGCACCGGAGATCGTGGTGTGGTCGCCGTCCGTGCCTGGCAGCGGGACGACGCCGTAGTCCGTGCCCGCAGTCTGCAGGTCGTAGAGCGTCCACGGGCCCGAAGTGATCATGCCGATCTGGTCACTGGCGAAGAACTGCCCGAACTTGGTGTCGGTCTGATCCAGGTACACGGATTCGTCTTCGACGGCCATCTCCCGCAGGAAGGTGAGCGCGTCGACGCCCTCCTGGGAGTCGAACGTCGCCTCAGAGCCGTCGAGGATCTGTCCGCCTCGCTGCCACAGGTGCGGCCAGAACTGCCACGTCGTCTCCTCCGAACCCGACACCGAGTATCCGTACCCGTAGGTCTTGGTGGCGGGGTCGGTGAGCTCGGCCGCGGCCTCACGGAAGTCCTCCCACGTCCAGTCCTGGGTCGGGTATTCGACGCTCGCGGAGTCGAAGACCGTCTTGTTGTAGATCAGGGAGATGTTGTCGACGACCGCAGGAAATCCGATGGTGGCCCCGCCCTCCGGCTGAGCGGTCGCCTGTGCCGCACCGGAGAACTCCTCCCATCCCACATCGGGATCGTCGTTCAGCCGATCCGTGATGTCGAGCGTCCGGTCAGAGCCGGCGAGTTCGCTCGCCCACGATCCGAACGCGTACGAGATGTCAGGGTAGGTGCCTCCCGCGAACGACGATGACAGCTTCTGCAGCAGGTCCTCGGTCGACGGAGCGCCTGATGACATCTCGATCGTGACGTTCGGATGCTCCTGCTCGAATTCGTCCGCGAGGCCCTCCAGGATCGTCTGGGCCTGATCCGCCTGCCCTGTCCACCAGGTCAGCGTGACGTCGGCATCCGGATCGAGGCTCGTCGCCGGCTGTGCGCCGGACGAGCAGGCAGCCAGCCCGAGGGCGGCGGATGCGGCGATCGCGACGGCCGCGGCGCGGCGGCGGATCGTGCGGCTGTGACGGAATGCGCTGTGGTGGTGACGAATCATGATTGCTTCCTCTGCGGGTTGTGCTTCCTCTGCGGACTGTTCATCGACCGGTCTGCGGCGAGTCGCCGGGACTCCCGCCGTCAGAGTCCCATCTCAGCTCAGAACGACGGATCGCGTCAGGTGCCTGGGCGAATCGGGGTCGAGCCCCCGCTCCTCCGCCAAGCGGATGGCGAGCATCTGGGCGAGAGCCAGTTGGATCAAGGGGTCGACGTCGTGGTGCAGGACCTCGGCGCCCGTGCGTCGCACGTCGGCCGCGAGCGCGGAGTCGAGGTCACCGAAGAGCGTGACGAGCGACCCAGCACCGGCGACGGCGATCGGACCGTGCCGGTAGTCGAGCGCAGGATATGCCTCCGACCACGCCTGCGCCGCCTCGCGGACCTTCAGTGCCGCCTCCTGCGCCAGCCCTCTGGTCCACGTGCGGCCGAGGAAGACGAAGTGGGAGTGATCGGCGACGCGCACGGGCAGCGGGCGCGTCAGCGCGGCTTCGCACTGCGCGGCCAGATCCGTCAGCTCCTCCCCGAATGCGCGGCGCGCGAGCACCAGCACGGTGCTCGGGAACCGGGTCTGCACGACGGAGCTCTCGTCGGCGAAGTCGAGAACCAGCGCCTGATCGACGGCGGCTGCGACCGGTGAGCCTTCGACGCCGACGATGGCCGTCGTCGCTGTTCCCGACGGCACCTGCTCGAGCACGGCGAGCACTTCGCTCGTCGTGCCGGACCTGCTGATCACGACGATCCGGTCGTACATGCGCCCAGGCAGCCATTCCGACGCGTATCCGGCGTCGGTCGTGCCGTGGCCCGCGGTCTCGCGCAGCGCCGCAATCGACTCGGACACGTAGGCGCTGGTACCGCACCCGAGGAAGAGCACGCGTTCTCCCCGCCGGCCGAAGGCGGGGACGCTGGTGTCGAGCTCCAGCGCCTGCCGCCACACCGTCGGCTGGCTCAGAATCTCACGTTCGGTCACGTTGCTCGTGCGCAATTGGGGCCTTGTCCTTCCGGCCGAGAGGGCCTCGTCTGGTCGGTCCACCTGTGATCGGAACCGTCGTGCCCCCATATTGCGCATTCACGACATTGTTGTCATCATAACTGCGTGATTCGCTCACTTTTGTGACTGAATAGATGCCGCCATCACAGTCGCACAGCTCCGGCTCCGACGGACGCCCGGAGCGCCCACCTCAGACTGTCCGAGAAGAGGTCTTGACAACGTTGTCTGATGCCCACATGCTTGGTCATCAGAAGTCGGAAGGCAGAGAGGCCTTCCCAAATGACATCGATGTCATGACGGGAGACGAACGTGGACCCACAGTTGCACCCGCGCAGGATGGCGCCGAACCTGATCGACCACTTCTATCGAGGCGGCGACAGAATCGCGTCGCTGCGCGGGATCGAGCAGTCGAACCCGTTCCAGCCGGAGGAATGGTTGGCGGCGACCGTGCCGCGCGCCGGCGAAGGCGAGACCGGTTTGGCCAGCACGACCGACGGCGAGCTGCTGCGAGACCTCGTCGCCGCCGACCCCGAGGCCTGGATCGGCGGCGACCATTCGCTGTCCGCGCGCCCCAGCGACACCGGCGTGCTCGTGAAGCTCCTCGACGCGCGCCAGCGACTCCCGGTTCACGTCCACCCCGGCCGTGAGTTCGCGCTGTCGCATCTCGACTGCCCCTACGGCAAGACCGAATCATGGCTCGTGCTCGACGCCGAACCGGGATCGGCCTTCCACCTCGGGTGGAGCGAGGCCGTCGATCCGGATGAGCTCGACCGCCGACGCGACGCGCAGGATTCCGAGTGGATGCTCTCCCGCATGAACCGCTTCGAGGCGCACCGCGGCATGGGCGTGCTGGTCCCCGCCGGCACCGTACACGCCATCGATTCAGGCATCTTCGTCGCCGAGGTGCAGGAGCCCACCGACTTCTCGCTGCTGCTGGAGTGGTCGATCACGACGTCCACGCGCGAGGAGTCGCATCTCGATCTCGGCTTCGACACCGCGATGGGCGCCGTGAGCACGTCCGCTCTCACCGACGTCGACGCTCTCGTGCGCTCGAACGACCTCGACTCCCCGGCATCCGGATCCGCCCGCCTGCTCCCGCCGGCCGCCGACGCCTACTTCCGGCTCGACCGAGCCGGTTCCGGTGCGGAGTTCGACGCCGGATTCGCCGTCGTCCTCGCCGTGGCCGACACGGAGCTGCACGGCGCCCGCGGCGAGTCGGTCTCCGCAGCCCGCGGCGACGTGCTCGCGGTGCCTGCGGCGTTCGGTCCGTGGCGGGCCTCCGGCGCCGAGGCGAACCTCATCGTGCACCGACCGGGCTCCGGATGGCCCCAGACACTCGGCGACAGCGACGTCGCCTGATCGGAAGGAACTCATGACAACCCCCATCCTGAAAGCTCGCGGCCTGAACCGTCAGTTCGGTCACGTGCGGGCGCTCGACGATGCCGACTTCGAGGTGTATCCCGGCGAGGTCACCGCCCTGATCGGTGACAACGGAGCGGGCAAGTCCACGCTCGTGAAGGCTCTCAGCGGAAACCTCGCCGTCGACAACGGCACCATCGAGTTCGAGGGCAGCCCCGTCGACCTCCCGACGCCGGCGGCCGCGAGCGCGCTCGGCATGGAGACCGTGCACCAGGACCTCGCACTCGCCCCTCACCTGAACCCGGTGCAGAACATGTACCTCGGGCGGGAGGTGATGCGCAGCGGGCTGGCTGGCGCATTCGGGTTCATGAACGACGGGGAGATGCGGCGCCAGTCCCGCCGCGCGTTCGACGACCTCGGCGCCACCGTGCGCTCGTTGACCAGTCAGGTCGGGTCGATGTCGGGCGGGCAGCGCCAGGCGATCGCGATTGCGCGCGCCGTGCACTGGGCGAAGAAGCTCGTCTTCCTCGACGAGCCGACCGCCGCGCTCGGCGTGCGTCAGACGAAGAACGTGCTCGACCTCATCCGGCGCGTCAGCGACACCGGCATCGCCGTCGTCCTGATCAGCCACTCGATGCCGCACGTGATCGAGGTGGCCGATCGGGTGCAGGTGATCCGTCTCGGTCATCGCGTCGCCACGCTCGAAGCCGACAAGACCAGCATGGAAGAGCTCGTCGGTCTGATGACCGGCGCGAACGCGGGAGACGCGGCAGCATGAGCCTCGACGCCAGAACACCGAAGATGGGCCCGGAGACCACCGCGATCGCGGGGGTCGATGCGAAGGAGACCCTGTTCGCGCGGCTCGCGCGCACCCAGTGGCTGCAGATCCTGATCGTGCTGATCGCGATCGTCGTGGTCTTCTCGGTCATGGCGCCTGACACGTTCCCGCACTGGGGCAATGTGCGCCTGATCATCCAGAACGCATCGATCCTCGCCGTCCTCGCCGTCGGGATCACATTCGTGATCATCACCAGCGGAATCGACCTGTCGATCGGCTCCGTCCTGGTCTTCTCCGGCGTCGCCGCGGCGATCGCCATGCGCACGATCGGCGGCGACGGCTGGGGAACCGCCATCGTCGGGATCGTGGTCTCGATCGCCGCCGGCCTGTTCTGGGGCTTCTTCAACGGCTTCGTGATCGCGAAGCTGAAGGTGCCGCCGCTGATCGTGACGCTGGGCACGATGGGGATCGCGCTCGGCCTCGCACAGATCCTCACAGGCGGCGTCGACATCCGCGAGGTGCCTCAGGTGCTCACGGAGTCCATCGGCTACGGCAACGTCTTCGGCACGATCCCGATCATCTCGGTCATCGCACTCGTCGTGATCGTCATCGGAGCGATCGTGCTGCATCGGACGCGATTCGGCCTGCACACCTACGCCGTCGGCTCGAACGAGGAGTCGGCCAGGCGGGTCGGCGTCAAGGTCGACCGTCGGCTGATCGCGGTGTACGCCCTCACCGGCGGACTCGCGGGCCTTGCCGGGATCATGTCGCTGGCGCAGTTCTCCACGACGGCGATCGCCGGTCAGACCGAGACCAACCTGAACGTGATCACCGCGGTGGTCATCGGAGGCACCTCGCTGTTCGGCGGGATCGGCACGATCATCGGTTCGATCGTCGGCCTGTTCATCCCCGCCGTGCTGCAGAACGGCTTCGTCATCCTCGGCGTGCAGCCCTTCTGGCAGCAGGTCGCCGTCGGCGCCGTGCTCATCGTCGCCGTGTACGTCGACCAGGTGCGTCGCGCACAGGCGTCCCGCGGCGGCGACGTCAGCGTCTGGAAGCACCTGTTCGCCCGCAGACGCGGATGAGCCAGGCGGGCCTCCGCCGCGAACGCGGGCGCCCGCCACAGCCCCCAACAGCCCATATCCCTCACCTTTCACCAACAAGGAGGACACGATGAAGTGGTCCAAGGCACTGTCCATCACAGCAATCGGAGCGGTCGGCGCTCTCGCCCTCGCCGGATGCTCGTCAGGCGACGGCGGATCCGGCGGCGATGCCGGCGGAGACGGCGACGGCGGCTACGAACTGGCGTTCGTACAGGGCGTCGCCGGCGACGAGTTCTACATCTCGATGCAGTGCGGCGTCGAGGCGAAAGCCGAAGAGCTCGGCGTCTCGGTCGACACGCAGGGCGCGAAGCAGTTCGACCCCGCCCTGCAGAAGCCGCTCGTCGACTCGGTTGTCGCCTCGAGCCCGGATGCTCTGCTCATCGCCGCGACGGATCAGTCGGCCATGCAGGCGCCCATCGAGGCTGCGGCGAACTCCGGCGTCGAGGTCGTGCTCGTCGACACCACGGTGGAGGACCCGTCGTTCGCGGCATCCGCCATCGCGAGCGACAACTACGGCGGGGGCGAGGCCGCCTTCGCGGCGATCGAGGAGGCCCACCCCGAGGGCGGAAAGGTGCTCGTCGTCTCCATCGACCCCGGCATCACCACGTCGGATGCTCGTGCCGAGGGCTTCGAGGCCGCCGTCGCCGAGAACGACAAGTTCGAATCGGTCGGCATCGAGTACAGCCACAATCAGCCAGATGAGGCCGCCCGAATCGTGACGGCCGCGCTGCAGCGTGACAAGGACCTCGTCGGCATCTTCGCCGCGAACCTGTTCGCAGCCGAGGGCACGGCGACCGGTGTGCAGCAGGCCGGCCGCGACGACGTCACCGTCGTCGGCTTCGACGCGGGCCCCGCCCAGGTGGAGCAGCTGCGCGACGGCATCGTGCAGGCGCTCGTCGCCCAGGAGCCCGCGTCGATCGGCGAGCAGGCGGTCGAGCAGGCCGTCGCCGCTCTCGACGGCGAGGAGACGACGGCGGAGATCCAGACCGGGTTCACCGTCATCACGCAGGACAACATCGATGGCGAAGGCGGCGAAGCCGTCTACCAGTCGACCTGCTGATCGTTCCGACTCCGGTGGGCGTCGCCTGCGCCTCGCGCGGCGCCCACCGGACCCACGCTGATTCGAAGGAGAAACCATGACCATCGACGGACAGGTCGCGATCATCACCGGCGCCAGCTCGGGCATCGGGCGCGCCGCCGCACGCCGACTCGCCGACCGCGGCGTGCGCACGGTGCTCGTCGGCCGCTCGGCCGCACGCCTCGAGCCGGTGGCGGCCTCCCTCACATCCGAGTCGGCGGTCGTCGAGGGCGACGTCGCAGACGGCGCCACGATCGAGCTCGCGGTGCGCACCGCGACGGAGCGGTTCGGCCGTCTCGACATCGTGCTCGCCAATGCGGGGCTGTATCTCGGCGGCGACTTCCTCACCGCCAGCTACGACGAGATCGCCGCGACTGTGCAGGCCAACGTCACCGGTGTGATGACCACGGTGCGCGGGGCGCTTCCCCACCTCGTGGCCCATGGCACGGGCGACGTCGTCGTCACCAGCTCGGTCGCCGGGCACATCGACGTGCAGTGGGAACCGGTGTACTCCCCCACCAAACACGCCATGCAGGCGTTCACCCACGCGGTGCGCCAGCAGCTCGTCGGCACGGGCGTCCGGATGGGTGCGATCGCGCCTGGCGTCGTGCTCAACGAGCTGTGGGGCTATCAGGAGAACGAGACCGACCGCGTCGCGGAGAAGGTCGCCGACCGCACGGGCATCACCAGCGACGACGTCGCCGATGCGATCGACTACATGCTCACCCGTCCGCGCCACGTCACTCTGCGCGACGTCGTGATCCTGCCCACCGACCAGGACATCTGAGCGATGGCGCCCCGCGACTCACTCGTTCCTACCCGCATGTCATCGATGACATGCCTGAGCCCCTCCTGCGCGGAGGCATCCGGATCGGTGGTGACCTCATGAGCCTCATGGCCGGTCTCGACATCGGCAGCACCGGCATCAAGGTGCTCATCTCTTCGACGGATGCGCCGGATGACGAGGTGCTGCGCGAGCAGATTCCGACGCCGTGGACGTCCGGTCCGAACGGCACAACCGATCTGGAGTCGGCTGCCCTGCGCACCGCGCTCGAGGAGCTGCTGACGCGCGCGTCCGCCCGTCTCGCCGAGCTGCGCCCCGGCGAGCGCGTCGACGCGCTGGCGACGACGGGGATGGGCGAGTCCGGCTTCTTGGTGGGCCGCAATGGGGCACCCCTCGCACCGGCGCCGGCGTGGTTCGATCCGCGCGGAGCCGATCAGCTCGGCCGTGTGCCTGCCCTGATCGCAGCGGAGTTCGCCGGCAGGTGCGGCATCCCCCTCGGCGTTCAGGTGACCACGACCAAGATCGCCTACCGCCGCGACGAGGGCATCTCTCTCGCCGGCGCACGATTCTCGAGCGTGCCGGAGTGGGCGGCGCACCTGCTCGGCGGAGAGCTCGTCGCCGAGCGCTCTCTGCTCGGCCGCACGGGTCTGATCGATCAGGACACCGGGCGCGCGTGGCCGGAGATGCTCGCGCATCTCGGCACGGATGAGACTCTGCTCCCGCCCGTCGTCGACGCTGGCACCCCATCCGGCACAGCCGAGGCCGCGTGGGTGCCCGACGCCTTCCGCGGCGCGATCGTCACCGTGGCGGGGCACGACCACCTCGTAGCCTCCGCCGGAGCGGGCGTCGCCGCCGACCGCTACGACGTGTCGCTCGGCACGGCCGAGGTGCTGCTGCGCGTGCTCGACACCCCGCTCGACCTGGCGGCGCGAGCGAGGCTCGCCGAGCGCCTGATCAACGTCGTGCCGCACGTGATCCCCGGCCGCTGGGCTCTCGTCGCGGGGGTGAAGACCGGTCTGCTGCTGCGAAGAGCACTGCGGCTGTTCGGCATCTCCGGCGCGCAGGCGCGCGACGCGCTGGACGCCGAGGTGATGCGCATCAACGGCCCGCTGCCGGCCGTCGAGGTCTCAGGGGCGCGCAACGACGACGGTGCCCTGCGCCTGAACGCGCTCGCCGACGACGCCACGCCGGCGGTCGTGTTCGAGGCGATCCTGCGCCACAGCAACGACGAGATCCGGCTGCTCATCGACGCCATCGACCGCGAGGTGCCGCAGGCGACGTCGGCGCTGCTCACCGGCGGCTGGTCGTCGATGCGCAGCGTGCGTCGCGCCCGCAGCGCCGTACTGCCTGACCTGCGGGTGAGCGAGCGCGAACAGGACACCGCATACGGAGCGGCGCTGATCGCCGCTCGCGCCCTCCGATCCACCCTCACACCCTGACGCCCGACGTACACCGCACATCCGGACTCGCCGGAACCACCCCATGAGAAGGAGCCCCATGAACGAGCTGACCACACTGGAACGCCGCGCCCTGAGCAGGTTGACCACGCCGGGCGGCGGCATGCTGATCGTCGCCGCCGACCAGCGCAACAGCATGAAGAAGGTCATGACCGACGACCCGCAGACGGTCGACCGCGCGGGTCTGGCCGCCGCCAAATCCGACCTGGTGCGCCACCTCGGCAACCGCGCCCCCGCGATCCTGCTCGACCCGGAGACCGCGCTGCCCGAGATCGTCGACGACGGCGTGATCGCGCCGGAGACCGGCCTGGTCGTCGCGCTCGACGCGAGCGGATTCGCCGAGACGGACGAGGGGCTGCGCCGCACCCGATACATCGACGGCATGTCGCCGCGCCGGGTGCGCGAGCTGGGCGGCGATGCGGTCAAGATGCTCTTCTACCTGCGCCCCGATCGCGGCGACGCTGAGGAAGAAGTCGTCACGGCCATCCGGGATCTCGTCACCGCCGCGAACGACGAGGGCGTGCTGCTGATCGTCGAGATCCTCACCTACCGTCTGCCAGGTGAGAGCGAGGAGGACTACGCTGCCGCGTTCGGCGGGCTGATCGAGGATGCGACGAGGATCTGCGTCGAGCAGGGCGTGAAGGTGCTGAAGATCCCGTACCCTGGGTCGGCCGAGGCGTCGGATGCCGTGCATGCGGCCGCGCAGGGCGTGCCGTGGGCGGTTCTGTCGGCCGGCGTCGATCACGCCACGTTCGTCGGCCAGGTGCGCACCGCTGTGCGCCACGGCAGCGCGGGCGCGATGGCCGGCCGCTCGCTGTGGAAGGACTGCCTGTCGACGTCAGCCGACGAGCGCGAGGAACGGCTCACCGGCGTCGCCGCCGTGCGGGCTGCAGAGCTGGCCGCGGTGATCGACGAGGAGCTGGCCGCGCGGTGACGCGGTGACGCGAGCGGCCGCTCCGTTCCCGAGCGGGCCAGCTCGCTCACCGCGTACGACCGGGTCCCTCGGGAGAGGCGTTCCTCTGGCGACGCGATGCACGGATAGGGTGAGCGCAAGATGTCGACGATGCAGGATGTGGCCTCGCACGCGGGGGTGAGCGCGAAGACGGTGTCGCGCGTGTTCAACGCCGACCCGCACGTGCGGCCGGAGACCCGCGACCGCGTCGAGCGCGCCATGCGCGAGACCGGCTATGTGCCGAACGTTCTCGCGCGCACGTTCCGGCACGGGCGATCACAGTCGGTCGGCGTGGCGATTCCGGATGTCGGCGACCCGTTCTTCTCCGCGATCGTGCGGTCGGTCGAGACCGTGTGCGCGCCGGCGGGCGTGACCACGCTGGTCGCCAGCATCGGCGACGATCCGGAGCGGGAACGCGACGTGATCGAGGCTCTGCTGAAAGCGCAGCTGATGGGGCTGATCCTCGCGCCGGTCGCGGAGGATCAGTCGTGGTTGGAGCCGTGGCTGGAGCACACGCCGATCGAGTTCGTCGACCGACCGGCGCGCGGCGTCGAGGCGGAGGAGCTGCGCGAGGACGACGTCGACGGTGCACGGCGGGCCGTGGAGCATCTCGTCTCACGCGGCCATCGGCGCATCGCGTTCCTCGCCGACCGCGTGCATCCGCCGAGCACCCAACGCCGTCGCGACGGGTGGCGGCTCGGGCTGCGCGATGCGGGGATCGAGCCCGGAGACGCGTCGGATGACGCGGACCGCGCAGGCGACACGACGGGCGCCTCCGAGCATCCCCGGCACGACCTCGTCTCGCTCGAGGCGACGGACCCCGAATCGGCCGCGGCGGCGATCGCCCGGATGCGGGCGCTGCCCGAACCGCCGACCGCGGCCGTCACCGCGAACGCCCGCGTCACGATGCGCGCCTTCGAGCCGCTGAAGCGCGCAGGGCTCGCGTTCGTCGGCATCGGCGACTTCCCGATGGCGCACGCGCTGACCCCCGCGGTCACCGTGATGGCGCAGGACCCCGCGGAGCTCGGCCGCCGCGCCGCAGAGCGGGCACTCGAGCGCTTCGAGTCCCCCGCCGAGCCGGCTCGCGAGCATGCGCTCATCCCGATGCACTTGGTCGTGCGGGGCAGCACACCCGCACCGCGCTGAACGTACCTCTTGTGATCGAATGTGCCCCTGACATCCGGATCTGAGGCATACGCTCGATCACACGAGGTACGTTCGCGATTCGCCTACCCCGCCGGGTCAGCCAATCGGATGTCGCCGTCCGGCTCTGCGACGACGGTGGCCTGGGGTGCCGAGGCCGGGTCGCGCAGCAGGGTTCCCGCCTGAGACACGGACAGCGCCCCGAAGCGGGCGGCCCCCGCGATGGCGGCCGCCACGTCGATGGCTGCGCGCGGGCCATCCGGTCCCCCTGCCACCGGCACATCCGGCCCCTGCTCCGGCCCATCCGGCTCGCGAGAAGCGTACTTTTTCGACAAATCGGCGTCAATATCGGCGCATCTCGACGAAAGGTGCGCATCTCGCGAGCCTGGCGCGGCGCCGAGAGCGTGTACGAGGAAGCCGGCGAGAGAGGCATCGCCCGCGCCGGTGGAGTTGATGATCGCGGCGGGGACGGCGCGGGCCCACCACGAGCCGTCGCGCGTGACGGCGAGGGCCCCGTCCTCGCCCATCGAGACGTACACGGTCTCGCAGCCGCGCTCGATCAGCCGGAGCGCGGCGCTGCGCACCTCACCGAGTGTGCGCAGCGGCAGCCCCGTCGCCGCGGCGAGCTCGTGCGTGTTCGGCTTCACCAGCGCGACCTTGTCGAGCGAGCTTGCGAACACCTGGGCGAGCGGGTCGCCGCTGGTGTCGACCGCGATGCGCGCGTCGGTCTCCGCGGCGAGCGCATCGATCAGACGGCACAGGTCGACAGAGCCGCCATCCGGCACGTCATCGCCATCCGCGGCGAGCGGGGGCACCGAGCCGGCCAGCACGATCCACTCCGCGCCGATCGCTCGCACCTGACTGACGGTCTCGCCGAGCACCGCCTCCACCTCGCCGGGCGAGAGCGGGCTCGTCGGCGCGTTCAGCTTCGTCGTCACGCCATCGGCGGTGGCCATCGTCACGTTCACGCGCGTGCGCTCGCGCGCCGCGACCGGCCGCAGCCATCTCGCTTCCGCTTCGCGCGCGTCCGCCTCGCCCATCGGCAGCACGGCGACCGTGCACGTGCCCGACAGCGCCACAGCGTGCGAGACGTTCACGCCCTTGCCGCTGAGTTCGCGGGTCCACGCGCTGGCGCGGTTCACGCCCCCGGGAACGACGGCGTCCGCCTGATACGTGAGGTCGATCGCCGGGGCCAGCGTCACGGTCACGATCCCGGTCATCCGGATGCCCCTTCCGCACGCTGCGCCGGCAGATCACGTCGCCGAATCGCGTATGACGCGTCGCTCGGCCCGATCATGCCGCCGCCTCCGGAACGACGACCCGGATCTCGGCTTCAGCGGCCCGCGCCGCGAGATCGCGAGGAAGCTGCGCAACCGAGACGATGTCGTCGAAATCGGCCAGCCCCGCAGCCACTGCCAGCCCGGGCTCACCGCCGCGGCCCGTGATCACGAGCACTCTCCGCTCCGCGATCTCGAGGGCCTGTTCCACCTGCTCCGCCTGCTGCGGCGTCTGCGCCAGCACGGCACCGTCCTGACCCATCACCCCCACCTCGATCACCGCGGTTCCGATCCTCAGCTCGGCGAGCAGTTCGTTCGTCCACGGGCCGAACTGTGCGTCCCCCGAGCGCACGTCGCCGCGCACGCGGCCCCCGAGGTTGTAGACGACCGTCGCCGGCTTGATGGCGGCGAGCAGTGCGATCTCGATCGACGAGGTGATGAGTGTGCGATCGGCGGCGTCTGGCAGTGCCTCCGCAACGGCGTGCGAGACCGGCCCCGAGGCGAGGTAGATGCTTCCGGATGCCGGCAGCATCCCGAGCACGGCACCGACGACGCCGTCGTCATCGACCGCCGGCCTGACCTGTCCCGGCTCGACCGCCGCCGTCGGCACGATCGCGCCGCCGTGCACTCGCACAGCGTCGCCGCTGTGCTCGAGGGCGACGAGATCGCGTCGGATCGTCTCCTCCGAGACGTCGAAGCGCGCGGCCAGATCCGAGACGTGCACGCGCTGCTGCCTGGCCAGCTGGGCGAGGATGCCCTCGTGCCTCGTCGCCGTTCCGCTCTGCTTCGCCGACATCAGGCGTTCTCGATCCACCACGGAGCGAGGCTATCGTTCAAGGCGTCGAAGCGCGCGATGATGCGCTGCCAGTGCCCGGCGAGTTCGACGCGGGGAGCGACGGGATCTGCGAGCTCGACGAGCTCCTGCGCTTCGTCGATCGAGGCGAAGTGCCCGGCGCCGAGCGCCGCGACGGCAGCTGCTCCGAACGCGCCCACTTCGTCTCCGCGCACGACGCTGACCGGCTGCCCCATGGCATCCGCCACCATCTGCACGTACAGCGGAGACCGCGAGATGCCGCCGCCGAGTCGGATGGGGCCGTTCCAGTCGTAGCTCGTCGCCAGCGCGCGGGTGTGCCACACGTGCATGCAGACGATGCCCTCGAGCACGCCGCGGAACACGTGCCCGCGGCCGTGCCCCGCGCGGATTCCGGCGAACGCGGCCGTCGGCGCATCACCCAGCGGCGAGCCGAGCAGATACGGGAGCATCGCGGGTGTGTCGGCGTCGGGCTCGAGCGCCG
This sequence comes from Microbacterium sp. JB110, assembly GCF_003335195.1. Lineage (NCBI taxonomy): Bacteria > Bacillati > Actinomycetota > Actinomycetes > Micrococcales > Microbacteriaceae > Microbacterium > Microbacterium sp. JB110. Next base: position 166,718 of record NZ_QPGM01000006.1, on the reverse strand, counting down.
CCGCCTCGTCGAACAGCGCATCACGGGCGTCGTGCGCCCCGCCTCCGAGCACCCGCACCGCCCATTCGAGCGCGGGCGACGCTGTCGGTGATGTCGACATCGCCACCCGCAGATCGGGCCGGATGGACACGCGGCACTGCCAGCGGGGATCGACCTCATCGCCCGTTGTGGTCACACCGTTGGTGCTGAACGACCCGGCGATGAGCGAGAGACGACCGGGCACCAGAGCCGCCGATCCGATCGCCGACGCCTGCACGTCGTGCAGCCCGACGACGACGGGGGTCCCCTCGGCCAGTCCGGTCGCTGCGGCGGCATCCGCTGTGACGGCTCCCGCGATGTCGGCCGAGCGCCGCAGCGGCGGGAGCAGTCGCTCTGCCCACCCGAGGTCGTAGGCCTCGAGCACCTCGCGGCTCCACTGGCCGCGACGCATGTCGAGAAACGACGCGGTCGCGTCGGAGAGGTCGGTCTCCGGATCGCCGCCGACCAGGCGCAGTCGCAGCACGTCCTTGCACCAGATCAGATGCGCGGCGCGCTCCGTGGCATCCGGATCGTGCTCGCGCATCCATGCGAGCAGCGGCCCTGCGCCGCCGAGCGGCGCCTGCTGCCCCGACACCTCGAGGATCGTCTTCGCTCTGTCGGCATCGCCGGTGATCCGCTGCCACTCGCGGAACGCGCGGCCGTCCATGGCCGTGATGGCAGGGGAGGCGGGCTCGCCGTCATCGTCGACGAGGTGCAGACCGTCGCCGTGACCACTGATGCCGATCGCGGTGATCCGGCTCGCATCCACCTGGGCGACGGCGTCGGCGATCGCTCCTGCGGCGCTTGCCCAGAGCTCGTCCTGCGTGCGCTCGGCGAACCGCGGTCGCGGGTGGTGCACAGGGCTCGATCGGCGCCCGGTCGCGACGGGGCGAAGGCGGTCGTCGTGCACGACCGCCTTCACCGTCGTCTGTCCGGCGTCGATGCCGAGGAAGAGAGGACCAGTCATATCGATTACTTGATGGCACCCATCGCGAGACCGCGCACGAGGCGCTTCTGCGCCACCCACCCCGCGATGATCACCGGCAGCACGGCGACCGTCGCCGCGGCGCTCAGCACCGCGAGGAACTGCCCGCGACCCGAGACGAAGCTGCCGAGCGCCGGCGGTGCCGTGCGGGCGACCGTGGAGGTGAGCAGGTTCGCCAGGAAGTACTCGTTCCACGCGAAGATGAAGCAGATCAGTGCGGCCGCCGCGATGCCGGGCGCCACCAGCGGCAGCACGATCCGCAGCATCTCGGTGCTGAACTTGGCACCGTCGACCTGGGCTGCCTCGATGATCTCGCGCGGCACCTCCATCAGGAACGAGCGCATCATCCAGACCGCGAGCGGCAGGTTCATGCCGAGGTACAGAATCGTCAGGGCGCTGACGTTGTCGAGCATTCCGAAGTTCTGCAGGAGCAGATAGATCGGGATGATCGCCGCCGCCAGCGGCAGGAACTTCGTCGAGATGAAGAAGAACAGCGCGTCGGTGGATCTCACGATCGGCCGCACCGACAGCCCGTAGGCGGCGGGGAACGCGAGCAGCATCACGATGATCGTCGACATCACGGATGCCGAGAACGAGTTGATCAGGTACGCGGAGAACCCTGAGTCGAACACCCGCGCGAAGTTGTCGAACGTGAGCTCGGTGAGGAACGTCGGCGGATTCGTCGACGCGGCGCGCTCCGGCTTGAACGCCGTGAACACCATCCACGCGACCGGGAAGAAGAACGCGAGCGTGACGACCCAGGTGACGACGGTGAGCACACCGCCGACGACGCGCTTGCGCGCGCGACCCCCACGGGGGACGACTGCAGTGCTCATCTCAGGTCTCCTTCCACCTTGAACATCTTGAACAGCGTGCGCAGCGCGATCGTGGCCACGATGATCGTGACGATCACCGTCAGCACGCCGTATGCGGCGGCCTCGCCGATGTCGAGCCCGATGAACGCGCGTTCGTACAGCAGGTAGGCCATGGTCTTGGTGCCGCCGGTGCCCTTCGTCATGATCGCGATCGGGTCGAACACCTGCAGCATCAGGATCACGCCGAGCAGCACGGCGAGCTCGACGTACTGGCGCAGGTGCGGCAGCGTCATCGAGACGAACGTGCGCAGGGGCCCCGCACCGTCGACCGATGCGGCCTCGATCACATCCTGCGGCTGGCTCTGCAGCCCGGCCAGCAGGATCAGCATCATGAACGGCGTGTACTGCCACGCGAGAGCGATGATCACGGTGGCGACGGGGAAGCTGGTGTTCCATGCAACCGGATCGATGCCGATGAATCCGAGCGCCCAGTTCACGAACCCGGCGTCGTTGTCGAGCATCGACCACTTCCAGATCAGCGCCGACGCGGCCGGCATCATCAGGAACGGTGTGATGAGCAGGGTGCGCGCAAGGCCCTGGCCGAAGAACTTCCGGTCGAGCAGCATCGCGAGCAGCATGCCGACGACGAGCGACACGATCGCGCTGACGCCGACGATGAGAACGGTCGCCCACAGCGAGCTGAAGAACTCGCCGTTCGAGAGCACCCTGGCGTAGTTGTCGAAGCCCGCGAAGCCGCGGTCACCCGGGCGCTGCAGGTTCCAGGTCTGGAACGAGTAGTAGATCGTGATGAGGAACGGCACCTGCGTGATGACGATCGCGACGGCGAGTGCTGGCCACAGCAGGGCGCGGGCGATGCGGAGGTTCTTCCGCTCGCGCGGCGTCATCGGCACCTGGGGTGCCTTGCGCTTGCTGCGCGCTTTCGCTTCGGGGGCGGTCACCACGAGGCGAGTCGAATCGGCGATTGCCATTGCGGACTCCTCGGGAGGGGGTGGTGGGTCGTGTCCGTCGCGGGGACGGCGGGGTGCGGGTCGGGCCGCCTGCGGCCCGACCCGCGGAGAGCGTCACTTCTGCGCGTCTCCCGCGTCCTGGGCGATCCTCTGCCCCGCGGCGAGCGCGTCCTCGACGCTGGCCCGCCCGGCGAAGACCTCGGCGATCTCCTGCGAGACCTGGTTGCCGACGTCCTGGAACTCCGGAATCGTCACGTACTGGATGCCGGTCCACGGCTGCGGATCGACACCGGGCTGCGTCGGGTCGACCGACGTCATGATGTCGTACGTGAGGTCGGCGAAGGCTCCCGCTTCTTCCTGGTACTCAGCGAGCTCGTACGTCGACTGGCGCGATCCCGGGGGCACGCGGCTCCAGCCGAGCTCGTTGCCGACCAGCTCGACGTACTCCTTGCTGGTGGCCCACTGCATGAACTCCCACGCCGCGTCCTTCTTCTCCGAGGACTCCGGGATCGCGAGGTTCCACGCCCACAGCCAGCCGGACTCCTCCGTCTCGACCGTCGGTGCGTGCGCATAGCCGATCTTGCCGGCGACATCGCTCAGGTCGGCGGATTCGACGGAGCCTGCCGCGCTCGTCGCGTCGTACCAGAACGCCGCGTCGCCCTGCGTGAACAGGTTCAGGCACTCGGTGAAGCCGTAGGAGACGGGGTCGGACTCGCCGGCGTCCGCGACCAGGTCGGTGTAGAACTGCACGGCCTCGGTGAAGCCCTCACCGTCGACCTGTGCGTTCCAGTCCTCGTCGTACCAGTTTCCGCCGAAGGTCTGCACGACCGTGGTCAGCGGAGCGAACAGCTCGCCCCACCCCGGCTTGCCGCGCAGGCAGATGCCCGTGGTGTCGTCGTCGTCGACTTCGCGCGCCATCTCGGCGATCTCCTGCCACGTGGGGTGCTCAGGCACCTCGAGGCCCGCTTCGTCGAGGATCTCCTCGTTGTACATCAGGAACGACGACTCGGCGTAGAACGGCACGGCGTAGAGGCTGTCGTCGACCGTGAGCGCGTCGCGCACGGGCGGCATCAGGTCGTCGACGTCGTACTCCTCGGCCGAGGAGTACTCGGTGAGATCGGCGAGCCAGCCGTTCTCGGCCCAGATGGGCACCTCGTACGACCCGATCGTCATGATGTCGTACTGGCCGCCGCCCGTCGAGATGTCGGTGGTGACCTTGTCGCGCAGATCGTTCTCCTCCATCTGCACGAACTCGACTCTGATGTCCTCGTGCTCTTCATGGAAGGCGTCGGCGAGTTCCTGCATGTCGACCATCTGCGGGTTGTTCACGGTCGCGAGGGTCAGCGTCGTGACGCCGTCCTCGCCACCGCCTCCTCCGCCGCCGCCCGCGCCGGCGCAGCTGGCCAGCAGCGCGCCGCTTGCGAGGACGCCGACCCCGACGACGATGCGTCGGCGATTGGAGTGCTGTGTCATGGTGTGCCCTTTCGTCTTCATTGACCGGATGGCATGGCCGGATGTGTGGTTCCGACCGTTGAGCGAACTAAACAATGCCCGATCGCGAGGAAAACCACAAGACCAGATGTGAGTTTGTGACGGAATCGCCACATCCGGATGTGTGTTTGTGTTGCGATTGCGGCCGCGGCGGGCCACAATTCAAGAGGGCGCCCGACATCGGGAGCCCGGCCCGCATCGCGAAGGAGCGACATGTACCCCGCCGAGCGCCAGAGCGAGATCGTTCGTCTCGCGCGCACAGGCGACGGCAGCGTGATGATCTCCGCCCTGACCGACCACCTCGAAGTCACGGCCGAGACCATCCGTCGCGATCTGTCCGTGCTCGAGCGCCAGGGCATTCTGCACCGGCACCGCGGCGGCGCGATCCTGCGCGATCCCGAGCCCTTCGAAGCCGCGATCGGCAGCCGCAACGAGCGCGAACGCGACGCGAAGCTGTCGATCGCTGCGCGCATCGTCGAGCTGCTGCCGGACGACGGCGTCGTGATGATGGACTCCGGCTCCACGACGCACGTGCTCGCCGAGGTCTTCCCCGACAGGGAGCTCACCGTGGTGACCAACAACATCCCCGCGATCTCGCTGCTGGCCGAGCGGCCCCGGCTGTCGGTGTTCGCACTGCCCGGTCGCGTCCGCCATGTCACGCACGGCGCCGTCGACCTGTGGGGATGGCAGCGGCTCGCCAAGCTGCGCGGCGACGTGGCCATCGTCGGCGCCAACGGGGTGACGTCGCACGGCGCGACGACGACGATCCCCGAGGAAGCCGCGCTGAAGTCGGCGCTGGTGAAGGCCGCGCGCTTCAGAGTGCTCGCGGTGACGTCGTCCAAGCTGGGCCGCGAGTCGTTCTGCCGCTACGCCGACCTCGACGAGTTCGACGTCGTCGTCACCGATTCCGCCGCTCCCCCCGACATCGCCGACGAGATCAGGGCCGCCGGCCCCGAGCTGATCCTCGCCTGATTCCGCACGACTGCCTCAACGGAGATACATGCCCCTCGTCACCACCGACCGCATCCTCGCGGAGCGCCGCGTCGCCGCCGCGTTCAACGTGATCCAGCTCGAGCACGCGGAAGCCATCGTCGCCGGCGCGGAGAGCGCCGCCTCGCCCGTTGTGCTGCAGATCTCGGAGAACGCCGCGAAGTACCACGGGGCGCTTGCGCCCATCGCGCTCGCCAGCCGCCGCATCGCCGAGACCGCGAACATCGACGTCGCACTGCACCTCGACCACGCCGAGAGCGAGGCGCTCGTGCGCGAGGCGCTCCGGCTCGGGTTCACGTCGGTGATGTTCGACGCGGCGACCTCGCCGTACGACGAGAACGTCTCGCGCACCGCGCAGATGGTCGCCGAGGCGCACGAGCACGGCGCGTGGGTCGAGGCGGAGCTCGGCGAGATCGGCGGCAAGGACGGCGCCCACGCGCCAGGCGTGCGCACCGATCCGGATGAGGCGGTCGCCTTCGTCGAGGCGACCGGAGTCGACGCGCTGGCTGTCGCCGTCGGCAGCTCGCACGCCATGACCTCGCGCGACGCCGCGCTCGACCTCGACCTGATCGCCTCGCTGCGGGAGGCCGTTCCCGTTCCGCTGGTGCTGCACGGCTCCAGCGGCGTCGCCGATGCCGACATCCGGCGCGCGATCGACGCGGGCATGCGCAAGATCAACGTGTCCACGCACCTGAACTCGATCATGACCGCCGCCGTGCGCGACGCCCTCGCCTCGAACGAGCGGCTGGTCGACCCCCGAAAGTACCTCGCGCCGGGGCGCGACGCCGTCGCCCGAGAGGTGACCAGACTCTGTGAGGTGATCTCATGAAGGCCGTCGTCTTCACCCAGCCGGGATCGTTCGAATGCACGACGATCCCCGATCCGACACCGGGCCCGCGCGATGCGCTCATCGAGGTTGCGGCATCCGGCATCTGCGGCACCGACCTGCACATCCTGGAGGGCGAGTTCAGCGACACCTTCCCTGTGGTGCCAGGGCACGAGTTCGCCGGCACGGTGCTCGAGGTGGGCGGTGAGGTCACGCATGTGAAGCCGGGCGACCGCGTCGGCGTGAACCCGTCGAACATCTGCCACGAGTGCCGGTACTGCAAGAAGGGGCTGACGAACCTCTGCGAGATCGCCGGCGGCTACGGCACGAGCTGGAATGGCGGGGCGGCGGAGTTCTGCGCGGTCGACCAGCGCCACCTGGTGAAGCTGCCCGACCACGTCGACGTGCGCGACGCGACGCTGATCGAACCGCTCTCGTGCGCCATCCGGGGCTATGACGTGCTGAAGACGCAGATGGGCAACCGCGCGCTGATCTACGGTGCGGGCACGATGGGGCTGATGATGCTGCAGCTGGCCAAGCGCGCGGGTGTCGCAAGCGTCGAGGTCGTCGACCTCAATCCGGCCAAGCTCGATGTGGCGCGGCAGCTCGGCTGCGACGCCGCGGTCACCAGCGCCGACGAACTCGACAGGCCGTACGGCTGGGAGCTCGTGGTGGACGCGACGGGCAATCAGCACGCGATCCAGGACGGGCTGGGGCGCGTGGACCGCGGAGGCACGTTCCTGCAGTTCGGGGTGGCCTCGTACGACGCGCGCGCCACGATCGAGCCGTACCGGATCTTCCGGCACGAGATCACGATCACCGGTTCGATGGCGACGCTGAACTCCTACGACCGCGCAGCCGACCTGTTCGCGACCGGGGTGATCCCGCCCGAGGTGTTCATCAGCGACAGGGTGCCGCTGGCCGAGTACGGCGACGCGCTCGAGCTGTTCCGCGCGGGGCGCGGGCGCAAGGTGCAGGTGGTGCCGGCATGAGCGCGGCAGAACGCACGACTCCGGATGTCCAGAGCGTGACGGCCGCGGATGCGCGCAGCGCGGTCCCGGATGACGCAGCCGCCGAGCTCGTGACGGTCGACGCCCTGCGCGCTCGCGTGCGCGATCTCGCGGCCACCGGCATCCGGCGCATCATCGGGATCACCGGGGCGCCGGGGGCGGGGAAATCCACGGTCGCCGAGGCGCTGGTCGCCGACGGCGTCTCGGTGCTCGTCGGCATGGACGGCTACCACTTCGCCGACCGCCTGCTGCACGCGCGCGGCCTGCACGGTCGCAAGGGCGCCCCGCACACCTTCGACGTGGACGGCTTCGTCTCACTGCTCGAGCGCATCAGGGCGCAGGAACCGGATGACGGCGAGCTGTACGCGCCGTACTTCGACCCCGAGCTCGACGAGCCGATCGGCAGCTGCGTACCGGTGCACGGCGCCGTGCCCGTCGTGATCGTGGAGGGGAACTATCTGCTGCACGATGACGGCGGCTGGGAGCGCGTGCGCGACCTGCTCGACGAGGCGTGGTTCCTCGACCCGGGCGACGACACCCGCGTCGAGCGCCTGATCGCCCGCCACGAGCGCTTCGGCCGCGACCGCGCGGAGGCGATGGAGCGCGCCACAGGCAGCGACGAGCTCAACGCGCAGCTGATCCGCGCCACCCGCCCCCACGCCGACCGCGTGTTCGCGGTGCGGTGAGAGCGGTCAGCACTGCCGCGAATCGGAGAGTGTCGTCCAGCGAATCGACGAAGTCGCCTGGACTCACCGACGGTGTCGCGCGCCTGCGTCTTTCGTCCGGTGCAGCCAGTACCCACAGAACTCGTGCCAGCGAAGCGAGCGCTCCCGTCGGAGCTCGGTCTGCATGGCGATCTCATCAAGGAAGAGCTGCGGGTTCTTCGGCCCGTAGGTCGTGGTCCAGTAGCTGTTGCCGATCATGTCGCTTCCCCCGGTCGCCCGTGTCCTGCGAGGGTACCTCTGGCCTCCCTCGCATGGAAGGGCACGACTTGACTCAGCTAAAAGGTCCGGGAGCGGCAGCGTGTGCCTCACGTATAAAGGTCCGCGTAACGGTGGTGGTTCCCTGGCCGGATGAGCGGGGAGTTGAGCATGACGGCGCGCCGGGAGATCACGAAGAGGCTGGCGAAAGAGTACCGGTCGCAGGATCGGGCCGGGAAGGCGCGCATCCTGGACGCGCTGGTCGAGGCGACCGGGTGGCACCGCGACTACGCTCGCCGCGCGATCCGGAAGGCCGAAGCCCGGAAGGGGGCCGCCCGTGACCAGCGCCGCAAGCCGCGCCCGCGGAAGTACTCCTACGACGCGCTCGTGGTGTTGCAGGAGGTATGGGCGCTGGCCGGCCAGCCGTCGGGCAAGTACCTCGCGGCGGTCATGGACGACACCCTCGAACGCCTGGTCCGTTTCAACGAGCTCGGCCGCGTCGCGGCCAGGGTCAGCGACGCGGTGCTGGACGAGCTGCATCAGATGTCGGCCGCGACGATCGACCGGTACCTGAAACCCCATCGCGACGCCCGCCACCCGCAGGCGCTGGGCACGACGAAACCCTCGCACATCCTGCGCTCGTCGATCCCGGTGCACACCGCGATGGACGGCCTCCCGCCGGGGCCGGGGTTCTACGAGCTGGACACCGTCGCGCACTGCGGTCACTCCACCCGGGGCGAGTACCTGCGCACGCTGACCGCGACCGACCCGGTGATCGGGTGGACCCTGATCCGCGGCATCCGTAACAACGCCCACAAGAACGTCAAGGCCGGGATGGACTGGCTCCGGCGGGCCTCCCCGGTCCCGATCGTGGGGATGGACTTCGACAACGGATCCGAGTTCTTGAACTGGTCCGTGATCGCCTGGTGCGACGAACGGGGCATCCCGGTCACGAGAGGCCGCCCCTACCAGCACAACGACAACGCGCACGTCGAGCAGCGCAACGGCGACTGGGTCCGCCGCCACGCCTTCCGCTACCGCTACGAGACCGACCACGAGCTCCGACTCCTGAACGAGCTGCACTCACTGGTCATGAAGCGGAAGAACCACCTGCTGTCCTGCGTGAAAGCCACCAGCTGGACCCACACGAACTCAGGCCGAAAGAAGCGCGTCTACGACAAGCCACGCACCCCCTACCAACGGCTCCTCGACGCCGACGTGCTCGACCAGCGCGCCGCAGAGCGGTTGGCAGCCGAGCATGTGAAGCTGAACCCCGCCGCGATCACTCGCCGCATCATCCGCATCCAGCAGCAGCTCATCGACCTCGCCGCCGCCCGCACCCAGGGCACCCGCCCCGCCGCCTGACCCTCTCTACGCGGACCTTTTACCTGAGGCAAGCACCAATCGCTCCCGGACCTATTGACATGAGGCAAGACGGGGCGGCCGGGCGACACCGTCGCCCGCATGCGAGAGCGGGGCGGCACGGCGCGGGGCGGCGCCGACCCGCTCACTGCCCGGCGGAACTCGGAATGATCGGTGGCACGGACATCCCCACGATGCCGAACACGTCGTCGGCGTGAGTCCGGAATGCGTGCACGAGGGCGCCGTGGGCCGGCGCATCGGCACCCAGCCTGGCTTCGACGACGGGGAGATCGATCGGGTACCCGACCTGCGCGGGGATCGCGCGGCGCAGAGGACCTAGGAATCGCTCGTGCGCACCGGAAAGACCGCCGCCGACCACGATCATCGCCGGGTCGATCGCCATGCTCAGCACGGCGATGCCGTGTGCCACCTCGTCGACGAACCGGGCGATCTCATCGACGGCCGCCTTGTCGCCGGCATCGGCGCGATCGAATACTTCGCGCGCAGTGGGCGCCGACTCCCAGACGATTCGGCCGGTATGCGCCTTGAGCCCTCGAAACGCCACCCGGCCGACATCGCCGGCGATGTGGTGCGCACCCCGCCGCGGGACACCGTTCAGGATGAGGCTCGTCGCGATGCGGTTGCCGACGGAGACATAGAGGATGTCGTCGATGAGCTGAGCCACGCCCAGATGATGCTCCGCGACGGCCGCGAGCCTGACGCCGTTGTCGACGGTGACTGGGCAGGCGAACGTCTCGCGCATACGAGCGGCGATGTCCGCGCCGGTCCACTCCGGGATCACGATCGATCGCACCACCTGCCCGCGGTCGTTCACGATTCCGGGCAGCGCGGTGCCGATGGATCGCACTCTCGCTTGGAGGATCCCCGCTTCGGAAAGCGTTGCGCGGATGCACTCGATCGTGGCGACCAGCTTGTCCGCCCCGCTGCCCGCCTCTTCGATACCGGCGAACTGGCGACTTGCGGCGACGGTGCCCGCAAGATCCGCAACCACCACGCGTACACTCGCGAGCCCGACGTCCACCCCGACGACCACACCCTCGGAGGCGACGAACCGGTACCGCTTTGCCGGTCGCCCCGCCCCTGTCCCCTGCGTCGCCGGCGCGAGCGCGACCAGGCCGCTCCTCGAGAGCTGCGGAAGGGCGTTCTCGACGGATGTGCGTGAGAGGTCGAGTTCCCGGGACAGCTCAGAGAGCGTCGCGGGGCCGAGATCGCGCAGACGCATCGCCGCGCGAGCGGCGACCGATCGCATCTGGCGCTGTTCCAACGATCCTCCTCAGGTCGTGTCGAAAAATTAGCACACGAGCAGGTGAGATTCCGCCCGCACAGTCTGCATTTCTCGAGGGTGGGGCTTGACGAATTATATGAGCATGGTTGCATAATTGGTGCATCCACATGACGAGCAAAGGGGCATCATGAGTTCACAGACGACATCCGGAGCCGCGGCCGGGCACGCACGGTCGCGATGGCGAATCGGCCCCGCATTCGTGACGGCTGCCCTGGTGTTCGGGCCCGGGTCCATCACGACGGCGAGTTCACTCGGCGCAGGCTTCGCGTACGACCTCGTGTGGGTTCCCGTGGTCGCGACGATCCTGATGCTGTGCTTCGTGAACATCGCCGTGCGAATCGGGCTCACCACGGATCAAGGCTCCGTCGGCACCGTCTCCGCCCGCTTCGGTCGCATCGTCGGCATCCTCATCGCGCTGGGGGCACTCGTCGTGGTCGCCTCGTTCCAAGCCGGCAACTCGGTCGGCGCGGGCGCGGCGGCGGAGGTCCTGTTCGACACGAACACGGCGGTTCTCGCCGGCGTCTTCACCGCGGTCGCGATCGCGTTCGTCTGGCTGCCGTCCTTCTACCGCAATCTCGAGCGCGTGATGGTTCCGCTCGTACTGCTGATGCTCGTCCTCTTCGTGATCACCGCAGTCGTCTCGCAGCCCGACCCCGGCGCGCTGCTGCGCGGGCTGATCCCGACCATCCCGACCGGCTCCAACGCCGTCGTCGTGGCAGCCGTGGCGACGACCTTCTCGGTCGTCGGAGCGTTCTATCAGATCACCCTGGTGCGCGAGAAGGGTTGGGGGCCGGATGAGTTCGTGCAGGCCCGGCGCGACGCCAGCCTCGGCACAGTCATCCTCGGCGGCCTGTCGTTCGTGATCATGATCGCGGCCGCCGGCGTGCTGAACCCGGCGGGTGAAACGGTCAGCTCACCCGCCGATCTGGCGGCGGTGTTGCAACCGATCGGCCAGTGGGCACCGGTGCTGTTCGCGATCGGCCTGTGGGCCGCGGCCTTCACCTCTCTCGTCGGAAACGCCACGATCGGCGGCTCGATGCTGGCCGGTGCGATCGGCAAGGAGTCCGGTGGACTGGACTCCCCGATCGTGAAGGTGTGCGTCACGGTCGTCATGGCGATCGGCGGAATCGTCGCGATCGTCTTCGGCGGCATCCCGATCCAGCTGATCCTGACCGCACAGGCGGTCACGATCTTCATCGTGCCGCTGATCGGCCTGGTGATGGTTCTGCTCGCACGCCATCGCGACCGCGGTCGTCTGAAGATCTCGATCCCACAGCTCGTCCTCGCCGGCCTCGGCGTGCTGTTCCTCATCCTCCTGGCCATCACCTACGCAGGGAAGTTCCTATGACCCAGACCGAACCGAACAGAACCGGGTACGCCTCGGAAACGGAGCTCGAGGAGGCGCTCGCGACACCGTCAGACGCACTCGTCGCGGATCTTGCCGCAGGTTCCGGCGACATCGTGATCCTCGGCGCCGGCGGCAAGATGGGCCCGACGCTGGCGACGCTCGCCCGGCGCGGTCTCGATGCCGCCGGGCGGGAGAGCGACGTCGTGCACGCCGTCTCCCGATTCGGCGATGCCGATGTGCGCGCGCGGCTCAACGCCGCGGGCGTCGAGGTCATCCCCTTCGACCTCGTCGATAACGACGACTTCTCCTCGCTTCCGGATGCGGCGAACGTCGTGTTCATGGTCGGAGCCAAGTTCGGTGCCGCCACAAACGCCTCATGGGCGTGGCAGGTCAACGCGGCTCTGCCCGACCGGGTCGCACGGCGCTACCGCGACAGCGCGATCTCCGTGCTCTCCACAGGCAACGTGTATCCCTTCGTCCCTGCGACATCCGGGGGCGCGGGCGAGGATGTGCAGCCAGCGCCGATCGGCGAGTACGCGCAGTCGTGTCTCGGCCGCGAGCGGGTGTTCGAGTTCGGTGCCCAGGAACGCGGCACGCGCGTGTCGATCGTCCGGCTCAACTACGCCGTCGATCTGCGATACGGGGTGCTCGCCGATATCGGGCGCGCCGTGCACGCAGGCGAACCCGTGTCGCTGAGCACCGGCAACGTGAACGTGGTCTGGCAGGGATACGCGAACGAGGTCGTGCTGCGATCACTGCGGCACGCGTCGTCCGACCGCTTCACGATCAATCTCACCGGGCCCGAGACGCTCAGCGTCGAGTCGATCGCCCGACAGTTCGCAGAGCTGCTCGGCCGAGATGTCTCGCTGGTCGATGAGCCGCAGAGTACGGCCCTGCTCAGCGATGCTCGCCGATGCATGGGTCTGTTCGGCTACCCGCAGCTCTCGGCCGACAGCCTGATCCGGTTGCAGGCGGCCTGGCTGCGGGACGAGCTGCCCATGCTCGGCAAGCCCACGAAGTGGGCCGTGCGGGATGGGAAGTTCTGATGGCGACGGTTCCCGTACTGCGCACCGCGGCGGCGCGCACACTCGCAGCAGGCACAGTCATCCCCGCGCATCCGCTGGCGCTGACCGCGCAACGACGACTCGACGAGCGTCGTCAGCGCGCTCTGACACGGTACTACATCGACTCAGGCGCAGGAGGCATCGCCGTCGGCGTGCACACGACCCAGTTCGCCATCCGGGATCCGCAGCACGCGCTGTTCGAGCCGGTGCTCGCCCTCGCCGCGGAGGAGATGTCCGAGCGGGCCGACGACAGCGTCGTACGCGTCGCGGGGGTGGCAGGCGACACCGCGCAGGCAGTCGCCGAGGCTGAGATCGCGCGCGGGCTCGGATACGACGCGGTCCTGGTCAGCCCGCGGGTGCCCGGTGCGACCGATGCGCAGCTGCTGGATCGCGCTCGCGCGGTGGGTGAGGTGCTGCCGGTCATCGGCTTCTACCTGCAGGAGGCGATCGGCGGCCCGGTGCTCCACCGCGATTTCTGGCGCGAGTTCGCCCGGATCCCCTCAGTCGTTGCGGTGAAATCCGCCCCATTCGACCGCTACCGCACGCTCGAACTGGTGCGCGGAGTCGCCGAGTCGGGGCGTGCGGACGAGGTCGCCCTGTACACGGGGAATGACGACGCGATCGTCGCCGACCTGCTCGCGGAGTTTCACGTCGACTCCGCGGACGGGCCGCGCACGCTGCGCTTCGCCGGTGGCCTGCTCGGGCAGTGGGCCGTCGGCACGCGTGCGGCGGTGCGGATGCTGGATCAGGCCCACCGTGCCGCCACCGACCCCGCCGCGTATCGCGAGCTCGGTAGCCAGGCCGTCGACATGGTCGACGTCAACCAGGCGGTCTTCGACCCGCGTCACGCGTTCCACGGGGTCATCGCCGGCGTACACGAGGTCCTCCGGCAGCAGGGGCTGCTCAAGGGCGTGTGGTGCCTCGACCCCGACGAGGGCCTCTCCCCCGGCCAGGCCGACGAGATCGAACGGGTCAGACGCGCGTATCCCGATCTGCACGACGACGCCTTCATCGCGGAGAACCGCGACGCGTGGCTGCGCTAGTACGGCCTCAGCACTCGATGACGTTCACGGCGAGGCCGCCGAGGCTCGTCTCCTTGTACTTGCTGCTCATGTCGACGCCCGTCTGACGCATTGTCTCGATCGCGATGTCGAGCGAGACGCGGTGACTGCCATCGCCGTGCAGGGCGAGCCGCGCGGCCGTGACGGCGGTCGACGCGGCGACGGCGTTCCGCTCGATGCATGGAATCTGCACGAGGCCGCCGACGGGGTCGCACGTGAGCCCGAGGTGATGCTCGATCGCGATCTCTGCGGCATTCTCGACCTGCCACGGCGTTCCGCCGAGCACGGCGCACAGTCCGGCCGCCGCCATCGCGCAGGCAGAGCCGACTTCGGCCTGACAACCACCGTCGGCGCCTGAGATCGAGGCGTTCGCCTTCACCAGGGAGCCGATCGCCGTCGCCGTGAGCAGGAACTCGCGCGAGCCCGCGACGAGGTCAGCAGGGTGCGCGTCGAGGTAGTACTGCAGAACGGCCGGAACGATCCCGGCGGCGCCGTTCGTGGGAGCGGTGACGACGCGTCCGCCCGCTGCGTTCTCCTCGTTGACGGCGAGCGTGTACGCATGCAGCCAGCTGACCGCGAGATCGGGGGTGCCCGGATCTGCCTGCTCCAGCCGCGCACGGAACGCGGGCGCGCGACGGGGAACGTCGAGCCCGCCCGGCAGGACGCCGCCCGTCGAGAGACCGGCCCGGATACAGCCCGTCATCGCGGCGACAATCGCGTCGATGCCGGCGTCGAGTTCGTCGTCGTTGCGCGCTGTGCGTTCGGCCTCGCGTGCGATGTCTCCGATGGAGCGGCCGCGGTTCGCGCAGAGCGCGAGCAGCTCGGCCGCAGTCGAGAATGCGGACAGGGCGGCGTTGCCCTTCTGTTCGTCGTCGCCGAGTCTGCGGATGAAGCCCCCGCCGACTGAGAGATAGGTGGTCTCCGCCAGCACACCGGCGTCGCTCGAGGCAGTGAACACAATCGTGTTGGGGTGAGCGAGATCCGGTGTGCGCGCCGCGAACTCGACGTCGTCGGGGCGGATCCGCACCATCGGGCCGCCCTCCAGCACGACCTCGGACCCCTCGGCCGCAGGCGGCCACGCAACGCGCACCTCGTCGGGGTCGCAGGTGCTCGGATCCAGCCCTGTCAGTCCCGCGACGACGGCGCCCGGCGTACCGTGCCCGATTCCGGTCGCAGCAAGAGATCCGTGCAGCGCGATGCGCACATGCGTCACACCAGTGAGAACGCCCGAGGCCTCCAGCTCTGCGACGAACGCGCGGGCAGCACGCATCGGCCCCACGGTATGCGAACTCGACGGACCGATGCCGATCGAGAACATGTCGAGAACTGAAACATAGGCGCCGTTGCTCATGCCTCCCAGCTTGTCATCGACGAGCCGACCTGCGAAGCATTCGCCGTATGCGATGAGGACGGCGAACGCTCGGCAGCCGCTCTACTCCAACGCCCCGAGCACGACTTCGGGATATGACACGGACCTACGCGTCCGGTATCGGCTCCTGACTGACTTGCATGCTCAGACCCCCGCGAACAACCGCCGCGTGGCCTCGGCGTACGCCGCCATCTCCGCGTCCTTCTCCGGATACTCGAGATGACCGGCGGTCATCGGCATCACCGTGCGATGCTCGCGCGGCACGGCATCCGCAATCGCCCGCTGACCGACGGGCGGCACTGACGGATCCTCTGCGGCAGGAGCGACGATAGTGGCGACCTTCAGACGCCGGGCCGAGGCGGCCGCGTCGAAGTAGTCGAGGACCGACCACGCCTCGGGATGGTGCTCGACCCACTGCGCCAGCGCTGAGCCGCTGCCGACGCTCGGTTCAGCGAGCCGAGCGACGTGCGCGCCGAAACTCGGCACGTAGAGCGATGCCGCGTCGATCCGGTCGTCCCACGGAACTGCCATCGCCCCGATCCCGCCTCCGAAGCTCGGGCCGAAGTAGCCCAGGCGAAGCCCTCCCTGCGATGCCCCCAACGCCCTGCCGAGCACCTCTTCCAGCGCGCTGACGGCGCACCACACGTCGGCAGCGCACCCGCCGTGCACATACGTCTCGCGCGACCCGATCCCGTGCAGCACGTGTTCTTTCGAGAACCCCGGGATTCCTTCCACTGTCGACAGCGTCGGCAGCCCGCGCGCCACCGGATAGAAGACCGCCGCGCCCGCGGGCGCCCATTCTGCGTCGAGCGAGTTCCGCCCTCCGTAGCCGTGCGCCACGATGACGGCCGAGGTGACCTCGCCTTCCGGCAGCACGAGCCAGCCGCCCAGACGGACTCCGCCGAGCGACGTGAACCGCACGATATCCGCACCGTCGATCCCGCCCGACGAGCGCCGCGACTCCGGTGCCATCGACCGGGAACGTGCGGCCATGTCACCCCAGAAGTCGTCGAAATCCTGCGGTTCGGGGCGAGGGTCGTTCATCCGGCCAGTGTGGCACGGCTCGACCATGTTGACCGGCGTCGCGAATCGCCCTAAGCTCTACTGCAACCGATTGCAACAAGGGGGTGCTCATGACGGACGTCGACAACCACGATCCGCAGGCCGAGTGGATCGTGGTGGAGACCGCGGAGCGTGAGACCGCGCGGCGTGCGGCGGCTTGCGCCGCCGCGACGATCGAACGCGCGATCGCCGAAAAGGGCCACGCCCGTGTCGTGTTCGCCAGCGCCCCGTCCCAGGAGGCGATGCTCGCCGAACTGACGACGGATCCGCGTATCGACTGGTCGCGCATCACGGCGTTCCACATGGATGAGTACCTGGACCTGCGGATGGACCACCCTCAGGCGTTCGGCAGCTGGCTCGAGCAGCGTCTCCCCCGCGATGCGCACGTCGGTCTCGCGCGCATCAGGACCGATGCCGTCGTCGTCGACGAGATCACCAGGTACACCGCACTTCTCGCAGAAGCGCCGATCGACCTCGTATGCCTCGGCGTCGGGGTCAACGGTCATATCGCCTTCAACGAACCGGGCCAGGCCGACATCGACGACGATGTGACGATGCGTGAGATCCGGCTCGACGATGCCTCACGCACCCAGCAGGTCGACGACGGCCTCTTTCCCACGTTCGACGACGTACCGGCACGTGCACTCACACTCACCGTTCCCGCACTGATGTCGGCGACGACGCTCGTATGCACAGTACTCGGCTCGCACAAGGCCGCGGCCGTCGCCGCCGCGCTCGAGGGCCCCGTGGCACGCTCCTGCCCCGCGAGCTACCTGCAGCGCCACCACCACGCGCACTGGTTCGTCGATACCTCTGCCGCACGGCTGCTCACAGGCTCCTCGGTACGCTCGCAGCTATGAGTCCCTCGACACAGCCCGGCTTCGTCGACCTGCAGGTGAATGGCTTCGGCGGGGAGGATGCGAACGCGCCGGATCTCACGACGGAGACGGTCGTCGCTCTCACGAGGAAGCTGTGGGCAGAGGGAACGACCACCTATCTCCCCACCATCATCACCGCCTCCGAACCGAGGATGCTGCATGCGTTGGAGGTGGTGGCCGCAGCGCGCAGACTCGACTCCCGCGTCGCGCACTCGATCGCGGGAGTGCACTTGGAAGGGCCCGCCCTCAGTGCGATCGATGGGGCACGAGGAGCGCACGATCCGAGCGCGATGCGCGATCCGAGCCTTGCGGAGCTCGACCGTTGGCAGGAGGCCTCAGGGGGCCTGGTCCGTGTGGTCACACTCGCGCCTGAGCGCCCGGGCGCTGCCGAGTTCGCGTCAGGTGCCGTCGAGCGGGGCGTGCACGTGTCCCTCGGCCACGCGGCCCCGACTCCGGATGATGTGCACGCGGCGGCGGATGCCGGAGCGACGCTGTCGACTCACCTGGGCAACGGATCCGCCAGGCTGCTCCCCCGGCATCCGAACCATCTCTGGGCACAGCTCGCCGACGATCGCCTCACGGCGATGCTCATCACCGACGGGCACCACCTGGATGCGGACACGGCGACCGCGATGATTCGTGCGAAGGGCACGCATCGGGTCCTTCTGACGTCCGACTCCGCCGCGCTGGCAGGGTCCGCTCCCGGCACGTATCGCACACCTGTCGGCGGTGACGTCACGGTCTGCGACGACGGGCGCCTGCAGCTGTCAGCGACAGGGCTGCTCGCCGGCTCCGGATGTTCGCTGCGGCAGTGCGTCGATTGGGCACGCTCTGCACTGCCCCTTCCCGACGAGGACCTGGTCGCGATGGCGACGACACAGCCCGCCCGGATGCTCGGTCTCACCGACCGCACAGCCGACACCGTCGTTCTCGATCTCGACGAAAGCACGAGCCGCGTGCGCGAGGTTCGCGTCGCCGGCGACATCGTGCACACCGCCTGAACTCAATGAGGAGGAGCACTCCATGACCGCACGCATCTACGTCGCACTCTCGGACAATGACTTCGATCGGCTCTATGACGAAGACGCACGCAAGCGGCTGGCCGCGATCGGCGACGTCGTGCGCGGCGAGGAACACGAGGGAAGGGTTCCCGTTCCGAGCGACATCGGCGACGAGTACGATGCACTCGTCACGTCGTGGAGCACGAAGCCGTTCGATCCGAGCGTCCTGCGCGGACGTCGGCTGCGCCTCGCCGTGCACAGCGCGGGGTCGGTGCGGAACCTGTTCCCGGTTGATGCGCTCGGCGGCTCACTGCGGCTCGCTCAGGGCGGCGCGGATGCGATGGCACTCGCCGTCGCCGAGATGAGCGTCGCATTCGCCATGGCGCATCTGCGCAACGTGGTGTGGCATGACCGCCGCTTCCAAGCTTCTCGCGATTGGGCCGAGGGCGGAAAGGGTGTGGTCGGTCAGAGCATCGCAGCGCAGCGGATCGGCATCGTCTCACTCAGCCGCGTCGGCCGCCACTTCGCTCGGCTGGTGCGCGGCCTCGGCGCCACGACGATCAGAGCGTTCGACCCGTACGCCTCCGCCGACGATGCGCGCGAGCTGGGTGCCGAGCCGGTGGGGCTCGATGAGCTGTGCGCGTCCAGCGACGTGCTGTCGGTCCACGCGCCGAGCACTCCGGAGACGGAGGGCATGCTGGGCGCAGCGCAGTTCGCGCTACTTCCGGACAACGCCGTCGTGATCAACACGGCTCGCGCACAGGTCGCGGACGAGGCGGCGCTGCTGGCCGAGGTGCAGTCGGGACGACTGCGCGTCGCCCTCGACGTCTTCTCGGACGAGCCGCTGCCATCCGACAGCCCGTTCTTCGGCTTGGAGGGCGCGATCCTCACACCCCATGTCGCGGGCGGCACGGTGGAGGCGCGCTGGGCGCAAGGCGAACGCGTGGTCGACGAGATCGAACAGTTCCTGCACGACGGCACGCTGCAGGGCGAGGTGACTGCCGAGAACTACCACCGACTGGGGTAGACCGGGCGGGCACGCCGGGGCGTCAGAAAGGCGCCGGCTCGGGGTCGCGTTCGCGTCTGTCGTGTCTGTCGGGCATGAGGGTGCCGTTGGCGAGTTCTTCGCTGTCGACGAACCGGACTGAGGGTTCGGGCTTGTCGCGGTAGGCACGCCCGGTGGGGCTGGTCCATTCATATACGCCGGCGGCGGTCTGTGAACCGCCCTGGGTTTCGTTCCGTTCCTTTATCGAGAGGATGGGAACATGCCCGCGAAGTATCCGGAAGCGTTCAAGGACCGTGCGGTCCGCATGGTGTTGGACAGGCTCGACTCCGATGAGGACGGTCTGACCAGCTATCAGGTGATCAAACTCACTGCCCCGAAATTGAATGTCTCGGTCGAGGCGCTGCGCCGCTGGGTCGAACAAGCCCGTGTCGACACAGGGGCGAAGCCGGGTGTCACGAGTGATGCGCACTCGGAGATCCGCCGGCTCAAGCGTGAGAACGCGGAGCTGCGACGTTCGAACGAGATACTCAAGTCCGCGTCGGCGTTTTTCGCCGCGGAGCTCGACCGGCCCACGCCGAGATGATCGCGTATATCGACATGTATCGCGACCAGTTCGGGGTCGAGCTCATCTGTCGCACCCTGGGCGCGACAGAGGGTGGGTTCCTCACATCTCGCGGGTATCGGGCCGCGAAGACCCGCCCCGCCAGCGACCGCCACCTCCGCGACGCCGCGCTGACCCCTGTGATCGAGCGGATCCATGCAGAGAACTACGGTGTTTACGGGGCCCGGAAGATTTGGCATGCGATGCGCCGGGAAGGGTGGTTCATCGGACGCGATCAGGTTGCTGCCGCCACGTCAACCCCGACCGCGACGGCCCGCCCACACTCCTCAGCCGGCTCCGGTTGCAGGACACCGGCGACACCCGTACCCGCACGTCTCCCTGCCGCGAGCGCGGGCAGCGCCCGGCCGTCTGCACACGAAGCGCAGCGACGCGATCACGCCCGCGCCCGCAGCCACGGCGCCCGCCGTCGCCGACACGAACAGCACAGGCGACGCGTTCATGGCCAGATTCCTCACCGCATCGCCGCGCGTTTCATCGGTCGACGACGCGCTCCGTCGCGCCACATCCCTCACGCCTGTACCGCATCCCTCACGGGAGAGCCGCATCACGCGGGGATCATCAGGCTCCCGCTCCGGGAATTCGGGTCCCAGACATCGAGTTCGCGCATCAGCGTCCGCGCCATCGCGCGATGACCGTAGGCGTTGGGGTGGCAGCCGTGGCCGAGCCAGTGGAACCACGCTGCTTCGTTCGTCCGCTGCCACTCGTCGTAGTGATCGACGAGCGGCATTCCGCAGTCGGCGGCGACCGCGCGAACCTCGTCGACATAGGCAGGCAGATGCGTCACGACGTGCTCCGGCGCCGTGGGGAGAGTTCCGTTGGGGGTGGCGATGATCACGGCCGCCGCGGTCTCCGCCTGGATCCGCCGAACGACATCGCGATAGACGCGGCCGAATTCCGCGACGCCGTCGGCGCCCCCGCGCGTGTCGTTGAGCCCGAACGCGATCGACACGACATCCGGCCGGAACCGCGTGCACAGCGCCTCGACCTGCGGTTCGAGATCGGTGACCTGCCAACCGGAGACGGCGGTGTTGATGACCGCGTCGCGCGACCGTCCGAGCTCGCGCAGTCGCTCCTCGAACAGCTCGGCGTACCCGCGGCCGCCCCAGGTGTGCCACTGCGCGGCGGTGACGCTGTCGCCGAGGAACACCCAGACTTTCGGGTCCGCTGCGTCGAGCACAGGCCGGACGGCCTCACCGGCCGCGGTCATCGCGGCACTACCGGCTTGCCCGTGCGCATCGAGTCGTAGGCGGCCTCGATGAACGCCACGGCGGCGCGCGCCTGCTGCGAGGTGACCAGCGGTGCGTGTCCGTTCTGCACGGCGGCGACGAAGTCGTTCAGGCCTGCCATTCCGACGTCGTTCGGTTCGAAGTCCGGCACCTCACGACCGTTCGCCGTCGTGAAGTGCGCGTATTGTTCGTCGAGCGTCACCGCAACGCCGCCGTCGCCCATCACCGCAACACGAATCGGGAGTTCGCCGTTGGCCGTGGTGCTCGCGAGGAACGTCAGCATCGAGCCGCTCGCGAAGCGCGCGGTGATGGCGATCGTGTCCTCCACCTCGATGCGCTCGTGCGCCAACAGCCCTCCGTATGCGTGCACCTCTTCGACGTCGCCGAGCAGCCACAGGATCAGGTCGACCATGTGCACGCCCTGGTTCATCAGAGCACCGCCGCCGTCCAGCTTCCACGTGCCGCGCCAGGCACCGGAGTCGTAGTACTCCTGTGTGCGCCACAGCGCGATTTCGATGTTCGCCGAGGTGATCTTTCCGAGATCCCCCTGCTGGATCGCCTCGCGCAGGAACTGGTTCTCCGGCGCGAAGCGGCGCTGGCTCACGACGGTGAGCACCTTGCCGGAGCGGCGTTCGGCGTCGATGATCCGGTCGGCTGCGTCGACGGTCACGTCGATCGGCTTCTCCAGCAGCACGTGCTTGCCCGCGTCGAGTGCGGCCACGGCCGTCTCGGCGTGCAGCCCCGACGGGATCGCGATCACAACGGCGTCGATGTCGTCGCGGGCGAAGAGCCCGTCGACCGTCTCGGCGACGGTGCCGTGCTCGGCCGCGACGGCGCGAGCGGCGTCCTCCGAGACGTCGGCGATGGCGATGAGGTCGGCGGGGCTGTCATCGGAGAGCAGCCGGGCGACGTGCTGGCGCCCGATGATGCCCACTCCGATCACACCGAAGCGCAGGCGGGGGTCGGTCATGAGTTGTCCTCTCCAGTGGGAAGGGCGTCGACGATCGCGGAGAGCACCGCGACCGGGGTTCGCATCGTGTTCGCATCGGCGGGGGCGTGCCCCGATGTGATCGCGCCGACGAAGGCCGCCAGCGCAGGGGCGTTGTAGTCAGGGCCGAGCGAGAGCTCTCGGGTGAGCACGCCACCGGCGTGCACCGCGGTGGCGTGGAACGGCGTGCGTTCGCTCTCGCTCGGCACGACGAACGTCAGCGTCACTTCGGCATTCCCGAGTCGGAGCGTCGCCACCGTCGTGGCGGCGACGCGCTGCACCGCGACCTCGATGTCGCCCTCGCCGATGACGGGATCGCCGAGCATCTCGAGCGCGGTCTCGACGTGGTGGATACCGTAGAAGAACAGTCCGGAGTAGGGGCTGTCGGGGTCGCCGGCGCCCGCCACGTGCAGGTGCCGCAGCGCTCCGGCGGCCCGGCCCGCTTCCGTCAGTTCGCCGACCTGCGGCACGAACCGCAGCGCCGACGCCGAGTACACCAGGGCGCCGGATGTCTCGGCCGTGCGCAGGATCGCATCGGCGTCGGAAACGGTCGTCGCAAGCGGCTTATCGACCAGCACCGGGATCCCCGCCCGCAGCAGCGGTTCGGCCTGTTCGCGGTGCAGCGCACCATCGCGGGTCGAGATGATCGCCGCGTCCACCCGACCGATCAGATCCGCCGGCTCGTCGACGACGACACCGATGTCGCCGGCCTCCGCCAGCGCGAGATTCCTCTCGTTCTCTCCGCCGGCGAGCGCCGCCGCGATGAAGCCGGGGTGGCGCCCTTCCCGATTCAGGAACCGGATGAAGTGGTCGGTGTGCGAGTTCTCGGTACCGATGAAGCCGATGCGTTTCACGCGTGCCCTTCCGTCGTTGCAGTTCACGAACTCCGACGACACGCGAACCTGGTGCGCCGTCGCACTCATCCTGTCATGCGCTCACATTTTCTGCAATCGGTTGCATGTCCTCCCTCACCCCCCTTACGCTGGAACGGTATCGAAGGCGAACGACGGGAGCAGCGTGACCGCGACATCGGACATCAAAGTGGGGGTCATCGGCCTCGGCAGCATCGGCACGACGCACGCGAAAGCGCTGCGCTCCGTGCCCGGCGCGCACGTGATCGCGTTCAGCGGCGGCTCCCCCGAGACGATGGCGGAGTGCGGATGGCCGGATGCCGCCCGCCTCTCCCCCACCGACGTGATCGCGCATCCGGATGTGGATGTGGTTGCGATCTGCACGCCGTCCGACAGCCACGCCGCACTCGCCCTGCAGGCGGCGCAGGCAGGCAGGCACGCACTCGTGGAGAAGCCGATCGCGCTCTCGACTCAGGATGCGGACGCCCTCGTGCAGGCTCAGGACACGCACGGCGTCGTCATCGCGATGGTCGCTCAGCGACGCTTCGAACCCGAAGCCGCGGCGATCAAGGCGCTGCTCGACGACGGCAGTCTCGGCCGGGTCCGCGTCGCGTCGACGCAGGTGCACTGGACGCGCGACGACGCCTACTACGCGGCCGCCCCGTGGCGAGCCGCTCATCCGGGCGGCGGTTCGCTGATGAACCAGGGCGTGCACAACGTCGACCTGCTGCAGTGGCTCTGCGGCCCGGCCGATGAGGTGACGGCGCAGAGCGCCACACTCGCCCACGATATGGAGGCCGAAGACACCACGGTCTCCACCGTGCGCTTCGCCTCGGGCGCGCTCGGCACGATCAGCACGACGACGGGAGCACCCCCGGGCACCCCCGCGACGCTGACGCTGCACACCTCGCTCGGCACGGTGGAGCTCGGTCAGGGCGAGATCACCCGGTGGGATGTGCCCGGCGTGACGCGCCCGGAGTTCGGCGACGGCGTCACCAGCGGAGCCTCCGATCCGGCCGCGATCGGCCTGGTCGGCCACGTGTCGATGTGGCAGGAAGTGTTCTCGGCCATCCGAGACAGACGCCCCTGCACGGTCGACGCGCACGAGGCCGCACACACGGTGAGACTGCTCTGCGGCATCTACGACGCTGCCGAGTCGGGTCGCCGCGTGACCGTCGGGGCCGGCAGCTGATGCGCGTCGCCATTCTCGGGGCAGCGCACCCGCACGTCGCATATGCGCTCGACGAGGTTGCCGCCAGGAGCGACTGCGAGCTCGTCGCCGCAGCCGAACCGGATGAGACGATGCGGCACACCTTCCTCTCCGACCTCGGCGACGTGCCCGTCTACGACCGCATCGACGATCTGCTGCGCGCGCACGAGATCGACATCGCCCTCGTCGTCGGCATCTACAGCGAGCGCGCGTCGGCGGTGCTCTCCGCTCTTGACGCGGGTGCGCACGTCGTCGCCGACAAGCCGCTGTGCACGTCGCTCGCAGACCTCGACCGCATCGAGCGCCGAGCGGAGCAGACCGGCCTGCACGTGTCGGTCGTGTTCGAGAAGCGCTTCTATCCGGCCACGCTCGCCCTACGGCGTCTGCTCGCGGAAGGCACCCTCGGCGAAGTCGCGCTCGTGGCGAGCACCGGCCCGCACAAACTCAACCAGCCCGCCCGTCCGGGGTGGTTTCTGCATCGGGACACGTACGGCGGCATCGCCGGCGATCTGCCCGTGCACGACATCGACCTTGTCCTCACACTCAGCGGCGCCGCCGCGGGTACCGTGTCGGCGCTCACCGGCAATGCCCGCCGTGCACACCATCCGGACTTCGATGATCACGTCGCCGTGTTGCTTCACGCCGGAGAGGTCTCCGCCACGATCGAGGCCAACTGGCTCGCCCCGCAGGCGTCCGAGGTGCACGGGCACTATCGCATGCGCGTGACGGGCACTCGGGGCACCGCAGAACTCGATTGGGCGTACGACGCGCTCACGGTCGAAACCCACGACCAGCCGCGGCACGTGATCGACCTTCCTCCGGCCCGTCGCCCTGCCGCGTACTTCTTCGACGCGGTCGCCGCGGGCCGCGAACCCGAAGTCACCACACGACAGAGCCTGCTCGCGACGCGTGTGGCGCTGTTGGCGCAGGAAAGCGCCGACGACGGCGGAACCCACCGGGTCTGGTGACCCCGCCGGAGTGAGGAGAGACTGGCATGACCGGATCTGCACCGCGCAAGCGCCCGAACATCCTGATGATCCTGGCCGACGACCACGCCGCGCACGCCGTCGGCACCTACGGATCGGTCGTCAACACGACGCCCCGCATCGACGAGATCGCCGAGCACGGCAGGCGGCTCGACAACTGCTTCTGCACGAATGCGTTGTGCACGCCGAGCCGCGCCTCGATCCTGACCGGCACGTACAGCCATGTGAACGGCGCGACGACGCTGGAGACACCACTGGATGCGAGCCGGCCGACGTTCGTCTCGCAGTTGAAGCGAGCCGGGTACCGCACCGGCATCGTCGGCAAGTGGCACCTCGGGGAGGGAGAAGGCCACGACCCGCAGGGCTTCGACCACTGGGAGGTGCTGCGCGACCAGGGCGAGTACTTCGACCCGCAGCTGCTCTCCGCGGCAGGAGCTGAGACCGTGCCGGGGTACGTCACGGATGTGCTCACCGACAGAGCGTTGGGCTGGCTGGACTCGCTCGACTCGGACGAGCCGTGGTGCCTGCTCATCCATCACAAGGCACCGCATCGGTGGTGGGAGCCGGATGCCGCCCACGACGGCATGTACGCGGATGCGCCCCTTCCGGTTCCGGCAACGTTCGACGACGACGGGTCCGGTCGATCGGCAGCGGCGAAGCGTGCGGCGATGCGTGTCGCCGCCGACCTGAACAGACGGGATCTGAAGACGGACCCGCCGGAAGACCTCTCCCCCGACGAGCTGGACCTCTGGAAGTACCGCAGGTACATGGAGGACTACTTGGCGTGCGTGGCGAGCGTCGACGACAACGTCGGGCGCGTGATCGATCGGCTTCGCGAACGCGGCGAGTTCGACGACACCCTGCTGGCCTACACCTCCGACCAGGGATTCTTCCTCGGCGACCACGGCTGGTTCGACAAGCGCTTCATGTATGAGGAGTCCATCCGGATGCCCCTCCTGCTGAGCTACCCGGCCGCGATCGCCCCCGGCGACCCCGTCGACCGGATCGTCACCAACGTCGACTTCGCGCGCACCATCCTGGACGCGGCGGGCGTCGAACCCGCAGACGGCATGCAAGGCGAGAGCTTCCTGCCCACGCTCACGGGGCGCGAGCAACCGGATCGTGACGCGTTCTACTATCGCTACTACGAGAACGACGACGCCAACCATCATGCACCGGCGCACTACGGCATCCGCACGAAGCGGTACAAGCTCATCTACTTCTACGGCGACGGCCTCGGCCTGCCGGGCACCTCGGGTCAGACCTATCCGCCGGAGTGGGAGCTGTACGACCTCGCAGAGGATCCGGATGAGGTGCACAACGTGTACCACCACACCGCCTACGCCGAGATCCGCGAGAGCCTCAAGGCGCAGCTGTGGCAACTGCAGCACGACGTCGGCGACGAGCCGCATCCGTCACAGCCTGTGCCCGCGCTGCTGGCGGAGTGAACGACGGCAGACCGAGCACGGGAGGACACCTGAATGCAGACCTTCGACCTGAGCACCCCCGACGCACTGGCGGCGTCCGCCCCCGTGATGCGCCAGCACGGACCACACCGATTCGTCGAAGCGGACGGCCACAGCGGGTACCACCCCACGACCCGCGACACCGAGCTGACGCTGGACACCGACCTGCTGCGCTCCGGCGAGTGGGCGATCGGCCTGTGGGTGTGCCCGCTGGAGGATCTCGACATCGCCGCCCCGCTGCCCTGGATCGCAGAGCATGACCCCGAGGCCGCACGCTATCCACTCATCACCGATGCTCCTGCTCACAAGGGCCTGGGCGGGAATGTGTTCGGCTGGTACTGGACCTCGCAGATCCGCCCCGCCATGCTGGCGAAGCTCGTTCACGGCACACCGGCGCCGGGCAAGCTGCCCGCGTCCACCCAGGTCGAGCAGCTGCTTCTCTCCGCGGCGACCTGGTACCGCTTCGTGCTGACCTACTCCGAATCGCAGAAGCGGATGTGCATCTGGGTGAACGGCGTGCTCGCGGGCATCAGCGAGTTCGACTTCACCGCCGATACGCCGGGCACCAGGCTGCACATCGGCAACCCGGCGATGACCTTCGGCGAGATCGAGCTGCACGAGCGCGCCCTTGACGACGACGAAGTGAAGACGGACTTCGATACGTCGGCGTCACCGCGCAGCCGGGAGGCCGCCGACCGGCTCCGGCCCCTGTTCGAACCCAGGCCGGGAAGAACTGTTGATTGGCACCCGAGCCCTGAATGGGTTCTGCGCAGAGAGACGGACTTCACCCGCCCCGAGGATATCGATGGCTGGACGCTGCACGGCTGCCAGCAGGAGCCGTACGGCATGAAAGAGCTGCGCACCACGCCAGAGGGACTGCTGCTGCAGACACCGGACGAGATCGCCGACGAGTCACGGATGTATCTGTGGAGCCCCGAGACGTTCGAGGGAGACCTCGCCGTCTCCTTCGACTTCCGCATGGAGCAGGACAGCGGGTTCGGGATGCTCGTGACGCACGCCGCCGGAATGCAGCGAGAGGATGTGCTGGCTGATCCGGGCAACCTCGCCCGCGGAGCGATGCAGGTGATCAACCGAAACCGGCTGCGCAACTACTACTGGGGCTTCTACCGCCGCACACCGACGACGCCGAAGCATCTCGCGTCGCACACCCTCGTGAAGAACCCGTGGGCGCGCAATCTCGCCCTTTCCGCCTCGGAGAACATCACCGTCGGCGAATGGCACACCCTGCTGTTCCTGCAGCAGGGCGGGCTTCTCCGCGGCGCGATCGACGGTGAGTGGGTGGTCGAAGGGCACGACGACCCCCACCAGAACCACGGCCCCGTGCTGAGCGCGGGGAGAATCGCGCTGCGTCTGATGTATCAGACCCGAATGCGAGTGCGGGGTCTGCGCGTGTGGACCCGCAGCACCGGGTTCAGCGTGGCCGCATCCGGCGACTGAGCGCACGGGCCCATCCGCCGGATCAACGGCGCACGGTGGAACAGCACCCCTTGACACACGTCTGGAGCGCTCACTACGTTTACTGCAACCGATTGCAGTGCTCATCGCACAGTACGTCCGAACCCAATGGAGGGACTCATGAGGAACCAGGCGAGAATTGCGACAGGCGTTGCGGCGGCGGGCACGTTGCTACTTCTCACAGCGTGCGGAGGCGCAGAAGCCCCCGGGGCGCAGAGCGGCGACGACATCTCCGGGAAGGTGACCATGTGGGCGTTCCCGCTAGCGACGGTCGACGACCCCTCGTGGTACCAGCCCCACATCGACCGGTTCAACGAGATCTACCCGGACGTGGAGATCGAGGTCGTGGTGAAGCCGTGGAAGAACCGCGAAACCATGCTGGTGACCGCGATCACAGGAGGCACCGAGCCCGATGTCGTCTACTTCAATCCGGGTTATGTGACGAACTTCGCCGGCCAGGACCTGCTCCTGCCGCTCGACGACATCCGGGACGACTGGAGCGCGTTCGCCGACTCCGCACTCGAAGCGGGCACCCGCGAAGGCACTCTCTACGCTGCGCCGACGCTCGTGTCGTTCAACACCTCCTACTGCAACGCCGAAGTCCTCGCCGCAGCCGACATCGCTGACTGCCCGACGAGCTGGGACGACCTCCGCGAGGCGGCGCCCGCCGTGAAGGACGCCGGCTACTACCTGACGGAGTACTCCGGCACCAACAGCCTCAATCTCACGTTCTTCCCCTACCTCTGGCAGGCCGGCGGCGAGGTTCTGAACGAAGACCAGACCGAAGCGGCATTTAACGGCCCTGAAGGCGTGAAGGCGCTGGAGTTCCTCAAGGAGATGGTGGACAACGACTGGGTGCCGACCGAGCCCTTGGGCGTCGAGCAGCCGTTCGAGCAGTCCTCGGTCGGCCAGGAACACGTCGCCTACGTCATGGGCGAGAACCTCCGCGCAACGCGAGAGGTCGTGAATCCGGACGTGATCGAGACGGTGCCGCCAATGAAGGATGTCGAGCAGGTTGCGTCCGGCTCCGTCGGCGGCTGGTCCGTCTTCAACACCACAGACGTGCCCGAGGCCGCCAAGGCATGGGTGCGCTTCCTCGGCGAACCAGAGTTCCTCGAGGACCTCCTCGGCGAATCCGGGTTCCTCTCGCCTCGCACGGACATCACCGGGCTGTTCTCCGATGATCCCCAGATCGCCGAGGGAACCGAGCACCTTGAGCACCTTCGCACCGATTTCCCCCACGCGCAGGCCACGAAGATCATGAACATGATCCGCCCGCACATCCAGAGCGCACTCCTGGAAGACACTGATCCTCAGGAAGCACTCGACGCTGCCGCAGAAGAAGTCAACACAGCTCTCGAAGCATCCGGCTGAAACCATGTGCGACGACGTGCCCGATTCCTCTTGACAGGCGTCCTGAGCACTCGTTACGGTTACTGCAACCGATTGCATCAGTTTCGGCATCACAGACCCACGACCCCAATGGAGGGATCATGAGGAAACTATCGAAAGTCGCAGCGGGCACAGCGACTGCGGGCGCGCTCGTGCTGCTCACCGCATGCAGCGGCGGCAGCGACAACTCGTCGAGCGGCGACACACCCGACCCTGCCGAGGTCTCTGGAACCGTCACTTTCTGGCCGTACCCATTCGGCGAGGTCAACGAAGCCACCTGGTGGCAGCCGCACATCGAGAATTTCAACGAGGAGTACCCCGACGTTGAGATCGACCTTCAGCTGCAGGCATACAGCGGGCGCGAGGAGTCACTAGTCACGTCGATCTCCGGCGGCACGGAGCCCGATGTCGTCTACTTCAACCCCGACTTCATCCCGAAGTACGCCGTCGAAGATCTGCTCCTCCCCCTGGACGACATGCGCGATGACTGGGACAGCTTCCATGACTCCGCCCTTGACGCGATGAGCTATGACGACACTCTCTACGGCGCGCCGCAGTTGGTGAGCGTCCAGACGAACTTCTGCAATGTCGCCATTCTCGAAGAGGCGGATGTCGAGTGCCCGACGACCTGGGACGAACTCCGCGAGATCGCCCCCGCCGTGAAGGACGCTGGGCATTACGTCACCAACTACTACGGAACGGGGAACCTGAACGCGAGTTTCTACCAGTACCTGTGGCAGGCCGATGGAGAAGTCCTCAATGACGACATGACCGAGGCGACTTTCAACGGCCCCGAGGGTGTGAAGGCGCTGAAGCTCATCAAGGAGATGGCAGACAACGAGTGGATCCCCCGCGAGGAGATCGCCACGATCCCACCGTTCGAGCAGTCCGAAGGCGGAAAGGGCAACGTCGCATACAACGGCGGTGGAAACGTCAGCAACGTGCAGAGCATTCTCGGAGAGGACGCGGTTGAGACCGTGCCGCCGATGCAGGATGCAGAGCCCGTGATCGGAGGAACGGTGGGAGGCTGGTCGATCTTCAACACCACCGACGTACCCGATGCGGCCAAGGCCTGGGTGAGTCACCTCACCGATACCGAGTTCCTCGACGAGTTCCTGCCCGCGAGCGACAGGTTCTACTCACCGCGCACGGATACCGCTGATCTCTACACAGACAACCCTGCGCTGGCCGCTGGCGCCGAGTACGTTCCAGACATGCGCGCCGCCGTACAGCATCCTGCAGCGCGCGAGATCATCGACATCATCAAGCCGCACATCCAGAGCGTGCTCCTGGAGGATGCCGACCCGCAGGAGGCTCTGGACGCCGCTGCGGATGAAGTGAACCGCATCCTCTGACTCGATCCACGACCAGTCGCGGTGGGGCCGCTCCGGCCCCACCGCGCAACCCCCTTGGGAGTTCCATGACAACGCTCACGCCGAGACCAACGGCGCCGCCGGAGGAACCGTCAGCGCAACCGACGCAGACGACGCCCCGTCGTCGACGCCCGTGGTGGAGATCCAAGGAGGCGATCGCCGCCTACATCTTCATCGGCCCGATGGTGGTGCTCTTCGGCTTGTTCCGCGTGTGGCCGGCACTCCACGGCATCGTTCTTGCCTTCGGTGACTACAGCCTGCGACGCACGTACGATTTCGTCGGCGTCGACCACTTCGTTCGCCTGTTCCAGGATCCGATCTTCTGGGACTCACTCCGAGTGACCTTCATCTTCGCGGCGATTCAGATGCCGCTCGCGGTGATCGTCTCGCTCGCGATGGCCCAGCTGTGCAACCGCGTGATGCGCGGCATGGCCGTGTATCGCTCCGTCTTCTTCCTCCCCACGGTGACCTCGAGCGTGCTCATCGCATTGGTCTTCATGTGGATCTTCTCTGGCGCCGGTCCGGTGAACGCCATCCTGGACACCGTGGGGATCGAACCCGTGGGGTGGCTCACCGACAAGTTCTGGGTGCTGTTCACTTTGGCCATCCTGAGCGTGTGGAGCAGCTTCGGATACAACATGCTCATCCTGCTGGCTGGCATGTTGAGCATCCCTCAGGAGTACTACGAGGCGGCTTCCATCGACGGTGCGAACGGCTGGCAGAAGTTCTGGCACATCACCCTGCCCAATCTGAAACCCGCCCTGTTCTTCGTGCTGGTGATCGAAACGATTAAGTCGCTGCAGACCTTCGACACGATCTTCGTGATGACCGGTGGCGGCCCTGCCCGCGGCAGCTACACCCTGACGTTCATGATCTACGACCAGGGCTTCGGCTATTTCGACTTCGGCTACGCAAGCGCCGCGGGCGTCGTCCTGCTCATCATCACACTCGTGCTCTCGCTGCTTCAGCGCAAACTCGTGGGGAAGAACGACTGATATGTCCGAAACCATGACCAACGTCCTACCCGACGCCAGCAAGAAGGAACGCGAGGCGAAGCGATCGCCGCGCGCCGTCCGGCAGTTCCGCAAGCTCGCCCCGACGCACGTACTGCTCATATTTCTCGCTCTCGTCACCGCGTTCCCCTTCTATTCCATGGTGGTGATCGCCTTCCAACCGGGACAGGCAATAGAGATGCCTGGCTCGCTGTTCCCGGGCTCGCTCTCGCTCGACGCCTTCGTCGACGCACTTGCCAGCAAAGACATTCCCCGCTGGGTGCTGAACTCGACCGTCTACTCGGTCGTCTCGACCGTTTTCGTTCTGTTGTTCGCGTCGATGGCAGGATATGCCTTCGCGAAGAAGCGGTTCGTGGGGCGTGAAGTGATCTTCTGGGTCTTCATCGCGATGCTGATGATCCCGTACCACCTCACGATCATCCCGCAGTACATCCTCGTAGGAGACATGGGCGGGCTCGACACCATGTGGGGAATGCTCGTACCCACGATCGCCAACGCCCAGGCGATGTTCCTCATGCGCCAGTTCATCCACGCGATCCCCGATGAGATGCTCGACGCCGCCAAGATCGACGGCGCCGGGGAGTTCCGTATCTACTGGTCGATCATCTTGCCGCAGACGAAGCCCATCATGGCAACCTTGACGACCTTCGTCTTCCTGTGGCACTGGAACGACTTCCTCTGGCCGATGGTCTCGCAGCAGTCTCAGGAGAACTCCGTGCTCACTGTGGGTCTCAACACGCTGCAGGAGGAGCAGTCGCCGCTGGCGACCGTCATGGCCGCTGCTGTGATCAGCTTCATCCCCACCTTCCTCGTGTTCGTCTTCTTGCAGCGCTACTTCGTACGCGGCGTGATGATGTCAGGGCTGAAGTAGAAGACACAACGGGTTCGCCTCACTTTTCGCCCTGAAGAAGTCCGTCTCGACGAAGGGTCGTGTCACTCCAGATGAGAACCAGAACGCATGCCGTAGCCGCTCTGGCGATGTCGAGCACGCTCGTGCTCCTCGCAGCATGCGACAGCCAGGAAGAACCAAGCGGCCTGGACTCGGAATCAGTTCAGATTGCGGGAGACGTCACGGTGTGGACGTACCCCCTGCCTGGCACCCAGGATCCGGAGTGGTGGAAGCCGCACATCGCCAGGTTCAATGAGACGGGTCTGCTGCACGGATAGGTGACATCTGAGGTGGCTAGCCCGGAGGGCTGGCCTGGGAGGATGTCATTATGCCCAAGCCGTTTCCGAAGGAGTTCCGTGAAGACGTCGTCCGGGTCGCGCAGCAGCGTGATCCCGAGGTCACGCTCGCGCAGATCGCGGAAGACTTCGGTGTTCATGTCGGGACGCTGGATAAGTGGATGCGTCAAGCGCGCATCGAGGGCGGTGAGCAGCCGGGTGTGAGGCGTGCGGAGAGCGATGAGGTGCGTGCGCTGCGTAAGCGCAACCGGCTCCTGGAACAGGAGAACGAGGTGCTCCGCCGTGCTGCGGCGTATTTCGCGCAGGCGCATCTGCCGGGAAAAGGTACTACCCGCTCGTGACAGAGCTCGCCGCTGACGGGATTCCCGTCACGGTGACGTGCCGGGTTCTCATGCTCTCTCGACAGCCCTACTACCGGTGGCTGAAGCGACCGGTCACCGATGCCGAGATCGTGGAGGCGTATCGCGCGAACGCGCTGTTCGACGCGCACCAGGACGACCCCGAGTTCGGGCATCGACTCCTCGCCGACCAGGCCCGTCAGGAAGGTGAATCGATGACGGACCGGACGGCGTGGCGGATCACGTCAGCGAACGGCTGGTGGAGCGTGTTCGGGAAGAACAAGGGCAACAACGGCAAGCGGCCAGGGCCTGCCGTTCACGACGATCTGTGCACTGTCACCGACGCGGACGGGAGGGTCCGGCACGAGTTCACCGCCGATGGCCCGAACCAGCTCTGGTTGACCGACATAACCGAGCACAAGACTGCTGAGGGAAAGCTCTATCTCTGCGCGGTCAAGGACGTGTTCGGGAACAAGATCGTCGGGTACTCGATCGGCTCGAGAATGAAATCCAGCCTGGCCGTGAGAGCACTCGAGAACGCCGTCGCCCTGCGCGGCGACGTCGCCGGCTGCGTGGTTCATAGCGACCGCGGGTCGCAATTTCGAAGCCGGAAGTTCCTGCGCGCTCTGACCCGTAACAGGATGGTCGGATCCATGGGGAGAGTGGCTGCGGCTGGCGATAACGCGGCCATGGAGAGCTTCTTTGCCCTGCTGCAGAAGAACGTCCTTAACCGCCGACACTGGGCCACTCGCGAGCAGCTACGCATCGCGATCGTGACCTGGATCGAGCGCACCTATCATCGCCGGCGCAGGCAGACCGCCCTGGGACGTTTGACGCCCGTTGAATTCGAGACCATCATGAACACGACCGTTGCACTGGCGGCGTGACTAGAACCGTCACCTATCCGTGCAGCAGACCCGACCTATCCGAACGTTGAGGTGGAGGTCGTCGTCAAGCCGTGGCAGGGCCGCATCGAGTCGTTGGTCACTTCCGTCGTAGGCGGCACCGCGCCGGACGTGGTCTATCTGAGCCCCGACTACATCCCGCAGTTCCTGGAACCGGAGAACCTCCTGTTGCCCCTGGATGACCTGCGGGACGATTGGAAAGAGTTCGCCCCCGTTGTGCTTGATTCACTTCGCGGCCTTGACGATGGTTCGCTCTACGGCGCTCCCGCGGGTGTTCCGATCATGATGCCGTACTGCAACAGTGCAGTTCTCGAATCAGCTGGTGTCGACTGCCCGAAGACGTGGGACGACATGCGCGAGGCGGCGCCAAAGATTAAGGAAGCGGGCTACTACCTCACCGAATACATCGGTGGCACATCTTCGAGCTTGAACGGGAGCTTCTATCAGTACCTGTACCAAGCTGGCGGCGAGATTCTCAGCGATGACATGACGGAAGCCGCGTTCAACGGCCCTGAGGGACGAGAAGCTCTGAGCTTCGTGAAAGAGATGGTCGACAACGGGTGGGTGCCTGAAGCGCCGCTGACCGTGGCTGAACCACGGGAGCAAAGTGCTGTCGGTCAGGGAGAAGTGGCGTACCAGCTCGGGGAGTCACTCATCAACCTTCGCGAGCTCCTCGACCCTGCGGATCTGCATCTGGCCGAGCCGTTGACGAACGAGGAGGCTTCTGTTTGGGGAACGGTGGGCGCGTGGTCGATCTTCAACACGACCCAGAATCCCGACGCTGCGAAAGCGTGGGTTCGGTTCATGGGCGACACAACGTTCCTGAAGGACTTTCTCGCCAGCAATGGCTACCAGTCCCCTCGAGCAGACATTGAAGCCGGCGCGCTTTTCCCGGATGATCCGCAGATGGCGAAGGGCGCGGAGTACGTGAAGCACCTCCGCACCGAGCTGCAGCATCCGAAGGCACGCGAGATCATCAACATCCTCATTCCCCACCTGCAACGTGCGCTGCTGGAGGGGGCAGACCCGCAAGAAGTACTCGACACTGCCGCTGACGAAGTGAATGCGATTCTCTAGCCTCGATCTTTCATCGGACGCCGGTGGTAGCGTGCTCGGCGTCGCCGCCGGTCTCGAGCGTTGAATCCGGCACGAGGGCATGACAATCGAGCGCGCGTCGTCGCGCGGGGCAGGCTTCCGGGCCGGCGCCTTTCGAGATCGTGGGCGAGCAGGCGAGAGGGGTGCGTCAGTCGGCGGGCGCGGGTAGCGCGCGCAGTCTGGCGATCGCGGTGGTGAGCACGCTGGCTCATCTCGTTCGGTTCGCGAACCGCAGCCAGACGCGCCTGCCGGTGCGGGCGATCACGGCCGGGAGGGTGAACAGACGGTGCCGGAGGCGTTTCGGCTCCCAACGCCGCGCAGGCTGGTCGGGGTGGGCGAGCACGCCGAGCCAGACGAGCAGTTCGCTGGCGATTCCGACGATGAGACACCAGACCCGGTTCTGGCCGAACGTGTTCAGTGGGAGGTTGCGCAGGCCGGTGTCTTTCGCATCCCGGATGCGGTCCTCGGCGCGGTCCCGGCGGCGGTGGCGCAGCTCGAGGTCGGCGAGCTGCCCGCGGGTGGTGTTGGTGGCGAACGCGGTGAGCCGGTAGCCGTCGACGTCGTCGAAACGCAGCTGCGCGCCCGGGTGGAGGCGTTCCCGGCGGACGATGACGCGCATCCCGGCCGGCCAACCCGACAGGTCGAGCAGCCCCGTCACTTCGACCACGCCCGCCCCGTCACAGGGGTCGCCGTCGGCATTGATCGCAGCCTGCCATTCGGTCTCAGGGATCAGCCGGTAGATCTCCGGGTCTCGAACGGGAGGGTGAACCCGACCGAGTAGGCGACGCGTCGCTTCGTGAGCCAGGCGAGGAAGCCTTTCGTGCCTCCCGCGCCATCGGCGCGGACGAGGACGGACTTGCCGGAACGGGACGGGTCGATCCCCGGGGATCTGTCGGAGCGCGGGGCGGGTGACGTCGATGTAATCGGTGACGGTGTTCGATTCCGCGTTCCCCGGGCGCAGTCTCATCGCGACCATCTCCCCGGTCCCGTCGGTTCCGTGGTCGACAGAATAATCACGCAGCAGAGATAGCACGAGCACCGATGCCGCTTCACTCTCAGTACCAGTTGAAGGGCCGATCGCCCCGGTCGCGCACCCTTCACCCGAACGGTTTGATGGCTCTTCACGAACGAGGGTGTAGTCGAGGTCTGAAACCGCCGGCTTCGAGCAGACTCCTGTCGATGTAGTGCCTCAGGTTCCGGAACCCAAGCGCGATCCCGCGCAGATGCTCGAGTCGGCCATTGATCGCCTCCGTCGGGCCGTTGCTGGTCCCGGGCCGATCGAAATAGCCGAGGACGTCAGCGGCTCGTTGCTTGAGCGTACGAGCGAGCTTGCGGACCTCGACCAGCTGCACGGGCACCCCCGTGGAGATCCGGTCGATCGTGTGCTGCAGGAAGAACCTCCCCAGCCCGCGGTCCGTCTCCCGATACGCGGTGATCATGTCCTGATACACACCCCAGGTCGCTTCAACCTCGACATGGCGCTGGTCGGCGAACACCTCCTCGAGTCGCGCATGCTGCCTCTCGGTGAGAAGACCCGCTCCTGTCAGCAGAGTCCGGCGGACCCGGTAGAGCGGATCACCAGTCCTACCCCGACGACCGAACACATCGCGCTGAACACGGCGCCGACAGTTCTCCAGCGCGTCCCCGGTAAGCCGGATCACATGGAATGGATCCATGATCGGAGCAGCGTCGGGAAGCTCTTCGGCGGCGGCGGTCTTGAACCCAGTGAATCCGTCCATCGCAACGACCTCGATCCCGTTCTGCCACTGCTGCGGGCGTGCAGCCAGCCACCGCTTGAAGACTGCTTTGGAGCGGCCTTCGACCATGTCCAGCAGCCGGGCAGGTCCGGTCTTCTCACGCACCGGGGTCAGATCGATGATCACGGTCACGTACTTGTCGCCACGCTTCGTGTGGCGCCACACGTGCTCGTCGACACCGATCGTGGTGACACCGTCGAAGCGGTGGGGGTCATCGATCAGTTGTCGTGTGCCTTCAGCGAGGATCGCGTCGTTCGCGGCCGACCATGACACGGCCAGTCCTGCCGCGACGCGGGAGATGGACAGATGGTCCACCACGAGTCCTTCCAGTCCCCATCGCAGACCGCCGCGGGAGATCTTCGCCCGCGGCGGCGCCGCTGCGGTCGTGTCCTGGCGCCACACCCGGCCGCATCCTGAGCACTTGTAACGACGCACGCGGATCAGCAGCGTCGTGGGTCGGTGTCCGAAGGGTTCGTGCGCGAGCCTGCGCACCACCGTGTCCCGTGGCGTCCCCTCACATCCGCAGTGCTGGCACCACTGGTCTGGTTCAACGACTCGGCATTGGAGCATCGCTCGGTCGGGTTCCAGGTGTTGTCCGACGGCTTGGAGACCGAGCTCGTCGAGGCGGCAGAACGTGGTCAGGCAGGGCGCATCAAAAGTAGGGTGGGACATGTCGAGGTCTTCCGGGTGGGCAGTGTAGGAACTTCCATCTTCAGGGAGACCTCGACTCCTACACGGACAGCGACGCGCTCAACGGACTACACCCTCGTTCGAGAAGAGCCGGTTTGATCTCCGTCTGGTTTCGAGCGGT
This sequence comes from Microbacterium sp. JB110, assembly GCF_003335195.1. Lineage (NCBI taxonomy): Bacteria > Bacillati > Actinomycetota > Actinomycetes > Micrococcales > Microbacteriaceae > Microbacterium > Microbacterium sp. JB110. The sequence goes on along the minus strand of NZ_QPGM01000006.1, from coordinate 128,544 downwards.
GATCGAGCGTGAGAAGTAGTCGTCGACGTCGACGATGCCGGCTGTCTCCAACGCCTCGGCAAGCGGCAGGTCGGGATCCTCGCTGGTGATCAGCACGACACCCACCCGCCCTGGATCGTGGATCTTGACGCGCCGGCCGTATCTGTTCTTCAGATCGGCGAATGCTTCGGCGTGCTCGTCAATGTGACAGACGCGATAGTCCAGGTTGATCCGTTTCGTGAAGTGATAGCGGTAGTTCGTCGACGAAGCGACTTTGTCCCCTACCGGGCTGTACGCCTCCGACAGATTCGGCGGATGGATTGCGCCGATGAACCACGACCGTGCGGTGTACGCCCAGTACTGCTGCATGAACCCGCCGTGATATGCCGAGCTGAACAGGATGATGTCCGGTCGCTGCGCGGCAAGACGCTCCAACGCCTCCGTGTAGTTGAGGTCGAAGCATATCGTCGGCGCCAGGCGCCCGATCGGTGTGTCCACAACGACCATCTCGCGACCGGGGGCAACATGGTTGCGATGCATCTCGGGCATCGTCGGATAGTTCTTGTCATACGGCGCACCCATGGGATTCCCGTCGGGCCCGTACACCACCGTCGAGTTCCGCAGCAGACCGGCGTCATCGACGCGATAGCCCGACCATGCCAGATGCGTGGCATGCTCCGCCGCCAACGCGGCGAAGAACCCCTGCAGCCTCTCGCCGTATGTCCGCGTGAAGTCGTCGATCTGCTCGACGGGAAGCATCCGCCGCGGATCGAGGCTCGCCAGCGGCCGAGCAGCGTGCTCGGGCAAGACGACCAGATCCGGACGATCCGCCCAGACATCGGCCAGTCGGCGCCGCCAACGCTCTGTCACTGCTGCGAACATTTCCGCGTCACTGGCGTCGAGCCCGACCTCCACAGGTGCACCCGACACCGCACTAACCGTCACTTCACGCATGCTGCTTCCCTCATTCCGATAACCTCCAATGCTCGCCGACACCTCCGCACGATTTCAGACAGCACGAGGGCGCCGCGGGTGACGTTCCGTCCCCGCGGCGCCCTCGTGCCCATTCTCAGATCCCGGCGCACCGACCGAGCTGGGGTCCGGAGCATCGTTCATCCGGACCCGCGCACCTCCGGGCCGGGCTCATCCCTCTCCCAATCCGCCGGGGACGCCGAAGTAGACATCGTCGACGAACGATTCGCCGACGACGCCGCTGGAGCTGTAGATCATCACTCGCGCCGCGACGGCGCCTTCTGGCACCTCGAAGTTGAGCTCGGTCCGCTCCCAGGTGTCGAGAGCGGGCTCGACGAGCTCGTACGACTGGTCGACCACGTTGCCGTCCGCGTCGTCGAAGAAGATCGTCGGAGCGAGGCGGCCGTCGATTCGGTACTGGTCGAAGCTGAACTCATAGGTGGTACCTGCCTCCACCGGAACTGAGTCGGATACCAGACCACCGCCGCCTGAGGTCGAGGTGTCGCGGACGTGCAGGCTCCGAATGCCATCGCTGGACCGGTCGTCCGTCAACGAGACGTAGTGAGCTGATGCAGGCCAACGCAGCGACCAGCCGTGGATATCGGTCACGTCCGCGCCTTCCTCGAAGCCGGCGTTGACGAGAAGGTTCGACGAATCGTCCTCGATCGGTACGAGAACTGCGCATTGGCCGGCAGCCGAACCGGCGACAGTGTTCAGGCTCCCTTCGTGGTGAGGTTGGGAGGAGTTCTCAGAGCATTCAAGCGCCCCACGCACCGTGTTGCCGGAGAAGACGACCTCATCCTGAGTGCCGGTCACCGTGACCGCACCGCGAATCTCCGAGTCGCGAATCTGCACGTTCCATGCCTCGTTCGATTTCACTTCCCCGCGGATCGAAGATGACTCGGCTATCAGCGACCCGCCAGCGGTCACTGTGACCCCGTCGTTCACTCGCGCGCCGTCAAGGCACGCCACTTCATCTGCCTCAACCACGAGACCGCCCTCGACCGTGTCCGTGAATGTCTCCGTGCAGACCAGGTCGGGCTCCGCCAAGCGATACAGGTTCGCCTGGCGCGCGTAGTAGTAGGAGCCGTTGCGGTCGATGGCCAGCCCGTAGGCATCCGTGAGCAGAACCGTCATCTCCAGGGTCTCTGGATCGATCTCGAACAGCTGGTTGTTGGACGACCCCACGAGCTTCCCCTCGTGCCAGAACAGCTCGCGTCCCGTCGCATAGATCGAACTGTCGTCGAAGTCGAAGTAACGCTCGGTGAGCACGACCTCGCGGGTGGTCGGGTCGAACTTGAACAGCTCGTTGGCGGTGAAGCCCCAGAGGTTGCCGTCATCGTCGAAGGTGAGCGCCGAGACGTTCTCGGCACCGGGGACAGGGACACCGGAGTACACGACCTCCGATGTCGCGGGATCGAAGATGAAGAGGTGTCCTTCTGAAGTGCTCGGCTCGACGCCGATGCCGCCCCAGATGCCGGTGCCACCGTAGATCAGCCCACCACGGTAGGCCAGCGAGAGCACCGTCTGGTCGTTCACGACGTTGCGGAACACGTCGACATCGTCGGTTTCGGGATCGAAGAGAGACAGCGCACCTCCCAAGGTGCCATAGGTGGGCATCGTGCCGACTGCGACGACGTCACCGGCCGATGCGAGTGCGAGTGGCCGATCCTGTTCCTCGCCGAGCCGGATACCGGTCCTCGGGTTCGAGCCCCACGACCACCCTTGTGTCGTGTCATAGGCATGAAGCCTGGCCTTCGTGTACATGCCGGCGACGAGATAGTCGCCGTGCGCCACGATCTCCTCGGGCTGTCCAGTGCGTGTCGGGTAGAGGGTGCTCTCGCCGCTGTCCGCATCTGTGCGTGCGAGACCAGGAGGGCTCGCATAGCCACCGGTCCAGACGTCACCCTGCGGCCCCACGCCGAGCGAGCGGATCAGGTATCGCGACGGCGCCACGTCCGGTTCGAAGGTGGCGGTAGCACCCGTCTGTGGGTTCCAGGCGTAGAACGTGCCCTTGTCGGTCGCGGTGACGAGGGTCTCGCCAGGGAACTCGTCATCCGAGAGCTCCAGCAGACCGAAGCTGCGCTTCTGGCCCCGGTGGCCGAATGAGATCTCACGCGTCTCACCGGTGTCGATGTCGAAGGCAAGACCGTCGGAGTACTGCATCGGAATGAGCGTTTCGCGGCGCTCGACATCCGATTCGTTCGTGGTCACCACCGGCGAGAGGTCCTGACCGGCGGCCTGCGGGATCTCGTCGACCCAGGCCTCCTGTGCGAACGAGTACACGTGCAGCACCGCGTCGCTCATCCGGGCGAAGAGATACTCGCCCCGGACGCTCAGATCCTGGACGAACTGCTCGTCCTGAGCCCCAGCCGGGAGTCCGATCTCGGCCATCGCACCGGTCTCGATGTCGACCTGTACCACACCCACGGTCGTCCCCGTGCCCGCGTAGATGTGCTCGTCGTCGACGTCGATGCTTCGCACGTACATCGCCCCGTCGAGCACGGAGCCGTAGTCATGCCACTCATCCGTCGACGGATCGTACGAGATCACCTTCCCGTCACGGTAGGTGCCGAAGTAGACGCGCCCATCGCTTCCCGCCGCAGCGCCGAAGAAGTGGGTCTGCCCGAACGGTTCGACGGCGATCACGTTGAGCTCGTTGTTCTCGACGTCGTACTGAAAGACCTCACCTGTCTTGGTGGCACCGAAGTAGACATCGCCGTTCGGCGTCGTGACGAATTCCCACACCTGCACCCCGAAACCGTCGATGTCGTACTCCAGCAGACGCTCGCCCGTCTCAATATCCACTGCACTGAATGCGGACGGCGACCCCGTGGAGGCGAACAGTCCGATGTTGCGCCCGTCGGGGTCCGTCGTGTACCCAACCGACGCGGAGCCATAGCCCGTCATCGTGGGACCCAGGTCCTCCTCGACGAGGTTGCTCTCCGACGCAACTGCCACGTCGTTTGCCTGTGACGTCGCGCCAGCCGCCGTAGGAGTCAGCATCGTTGCCGCCAACCCGACGAGCGCTGCCATGGTCACCGCCCACCGTGGCTTCGTGGAATGTCCCATCTAAATCTCCTTCACTGCAGATCAGACGAAGTGCATGTCGTCATCAACACAATGCTGCAATCGGTTGCACTCTATTGCTGTGTGACGCTACCGTGGCTCAGCAGTCGAGCACAACCCCCTCCTGCGACGTCGTACGCAGTACCGGACCGAGCGAACCGACTCTGGTTCATTGCAACGACACCAACCGCCGACTGTGCGATCAGACCTTCTTCGCTCGGGTCCCCCTCGAAGAGGCCGATGAACTCCGCCTCAAGAAGCCGCGCCCCGGCCGTTGAGCTCCGACGACCGCATATCCGTCTCTCACGCATCCTGCGTCCCTCGCGCACGCGATCTCCACGTTGCGAGATCGACCGTTCGCCGATGTCTCCACACTGTTCCTGATTGCACGGCTGCGCCGCGGGTGACGTTCGGTCCCCGCGGCGCAGCCGTGCTCATTCTCAGAACCCGGCGCACTGTCCTTCCGCTGCGCCGCTGATCGTGTTCGCGTTGCCCTCATCGTCGGGTTCGCCGGCATTCTCCGTGCAAGACAAGCTGCCGCGGACCTCCGAGCCCGAGAACACGAACTCGCCGGAGACGTCACGCACCGTCACCGCGCCGCGCAGTTCGCTGTCCCGCACCTCGAACGATTCAGCACCGTCGACTTCGACGCCACCACGTACTGCGGAATCGCTCATCATCAATGCGCCGTTCGTCTCGACGTCGAGGCCACCGCGCACATCGGCCTCTTCCGCGCAGACCCGCTCTCCAGCGGCCACCTGGAGGCCACCGACGTGACGCCCCGTGACCGTCCGGTCGCACGCAGGAACCTCCTGTGGCACCAGGCGGTGCAGCGACGCGCCTCGGCTGTAGTAGTACGAACCGTTCCGATCGATCGCCAGGTTGATCGCGTCGTCGACCAGCACCTTCATCTCGAGCGAATCCGGATCGATCTCGAAGATGCGCTCGCCGGAGCCCCAACCCAGCATCGTGGCGCCGACCAGTTTCTCGTCATGCCAGAAGAGCTCGCGCCCAGTCCAGTACGCGCCGCTGGTCTCCCCTTCCATGTAGGTCTCGATGTGCACGACCTCACGGGTCTCCGGATCGAACTTGAACAGCTCGCCATAGGTGAGTCCCCACAGGTTGCCCTCGTCATCGAATGTCAGAGCCGACACGTTCTCGGCGCCGGGGACCGGCACTCCCGAATAGACGACCTCGTCTGTCGAAGGGTCGAAGATGAACAGCTGTCCTTCTTCTGCGGTCGGCTCCGTGCCCAGACCACCCCAGATTCCTGTGCCGCCGTAGATCAGTCCGTCACGATATGCCAGGGAGAGAACGCTCTGGTCCTGGACGACGTTGCGGAACACCTCCAGGTCTCCCGTCACGGGATCGAACAGCGACAGCGCGCCACCGCTCTCTCCGTAGTACGGCACGCTGCCGACCGCGACGACGTCTCCAGCGGAGGCCATGGCCACCGGGCGATCCTGCTCCGCCCCGATCGTGACGCCCTTGCCGGGGTTGCTCCCGTAACGCCACGTCTCCGTCGAGTCGTAGGACCACAGCTGCCCGCCGCCATACGTTCCATACACCACGTACTCGCCGTGGGACACCATCGACTCCGGCTGCCCCGACGCCGTGAACATCCGTGTGTCACCGGTGTCAGCGTCCGATCGCCCGACGCCCTGAATGTACCCGCCGACCCAGACGTTCCCATCCGGCCCCGTGGACATGGAACGGATCAGGTACTCGCCACATGCCACGTCTGGCCGGAACGTCTCGGTCGCGTCGGTCTCGGGGTTCCACGCGAGGAGTACGCCGTTCGGACGCGCCATCACGATCGACTCGCCCGGGAAATCATCGTTCGACAGCTCCACAGAACCCCATCCGCGTGCGGCTCCCGACACCGACAACGAGATCACACGCCGCTCCTGAGAGTCGAGATCATAGGCCAACACATCGGGCCCGAGCTGCGAGATCAGCACCTCCGTTCGAGGTGCGCCGCCTTCCGTTGTGATCTCGGAAACCGTCGCCTCTCCCGATGCCGAGTTCCACTCGCGGAGAGTTCCGTCACCGGCGAAGGTGACCAATGTCTCCCCCACCGAACCGTCCGACGCAAGGTCGTACATGCCCCAGCCGCGTGCCGAGCCCGGGGCTGACATCGAGATCACACGTTGTTCCCCGGAATGCAGGTCATAGGCGATCAGCGTGTCCCCGGTCGTCGAGACCACGACCTCCTCCCGTTGCTGACCCGAACCCGTCGTCGTGATCGCGGGCGAGAGGTCGTGGCCGGCGACATCGGCTACTTCGTCGACCCACCGCTGCTCTGTCAGCGAGTAGACCAGCAGCGTGTTCGACGGAGCGGACCGGACGAGGACCTTTTCTCCGCGCACACTGACCGAGTTCACACTCGACCCGTCGCGGTACGCCTCGGGCAGCGGGACTCTCGTCCGTGCACCGCTTCCGACGTCGATCCGCACCAGCCCCGCGTCGCCAAGGGTGCCCGCATACACGTATCCGTCCGCGACGTCCAGGCTTCGCACGTACTTGTCACCGGCGACGACGGACCCGAAGTCACGCCAGGTCTCATCGGCGGGGTCGTACGAGATCACCTTTCCGTCCGGGTACGTCCCGAAATAGACGCGGCCGTCATCTCCTGCCACCGCGTCGAAGAAGTGCGTCTGCCCGAACGGCATCTCGGCGATCTTCGTCATCGCCATCGCATCGGGATCGAAGCGATGCACCTCGCCCGACCCCGTCGTTCCGAAGTAGACGCTGCGGTCTTCTGTCTCCGCATATCCCCACACCTGCGTGCCGCGCCGCGGGATGTCCTCAGCGAGGAGCTGCTGCCCCGACTCGACGTCGACGACCCGAACCACCGTGGGATCTCCTCGATCCGCGATGATCGCCATCCGTTCGCCAGCCGAGTTCTCGGTGAAGCCGGATGAGGCCGAATCGACATCGGCCAACGGGCCGCCAGGGTTCGGCGCTGTGAAGGCCGGTGAGATGCCGTGGCTGACGGAGTTCGGAATGGCATCGACCCATTCCTCGTCGGCCAGGGAGTAGACCAGCATCACATTGGACGGCCTGGAGACGGCGAAGAGAAGTCCGCCCCGAATGCTCACTCCGTAGACGAATGTGTCATCCGCATATTCGCTCGGCATCGGGATCTCGGCGACATCCCCGGTCGCCGCATCGACCTTCGCCAGGCGGGCCCCGGTTCCGGTGCCGACGTAGATTTCACCGTCGTCTACGTCGAGGCTGCGGATGTAGTCCTCGCCGGCGAGCACCGTGCCGTAGTTCCGCCACTGCTGAGTCGCGGTGTCATACGACAGCAGCTTGCTGTCCGGGTAGGTGCCGAAGTAGACCGTGTCGCCTTCGCCTGCCGCGGCGAAGACCGTCGGCTGACCGAATGGCTTCTCGTCGATCTGAGTCAGTTCCAGACTGTCCGGATCGAAGCGGAAGATCCCGCCGATCTTCGTGGTTCCGAACCAGATGCTGCGATCGGGCATCGTCGCGTATGCCCACACCTGGGCTCCATTGGCCGGGATGTCTGCGTGCATCAGGCGCTCGCCTGTCTCCACGTCGACCGCGCTGAACACCGCGGGCTGCCCACCGGCCGTGACGACCGCGATCTCTCGACCGGAACTGTCGGTGGTGTACCCGGACGAGCCTGTGGAGACACCACCGATCGGGCGCCCCAGGTCCTCCTCGACCATCGGCACGCCGTCGATGTTCGTCACCTGCTCGGCGTCCGGTGCTTCCTCGGCCTGGCTCGCGATCGTCCCTGTCGCGAGCAGCGCGACGGCACCGGCCGCAGCCGCCACCGCCTTCATCCAGTTGCCTCTCATGCCGAGTTCTCCTCTCGATTCGGGGGCGAGCTCACGAGGCGGTCCTCTTTCGCATGACCACCTGCAAGCGGCCGTCCGTAGTCATCGATCGACTCGGGGTGGCGGGCGGCCGGTGTGGTGTTCCACGCGCTCAGCACCGTGCCGCTCAGCCGCTCCAGGAGGAGCGTCGCGTGCTCCTGCACGAGGTCGGCGTATGCCGGGTCGCCTGCCAGGTTCTCCGTCTCTGCGGGGTCGTCGTGCAGGTCGTAGAACTCCGCGGGACGCTCGCCGTCGTGGAAGACGTACTTGTACCGATCCGTGCGCAGGCATCTGCTGCGCGCATCTCGCGCATTCGTCGTGAACTCGCACAGGATCGAATCGCGCGGCTGCGGCGCAGCTCTCTCCGCCTCGAGGTACGCCCGAAGACTGCGGCCCGGCAGCTCCGCCGGGTGCGGGATACCCGCCCAGTCCAGGATGGTCGGGACCAGGTCGACGTGCTCCACCAGGTCGTCGACCCGCTGCGACGACGACTGCGTGCCGGAGATCGACGCCACCACCAGCGGCACGCGGATGACTCCCTCGGTGAAGTTGCCCTTGCCGAGACCACCGAAGTCGCCGAGCATCTCACCGTGGTCGGTGGTCATCACGATGATGGTGTCGCGCCCGTCGTCGCGCTCTTCCGCGGCCGCCACGATCTTCGCGACCATGTCGTCGATGAGGCTCATCATGCCCCAGTAGTAGGCGATCACCCGCCGGATGTTCTCCGCGCGCCCTGGGCCGTCGAACTGAGGACGTCGTCCGTGCACCAGCGCGGACGGGCTCTCCGCGTCGAACAGCTCGGGAACCGGCATCGCATCGCGGTCGTACTCGCTGGCGTACGGCTCGGGCGGGTCGAACGGGGTGTGTGGCCCGCAGAATCCGACCACGGCGAAGAAGGGCGACTCGTGGTCGCGAGCGATGTAGTCCGCGGCGTTCTCGCCGATCCAGCTGTCGACATACTGCTCGGCCGGGATCGTGGACGGAACGGCGGTGTCGTGCTCTTCGTATTCAGGAGTGCGGCGCGCTTCGTAGATCTGCTCGTAGGCACCGGGGTTGCGCTCCTCCAGCCACTCTTCGTAGATCGGCCCGAGCTGCGCAGGACCGTAAGGGGAGCCTGTCGACGTGGTCCAGCGTGCGCCCTTGCCCTGGGTGAGCCGAAGCTCGTCGAACCCCCGCGGCGGCATCAGGTGGATCTTGCCGAACGCGGCCGTGCAGTAGCCGGCTTCCTTGAGACGCTCCGCAGCCGTGACCTCGCCCGGAGGAAGTCCTGGCGTCTGATCGATGTCGCTGCGCATGTATTCGACGCCGTGCTGGTGCACGTAGCGCCCCGTGTGGATGCACGCCCTGCTCGGCATGCACACCGGGTTCTGGATGTACGCATGGTCGAACACGGTGCCGCGCTCGGCCAGCGCGTCCATCGCCGGCGTGCGCACGTGAGGGTTTCCCGTTGCGCCGAGGGTGTCGTACCGCTGCTGGTCCGTCGTGATCAGCACGATGTTCGGCGTACGGGCCTCCCGACCCTCCTGCGAATGCTCGGACACGAACCGCTACCTCCTCGTAAGAACGGACACGTTCTGTGTGCCCGTCCGCGGTCGGCGCCCTCATCGAGTGCGAGAACTCCAACCATATGCAACCGGTTGCAGATTACAGTAGCAGGTGCGAGACAGATGAACAAGGGGACCTACCGCACTCGGCGGTGCCACGGCATCCGCAAGCAGGCACAGTCATCAGCCGCCGACCGGCGGCGCTCCGGCCGTTCAACGACGACGTCCGTCAGCGCTCGCGCTTCTCCGGCCGGACCGGTGCGGGCACGACTCCTGTCGCCACGGGGTCTGCCGTCGCCCGCATGTGCTCATCGAGCAGCGCGCGCATGTGCTCTCTCGTCTCCGCGTGCCGAGAGTCGTCGATCGCGTTCCGCCGCTCGGTCGGATCGTCGCCGAGAAGGTACAGCTCTTCGGGAGGGCGCCACGCCAGATGTGCGTCTCCCATCCCGCGACGCGTCTGACTCCGCTCCAGATCATCCGGAAGCGGCAACCTCGGGCCGTCGACGTAGTTCCTGATGTACTTGGCGCGTGCCGTGCGCACGGCGCGGATCGGGTCGTAGCGATCGTGGTGGGTCTTCTCGAGGAAGAGCGCTCGATCGTTCTGTCGGCCTCCCGAGTCGCTTCCGCTCCCGCTCAGAAGTGGCAGCATGCTCTCGCCCGGCAGATCCGCAGACGCCTCTCCGCCTGCGACCTCGACGAAGGTGGGCACGATGTCCAGATGACTGACCGGCGCGTTCCGGCGCCCCGGCCTCACCTCCCACGACCTCGGCGGACGCACGAGGAAAGCCACCTTCACCCCTGGGTCATACAGCGTGCTCTTCGCCCCAGGGAACGCCGGACCGTGATCGGTCGTGAACACCACAATCGACTCTCGCCGCCGCGCCGACGCGTCGATCGCACGCAGGATGCGCCCGACCGCCTCGTCCATGTGCGCGATGGCGCCGTAGAACCCCGCAAGATCATGACGGGTATCGGCGTTGTCAGGCAGGAAGCCTGGCACCTCGACGGCGGCAGGGTCGTGGGGCGCGTAGTCGTACTCCGGCCACGGACGATGCACCTCCCACAGGCCGATCGAGGCGAACATCGGCGCCTCGTCATCTGCCTCCGGAAGCCACCGCTCCGCCAGCTCGGCGACTTCCATCGCCCTGGGCAGGAAGCCGAGACCATGCACCTCGTCATAGCCGAGCCGGCGCGCATCGAGATCCTCGTGCTGCAGCCCGAGCAGCGCGGTGCAGTACCCGAGCTCACCCAGCATCTCCGGCAGCGTCACGACGCCCTCGCGGTATCGCCATCCGGCGTGGCTCAGCCCCATCAGTCCGTTCTCGTGCGGCAGCTGACCGGTGAACATCGATGAACGAGCCGGCGTGCACAGCGGCGACGTGGCGAACGCGCTGTCGAACACCACTCCTTCATCCGCGAGTCGCTGCAGATTCGGAGCCGAGACGCTGGGATGCCCGTAGCAGGGGAGCCAGTCACCCAGATCGTGCACATGGATGAGGAAGATGTCGGGTGACGGCGGTGTCTGCACAGATGAGTTCCTTTCGTGGATCAGGGCCGACCGGAGAGAGGTCGTGACTCAGGCAATGGCGACCGACAGGGGCCGACGGGTCACACCCCGGCGCACTGACCGCCGACCGACCCCGTGACCGTGTTCGCGGCGCCTTCGTCGTCGGGCTCCGACGCGTTCCCCGAGCAGTCGAGAGACCCGCGCACATCGTTCCCGGCGAACACGAACTGTCCGTTTGTACCCGTTACAGACACTGCACCACGGATCTCAGTGCCGCGCACCTTCACGTGAGCCGCCTCTGACGCCGTGAGGGACCCGTGAATCGACGACCCCGGTTCCATGCGCAGCGCGCCTCCAGGTTGCACCTGCACCGCGCCGTCGACGCTCGCGCCATCGAGACACGCCACCGTATCGGCGGGGACCACGAGTCCGTCGTTCACGGCGTCGGTGAACGTCTCCGTGCATGCGGGCTCGATCTTCTCCATCGGCGTCCAGCGGAAAACGTGCGTGCCCGCCCCGTAGTAGTACCTGCCCTGTTCGTCGATGCCGAGGCCGTTGCAGGTGGTCGTCGTCTTCTCGACCAGAGTCGAGACCTTCTTCGTCGACGGATCGAACTCGAACAGCTCGCACCGGCTGTAACCGACGAATCGGTCCTCGACCCACTCGAATCCGCGCCCGACGACGTAGGTGTCCCGGTCGTTGCGCCGTTCGAACTCGATGAGATCGACGACCTGCCTCGTCTGAGGGTCGAACGAGAACAACGTCGTACCGGTCATGCCCCAGAGCATTCCCTCATCGTCGAACGCCAACCGAGCCACATGCTGATCGCCGGGCACGGGCACCGTCACGAACTCCTTCTCGCGTGCGGCGACGTCGTAGACGAACAGATGCCCCTCGGACGTCGTGGGCTCGGTGCCGAGACCGGTCACGATGCTCGTGCCTCCGTAGAGCATGCCGTCACGGTATGCCAGCGACATCACGGTCTGATCCTGCACGATGTTGCGATAGGTCTGCGTCGTCCGCTGCTCGTGGTCGTAGAACGCCAGCGCTCCCCCGACCGCGCCCTTGACCGGATACGATCCCAGCGCGGTGAGCGTCGGGGCGACCGCCTCGATCGCAGCGACCCTCTCCTGCTCGTCGCCGAGATGCACGCGCGGCGCCGGGTTCTTCTCCCACTCCCAGGCCTGCGTCGTATCGAAATCGGTCACGGGTGCGCCGTATCCGTAGCCCCCGATGACGAGATCGTCACCGTTGCTGCCGAGCTGCTCCATCTGTCCCGGACCGGGCAGCTTCGTCGCCTCGTCGGTATCGGGCGCGTACCGGATCAGGCCGTGGCTCGCGAAGCCGCCGAAGTAGATGTTGCCATCGGGCCCGGCGTTCAGACTGCGCACGAATGCCGGGGACGGCGCGAAGTCTCCGGTGCCTTCATACGCTTCACCCGACTCCGGATTCCACGCCGTCACCATGCCGCCTTGCGTCGTGCCCACCAGGCTGTCGCCGGGGAAGCCCTCGCGCTCGACCGGCGCCCAGTACCAGTTCATGCTGTTCAGCTCCATGCTGAAGCCGACCGTCCGGGTCTCGCCCGTGTTCAGGTCGAGACCGCGAACCTCCCGCGAAGCGCGATCCTGATAATAGACCTCGTAGCGCTCACCGTCGGGTGTGGTGACCCACCGGGGTTCCGCCATCCGGCGGTATGCCACGTCGTCGACCTGGTGCGTCCATTCGCCTACGACCATGTCGTAGACCAGCAGCGTCCTGCTCGGCGTGAAGGTCAGCGCGACAAGCGTGTCGCCGAAGACGTCCACGCTCTGGAAGCCGCCGTCGCTGAGGAACTGGTCGGGGATCGCGATCTGCGTCTTGTCGCCCGTGGCCAGGTCGAGCGACCACAGGCCGATCGGGGCCTGGGTCCCCACATAGACGGTGTCACCCGCCACATCGACGGTCTTTGAATACGCGGCGTCGTTGCCGAATCCGCCATGGTCCGTCCACTCATCGGCATCCGGGTCGTACGAGAGAACCTTCCCACCGGGGTAGGTTCCGATGAAGACCCGACCGTCCTCATGCATGTCCATCGAGTAGAGATGAGACTCGCCCAGAGGATTGTCCTGAATCTGCTCCAGGGCGAGAGCATCGGGGTCGAATCGCCACATCCCGCCTTGACTCGTCCCGATGTAGGTCGTGCCGTCGTCCGCCGAAGCGTAGCTCCACGTCATCGACGCTCCCGGCATCTCCTGCTGCATCAGACGCTCGCCCGTGGACACGTCGACAGCGCTGAACCTGACCGGCTGCCCGTTCGAGCCCAGCAGCGCAAGAGTCCGCCCGGACGCGTCCGTCGTCACGCCAGTGGTCTGCGCAGCGACATGTCCTGTGTAGGTCCCGAGGTCTTCCTCGATGCCTTTCAGCGGCAGCATCCGGAGCGAGACGTTGTCCACATAGGAGTCGACGACACCGCCGACGGACGCGTTCACCAGCAGCCGGATCTGCGTCGCCTCATCCGGAACGCGTCCCACGAGCGAGGCCTGCTCCCACTGCCCGGATGTCGTCTCGACGCGCTCGTACACATGGTCGATACGCTGCCCGTCCGCATCCTCGAAGTACATGAACGGTGCCAGCGCGCCGCTTACCAGGTACTGCTCGAAGACGAACTCGTACTCGCGCCCGGACTCGGCGGGTATCGGATCGGAGATCAGAGAACCGCCCAGCTCCGGGTCGTCGTCATGCATGTGGATGCTGTTCTGCCCATCGGACGCCCTCTCCTGCGAGAGCGAATAGACCTCGGGCGATCTCGGCGTGCGCGGCGTCCATCCGACGAGCTCACCGTCGGATGTGACCTCCTCGAAACTCGGGTTCACCACCGCGCTCGTCTCGACAGACTGCGCGGCCGAGACCTCGTCGGCTGCGTGTGTCGCCACCGCTCCCGACGCGACGATCAGCATCCCCGCCGCGATCGCTCCGTGACGGATGTGGATCCGCATCGCTACCTCCTCGTAGACATGACAGCGCCCATCTCTCGGACGCGCCGGATCGATACCTCGTTGTCAGGGGTGCGGCCTGCCGCCGACTGCGGGCGGAATCTCGAGTGCTCCCGTGGGCGACGGCCGTCGTGTCACAGTCCGGCGCACTGACCACCCGCCGATCCTGTGACCGCATTCACCGCACCCTCACCCTCGGGCCCCGAGGCGTTCCCCGAACAGTCCATCGACCCGCGCACCTCATTGCCCGCGAAGACGAACTCGCCCGTCGTGCCCGTCACTGCGACCGCGCCGCGGATCGAGCTGTCCCGCACCTGCAAGCTCGCCGCCTCGGACGACACCAGGCCTCCTCGGATCGACGACGCAGCGCCGACGATCAGCGTGCCGCCGGCCTCCACCGACACGCCGCCGTTCACACGAGCACCGTCAAGGCACAGCACCTCATCCGCTGACACGGTCAAGCCGTCGTCCACCGTGCCCGTGAGCGTCTCCGTACAGACGGGGTCGCCCCCTGAGCCCTCCACGTTGTAGCGGAACAGCAGCGCACCCGAGCTGAGGTAGACATCGCCGTTGCCGTCGACCGTGCTCCACTGGAGTCCGTTCGCGATGCGCGTCGTCTCACCGGTCGCGGGGTCGTGCACATTGAAGCGAGAACCGGCCGTGACATAGATCTTCCCGTCCGCATCCGACATCGAGACGGTCCCATAGGCCCAGTACGTGGTTCCCGCGCTGTAGCGGCCGCCGACGGTGCCCCTGACCTCGGCCTCACCGGTTTCGGGGTCGTAGGCGAACAGAGCCTCCTCGGCGACGCCCCAGACCACACCATCGGGGTCGACCATCAGGCCGGTGACGCCCTCGCGCTCCTCCCCGACCGGATCGATCGTCGCCACGACGGAACGAGTCTCGGGGTCGAAGACGATCAGCTTGCCCGCGGTGTGTCCGCTCGGAGCAGACCCCAGCCCACCGTCGACGGTGCTGCCCAGGTAGACCAGGCCGTCGACGGGGTTGTACGCGACCGAGACGATGTTCTCGTCCTGGCCGATCTCGGACGTCAGCCACTCGTGCTCACCCGTCGCACCGTCCCAGATCGCGAGCCCGCCCTGGGTCTTGCCGTAGGTGGCGACCGATCCCATGTAGATCTCGTCGCGATCGGGGTTGTAGGCCATCCCGAAGGGGCGATCCTGCCCCTCCTCGACACCTCGGAACAGCGTCGGCACCGTGCTCGTGTCGGTGGGGTCGTAGGTCGCGGGGTCGAGAACGTCGAGCCGTGACTCACCGTAGCCGCCGAGGTACATCTTCTCGTTGCGCACCGCTGCGGATTCGAACTGGCCCCGCTGCATGGTGGTTCCGTGGCTCACCCCTTGTTTGTCCACCTCTGCCAGGCCGATCATGTATCCGGATGCCCATACCGAGTCATCCGGACCGGTGAAGAGCTTCTGGATGAGCGTCGGCTGGGCGAATTCGACAGGTTCGTCCGAGACCAGTTCGCCTGCTTCGAGATCGGCGACGAACACGCCCGATGCCGAAGTCCCGTACAGCAGTGGCGTGCCGCTCGACGCATCCACCACGCCGTTGGAGAGGTAGCCTCCGATGTCGATGCCCATGGACGCGAAGGTGTTCGTGCCGGTGTCGTAGCTCATCAGCCCGCCACCGCTCGTGGAGAAGATCGCCTGGTCGCCTTCGGCGTCCGCGACGCTGTGGTGCCCGAAGAAGAAGCGAGTCTGCTCAGGGTCCCAGTGGATGACATTGCCCTCGAGGTCGAGCACGAGCATCCGCAGGCGCACCTGGGCGATGATCCGGTCTCCGACGATGTCCATTCTGCCGACCGTCTTGGCACCCTCATCGCTCAGCCCTGGAACGAGTGCGTTGTCCGCGACCAGGGTCTGTGCGCCGCGGCCGGCATCCTCGATCTTCCAGATCTGCGGCTCCTGCACTCCGGTGCCGACATACACGGTGTCGGTCTCCGCGTGGTAGGCGATCGAATGGATGTAGTCGATCCCCGTCCCGATCTCGCGCAGGAACTCGACTTCATCGGTCTCCGGGTTCACCAGGTAGAGACGAGCGTCGGGGTAGGAGCCGATGTACATCGACCCGTCAGGGCCCGGTGAGATGCCGAAGGTGGAATCCTTCTGGTCGCTGAACCTGCCGAGGTCCTCGCATTCGCCGGTTGCTGGGTCGTAGCGCCACAGCTTGGAATCGTGGTAGGTGCCCCAGTACACGCGGCCGTCGTCGGCGATGTTCAGGTTCCTCGCGTTCTCCGCACTGCCGAGTGTGCAGGTGCGGACCTGCGCGCCCGTCTGCACGTCGGTGACGGCGAAGGCGGCGGGGTAGCCGCTCTTCGGATTCCCCTTGAACACCTGATAGGACACGTGTTGCCCGTCTTCAACTCCCTGTGCCGCCTGGCTCGGGATCTGACTCGTCACCGGTGTGCCGAGGTACTCGAGGTTCTCATCCTGCTCGAGGATCTTGTCGACCGGCGACGGCTCCGGCGCCGGGGCTCCGAGCCCGAAGAACACATCGTCCAGGAACACGTCGATCGTGGCCCCCGACGGCACGTACAGGAGCGGACGCGCGGCGACTGCCCCCTCCGGCGCCTCGAAGTGAGCCGTCGCGCGCTCCCACGTGTCCTTCGTCGTGCGCACCAGCTCATAGGGCTGTTCGATCACGTTACCGTTCGCATCGTCGAAGTACATCGTGGCGCTGAGTGGCCCGCCGTCGACGAGGTACTGATCGAAGCTGAACTCGTAGCTCTCACCCTGTTCGACGGGAACCGCGTCCGCGACGAATCCGCCGGTGCGATCGCCGTCCCCCCGGAACAGATGAAGACTCCGCACACCGTCGCTCGCGCGCTCGTCGCTGAACGAGACCACCTCGTTCCTGCTCCACAAAGGCGCCCAACCGGGAGCGTCGGTGACGTCGACACCCCCCTCGAAGCTCGCGTTCTGCAGCAGGTTCGCCGGCTCGTCCAGGACGTCCTCGGCGTAGGCCGCCGTCCCTCCGGCGGCCAGCAGCGCAGCCGTCGCCAGTCCCGCGGCGAGACGGGCGGGCAGTGCCCTGGATCGCGTCATGACGTTCTCCTATTCTCCGGCACGTCTCCATCGACGCGCCATTCGTTGCGAGGGCACCGTTCTCCTCTGCGCGGAGAGCACCACTCGACAGCAGTTTCAGACGGATATACTGCAATCGGTTGCAACGCATCCGAAGTCGACACTAGCGAGTGGCGCCACCCGACTCAACCCCTTGCGTGCTCGTGCGGCACGGAACCTTCCATGCCGTACAGCCCCGCGCCATCGAGACCCGCCATGCTCACCGCTCCGTCCGAGACCTCGGCTATCTGCGGATGTCTCCGCCTGAGATCGTCGTTTCCCGTCGGCGCGTACTGCCGACTGTTGTACTCGAGCTGCGGAATGCTCGTCCGCAGAGAACCGGCCAGGCGTGCCGAGTGCAGGAATGCATGACCGGTTGCCGTGAGATCCTGCACGACGACCCACAGCCCCAACCGCCGCGCGACCGCGGACGCGACCACGGCAGGAGTCTGCCCCTTGCCCGCCTTGACGACGACCCCCGACCACCCCTCGGACTGAAGCTTCGGCAGCCGCGCCAGAGAGGTGAACCCCTCGTCCAGCAGCGTGGGGATCCGCGACGACAGCTCTCGCATCTGAACGGGGTCCGCTGGTGCGCCGCGCGGCGTCGGCTGCTCCAGATAGTCGACGGCGGCCGCCGCCTCGGCATCCGCTGCAAGCAGGCTCTCGAACATCGCGAGCGCCGCCCTCGGCGTCGCGTACCCTTCGTTCGCGTCCACAGCCATGCGCGGCTCCACCCCGCATGCCCTGGCGGCACGATAGACATCGCTGATCCGACGCGCATCCTCTGTCGGCTCGGCGCCCGAGACCTTGATCTTGATCCGGTCGATTCCGTCCTGCCCGATCCAGTCCGCCAGGCTGTGCGACTCGTGATTCGGCTCGAGCGGATCGGAGATGCCGACGAGGTGCTGCACAGGCAGCGTCACACTCGGCTCGTCTGCGATCCCTTCGCCCGCATAGATGCCGGGCAGGCCGAACGAGGCCAGATCGTCGCGAAGATGCTCTGCCGTATACATGTCGAACACGCTGCGCCCGGCGGCATTCGCCCACGCGTCATGCAGCGCATTGTCGACCGCCCCGACGGCGAGCAGCACACCGAGCCGGGGAACGTCTTCCCCGTGCACAGCGGCGGAACGCACCTCATCGAGGTCGGCGACCAGGCAGCGCCACATTGCGATCGGATCGGCCGCTTCCAGCGCGAGCGCCCTCTGCGAATACGTGTCGACGAGCGCACGAAGAACTCCGTCGCGGGCATCGACGGTGAGCTCGCTTCGCGGCCACGCCCACGGCACCGAGAGCACGGTCTCCCCGTACCCGGCCGCGCGCGTGCCCGCTTGGTCGTGCACCTTGACGACGACCTCGGCGACGGTGAAGCGTGAGATGGTTCCCCCGCTGATCGTCAACGCCGCCTGCAGGTCCACCTCCCGGAAGCGCACGTGCACGTCGGTGACAAGGATGTCCGTCTGCGTCATCGCATTCTTCTCCTTTGCGTCTGCAAGCGGTTGCAGGTAATGTATCGACTCACGACCACCACGTCAAAGTTCGCGCCGGGCAACGAAACGAAGACGCGATACCCAGGGCCGTCAAGGAGCGGATGCGATGACACTCTCGGCAGCGGCCGGAGACGTGCGCGCCGAATGGTGCGCTCTGCTCGGCGCGCATCGCGCCACCGACGCCGCATGGTGCCTCGGCGATGAGTCGGACGGCCCGCACGCGACCACCCGGCGAGACATCCACCTGACAAGCTTCGGCACGGATCTGGCCTGCACACTGCTCCTCCCCGACACGCGCCCCGCACCGATCGTGGTCATCCCCTTCTACGATGTCGAGTCGCTGCTCGGCGAGCCGAGTCCGCGATACCCTCCGGATCGGCCGGGCCCCGCGCGCGATCACGCCGTCCGCTTCGCCGCACGAGGTCTGGGAGTTCTCGCCGTGCCGTGGTGGGCCGAGCTCGGTGCCCGCGAGCACGACGGCGGCACAGGGCTCGACGCGCGTTACGGGCCGCCCGCCAAGGATCACGCCGCTCGCTTCCCCGACGTCACAGGCCTGGGGCGCAGCTTCGCCGACCTGTCTCTCGCCGTCGATGCGCTGACCGAGATGCCCGAGGCCGACGCGGGCCGCATCGGGGTGTTCGGGCACTCGCTCGGCGGCAAACTGGCCATGCTCCTCGGTGCCCTCGACCCCCGCATCCGGGCCGTCGTCGCACACGAACCGGGGCTCGGGTTCGCTCATTCGAACTGGGACGCCCCGTGGTACCTGGGCGACCGGATCCCCGACGATCGCGACCTCGACGAGCTGGCCGGTCTCGTCGCTCCCCGCCCGTTCCTCTACGCTGGCGGTGGATCATCCGACGGCTGGCACAACGCCGACCTTGCCGCACAGACGGCGGCGCACTGGCCGGATGGAGGATTCGACTCGCTGATGCACAGCAACGGGCACCCGGTACCGGACCACGTCTTCTCCGCATGCGCGGCATGGCTGGCGGACCGACTCGACTACCCTCTGAGAGGAGCATCGTTCGGATGAGCCGACGAAGGACGGGGGCGGCACGCGTGAAGGCGACGATCTACTCAATCGCGAAAGAACTGGGCATCTCTGCCTCCACGGTCTCCCGCGCCTTCTCGCGCCCCGACATGGTCAACAACGAGGTCCGCGAACGCATCCTCGCCACGGCCGACGCCCAAGGGTTCGAGCTGAACCGCGCCGCCCGCGGCCTCGCGACCGGTCGCACCGGACTCGTCGGCGTCGTGGTGCTCGACATCACCAACCCGTTCTTCCCGCCGCTCGTGCGGGCGATCGAGCACGCCGCCAATGAGGCGGATGCCTCCGTGCTGCTGCTCGACGCGGAATCCGGCGGGCGCGACGCGACCGAACAGCTGAAACGCCTGAGCTCACAGGTCGACGGGCTCATCGTCGCGTCACCGCGCATCCCGACCAATGCGCTGAAAGAAGCGATCGGAAACACCCCGACGGTGCTCGTCAACCGCACGATCTCCGGGCTTCCCTCCGTCGTCTGCGACAACACGGCGGCGCTGCGGCAGGCCGCGGATCACCTCGTGCAGCTCGGGCACCAGAAGTTCCTTCTCCTGCGCGGCCCGTCCGGCTCGTGGGCCGCGACCCGCCGCACGGCCGCCGTGCGCGACTGGGCGAAGACCGCTCCGGATGATGTGGAGCTCGCCGAGCTCGGGCCGTTCGAGGCCGCCTTCGAGACGGGTCAGGAGGCCGCACAGCGCATCGCCGACACCGATGCGACCGCCATCATCGCGTTCGATGACTTTCTCGCGTGCGGTGTCATCGGCGGGCTCGCCGATCTCGGCATCTCTGTGCCGCACGACCGCAGCGTCGTCGGCTGCGACGACGTGCTGCTTGCCCGGACCGTCACTCCGCAGCTCACGACAGTGACGGCACCGTTCGATGATCTCGGGCGGCGCGCCGTCGCCATGCTCACCGACGTGACGCGAGGCGAGACGCCGGGCGATCTGAAACTGCCCGGCTCGTTCGTCGCTCGCGGCACCACGGCAGACGCCGCGTAGGGGTCATACCTCCGCGATCGCCACCTGCCGGCGCTCGTCGATGCTGCGGCGCACCGCCTCAGTGAAGCGCATGTAGCGCAGACCGTCGTCGAAGGTCGTGTGCTGCACGGGCTCTGTCCCGCGAATCGCGCCGACGAACTCCTGCTCGACCCGCCATCCGGCCCCGTTCGCCGCCTCCTCGTACGGGTCCTTGCCCGGCCGTCGGAGCACCAGCTGCTCACCCGACAGCACGTGCAGCTCACCGGCCGTTCCGAGAATCCGCACGCCGTTGTCCGCGCTGTCGCCGGCGGCCTGACTGCACACCATCCGCAGCTGCCCGCCGCCGGCCAGTTCACCGATCACGTCCACGTGATCGGGCACCTCCACCGCGCGCAGATGCCCCTCCTCGTCTCGACGCCTCGGCACGAGGGTCTGCCCGAACGCCGACACCCGCGCAGCCTCCCCCACCCAGCGGACCAGCTGCTCGTACCAGATGCCGAGCGAGAGGATGTTCACGCCGTTGGTCGCCCTGCGCTGTCGCCAGGTGAGCGGCCCGTCGCGATCGGCGAACCCGGTGCGGGCCGTGACTTCGACGCTGACGATGTCGCCGATCGCGCCGTCCGAGAGGAGGCGGCACACCTGGTCGTCGATCGGCAGAGTGGTCGGAGCCGGCACGAGCTGCGCCACCAGGTGCGGGTTCTTGTCCGCGGCGCCGATCATGGCTCGCGCCTCGACCGCATCGCGCGACATCCGCGCTTCGCACAGGACATGCCGCCCCGCTTCGAGCGCTCCGATTGTGACGCGTGCATGCATGTCCGGCCACGTGCCGATCACCACGGCATCGATGTCGTCGTCGACGAGCGCGGTCCAGCTGTCGTGCACCCGCGTGATGCCGAAGTCCTCGGCGACGCGCTGCGCGGAGGCACGAGACCGGTTGCTTACGGCAACGACCTCCACACCGTCGATGGCCTGCAGCTTCGGCACATGATGGCGTCGGCTGTTCGCGCCTGCACCGACGATTCCGATCCGCAGCGTGTTCGCGATGATGTCTCCTTCGACGTCTTCGGATGGTCCATTCTGGCACGCCTGCGACTTCTGATGCAATCGGTTGCAGTGATCACGAAAGAGCCGTAGCGTGTTACTCATGACTTCCGCTCATCCGGCCACGCGCATGGCCCATCTCGGCCTCGGCGCCTTCCATCGCGCGCACCAGGCGTGGTACACCCAGCGCGCGAACGACGCAGGAGATTCGCCGTGGGGAATCGCCGCTTTCACGGGCCGACGCCCCGACGTCGCGCGCGCTCTCTCCGCACAGGACTGCCAGTACACGCTTGTCACCCGCGATGCGAGCGGCGACAGCACCGAGCACATCCGGAGCATCGTCGCCGCACACGACGGCGCCGACGCCGATTCGTGGCGACGCGTGCTCACCGACCCCGCTGTCACTGTCGTCACCCTCACCGTGACGGAGGCGGCGTACGGGGACACCCCCGTGATTCGGCGGCTCGCCGATGGCCTCGCCGCACGCCGCGCCGCCGGGGCAGGGCCGATCGCCGTGGTCAGCTGCGACAATCTTCCGCGGAACGGTGCCCACACCCGCCGCGCGCTGCTGCAGGCATCGGGCGGGCTCGCCGATTGGCTCGACGACGAGGTGTCCTTCGTCGACACCGTGGTCGACCGCATCACCCCTGCGACCACCGACGACGACATCGCCGCAACGGGAGATCCGTGCACGGTCGTCACCGAGCCGTTCGCGGAGTGGTATCTCTCCGGCGAGTTTCCCGGCGGCCGCCCGTTGTGGGAAGCCTGCGGCGCGAGAATCGTCAGCGACATCGACGTCTTCACACGTCGCAAACTCTGGCTGCTCAACGCCGGCCATTCCCTGCTCGCCTACGCCGGTCTCGCGCGCGGGCACGCACATATCGACGAAGCGATGCGAGACGCTTCGTGCCGACGGTGGCTCGACGAGCTCTGGGACGACGTCGATCCGGTGCTGCCCCTGCCCCCGGATGAGAAGGAGCAGGCACGACGCACGCTGGTGGCGCGGTTCGAGAACCCGCGGATCAAGCACCGCCTCGCCCAGATCGCACGAGACGGTTCGGAGAAGCTCACCGAGCGCAGCGCTCCCATCGTCGCCGGACGTATCCGCGCCGGAGCTTCACCCGGCACCGGGCAGATCCGCCTGTGGGGCGCATGGCTCGTCCATCTGCGCAGCCGATGGACGCCGGACGAGGATCCCGGCGCGAGCGCCATCGCCGCCCGCGCGCGACATGACATCGACGACGGGGCGGCAGCGGTCGTCGACCATCTGCTGCCGCGTGATGTCGCAGGCGAGCCGCGGCTGAATCACCTGGCCTCGGCGGTCGCCGCCGCGGCCGCAGAGATCGGAGGCACCCCATGATCATCGATAGGGCTGAGGTGATCGTCACCAGTCCGGATCGGAACTTCGTGACGTTGAAGATCACGACTTCCGACGGGGTGACGGGTCTGGGGGATGCGACGCTGAACGGCCGTGAGCTGGCGGTGGTGGCGTATCTGAGAGAGCATGTGGTGCCGTTGCTGGCCGGGCGTGATCCGCATCGGATCGAGGACGCGTGGCAGTTCTTGTACCGGTCGGCGTATTGGCGTCGGGGGCCGGTGACGATGGCGGCGATCGCGGCAGTCGATATGGCGCTGTGGGACATCAAGGGCAAGGTCACCGGGCTGCCGGTGTACCAGCTGCTCGGTGGTGCGTCCAGGGAGGGTCTGCTCGCCTACGGGCACGCGTCGGGGAAGGAGCTGCCCGAGCTGTTCGACTCGGTGCGCGAGCATCTCGCCGACGGGTATCGGGCGATCCGGATCCAGTCGGGCGTTCCCGGGCTGAAGGCGATCTACGGCATCGCCTCGCAGGCATCGGACACCGGTGGCGGCGAAGCGCGCTACGACCACGAGCCGGCCCGCCGCGGCGAGCTGCCGGTGCAGGAGGACTGGGACACGCGGGCGTATCTGCGCCACCTTCCCGGGGTGTTCGAGGCGGTGCGGCACGAGTTCGGGCCGGAGCTGCCGTTGTTGCACGACGGGCATCACCGGATGACGCCGATCCAGGCGGCGAAGCTCGGCAAGGACCTCGAACCCTTCGACCTGTTCTGGCTGGAGGACTGCACCCCAGCCGAGAACCAGGAGGCCCTGCGTCTGGTGCGCCAGCACACGACGACGCCGTTGGCGATCGGGGAGATCTTCAACACCGTGTGGGACTTCCAGGACCTCATCCGGGAGCAGCTCATCGATTACGTGCGCGGTGCGGTGACCCACATGGGCGGGATCACGCCGTTGAAGAAGACCATCGACTACGCCGCGCAGTACCAGATCAAGTCCGGGTTCCACGGGCCCACCGACATCTCCCCGGTCGGCATGGCCGCCCAGGCCCACCTCGGCCTGGCGATCCACAACTTCGGCATCCAGGAGTACATGCCCCACGGCGAGAAGACCAACCAGGTCTTCGAGCAGTCCTTCACCTGGCAGGACGGTCTGCTCCACCCCGGCGACCAGCCCGGCCTCGGCGTCACCCTCGACACCGATGAGGCAGGAAGGTACCCCTACGAACGCGCCTACCTGCCCTACAACCGCCTCGCCGACGGCACCATGCATGACTGGTGACCACCCGCACGGTTAGTGCACAGCCGTACCCATCTCACGCATGGCTCGCGAGATGCGCACCTTTGCGACGAAACCACGTCCGAAGGTGCGCATCTCGACGAAAGGTGCGCAACTCGACAGCGGGGTGCGGGCCTCGACCGATGGGAAACTGTCACACATCCAGGGACTGGCGAACGAACCGAGAAGAGGGACTCGTACATGGAGACCGAAGATGATCTCGCTGGAGTGAAGGCACGCGCGGCCGAGCGGCTCGCTGTCGAGCGCGATGCGCTCGTGGCGCTCAGTCACCGCATCCACGCGGACCCTGAACTGTCGTGGCAGGAGCACCGAGCGGCTGCCGCAGTCGCCGATGCCCTCAGGGGCGCCGGATTCGACACTCAGGCCGGCGCGTACGGCGTCGACACCGCGGTGGAGGCGGTGCGCGGCGACGGCGACATGACCGTGGTGATCTGCGCGGAGTACGATGCGCTTCCCGGTGTCGGGCACGCGTGCGGGCACAATGTGATCGCCACCATCGGCATCGGGGCCGCCATTGCCCTGGCCGACGTCGCCCATGACGCAGGCCTACGGGTGAAGCTGCTGGGCACTCCGGCGGAGGAGCACGGCGGCGGCAAGGTTTCGCTGCTGGCCGCTGGTGCGTTCGAGGACGCGACGTGCTCGCTCATGGTGCATGGTGGCACGGGAGACGACGCGAAAGCGGCGACCGTGGCGTTCGCGGCTGTCGAGCGTTTCGAGGTGGAGTTCACGGGCCGCGCCGCCCACGCCGCAGCTGCACCGGAGAAGGCGATCAACGCCGGTGCCGCGGCGACGCTCGCCCTGACGGCGATCGGACTGCTTCGTCAGCAACTTCCCGGTGGCACCAGCGTCAACGCCTTCGTCTCGGACGGCGGGGAGGCGACGAACATCATCGCCGAGCGGGCCGTCGTGCAGGCAGAGGTGCGTGCCCACGATCTCGACACCTGGCGCGACCTGAAGCGCCGCATCCTCGCCTGCCTCGAAGGAGCGGCGATCGCCATGGGCTGCCATTGGGAACACAGGCGCACCGAGCATCCGTACGCACCGTTGGTGCAGCATCCGGAACTCTCCGCGTTCTGGGACGCGAACCTGGTCGGCCTCGGCCGCGCGCCCGTTTCATCAGTCGGCGAGGCGCGCGGCTCCACCGACATGGGCAACGTCTCGCAGGTCCTACCTGCGCTGCACCCGATGATCTCGTTCCTCGGGGAGACAGCCGTTCCTCACCATCCGGATTTCGCGGCCGCCGCGGCGTCCCCAGCCGCCGATGACGCGATCATCGACGGCGCCACAGCGCTCGCGTGGACGGTCATCGATGCCGCGCTGTCGCCGGAGGTACGGGAAGACCTACTCGCCCGCCAGTCGGCGCGACCAGCAGGTGCGACACGCGAGACGATGCAGAACTGACCGTACGAGCGACCGCGCCTGCGGCTGTGAGACGCGGAGCCTCACCGACGGTGTCGCGCGCCTGCGTCTTTCGTCCGGTGCAGCCAGTACCCACAGAACTCGTGCCAGCGAAGCGAGCGCTCCCGTCGGAGCTCGGTCTGCATGGCGATCTCATCAAGGAAGAGCTGCGGGTTCTTCGGCCCGTAGGTCGTGGTCCAGTAGCTGTTGCCGATCATGTCGCTTCCCCCGGTCGCCCGTGTCCTGCGAGGGTACCTCTGGCCTCCCTCGCATGGAAGGGCACCCGTGAATCCTTCGCGGTCGAGGCCCCGGCCCCGATCGCCAGAAGGATCGTCAGCGCAGCGTAGACCCACGGATCGAACCGCACACCGCCGCGGTAGGTGATCTTGCCGGGGCTCGGTCAGAACTCTGAATCGGTCACGACCTCGCGCTGTCGCCACGGGCGCGTCAAGCCCCCGGTCACACCGCGACGTCCCCGACCAGATTCACCCTCACGCCGAGCTTGTCGAACATCGCCGCCTTGGCCAGCAGCGCTTTGTCGGCCGTTTCAGCATCCGGCGCGTAGACGGTCTGTGCATGGTTGGCCTTGTGGCGGGCCATGAACTGGTCGCGGGTCACGCCGTGCAGCACGACGTTGGCGATCGGCCATTCCGGGTTCGTGGCGTTCTTGCGGCGCTGGGTCTCCTCATCCGGAAGCTCGACCACCGTGCCGCGGAAGATGTCGACCTGCAGCACACCGTCCTCGATGAACACGCGCGAGAGCACGACTTCGCCAGGCTTGGAGACACCGTTGATCGTCGCGCCGCCCGCCGGGAAGAACACGTGCCCCTGGCGCCAGCCCTCTGCCTTGTCCCAGCCGCCGAGGTGCGAACCGGGAACGGATCCGGAGATCTCGTACACCCATACGAACTCGCCGTCGTACTCCTCGCCCCAGCGCACGTCGTGCAGGGTGTTGTCCGGCACGAGGCCCATCGCGCGCCACACGCGGTCGGTGACCAGCGCGTCGACGGCGACGCCCTCATCGACCTCGTTGAAGTGCGGTACGGCACGGCCCGCGAACAGTTCGCGCGAGCCGTCGCGTGAGAACGCGGGAGGACGCTCGGTCGAGTTCAGCAGGCCTTCCGGCAGGTCGGACGCGGGCGCGAGGTCCTTCAGACCCTGCTGATACTGGATGCCGATCGCGTCGAGGCCGAAGTCGTCGGCGATCCGGAGTGCGGCGATGTACATCCGGTACTGCTCGCGCAGCTGCCGCTCGGTGAGCTCGGTGGTCTCGTCCGTGCCGAGCCTGAAGGTCATGCCCTTCTCGATCAGCCACTCGCCGATCGCGTCGGCCTCATCATCGGTGACGTGCTGCATCTCCGCGTACAGCGCCGACTGGCTCAGCCGCTCCTTGTAGATGCCGATCGGGTTGAGCAGCTCGTCGTCGATGATCGCGTTGTACATCCCCATGCAGCCCTCGTCGAGCACGCCGATGATGGCCTTCTCCTCGAGCAGCTGCTCAGCCAGGGCCCGTCCGAGCTCGCGCTCGTCGCCGGCAGGCAGCTCGGGCAGGGCGCGCACGTGCGAGGCGTCGTGCGTGATCGTACCGGTGGAGATCCATTCCCGGATGCCGCCGGCGAACCACTCATCGGTGAAGTCGACCGACCAGATGGTCGAGTAGGCGATGCCCGCCTTCGTCATCGAGCCGTTCAGGCCGAGCAGTCCGACCAGCCCGGGCCAGTCGCCGGCGAAGTTCGCCACGGTCAGGATGGGGCCGCGGTGCGAGCGCAGCCCCGCGAGCACGTGGTGCGAGTACTGCCAGTTCGCGATCGCGACAATCAATGGGGCGTCGGTCGGGATGTTCTGGAACACCTCGAGCCCCATCCGCTGGCTCGAGATGAAGCCGTGCCCTGTGGCGGGATCGACGCCGAAGGCGCGCGTCACGCTCCAGCCGAGCTTTTCGACGGCGGCGGTGACGCCGGCTTCGACAGAGCGCTGCGTCTCCCACCCTGCGGTGTTGGCGGATTCGCGCAGGTCGCCGGATGCGATCAGGTACGCGGTGTTCGGCGCGAGCGCGGGGCGGGCTGTGCGCGCGGGGAATGCGTAGGTCATGTCTGGCTCCTCGTTGAGTGGTCGGACGGGCTCAGGCGTACGCCTCGACGACCCGGATGATCTCGGCGACGGCCGCCTCATCCGGCTCGTCCAGCGCCATCCGGCTGCGGGCGTCTACGACGCCCATCCGGCGCAGGGCCGCCTTCATCCGTGGCATGTCGCCGCCGATGACCGAGACGAGATCGTCGACGTCGGCCTGGGCTCGGGAGATGCGTTCGGCGTCTCCCGACTCCGCCGCCTCCGCGAGCGCGCGGAACGGCTTCGGCAGCACGGATGACACCCCCGAGACGACACCGTCGGCGCCGCGCTCCCCCGCCGCGATGAGATCACGGTCGGCCCCGGTGTAGACGACGAAGCCGTCGGGCGCCGCGTCGCGGTAGGCGGCGATCTCGTCGAGGGTGAGCTCACTGGCTTTGACCCCCACCACGTTCGGCAGCGCCGCGAGCCGAGCCAGCAGTTCGGGCGAGACGGCGTTCCCCGTGCGGTTCGGGAACGCGTAGACGTACAGCTGTCCGTCGCCGACCGCGGCGGACAGCGCCTCGTAGTACGCGTACATGCCGTCGTCCGAGGCGGGCAGATAGAACGGCGTGACGGCGGCGAACTCCCGCGCGCCGAGTTCGCGTGCCTTCTGCACGAGCCGCACGGCCTCGAAGGTGCTCGCCGCGCCGACGTGCACGACCACGCGCATCGCGCCCGACAGTTCGTCCAGCGCCGCATCGACGATCTGCGCGAACTCGGCGTGGTCGATGGCGGGGAACTCCCCAGTCGTGCCCAGCACGAACGCGCCTTCGTTCCCCGACTTCGCCACGTGGCGGAAGATGGCGCGGCTGCCGTCGATGTCGAGCGAGCCGTCCTCCCGGAACGCCGTCGGAATGGCTGTGAGGATGTCTCGCCTGGTCATGTATCTGACCCCTTCTTGTCGGTCCTGCGCCGCGATCTGCGCGGCTTGTCTTCGTTGCGGATGGTGGAGGTGAGCATGCCGGGCTCGTCGCGCATCGATTCGTGCGCCTGCTCGATCTCGGCGAATGTGTCCTCGCTCAGCACGGAGTCTGCGAACGACCCCCGCTTGTCCTTGGGCTTGCGCGCATTCCGGATGGCCGGCAGCACAACGGATGCCACGGCGAGCGCGAGCAGGATCAGCGCGATCGGGCTGACGACGGAGAAGAACGGCTGCGTCGGCAGGATCTGCAGGGTGCGCGCGAGGTTCTCCTCGGCGAGCGGCCCCAGGATCAGCCCCAGCACGATCGGCCCCGCCGGGATCTCGAGTCGCTTGAGTGCGAGCCCGATCACGCCGAACACCAGCATCTGGACCACGGTGCTGACGCTGTTGGACGTCGCGTAGGTGCCGATGACGCAGAAGATGAGGATGCCGCCCCACAGATACGGCCGAGGCAGGTCGAGCAGCTTCACGATCCCCTTCATCCGGACGAGGCTGAGCACGAGTGCGAGCAGGGTCGCGACGATCATGATCGCGGTGATCGACACGACCAGATCCGGTCGGTCGGTGAACAGCGTCGGGCCTGGGGCGATGCCCCAGATGATCATCGACCCGATCATCACCGCCATCACGGAGTCGCCGGGGATGCCCAGCGCCATCGTGGTCGTCAGCGATCCGCCGAGCGTGGCGCTGGAGGCCGTGTCGCTCGCGGCGACGCCTTCGATCGACCCCTTGCCGAACTGCTCCGGGTGCTTCGAGATGCTGCGCGCCCTGTCCCATCCGATCAGTCCTGCGATGTCGCCGCCGGCCGCCGGGATGAGACCGACGCCGAGTCCGATGCCGCCGGAGACGGCGACCGCGCGCCCCGACTGCTTGAACTCCTTGCGGTTCGGCAGCCAGCGTCCGAGTGACGAGATGGGACGCGTGCGGTTCGCGCGGTGCGTGAGCAGCTGGTCGAGCAGCTCTGCGATGCCGAACAGCCCGATGATGACCGCGATGAAGTCGAGCCCGTCGACGAGTTCGAGCAGGCCGAAGGTGAAGCGCTCGTCGTTGGTCGCGCTGTACAGGCCGACGGTTCCGAGCATCAGCCCGATCACGCCGGCGAGGATGCCCTTGAGCATCGATTTCGACGAGATGCCGATCATGATCGCGATGCCGAACACGACGAGGGCGAACAGCTCGGGCGACCGGAACCAGTCGCGCGCCAGCGTCGCCACCGGCACGGCCAGGACGGCGAACAGCACGACCGAGGCGAGGATGCCGACGGCGCTCACGATGGCGGAGAGCGTGAGGGCGAGACCGGCCCTGCCCTGCTTCGCCATCGGATAGCCGTCGAAGGTCGTGGCGACCGACGCCGGAGTTCCTGGCGTGTTCACGAGGATCGCCGGAACGCGGTCGCCGAAGTTCGCCGCGACGTAGATCGTCAGCAGCACGGCGAGGCCCTGCACGGGCTCGAGCGTCATCGTGAACCCGGCGGCGAGCGCGACCGCCATGGTCGCGGTGATGCCGGGGAAGGCGCCGACCAGGAAGCCGAGCGCGAGCCCGACGAGCATGTAGAGCACGACGGACACATCGAGCAGGGCACCGAGGCCGTCGACGATGGCGTTCACAGCGGGATCCTCAGAACGATGCCGAACAGAATGTAGATGAAGGCCGTCAGGCCCACCGGATAGGCGATGAGCCCGATCCAGCGCCGGTGGCCGAACAGGAGCAGCAGCGACAGCAGATACAGCGCCGCGATGATCGGGAACAGCTGGATCCGGTACCCGGCCAGGATCACCGACTGCGCGCTCCACGCCGCCACGAAGGCGCCGGAGATCACGACGGTCAGCATGACGCGGAGCGGGCCGCCCGTCGCGACGCTCTCCAGGTCGTCGCGCCGGGGCGCCGGTCTGGCGACGGCGATGACGAGCAGCACGATGGAGACCGAGAGTCCGGCCACGCCGAGCACGGTCGGCCAGGTGCGCGCGTCCATCGCGGCGACGGCTGACTCGTCGCGCAGAGCGATCTGCGTTGCCAGGCCGAGGTAGCCGGCGGTGAACGCAACGGCGACCGCAGCCGCCGTGATCTCGAGCGCCCGTGACGGACGAGGCCGAGCGGCCTCGTCCGTCACGGCGTGCTGTGCCGCCTCACTCAACCGAGAAGCTCCGCGAAGCGGTCGAACTGCTCCTCGACGAACGTCTGGTGCTCGTCGGCACTGCGGTAGACGACGAGGTTGCCGGCGTCCGCCTGGAACTGGGTGTATGAATCGCTCTCGACGGCGTCCTTCACGGCGCTCTCGAGAGTGTCGTGCACCTCATCCGGCAGCCCCGTGGGTGCGTACATGCCGCCCCAGCCACCGAAGACGACGCCGTCGGTTCCGAGCGCCTCGTTCGCGGTCGGAACGTCGGGAAGGTCGGGGTGCGCATCCTCATCCATGACGGCGAGGATCCGCACCGAGTCCTGCTGTGCCAGCGCCTCGCCGACGCCCGAGACCGAGGCGACGACCTCGCCGGAGGCCGCAGCGCTCACGGCAGGAGCGCCGCCGTCGTACGGAACCGGCGTCACATCGATACCCGCGGCCTCGGCGAACCCGAGCGAGGCTGCCTCCCAGATCGACCCGGCGCCCGAGTTCGAGACGGTGACCTCACCGTCTTCAGCCGCCGCGATCAGGTCATCGACGGTTTCGATGCCGCTGTCGGCGCCGACGGCGATGACGCCCGGCGCGTTCATGATCTGGCCGAGGAAGTCGTAGTTCTCGGGCAGCACATCGGCGTTCTGCGTCGTGTTCAGCATCGCGATCTCGACCGGGGCGAAGCCGATCGTGTAGCCGTCGGCCTCCTGGTCGGCGACGTACTCCATGGCCTTGGCGCCGGAAGCGCCCGGCATGTTCTCGGGAATGACGCTGCCGCCGAGGGTCTTCTCGAGCTCCGCGGCGAGCGCGCGCGACGAGAGGTCGCTGCCGCCGCCAGCGTCGGCCTGGATGATGAGCCGGATGTCGTCGCTCGGATATTCGGCGGCGCTCTCTTCGGAGACCGGCGTGCACGCGGCCAGCGCGGCAGCCACGAGGCCGAATCCCGCGACAGCGGCGGTGGTGCGAATGAAACGGGGCATCGTTGCTCCTCCTCGGTGCAGGGACCGACGACTTCGCCGGCTGCCCCGATCATGACACGTTTACTGTTAACAGTCAACGGCGTCTATGTGCCCGTCCATCCGATGCCAGAGAACGACCTTCGCGCCGTGCCTGCGGTCGATCTGCAACACCGGATCGAGCGCGGAGATCGCGCGGTGGCGTGCGTGGGGCGAGCACGTGGCGGTCGCTGAGGCGAAGTCCCGGCACGGGAACGGGCCGCGGGTGCGAACGAACGGGCCGGTCGCGGGGCTCAGCGGGCGTCGAGCTCCAGTCGCATCCGCTCCTCGGCGCGCACAAGGTGGTCAGCCAACTCGGCGGCGACGGGCTCGGCATCGCCGGCGCGGATCAGGTCGAACAGCACGCGGTGCGAGTGCGCCGACTCGTGCAGATCCTCGTCGTGGTTGATCGTGACCTCGAGCAGCGCCATGAACGTCGGCTCGTACTGCCGCCAGGTCGCCAGCAGACGGGGATGGCCCGCCAATTCGTAGAAGGACGAGTGGAAGTCGACGTCGGCACGATAGAAGTCGGCATGATCCCCCTCGTCCGCTGCGCGCTCCATCCGCTCGACGAGCCGCTCGACGGGCTGCCACACTTCCTCGTCGCCGCCCAGCGCACGCCGAACGGCGAGCTGCTCGAGTGCGCCGCGCAGGCTGTAGAGCTGCTCGATGTCGTCGAGCGTGAGCCCCCGGATGTAGATGCCGCGCGGTCGGCGCGTCTCGACCAGTCCCTCGTAGACGAGCAGAGAGACGGCGTCGCGGACGGGCCCGCGGCTCACGCCGAATTCCTCGGCGACTGCTTCCTCTGTCAGCCGATCGCCCTGCGCGAGCTCGCCGCGCACGATCCGTCGCCGGAGGATGTCCGCGACCTGCTCGCCGAGCGATACCCCGCGTTTCACCGTGTCGCGCACAGCACCCCCTCGCGTTTCGTTGACTGTCAACAGGGTACATCCGGATGCGGCTGACCCTCGCGACGCGGCATTCTGACTCCGACACGCGCGCGACGCCCGGCACGGTTCGCCGATGAGATGCGCCGGTGTCTGACAGGAGAGCGGCCAGATCGGCATATGTCAGCGCGAACGGCCCCGCTCAACGGTCGGCGCAGGGCACCAGTGTGCGGAAGCAGATCGCCTCGTCAGCGCCCCTGCGGCCGCCACAGCACCACGTCGGTGCGGCGGCGCACGCGGGTGCCGCTCGTGAGGGTGACCACGGCACCGGATGTCTCGGCCGCGAACACCCGCGCACCCGGGCGGTTCTCGCGCTCGGCACGGAGTTCGCTCTGCAGCTGCACGACGCGGTGGCGCAGGTCGGTCACTTCGTCCTCGAGGTCGAGGATGCGGGCGATCGCCGGCAGACTGATGCCCTCGTTCGACAGCTCCTGCACCTGGCGCAGCTGCCGGATGTTGCGCAGCGAGTACCTGCGCGACCCGCCCTGGGTGCGTCCGGGAACGACGAGACCGATCCGGTCGTACTGGCGCAGGGTCTGCGGGTGCATCCCGGCGAGCTCAGCGGCGGGCCCGATCCGCAGAATCGGGTCGTCTTCGCCGACGTCGTCGAACTGCTGCATCCGGTGCACCTCCTCGCTGCTCTCCAGGCTACGTGCCCATTCCCCCGTCAGTTCTTCATTTCTGGCACATCTCCGGTGCTGTGCACCCCATGAGATGTGCCAGAAATGAAGATTTGTGCCGCGGTCAGGCGGACGCGCGGGCTCGATGGAGCCAGTCGTCGCGGGGGTTCTCGTGCGCCTCGACGTCGCGGAAGTGCTCGAGCGCTTCGCGCTGCGCCTCGGTGAGATGGCCGGGGACCACGATCTGCACCTCGGCGAGCAGGTCGCCCGTGCCCTTCTTCGACGCGATGCCCCTGCCCTTCACGCGCAGCACGCGGCCGGACGGGGTTCCCGCCGCCACCTTCAGCTTCACGGTGTCGCCGTCGAGAGTCGGCACCTCGACCGTCGAGCCGAGCGTCGCCTCCGTGAACGTCACCGGCACGGTCACCCGCAGGTTGAGCCCGTCGCGGCTGAACACCGGATGCGGCCGCACGGTCACGTCGACGACGATATCGCCGTTCTCGCCGCCGTTCGGCGAGGGCCTGCCGCGCCCGCGCAACCGGATCTTCTGCCCATCGGCGACACCTGCCGGCACCTTGATCTTGAACGAGGTGCCGTCTTCGCTCTGCAGCGAGAGGGTGTCACCGTTCGCCGCGCGCAGGAAGTCCAGTGTCGTCCTGGCACGCAGGTCCTGGCCCTTCGTCGGCATGCCGAACCCGGCACGGCGACCGCCGCC
This sequence comes from Microbacterium sp. JB110, assembly GCF_003335195.1. NCBI lineage: Bacteria > Bacillati > Actinomycetota > Actinomycetes > Micrococcales > Microbacteriaceae > Microbacterium > Microbacterium sp. JB110. The sequence continues at coordinate 94,591 of NZ_QPGM01000006.1, read as the reverse complement.
AGCGCCCTGCCCGAACATCGAGAAGATGTCTTCGAAGCCGCCTCCGCCGGTGCCGGTGCCGGCACCGCCGAAGTGACTGAACACGTCGTCGAAACCGCCGCCGCCCGGCCCGCCGGAGGTGAAGCGCGCGCCGGAACCCATGGCGCGGATCTCGTCGTACTCGCGGCGCTGGTCGGGGTCGGAGAGCACCGAGTACGCCTCGCTGATCTCCTTGAACTTCGCCTCGGCCTTCTCATCGCCCGGGTTCGAATCCGGGTGGTACGTACGGGCGAGCTTGCGATAGGACTTCTTCAGCTCGGTGTCGGAGGCGTCCTTCGACACCCCGAGCATCGCGTAGAAATCCTTGTCGAACCAGTCCTGGCTAGCCAACTTATGACCCTTTTCGATCGACCGGATGGCCCTGCCGCGCTCTCAGAGGGAGCGGGAGGGCCACCCGGATGGGATTACTCGGCAGGAACGGCGACGACGACCTTCGCCGGCCGCAGTTCCACATCGCCCAGGCGGTAGCCGACCTCGACGACCTCGAGGATCGTCGGCTCGGTCTGGCCGGGAGTCGGCTGCTGGAAGACGGCCTCGTGCTGCTGCGGGTCGAACGCGTCGCCCGCCTCGCCGTACGACACGAGCCCGACGTTCACCGCCACGGCGCGCATCTTCTCGGCGACGAGCGCGAACGCCGACCCCTCTTCGAGGTCGCCGTGCTGCTGCGCGCGATGCAGGTCGTCGAGCACCGACAGCATGCTCTTCGCGACCGCCCCCTTGGCACGGTCGATCTCGATCTGGCGCTGCTCCTCGGTACGGCGACGGTAGTTCGCGTACTCCGCCTGCAGTCGCTTCAGGTCGTGCAGCAGCTGCGTCTCGTAGTCGCTGTGCTCCGCTTCCGCAGCCTCGTCGGTCTGCTCGGCGTCGAGGATGTCGTCGATCGTCAGGCCGTCGCCCTCAGTCTGCTCGCCCGCACCCGACGCACCTGCACCGGATTCGGCCTCGCTCTGCTCGGCCTGCCCCGCCTCGTCCGGGGCCTGGTCGCCCGCCTGCGCTTCGGGGGCGGAAGCGGCTGCCTCCGCCCCCTCGGCGTCAGGGCGGACCTCGTCGTTGTCGTCGAAGCCCTTGCCCGTCATTACTTCTTCTCGTCCTCGTCGTCGTCGACGACCTCGGCGTCCACGACGTCCTCGTCCGACTCAGCCGAAGCGCCGTCGGCGCCCGCCTCGCCGGCCGCGGCGCCATCTGCCTGGGCCTGGCTGTAGATCGCCTCGCCGAGCTTCGTCTGCGACGCGTTCAGCTTGTCGAGCGCGGTCTTGACCGCGTCCTCGTCCTCACCGGCGAGCGCCGTCTTGAGCCCGTCGACGTCGCCCTGCACCTCGGTCTTGACGTCCTCAGGCAGCTTGTCGTCGTTCTCCGAGATGAGCTTCTCGATGGAGTAGACGAGCGACTCCGCCTGGTTGCGCTGCTCGAGAGCCTCCGCGCGCTGCTTGTCCTCAGCGGCGTTCTCCTCGGCCTCGCGCACCATCCGGTCGATGTCCTCCTTGGGAAGCGAGGAGCCGCCCGTGATGGTCATCGACTGCTCAGTGCCTGTGCCCTTGTCCTTCGCCGAGACGTGCACGATGCCGTTCGCGTCGATGTCGAAGGTGACCTCGACCTGCGGCACGCCGCGCGGTGCGGGGGCGATGCCGGTCAGCTCGAAGGTGCCGAGCGGCTTGTTGTCGCGGGTGAACTCGCGCTCACCCTGGAACACCTGGATCGCGACCGACGGCTGGTTGTCGTCGGCGGTCGTGAACGTCTCACTGCGCTTGGTCGGAATGGCGGTGTTGCGCTCGATGAGCTTCGTCATCCGGCCGCCCTTGGTCTCGATGCCGAGCGACAGCGGGGTGACGTCGATGAGCAGAACGTCCTTACGCTCGCCCTTCAGCACGCCGGCCTGCAGCGCCGCGCCGACGGCGACGACCTCATCAGGGTTGACGCTCTTGTTCGCGTCCTTGCCCGTCTCGCCCTTGACGAACTCGGCAACGGCCGGCATGCGGGTCGAACCACCGACGAGCACGACGTGCGCGATCTCGCTCATCTTGACGCCGGCCTCGGCCATCACGTCGTGGAACGGCTTCTTGGTGCGCTCGAGCAGATCGCTGGTGAGCTCCTCGAACTTCGCGCGGGAGAGCGTCTCACTGAGCGAGACCGGCCCGTTCTCGGTGAGCGAGAGGTACGGCAGCGTGATCGAGGTCGAGGTCGAGCTCGACAGCTCCTTCTTCGCCTGCTCCGCGGCCTCCTTGAGACGCTGCAGCGCGATCTTGTCGCCTGCGACGTCGACGCCCGTCTCGTTCTTGAACTGCTTGATCAGGTGGTCGACGATGCGCTGATCCCAGTCGTCGCCGCCGAGGCGGTTGTCACCGCTGGTCGCGCGCACCTGGATCGTCGAGAAGTCGTCGTCCTTGCCCACCTCGAGCAGCGAGACGTCGAACGTACCGCCACCGAGGTCGAAGACCAGGATGAGCTCGTCCTCCTGGCCCTTGTCGAGGCCGTAGGCGAGGGCGGCGGCGGTGGGCTCGTTGATGATGCGGAGCACGTTGAGGCCCGAGATCTCACCGGCCTCCTTCGTGGCCTGGCGCTCGGCGTCGTTGAAGTACGCGGGCACGGTGACGACCGCGTCGGTGACCGTGTCGCCGAGGTACTCCTCTGCGTCGCGCTTGAGCTTCTGCAGGATGCGCGCCGAGATCTCCTGCGGCGTGTATGCCTTGCCGTCGACCTCCTGCGTCTTCCAGTCGGTGCCCATGTGGCGCTTGACCGACGCGAGGGTGCGGTCGACGTTGGTCACGGCCTGTCGCTTGGCGGTCTCACCGACGAGCACCTCGCCGTCCTTCGTGAATGCGACCACCGACGGGGTGGTCCTGGCGCCCTCGGCGTTGGCGATAACCTTCGGCTCGCCGCCCTCGAGGACGGAGACGACCGAGTTGGTCGTTCCAAGGTCGATACCCACAGCACGTGCCATGTCTTGCTCCTTCTCGTCAGAGTGTCAGAAGTCTGCTCACGAAACCTCAGTCGTGATGACTCAAGTGTAGAACCTGAGCCGGAAGGAGTCAAATTAACTTGATACGAGTCGGCTCAAGTTTTGCATCGTGCCGCACGGTGATCCGGATCACAGCATCGAAGCGACGTCCGATCCCACCGACGGGTAGCTCGCCGGCATCGCCCTGAGCTGCTCCGCGGTCAGCCCAAGGGCGATCGCCATCGAGAACACGTTCACCGCCTCGGCGTACTCAGGGCCGAACAGGTGGGCGCCGAGGATGCGGTCGTCGTCGGCGTCCACGATGATCTTCGCAGCTGCGGCCTTCTCGCCGACGCGGTAGTTCGAATACCAGGAGCCGGTGTCGGAGAACCGCACGTCGATGTGGTGCCCCGCCTCGCGCGCCGCGGCCTCGGTCATCCCGACCCCGGTCAGCTCCGGGATGGTGAACACGGTGCTCGAGACCCCGGTGTAGTCGGGGGCCGTCTCGGCACCGGTCAGCATGTTCGAGGCGGCGACGCTGCCCTCGCTCGAGGCGACGGGCGTCAGCGGACGCCCACGGGTCGCCGCAGCGTCGCCCGCCGCCCACACAGCCGAGTTCGTGGTGCTCTGCAGGTGCGGATGCACCGTGACGCCGCGGTCATCGTGCGCGACCTGCGCCGCGTCGAGCTCGAGCCCGTCGAGCGCGGGGGCGCGACCGGCTCCGTGCACGACCAGGTCCGCTTCCACCGCATCATCCGTGCCGGCCATCTGGATGTCGAAGGCTCCGGATGTCGTCTGACGCACGCTTGCCGGGGTCGTCGAGAGCCGGACGTCGATGCCGGCAGATCTTGTCCGTTCGACGAGCCGATCGACGAGGTCGGGGTCGAATCCGCGCAGCGGGCGCTCCGAGCGACTGAGGATCGTGCACTGCGCCCCGGCACGGGCGGCGATGTGCGCGAACTCGAACGAGATGAACCCTCCCCCGATGAACACGATGCGCTTCGGCAGCGTCTCGAGCCCGAGGAAGGCGGTGCTGTCGATCACGTGCTCGCCGCCAGGCAGGTCGAGCGGCTTCGGCGCGGCGCCCGAGGCGATCAGGAAGCGCTCGGCGCGGTGCACCTGCCCGTCGACGTCGAGCGCATCCGGCGCGACGAATCGCGCCGTGCCGTGCAGGGTGGTGATGCCGCTGTCGTCCAGACCCTCTTCGATCTGGCGCGACATCGCGTCGGTGAATCCGCGCTTGTGCCGCTGCAGCGCCGACCAGTCGATGCGCAGCCCGTCGTCGACGATGCCGCGATCGCGCATCAGCGCCGCCGACTCGATGACCTCCGCCCCGCGCCGCAGGATCTTCTTCGGGTCGCACCCGCGCAGCGCGCACGTGCCGCCGTACGGCAGTGCATCGACGATGCCGACTCGCCACCCCTCGGCCGCCGTCGCGTGCGCGGCCGACAGGCCGGCGGTTCCCGTACCGATCACCAGCAGATCGAAGTTCTCGCTCACAGTGTGCTCCTTCGTCCGAGGGCGACGCCCGTGGCCGCTCGCCCGCCTCATCGTGCCGCGGCGACGATCCGGAGCTCCGCATCCCACGGAAGAACGCGCGGTCACCCCGTCTTCTTGCGTTATGCGACCTGTACGCGCTGATCGCCCAGAACGTATTCGACAGCCAGACCGCCGCCGACCGCTTCGAGGTAGCTCCGGATTGTGCCGATCTTCGCGCTGTCGAGATCGCCGTGTTCGATCTTCGAGACCTGCCGCTGTCCGACACCGATGCGTTCGGCCAATTCTGTCTGAGTAAGGCCGGCGCGCTCACGCAGTTCGCGCAGGCGGTACGCGCGCACCTCCGCGAGCATCCGCTCCTTGTGCGCGTCAACGTTCTCTCGATCCACAGGATGGGTCGCGACGAATTCCTTCACCGACATAGCCATGGGGTCAGTCTCCTTTCGATCTCCTGAGATGGTTGTCAAAGAGGTCATCGGCCATCGGGATGTTCTTCTTGTACCAATGCGTCCAGTTCCCTGCCTTGTCGCCGGCAATCAGCATGATCGCCGATCGCTCGGGATCGAAAGCGAACAGGACACGAAGCTCAGAGCGCCCTGCTGATCCCGGTCGAAGCTCTTTCATGTTCCGATGCCGGGACGATGCCACCGTGTCCACGATCGGCCGCCCCAGCTGAGGACCGCGATCCTCGAGCAACTCGATCGCCGCCACCACTTGCTCTCGTGAGTTGTCATCCAGCGAAGCGAGCCAGCCCGCGATCAACTCGATGTCCACGCTCCACACGCAACCAGTGTAGACCCTCTAAGGTCTGCGCCGCAGTATGCGCGATTCACGACACGGAGAGGCACCGATGACGCGTCGCGTCCGTCACGCTCGCACCGGAGACGCCACCGGCATCCCCATCGTCGTCTGCTGCCGCGAGCGCCGCCCGGTGCAGCGACGCCGGCAACTCGTCGATGCGACAACGAGTCACACAGGAGAATGGGCGATGTGCATCCCTCTCACAGCATCGCCCATCCGCCGACCGACACGGTTGCAGCCATCGTCGGCACCCTGACCGAACGCGGATTCCCCGTCGCCGTCGGCGGCTCCGCGGTGCTCGCCTCACTGGGCCTGATCGACCAGGTGCGCGACTGGGACGTGACGTGCGAGGGCGATCCGGATGAGGCCGCCCAGGTTCTGGACGCGCTCGGAGCGAGCTGGACTGCGCCGCAGAGTGCCGGCCGTCCGTTCGCGACCGGCGCGCGGTACGTCGTCGATGCCGGCGACCACGAGATCGACGTGCTGGTGAACTTCGCGGCGTGGGACGGCGACCGCATCGAGCGCTTTCCCGTGCGCACGAGCACGACGTGGCTCGGCCTCCCCATCGCCGACCCGGATGTCTGGACGAACGCGTACCGTCTCATCGGCCGTCCGGAGCGCGCGGCGGCGCTGGCTTCACGCGATCCGGGCTACCGCCGTCCGTAGCACCCGAGTTCACACCGTCGGGATGGTGTCCGTCCCGACGGTGCGGTCCCGGAACTCCGGCTCCAGCGCGCGCAGGCGCCGGTCGGTTGCGCGGCGCTCCGCGCTGAACGCGGCGAGCGCGATCGCTCCGCCGACGAGGGCCAGTGCCGCAGCCACCCATGCCGGGGCGACGTAGCCCCATCCGGTGGCGATCACGGCCCCGCCGAGCGCGGCGCCCAGGCTGTTGCCGATGTTGAGCGCCGAGTGGTTCAGCGCCGCGCCGATCGAACGGTGGCCGCTGGCGACGTCGAGCAGTCGCAGCTGCACGGTCGGCACGGCGGTCGCCGACGTAAGCGCGAACACGAACAGCGCGATGATCAGCGGCACGGTGTGCTGCGAGAGCAGCCCGACCAGTGCGCCCGTGACCACCAGGCAGAACAGGCCGTAGATCAGCGTGCGGCGCACGCTGATGTCGGCGAGCGCACCGCCGAGGAAGTTGCCCGCGACCATGCCGGCCCCGACGACGACCAGCGCGATGGGCACGACCCATTCCGGCGATCCGGCCGCTTCGGTCACGAATGTCGCGATGTAGCTGTAGATCGCGAAGTACGCGCCGAATCCGACCCCGCCGATCGCCACGGTCAGCCACACCTGCGGGATCCGGAAGATGCCGAGCTCCTGCCGGAAGGTGCGGCCGGGGTCGCCGGGCTGAGCGGGCACGAACCGGATGATCAGCACGAGCGCGATGATGAAGACGAAGGCGACGACGACGTAGGCCGCGCGCCACCCCAGCATCTGGCCGAGCAGGGTGCCGCCTGGCACGCCGATGAGGTTGGCGACCGACAGCCCGCCCATCACGATCGCGATCGCGCTGCCGCGTTTGGCAGGTCCGAACAGCTCGGAGGCGACGATGGCGGAGATTCCGAAGTACGCGCCGTGCGGAAGGCCGGAGAGGAAGCGCGATGCCGCGACGAGTTCGAAGTTCGGCATCAGGAACGTGAGCGCGTTGAACACCAGCAGGGCGATCACGAGCCCCACCAGCACCCGATGGCGCGGATACCGCGAGACGAACCCGGCGATCGTCGGAGCACCGACCACGACGCCGAGCGCGTACATGCTGATCAGGATGCCCGCCTGCGCGATCGCATCCTCCGGCGAGGTCGCATAGACGTCGGGGAGCAGATCGGTCGCGAGCCCTGGCAGCAGGCCCATGGAGACGAACTCCGTCATGCCGATGCCGAAGCTGCCGATGGCGAGAGAGAGGAGCGCCCTCATCGCCACACCCCTCGATTGCGTCGAGGAGGTCATCACACCAGCCTAGGCGCACCCTGAACTCCGGTGCGACCGGTTCCGCTCGGAATCGCCCGAGAGGTCACGCGGTGTTCATCTCGGCACCGCCGCCTGATCGGCCGCCCGGCGCACGATCGCGACCACGCCGCGGTCGCCGTCCACGCGCACGATGTCGCCCGTGGCGATCTCGTCGACAGGATCGACATCGCCGAACTCGGACACCGTCGGAACGCGAGTGACGACGGCGCCGAGCACGGCCTTCGTCGTCATCGCTGTGAACACCATCGCGAGCGGAGCGGTTCCCATCAGCCTGGTGCTCTGGAAGAACCCTGACCAGCCGGATGACCCCTTCGCCCCGGGGAAGACGAGGATCTTCCCCGAAAAGCTCACGTCGAACAGTTCGTGCCGGCGCTCGATGATGACGCCGCGGGCGGGGTCGATCCCTCCCCATCCGGAGATCGTCTCGTGCGAGACCAGCGCCTCACCCTCGACGACGCCGGGCACCAGGCCGCGCCCGATCAGTTCCTTCGTCATCGCAGCTCTCCTCTCCAGCGGCCCGTGACCGCAGCGTCGACACAGTCCTCGAGCGTGCCGAACCAGCCCTCGATGCCGAGGATCGCCGGCAGATAGTGCACCTGCTTGGCGGAATCGCTCGCGAACACGCGGGTTCCGTCAGGCGCGGCCTTCGACATCGCGGGGCAGGAATCGGTCAGGATGTGGGCGCCGGCGCGCTCGATGACCTCGGTGTAGCCGGAGGCGTCGGCGATCGTGCGCAGCGCCCGCGGCGTCATGATCCACATCTCCGTATCGGAGTGCAGCCGCTTGCCGTCGAGCGCGGCGGCGATTCGCTGCAGCTGATCGAGCGATGCGTGCGGGCATCCGAGCAGGATGAAGTCGACCTCACCCGACTCTCCCTGGCTGTTCAGCGTCTCGTACGCCCAGCGCCTCTCCCGCTCACCGAAGTGAACCGCCTCGGGCACCGCCTTTCCGCCGAATGCCGCCTCGACGGTCGGCGCCTCCGGCGTCAGCCCAGGTATGTGGAAGAGCTCGACGCCGCCTGCCGTCGCCGTCGCAGCGCCGAAGTGCTTGAGGTCGGCCAGCTCCGGGAGGCCGATGCCATCGCCGGTCAGCACGGGGCGCCCCTCCTGAACCACGTCGCCGACGTAGTAGCCCAGCAGACCCCAGTCCTGAAACGACTCGACGGGCGCGTCCACCTGGAACAGCGCATCGCCGTACCTGTTCTCGTCCTTGTGGTTGCCCCAGCAGGGGAGCCGTCCGGTGAGGCTTGCTGACCCGGTCGACGCGGTCCCCTCGCAGTTGGTGCGCGCTCCGAGGACCGAGTTGGCATAGACGACCGCTGACGATTCCATCCACGCGACGTGCTCACCTCGCACCGGCAGGTTCCCGACTTGGTAGGGCGTGCACGTGGACAGGATGTTGACGCCGTGCGCGCCGAAGAACGACTCACCCGTCGTCTGCAGTTCGACGTTCTCCGACGGGTACGGCGCGATCCCGACGGAGTCGGGCCCGAACCCGCTCTGCAGCTGACACGTGGGCACCTTCATCCGCGGAATGTCCACGTCCTCGTCGGTGTCGAGGTTGATCACCGCGAACGACTTCGCCCAGCCGCCCTCCTTCACCAGTTTGTGCTTGACCGGCGACGGCTGCGTCATCGTGCCTGCCACGTTCCGCACCCGGCAGAGGTGCTCGGCGCCGAGCGCATCGCCGTACCGGATCAGCAGGTCCATCGCCGCCGCGGTGGCTTCGCCCTCGCCCCCGTCGCGCATGACCTTTTCCTCATCGGTGAGTCTCATCGTCCGCTCCTCCTGTCGTCATCGTTCCAGTGCGGGGAGCCTCGGGCGGAGCACTGCTCCCCGCGACAACGACTCTCCCTCGAGGCGTCGGATCCGACACTGGCCGACCCGGGGCCCCACCACCACCAGATTTCCGAGGGCCGGAAGGAGTCGGTTCCCGACTGCACGAACGGGGCCGAACGCAGCAGGCACGAGATCGTCGCTTTCCCTCCCGCCACCGCCTGCGCACCGATATCGTGAACCGCAACGACACGGCACCGTTCGTTAACCGGAGCACCGTAGCGTCCGGGCGAAGCGCCGACGCACCGGCGGAGCCAGCACCAGGGAGACACACGACGTGACCGACACCCCACGCCCGAAAGCCACCGCCGACAGCGCAGCTCTGCCGGTGATGGGACTGGGCGACAAGCTCGACGACAAGCCGGTCAAGCGCTCCAAGGTCGTCGCGTGGGCGTTCTGGGACTGGGGGCTGCAGCCGTTCCACACAGTGCTGCTCACCTTCATCTTCACGCCGCTGTACCTCACGACCGACTTCTTCCTCACCCCGGAGCAGCAGGCACTCCCGGGTGGTGCAGCCAGGGACGCCGCGATCGCCGAGCTCACCAGCGGGCTCGGCATCGGCACGACCATCGCCGGCCTGCTGATCCTGCTGCTGGCGCCCGTACTCGGGCAGCAGGCTGACGCCGCAGGCAAGCAGAAGCTGTGGCTCGGCATCGGCACCGCCGGCGTGATCGCCTGTTCCTTCGGACTCTGGTTCGTCGAACCCGGCCCAGGGCTGTTCTGGCTCGGTGTCGCCCTGCTCGGTCTCGGCTCCGTCGCCAGCGAGATCGGCACCGTCAACTCCAACGCCATGCTGATCAGCATCGCCACGCCGAAGAACATCGGCCGCATCTCCGGCCTCGGCTGGGGCTTCGGCTATCTCGGCGGCGTCATCGCCCTCACCCTGGTCATCGCCTTCTACGCGATGAGCTGGTTCGGACTCCCGGACGATGCCGGTCTGCCGTTCCGTCTCGTCGCCGTCGGCTGCGCGGTGTGGGGCATCGCGTTCACGATCCCGGTGTTCCTCGCCGTCCCCGAGCCCAAGCCGCTGGGACGACCCGAGCGCCGGAAGAACTTCTTCGCGGCGTACGCCGTGCTCATCCGGGACGTCGTGGCGCTCTACCGCAACCGTGCGACCCGCAACACGTTCTGGTTCCTCATCGCGAGCGCCGTGTTCCGCGACGGGCTGAGCGGCGTCTTCACCTTCGGAGCCATCATCGCCGGCACCGTGTTCGGCTTCGAGTTCCTCGAACTGGCAGTCTTCGGCCTCGCGGCGAACCTCGTCGCGGGGCTCTCGACCGTGATCGTCGGCCGCTGGGACGACCGCTTCGGCCCCAAGGCTGTGATCATCGCCTCGCTGAGCGTGATGATCGTCGCAGGCGCCGCCACATTCGCGCTGATCGACCAGGGCAAACTCGTGTTCTGGATCTTCGGCCTCATGCTCACCGCCTGCGTCGGGCCCGCCCAATCCGCGTCGCGGTCGTTCCTCGCCCGCGTCACACCCTCAGGCCACGAGGGCGAGATCTTCGGCCTCTACGCCACCACCGGCCGCGTCACCAGCTGGATGTCCTCCGCCGCGTGGACCATCCTCGTCGTGGCCTTCAGCTCGACGGAGTTCGGCATCCTCGGCATCGTGCTGGTGCTGGCCATCGGCCTGGTGCTCATCCTCCCGATCCGCTCGACGCACGCGGCGGCCGAGCCGGCCGCCTGACGCCCGAGGCCTCAGCGCGGCTCGACGGCCCGGGCGCCGCGAGGGGCGGGGCCGACCCCGCCCCGCGGCGGCAGTGCCGGGTGAGGTCGATGACCTCGTTGGCCCACGCGACGTCCTCCTGGTCATGGGTGACCCATCCGATCGCGTGCCCCCTCGCGGCCTCCTCCGTCAGGATCGTCCTGATGCCGTCGCGGCTGTCGGCGTCGAGACCGGCGCCCGGCTCGTCGAGGAGAAGGACCCCGCCCCTCCCGGTGATGCGCGCGAGCCCCTGCGCGATGAGGGCGCGCTGGCGCTGCCCTCCCGACACCTCGTGGATCGAGCGCTTGGCCAGCCCCGCGATGCCGACCCGCTCGAGCGCGCCGTCGACGGCACCGCGCCGCTCGTTCCGTGCCCGACCGCGGGCTTCGCGCCCCCACGTTCCCATCGTCACGACATCGCGCACCGACAGCGGCAGCGTCTCGACGATGGCCGCACGCTGCACGACGAGTGCGATGTCGCCTGAGCGCTCGACGGTTCCGGATCGCGGCGCGCGGGTGCCGGCCATGATCTCGACCAGCGTCGATTTCCCCGAGCCGTTGGCGCCGACGATCGCGGTGATCGCGCCGGAGCGCAGCTCGGCATCCACGTTGTGGAGCACGTCGATGTCGTCGTATGCGAAGCAGATGCCGCTCGCTCGCAGTCGGGGAGGAGTCATGCACCCATCCTAAATGAGAATGATTCTGATTTGCGATACGCTTACGCAGGTATGCCGCTCCTCCCCTTCGCCTCCGAGTTCATGGTGCGCGCCCTCGTCGGCGGCGCCCTCGTCGCCGCCGTCTGCGCCATCGTCGGCACCTGGGTCGTCGTGCGCGGCATGGCGTTCCTCGGCGAGGCGATCAGCCACGGCATGCTGCCGGGCGTCGCCGTGGCGACTCTTCTCGGCATTCCGCCGTTGTGGGGAGCCGCCGTCAGCGGTGCGGCGATGAGCGCCGCGATCGGCCTGCTGCAGCGCCGCGGCCGGCTCTCGTACGACACCAGCATCGGGCTGCTGTTCGTCGGGATGCTCTCGCTCGGGGTCATCATCGTGTCGCACTCGCGCAGCTTCGCCACCGATGCGACCACCATGCTGTTCGGCGACATCCTCGCCGTGACCTGGACCGACGTGCTCATCCTCGCCGTGACGCTCGCGGTCGTCGCGATCATCGCGATCGCGTTCCACCGCTCCTTCGTCGCCGCCGCGTTCGATCCGCGCATCGCGCACACCCTCGGGCTGCGCCCGCGCCTGGCCCACACCCTGCTCACGGCGCTGGTCACGGTTGCGGTCATCGCCTCCTACCAGAGCGTCGGCTCCCTGCTCGTGGTCGGAATGCTGCTCGCACCGGCGGTCGCCGCCGGCCGCTGGACGCGATCGATCCCCACGACCATGGCGCTGGCCGCGGCATTCGGCATCGCCGCCGTCGTGATCGGCCTGACCGTGTCATGGCATGCCGCCACCGCAGCCGGTCCCACGATCGCGTGCACGGCGATCCTTCTCGCCGCCGTCTCCGCGCTTGCGTCTGCCGCCGTCCACCGCACGCGGACCAGGAACGCCCGACACACCCCGACCCATCCGGTCGTGCCGGCCCATCTCCCGCACCTGGCAGCGACCACCGCCACTGCCGCACCCCGCACGGAAAGCAATTGATGAAACGCCTCACCCCCCTCATCGCGCCCGCCGCACTCGCGCTCGTCCTCACCGGATGCGCCACCGCAGCCGAGGAGCCCCCGCAGGAGACCGAGTCGGGTCACGGCTCGGTCGCCGGTGCGGAGCAGGTCGCCGAAGCACAGCCTCAGCTCGTCTCGATCGACGAGACCGGCGACGTCGGCCTGCACGACCTGCTCACGGACGAGACGACGCAGCTCGGCCAGATCGCCGCACCCGAGGCGCTCGCCTCCGACGGCCGCTACGCTTTCGCGACGACGGCCGACGGCCTCACCATCGTCGACGGCGGGCGCTGGAGCTGGGATCACGGCGACCACTTCCACTACTACCGCGCCGAACCTGCCCTCCTCGGCACGGTGCCGGGCGCCGGCCCCGCTGCCGTGACGGGCGCGCCGCTGGCGACGGCCGGGGGCACCGGCGTGTTCTTCTCCGGATCGGGCGACGCCGTGCTGCTCGACAACGAGGCGCTCGGCGACGGCGAGCTCGCGGAGTCCTTCCGGATCGCCACGGGTGCGGCCGACGGCGTCGTCGCCCCCGTCGACACCGGCGCGATCGTCGCCACCACCGACGAGACGTCCGTGTACGACGCCGCAGGCGAGCGGATCCGCGACTTGGAGTGCGAGGCGCCGTCCGGTGCGATCACGACGCGCGTCGGCACCGTCGTGGGCTGCGCCGACGGCGCGATCCTCGCCACCGGACGCATCGACGCGCTCGAGATCGAACAGATCCCGTACCCGGATGGAGCCGCCGAGCGGGCGATGGAGTTCGACGGCCGCAAGAATCGACCGACAGTGGCCGCACTCTCCGGCGACAACGGCTTCTGGCTGCTCGACACGCGAGCAGGCGCCTGGACGCACGCGTCGGTCGATGCGGCGCTCGTCGAGGTCGTCGCCGCGGACGACGCGGACGGTCACGTCGTCGCCCTCGACACCGACGGCCGCGTGCGCGTGTACGACTCCGAGGGCACCGAGCTGTCGGTCAGCGAGCCGCTTGTCGCAGAAAGCCTCCGCTCCGGCGGCGTCGTCGATTTCGTCGTCGACACGCAGCGCGCCTACCTGTCCGACCCCGCTGACGGCGTGGTGCACGAGATCGACTACGCCGACGGCGCCCGTGTCGCCCGCGAACTCACGACCCCCACCACGCCATTCGTCGCAACGGAGCTGGGGCGATGACACGTCCCATCCGACGCACCGCCGTGCTCGCGCTCGTCGGCGCGGCGGCCGCCTCGGCGCTGGTCGGCTGCGCACCGACATCCGGTGACGGCCCGCGCATCGTCGCGACCACGAACATCCTCGGGGACGTCGTCGCGCAGATCGCCGGCGACGAGGCCGAGGTGGCCACCCTGATGAAGCCGAACGCCGACCCGCACTCATTCGAGATCTCCGCGCAGGAGGCCGCCGGGCTCGCCGACGCAGACCTGCTCGTATCGAACGGGCTCGGGCTCGAGGAGAACGTCGAGCAGCACCTCGTCACCGCAGCCGATGCCGGCGCCGAGCGCTTCGTGGCCGGCGATCACATCACCGCGCTGAGCTTCTCGTCCGGCGACGGCGCCGGCGACGACCCTCATTTCTGGACGGACCCCGCCAGGATGACCGGCGTCGTCACGGCACTCGGCGACGAGATCGCAGCCCTGCCCGACGTCGACGCCGCAGCGATCGAGGAACGCGCGGCCGCCTACCTCGAAGAGATCGCCGCACTCGAGAACGAGATGACGACGGCTTTCGAGGCGATTCCGGATGGCCGCAGGGCGCTGGTGACCAACCATCACGTCTTCGGCTACCTCGCCGACAGGTTCGACTTCGACACCGTCGGAGCGGTGATCCCGAGCGGCACGACTCTTGCTTCACCGTCGGCCGCAGACCTCGACTCGCTCGCAGCCGCCATCGAGCGCACCGGCGTACCGGCGATCTTCGCGGAGTCGAGCCAGCCCGATCGCCTCGTGCAGGTGCTGGCCGACGAGGTCGGCATCGACGTCGCGGTCGTCGAACTGTTCTCCGAGTCGCTCACAGAACCGGACGGGCCCGCCCCGACCTACCTCGACATGATGCGCGTCAACACCGACCGCATCGCCCAGGGCCTCACGCGATGAGGCCGCACCTGAAAGGAAACACTCACATGACGACGAACCCACGCTGGCGCGCGGGCGCAACCCTCGCCTCCATCGCGGCCGTCGCGGTGCTCGCCGCCGGCTGCGCGTCCGATGCCGCAGACGACCCCGCGAACGCCTCGGGATCGGGCGGCGCCGCCGCAGACGTTGCGGCAGGCGACCGCCTTGCCGTGTCGATCACCGACAAGGTGCTCGTCCTCGACGCGGACACTCTCGAGGTCGTCGACGAGTTCGACAGCGACGAATTCACCAGGGTGAACCCGGTCGGCGACGGCCGGAACGTGATGGTCACGACAACCGAGGGCTTCCAGGTGCTCGACACCGCGGCACCCGAATTGACGGACACCGTGTTCGAGGCCGACGCCGCCGGGCACGTGGTGCGCCACCACGGCAAGACGATCCTGTTCGCCGATGGCACGGGCGAGACGACGATCCTCGACACCGATGCGCTGGTCGACTCCGAAGGCGCCATGCCGGAGGTCGAGACCTACCAGGCTCCTGACGCCCATCACGGCGTCTCGATCGTGCTGGAGGACGGAACCCTGCTCACCACCGTCGGCGACGACACGGCACGTTCGGGCGCACTCGCCCTCGAGCCGCACGACGACCACTACCACGAGATCGCATCCAGCAACGAGTGCCCCGACGTCCACGGCGAGGGCACGGCGCAGGGCGAGGCGGTCGTCTTCGGATGCGCCGACGGCGCCCTGCTGTACAAGGACGGCGCGTTCTCGAAGTTCGACGCGCCAGACGAGTACGGCCGGATGGGCAACGCGTACGTCTCCGAGACGAGCCCCATCATCGTGGGCGACTACAAGAACGACCCGGATGCCGAGGGCTACTTCCTGAACGACGTCGCGCTGATCGACACCGAGGCGGAGACCTACGAGGTGGTGAACCTCGGCGACGTGGAGTACACCTGGCGCGGAGCCGTGCGCGGCCCGAACGACGACGCATACATCCTCGGCAGCGATGGCGCCATCCACGTGCTCGACCCGAGCACCGGCGAGCTGACCGCTTCCCACCCGGTGATCGACGAGTGGGAGAGCCCCGCCGACTGGCAGGATGAGCACCCCGCCATGACCACCGACGGCGAGACGGCATACGTCGCCGATGTGGCGAACAGCCGCATCGTGTCGGTCGACCTCGCCACCGGCGAGATCCTCACGGAGGGCCCGGCCTTGCCAGCCGCTCCCGGTGAGATCGCGGTGAACCTGGGCTGATCCGGGTCGACGCAGGGCCGCGGGGCGCCGGAGAACACTCCGGCGCCCCGTTCGTGTGTACGTGAGAGGTGCGTCGAGACAGCCTGCAAGGGATCATCCTGGGCCGGATGCGGTGCGATCGGCGTTCTCGGGTAGGCACTCGGGCTCCGGGCGGATAAGCTGAAGGGACGCTACTTAGGTTCCCCTAAGCTCGACGAGGAAAGCAGAGGCAGGCCACCCGATGACGCACCAGTTCCCGGATGACGTGGTCGACGCCGTGCTCCGCCACATGAACAGCGACCACCTCGACGACAACGCTCTGATCGCCCGCGCCTTCTGGGATCCGGACACCGTCTCTGCGGTGATGACCGGCTTCAACGGCGACGGCGGCGACTGGGACGTCGTCTCCCCCGACGGCACCGTGCATCCGGTGCGCATCGCTTGGCCGGGCGGCTCGATCACCGAACGCCCCGCCGTGCGCCGCGAGGTCGTCGCCCTGTACGACGACGCATGCGCGAAGCTCGGCATCGAGCCTCGGCCGCACTGACGCTCACGAATCGCGACGACGCGCCGCGCGCAGCGCGGCGGTGAGGACACCGACACCATGACGAGCACCGCGCCCATCCCCCTGTCGACGAAGATCCGCGAGCGCTCGCAGGCCGCGCACTCGGACAGCGAAGGCTCGGGGTTCATGGCCTCCCTGCTCAAGGGCCAGCGCTCCCGCGACGACTACGTCGCACTCGTGGCCCAGCACTACTTCATCTACCGCGCGCTCGAAGCGGCGACCGACCGGATGCGCCGAGATCCGGTCGCATCGACGTTCATCAGCGACCGGCTCACCCGGTTGCCGGCTCTCGAGGCCGATCTCGAGTTCCTGGTCGGGCCCGACTGGAGCGAGCAGATCGCGCCGCTGCCTGCGACCGCGCGCTACGCCGAGCGCATCGACCAGGTCGGCTCCGCCTGGGCCGGAGGGTTCGTCGCGCACCACTACACCCGCTACCTCGGCGACCTGTCGGGCGGCATCCACATCGGCAGGGTCATCCGGCGCCAGTTCGGCTTCGACACCGACGGCTCGGGGTTCTACGTGTTCGCCGACATCGCCGACCCCGCCGAGTTCAAGAACGTGTACCGCTCGCAGCTCGACGCCGCCCCGTGGAGCGAGGATGAGCACGAGCGCGTGATCGACGAGGTGCTGCTCGCCTACCGCTTCAACACCGAGGTGTTCGAGCAGCTCAACGCTGACCACGCCGCCGCCTGAACAGCGCGAAGCCGTTTCGGGAGTGCGAAACGGTCGGTTCGATCCCGTATTCCGACCGTTGCGCACTCCCGAACGCGACGAGCGTCAGGCGCCGGCGGCGCCCGCGTCTGTGGAGGAGACGTCGGTGCGCTCGAAGTTCTTGGCTGAGCGGCTCGCCGTCGGGCCGCGCTGGCCCTGATAGCGGTTGCCGTAGGGGCCGGAACCGTACGTGTTCTCGGCGGGCGAGCTGAGCCGGAAGAAGCACAGCTGACCGATCTTCATGCCCGGCCACAGCTTGATCGGCAGCGTCGCAACGTTCGACAGCTCGAGGGTCACGTGGCCGGAGAATCCGGGGTCGATGAACCCCGCGGTCGAGTGCGTGAGCAGCCCCAGCCGCCCGAGCGACGACTTGCCCTCGAGTCGTGCGGCCACGTCATCCGGGAGGGTGACGCGTTCGAACGTGGAGCCGAGCACGAACTCGCCCGGATGCAGAATGAACGGCTCGCTGGGCTCGACCTCGAGCAGGTGGGTGAGGTCGGGCTGGTCCTCGGACGGGTCGATGAACGGGTACTTGTGGTTGTCGAACAGCCGGAAGTACCGGTCCAGGCGCACGTCGACGCTCGAAGGCTGGATCATGGTCTCGTCGAGCGGGTCCAGCCCGATCCGGCCGTCGTTCAGCTGGGCCTTGATGTCGCGATCCGAGAGCAGCACGACTACAGCCTAATGACTGCTCCGCGCCCTGTGCGCACCGCACCCCGCACCGCCTCGCGAGTGGACCCCTTCGTACCGAGCGGTCGCCTTGGATCCGCTCCCAGAGGGTCCGCTCGATCACAAGGGGTACGTTCGCGCGGCCCAGCTCGCGAGCTGTGCACGTCTCGTCCAGATGCGCCGCTCCTGATCTCCGGATGGCGCGGAGGGCGGGATCGTCAGAAACGGTTGCCGTTGTCGATGGAGAACTCGAAAGGCCCCTCCACGTCGGTCCCGATGTACGTCTCGTACTCTTCGACGACGCTCTCGCCGGGCTGGAGTGAATCCGTCCAGAGGAAGTCGAAGCCCTCAGACGCGCTCTGAGCATCCGAGGGGAGGATCGTGACGTCCACCGAGTACTCCGCCTCCCGGTCGGACGTATTGGTGACCGTCGCCTCGTACGTGACGTACCCGTCGGTGAACCCCGTCTCCTCGATGACGATGTCCTGAGCGAGGTCGTAGAATTCGGTCTCTGACCAATCCGTCGCCTCGAGCGTCGGGTAGTACGTGGCGTTGTCCTCGGCGACCGCGAACGTGCCCTGAATGAGCTGGCCGGCCGCGACAGTCTCGCCGCCGCTCACGACGAGCTCGGCCGTGGCCTCGTAATCGGTGTCGCCGGATGAGAACGGGTGGTATCCGGCGAGCTCGACGTCGTAGGTGGTGATGTCGCCTTCTCTGGCGTAGTCGACGATCACGGCGTACGCGGAGAACGTCTGTCCGATGAAGGCCTCGCGGTTGTTCAGAACCCCGATGATGTCGTCGGTCGTCGGCTCGGCGGCCAGCTCGGCGGGCGGCTCGATCGGCTGGGAGCTTCCACCGCCGTCGGTCGGGCTCGAATCATCGGAGAAGTCGTCGATGAGATCGGAGATGATCGGGCGCAGCACCACACCAGCGATCACGAGGAACACGACGACCGGCACGATCCTTCCCAGCAGCGATGCCCGTTTCCTGCGACGGCCGCCGGCTCCTTGCGACTCCGAGGGTGCGTACTGCTGTGCGCTGCCGGAACGCTGGGCAGCGATAGCGGATCGCCACTGCGGGCTTCCCGGCACGGCGGTCGTCGCGGCTCCCGCCTGCATCGGGGCGGAACCGCCACGGCTCGCGGCAGCCCTGGCCCGTCGCCGTTCAGCAGATGCCGCGGCCGCGCTCTGTGCCCTGGCGGCCTGCGCCGCCCGACGCTCTGCCGCGCTGTTGCCCGCCGACATCTCCCGCGAGACGGTCGCGCGCCCTGCGGTGCCGTTCACGGTCGCCTGTTCACGCCGACCGCTTCTGGCCCTGCGCCCGAGGAAGTGCGGGTCGGTCTCGATGGGGGGAATGACGTACGGCCGCGTCAGGTGCTCGGGCGTCGAGCTGTACGTGCTGGTGTATTTCTCGACGCTGGCCACGGAGCGAGCCTATCCCGCGGGCGGCATGAGCGCCCCCGGTTGGCTGTTAGGATCGTTCCTACGCGTACGCGCGGGGATGTAGTTCAATGGTAGAACTTCTGCTTCCCAAGCAGACAGCGCGGGTTCGATTCCCGTCATCCCCTCCACAGAGATAAAACCATGCGCATTCAACCTGCTGCCAGATGGTTATTTCGCGCTCACGAAGTCGACGGTTCCTCAGCGCCGCGAAGAGGCCGCGACGCCCCCGCCATCGATACGTCTCTCCCGCATGACTGGGTCTGGTGCATACAACCTGACTAGCTTCTGCGGGGCTTCGCCGCCTCGTGGGTGGGGAGAATCCCCGCCTCGCCGTCGGAACTCTCGTACTAGGTGTAGTTCGCGGAGGCCCAATGCAGAATTCGCGGAGCATCTCGTGCCGGGTTCCCGCCGTTCACGCACCGGCCGGGCCGCAGTGCCGATCAGCGCGACTCGGCCATCGGGCCCGCCGGTTCGGCATCGGTGACGTGGCTCAACGTCGCAGGCCCCCGATAGCCTCGTGGGGTGGACTTCGACGACCTGACGCAGCTGCGGAACAAGCATCCGGCCTGGCGCCTGCTGCGCGCCGACAGCGCACCACTCGTGCTGTCCTTCCTCGGTCGACACTTCGTCGATGAGAATAACGGAGCAACTCCGGCGAGCGCGCTCATCGATGCTCTCGACGACCACCTCTACACCATCCGCTCACGCGATCCCGAGCTCTTCCCCCGCGAGCCGGTCGAGTATCTCGACGATTGGGCTTCGCCGGAGCGCGGATGGCTGCGCAAGTTCTATCCGGTCGACTCAGACGAAGTCCACTACGACGCGACGCCGCCGGTGGAGAAGGCACACCGCTGGGTACAGGAACTCCAGCGAAGGGAGTTCGTGGGCACGGAGTCCCGGCTGCACACGCTATTCGATCTCCTCCGCCAGATCGTGCACGGCAGCGAAACCGATCCTGAGGTCCGCATCGCCGAGTTGGAGCGCCGCAGGGAAGGGATCGACGCCGAGATCGACGCGGTGCGCGAGGGCCGCGTCGCGCCGATGCACGAGACGGCCGTGCGTGAGCGCTATCACCAGTTCTCGTCGACGGCGCGCGAGCTGCTGAGCGACTTCCGCGAGGTGGAGGAGAACTTCCGCAGTCTCGACCGCTCGGCGCGCGAGAAGATCGCGTCCTGGGGCGACAGCAAGGGAGAGCTCCTGACCGAGCTGGTCTCCACAAGGACCGACATCGCCGCGTCAGACCAGGGGCGCAGCTTCCAGGCCTTCTACGACTTCCTGCTCTCGGAGCAGCGCCAGCAGGAGCTGGCCGGCCTCGTCGCGGACGTCCAGCGGATGCCCGCGGTCGAGGCCGACAGGCGTCTGCGGTTCATCCATCACGACTGGGCGGAAGCCGCAGAGCGGACTCAGCAGACGGTGCGTAATCTGTCCGAGCAGCTGCGCCGGTTCCTCGAGGAACAGGCGTGGCTCGAGAACCGACGCGTGCTCGATCTCGTGCGAACGGTGGAGCACGCGGCCATTCGCGTCAGGAACGACCCTCCCTCCGTCGACCTCGGTCTCGAAATAGACGAGCCCGGCGTCACCGTCGAGCTCCCCTTCGAACGCCCGCTGTACAGTGTGCGGCCCGAGGCGAGCGTCGACAGCCTCATCTCGCCGGAAGAGGCCGATGATGCCGAATTCGATGCCCTCCTGACACAGCGCTTCGTCGACGTGGCGCGTCTCGCGGGCAACATCAGGGCGATCATTCCCCCGCACAGCACCGCCGAACTCGCCGATGTCATCGGAATGTACCCCGTCGAGGAGGGCATCGCCGAGGTGCTCAGCTATCTCGCGCTGAACGAAGATGACATCCGCATCGATATGCACGACGACGAGGAGATCACCATCGACTACACCGATCCGGAAGGCATCGCCAAACGCACCAGGCTGCCGCGTGTGACGGTGACTCGAGCATGAGAACGCCCGAAGAGCACATGATCGCGTCCACGATCATCCGGCTGATGAACGGGGTCGTCTACCGCGAGACGCACGAGGAGACATGGCGCGGGCTCGAGCGCCATGCAGCCGCCGTGCGCGACCATTTCACCGAGATCGGCATCGACGTGATCGTGGACGACCTCGAGGGCTACGCCTATCTGCGCACGGCCGAACCGGACGAGGGCGACGAGTCGCTCCCCCGGCTCGTGAAACGGCGCGCGCTCACCTACAACGTCAGTCTTCTCCTGCTGCTGCTGCGCAAGCGTCTCGCCGAGTTCGAGTCGAGCGGCGAGGAGGGAAAGCTCGTGCTCGAGCGCGACCAGATCGTCGAAATGCTACGCGTGTATCTGAAGGACACCACGAACGAAGCACGCACGCTCAGCCAGGCGGATGCGACCATCTCCCAGGCCGTCAAGCTCGGGTTCCTGCGCGAGATGCGCGGCCGGAGCGCAACGGCGCCCGCCGCTTGGGAGGTCAAGCGCATCCTGAAGGCATACGTGGACGCCGAGACGATGGCGGACTTCGCATCCCGGCTCTCCGAGTACGCCGACGCTGCCATTCCGGGAGGCGCCGATGAGTGACTCCCTCTTCTCCGCTCTCGAACTCGACGACTTGGGCAGCGCCAGGGCCGGCTATCGCCTGCACCGGCTCGAGGCGTACAACTGGGGAACCTTCGACAAGCAGGTCTGGTCGCTTCATCCGAATGGGCACACCTCGCTGCTGACCGGAGATATCGGCAGCGGCAAGTCGACGCTCGTCGACGCGATCACGACTCTCTTGCTTCCTGCGCACCGGATCTCGTACAACAAGGCGGCAGGAGCCGGTTCGAAGGAACGGAGCCTGCGCAGCTATGTCGAGGGGCACTACCGCTCCGAGCGGAGCGAAGCCACCGGCGCGTCCCGTCCCGTCGGCCTACGCGATTCGCATTCGTACTCCGTGCTCCTCGGCGTCTTCGCCAACGAAGGGTACGACGAGCAGGTCACCGTCGCCCAGGTGTTCCACCAGCGGGATCGGACCGGGCAGCCGGAGCGCTTCTACGTCACCGCCGCGGCCGAGATGTCGGTGGCGGGCGACTTCAGCGATTTCGGAAGCGACCTGAAGACGCTGCGGAGTCGGCTGCGCAAGGGCGGCGCCACCATCGACAGCACCTTTCCGGACTATGCCCGCCGGATGCGCCGCCTGCTCGGCATCCGCTCCGAACAGGCGATGGAGCTGTTCCACCAGACCGTGTCGATGAAGTCGGTGGGCAACCTCAACGACTTCGTCCGCAGCCATATGCTCGAGCCGTCGGATGCGAACGCCCGCATCACCCGGCTCGTCGACCACTACGAGAACCTGACCCGGTCTCATGAGGCCGTGCAGCGTGCCACCGCGCAGCTCGGTCTGCTCGAGCCCCTGGTCGCCGCAGCCGACAAGTACGACGACGCCAGCGCACGGCGGGATCGGCACGCGAATGAACGCGACGCGCTGGTTGTGTTCATCGCGGAGCTCACCCTCGAGGTCTTGGCCAACGCTGTCCGCGCGGCCGACGGTGAACTCGCAGCGGCGACCTCGGAGCGAGACGACCTACGCGCGCAGCGCGCCGGGTTCGTCCCGCGACGCGAATCGCTGCAGGCCGAGCGGCTCGGTGCCGGCGGCGACCGAATCGGCGCCCTCGACGCCGCGATCCCCGAGGCGGAAGCCCGCCTCACTTCTCGGACGCAGAAGCGGGGTCGCTACGACGAGCTGCTGGCGGAGGCCGAGATGGCGCCCGTGACGGATGTGGCATCTTTCCGGGCGCGCGCGAGCGAGATGACCGCGGAAGGCGTCCGACTCGCAGCAGAACAGCGCGCACTCGCCGAGGAGAAGGCTCCTCTCGTGCTCGAGCACGGCGGACTGCTGGCGCAGAAGCGCGAGTTCGAAGACGAGATCGCCGGGCTCGAGTCGCGCCGCAACAATTTGCCGCAGCGACTCGTAGGCGTGCGCGACGACCTGTGCCGGTCACTCGGCGTCGCCGACGCGGAGCTCCCGTTCGCGGGCGAGCTCATCGACGTGCGCGACGAGCACGCGCGCTGGCGGGGAGCCGCCGAACGGGTGCTCCGGCCGTTCGCGATGACGCTCCTCGTGCCGCAGGAGCTGTACTCGCGCACATCCGATTGGGTGAACTCGCGCCACCTCGGCGAGCGCCTCGTGTACCTTCGCGTGCCGGAACGCGGAATCCGCGCCGTCGCCGCCGAGTCCGACGGGCCGCTGCGCCTCGTCGACATACTCGAGATCGAGCCGGGCATGTTCGAAGATCATCTGCGCGGGGAACTCGCCCGTCGTGCCGGTCATCGTCTCGTCGACTCGGTCGCCGATCTGCAGCGCGAAGATCGCGCGGTCACCGCCGAGGGCCTCGTGCGCGACCGCGATCGCCATGAGAAGGACGACCGTCGCCGTGTCACGGACGCCAGCTGGTGGGTGCTCGGTCGCAGCAGCGAACGCAAGATCGCGGCACTGACCGAGCGGCTCGAGCGCGTGCGCGACCGCGCTCAGCGGGCCGCCCGTCGCCTCGACGAGATCGACGGGCTCGAGACCGCTTTCGCGAAGCTGCTCGCCGCACTCGGTCGGCTCGAGGAGTATGCCGGATGGGCGGAGATCGACACGGCCACGGCAACAGTCGAGCTCGATTCTCTGCGCAAGGAACGCGAGCGCATCGTCGCCGGTTCCTCCCGGCTTGCCGAAATCGACCGTGAGCTCGACGAATTGGCCGACCAAGAGACCCACTGCGACGCTCTGCTCGAAACCGCCGCACAGCACATCGGCAGCATCGACCACGAGCTCCAGCAGCTTCGCGCCCGCGAGACGCGAGAGCATCACGTGCTCGATGCGCTCCCCGGCGAGGTGCGCAAGGCATCGCACGCGCACGCCGATGCGCTTCGTGAGCGCATCGGAACGCGACGCGGGCCCACCAGCGTCGACGGCTGCGACGAGCTGCGCACCCGGCTCACGCGCGAGCTCACGTCGGCGGTCGAGGCCGCTCAGCGGGAGTTGAACGGCCACACCACCAGCATTCAGCAGCAGATGGGGGAGATCCTTCGAAAGTGGCCGGAACTGGCCTCCGAAATGGACGCGAACATCGGATCGATCGACGAGTTCCGCCGTCTGCACGACAGAGTTCAGCGCGACGACCTACCGCGGTTCGAACAGGAGTTCCACCGCCAGCTGAACACCGAGGCGATCAAGGAGCTCGCCGGTTTCAATGCCTGGCTGGGTCGGCAGGCGGAGGACATCCGGGGCAGGGTCGACACCATCAACGAGGCGCTCGGGGCGATCGACTACAACCCCGGCAGGGTGATCGCGCTCGTCGCGGAGCCGACCGTGAACACGGAGATCCGGGATTTCCGTTCCGACATGCGTGCCGCGACGGGAGACCTGATCGATGCCGGGGCGGATGATGCGGAGCTGCGTTTCGAGCGCGTACGCGTGCTCGTCGAGAGATTCCGCGGCAGGCCGAATCACGCGGACACCGACCGGGCCTGGGCGGGCAGGGTCACCGACGTGCGCAACTGGTACACCTTCGCCGCCTCAGAACGCGACCGCCAGACCGGCGTCGAGCACGAGCACTACACCGACTCCGACGGCAAATCGGGCGGTCAGAAGGAGAAGCTGGCCTACACCATCCTCGCCGCGTCGCTGGCCTACCAGTTCGGGCTCGAGTGGGGCGTGATGAAATCAAAGGACTTCCGATTCGCCGTCATCGACGAAGCCTTCGGACGGGGCTCTGACCAGTCCACGCGCTACGCACTCGAGCTGTTCGCGAAGCTCGGGCTGCAGCTGCTGATCGTGACGCCGCTGCAGAAGGTGCACGTCATCGAGCGGCATGTGAGCTCGATCGGCTTCGTCGACAACCCGACCGGCGCGGCATCGCGGGTGCACACCCTCACCGTGGAGGAATTCCGCGCGCGCAGGACGGCCGGTACCGGATGACGTCCTGGACGACCTCTGCCGACGTCGAGACGAAGGTTCGCCGGCGCTGGGCCAGCGGTGCGCTGCTGCGAGCGCACACCCTCGGCGAACCCTTCGAAGCGATCCGTGTGACGCTTCGCACCCCGGCCGCCGCCGATCTCTCGGAACGGCTCGAAGAGATCCGACGCTGGGCAGCCGACCTCGAACGCCGCTCCGACAACGGCCGCCGCTTCGAGCTCGAATCGAAGGTCGTCGGCGGCCGCACCATCGGGCGCTCGACACTTCCCGGTCGCGCGATCGTGCGCAGCTACGAGCAGGCGTGGCGTCTGCTCGGCGTCCGGGAGGACGTGCGGCGCTTCGATGGCGTGCTTGCCGCGACGGCTGGGAGACCGGCTGTCACAGATTGGGTCGTCGCCCATCCGCTGCGCGCCGTGAGCTTGGCCGAGGAGTGGCCATCGATTCTCACGGCGCTCGAATGGTTGGACTGGAACGCCGGAACGGGGCTCTATCTGCGCCAGGTGGATGCTCCCGGCGTCGACACTAAGTTCATCGAACGTCATCGCGGCGTGCTCGCGGCCCTGCTCGCCGTTCGCACGAGCGCACAGGGCTTCGTCACGGACCTGGGGTTCGCGGCGAAACCGCCGCGGGTCCGGCTCCGCTTCGATCCGGACACCCTCCGCCTGCCCGCGCCTCTCACAGAGGCGGAGCTGCGAACCGACGAGCTCGCAGAACTCCCCGTCGAGATCGCACAGGCCCTCATTGTCGAGAACGAGGTCACCTATCTCAGCGTTCCGATTCCTCCCGGCGGTGTCGTCCTCTACGGGCGAGGATACGACGCCTCGCAGGCGGCCTCGCTCCCGTGGCTGCGGTCGGCCGCTGCCCGCGGAGATGTGAGCTACTGGGGCGACATCGACACGCACGGGTTCCAGATCCTGAACCGCGTGCGCTCCCACCTCCCCGGCGTGCGCTCAGCACTGATGGACCGCGACACCCTGCTGCGCCACGAGGAGCGATGGGGCCGCGAGGACAGCCAGACGAATGCCGCGCTCCCGCTCCTCACGGCAGCGGAGAATGCACTGTACGCCGACGTCATCAGTGACCGCTTCGGGCCGTCACTTCGACTGGAGCAGGAGCGGATCGACTGGGCATGGGCCACACAGCGACTGCCTTCGTAGGTGTGCCTCTGCCCAGCAACCGCACGGTCGCGCTGTTGTGCCGGGTCTGCGACTACTGCCCGCCGCAACACACAGCAGGCGGTGCTATCCTGGCGCCATGCCTCCCCCCGCAGGGGCGCGAGGAAGGAAGGGCTGGGACTCTCGGGGTATACCGAGACCCGGCCCTGACGTCTGCATCAGTCGAGTCGGATGACGTGTTCCGTGACTCCAGCACGCAGACGCTCGTACGGCATTGCATCATCCCCTCGATGATGCAATCCGATCGCGCCTGCGACGATATCGGGCAGCCACAGCATCGGCTCTTGATCGGGATGAGTGAAATCCACATGCAGCTTGTCTGGGATCGCATGCTGTGAGCGCAGAGCATTGATCAGCTGCAGGTCGCGCTGGTTCAGTGATGGCGTTCGCCGCTCTGCCCAGACATGAGAGACGCCCAGCTCAAAAAGTGCGTGCAAGAGGTGGATCATGCATTTGCGGCGAGCCCGCTCTTGCTTTCGCACATCGATGGATGCTCCGACGACCACGGTGTGTTCGATGTCGATCCCACCGACGATCGCTGCGAGAGTGCGACGAGTGCGAGCGTCGCTGTCCTTCCAATGCAGACGCCGCGCTCGCCCCGGAGGCAGTCCGCGAAGCACGTCCCGAACGGGCTCGCAGGCCGCCGGATCAGCGACGGTCGCTGCGAGCAGGTAGATCCCCTCGGGCATCGTCGGCGTCGCCGTGTGCATGGACTCGTCGACCCAGGCGTGCAGAGTCGGCTTCGAGTTCATTCCTCCATCATGCCGACCGCCTCCGACAGCGAGTGGTCAGAACGCAGAACGCGGGGCCGTGCGCGTCCCCGTCCGCACTCACCCCTCGCGGCGCGGCAGCACGATCGGCTTGCCCGCGCCTGGATCGGTGACGACGCGCACCGGGGTGCCGTAGACCGACTCGGTCAGCTCGGCATCGAGCACCTCATCCGGGGCGCCGTGCGCGCGCAGCGTGCCGCCGTCGAACACGGCGACCTCGTCCGCAGAGGCTCCAACGAGCGACAGATCGTGCAGCACGACGACCACGGCCCGGCCGCCGCGCGCCAGTCGCCGCGCGAGCCGCATGATCTCCTCCTGATGACGCAGGTCCAGCGCCGCCGTCGGTTCGTCGAGCAGCAGGATGTCGGTGTCCTGCGCGAGCACGCGCGCCAGCGACGAGTGCGCCCTCTCTCCTCCGGAGAGCGCGGGGAAGCTCCGGGAGGCGAGCGGGATCACGTCAGCGCTGCGCATCGCCTCGTCGATCGCGCGCTCGTCGGCCTCGGCATCGGCGACGCCGATCCATGGCGCTCTGCCTATCTCCACCACCTGCCTGGCCGTGGACGAGAAGGTCACCGCGTTGTCCTGCAGCAGCACCGCCCGCGTGCGCGACAGCACGCGCGGACCCCAGGAGTCGAGCGGCCTGTCGGCCAACAGCACCTCTCCCGACGACGAGCGGACGTCTCCGGTCAGCACGCCCAGCAGCGTCGACTTCCCCGCTCCGTTCGGGCCCACCAGGGCGAGCACATGCGAGCGCCGGATGTCGAGGGCCACCTCCGAAAGGATGGTGCGCCCGCCGAGCCCGCAGCCGACGTCGGTGAGGCGGAAGGCGGCGTCCGTCACGTCCATCCCCCCACCCTGCGCCGATTGCGCCGGATGAGCCAGTGGAAGAACGGCCCGCCGATGAGCGAGGTGAGCAGACCGATCGGGAGGTCGGCCGACGGCACGATCGTGCGCGCGGCCAGATCCGCGTAGACCATCAGCACCGCCCCGCCGAGGAGCGAGGCGATGATCAGAGAGCGATGGGTCGGCCCGAGGATCATGCGCACCAGGTGCGGCACGACCAGTCCCACGAACGCGATGATGCCGACGAAGGCGACGGCGACGCCGGTGTTCAGAGCCACGAGCACGACCGACACCAGACGGAGACGTTCGACCCGCACGCCGAGGCGCGCCGCGGTGCGGTCGCCGAGAGCGAGCAGGTCGTAGCGGTGCGCGAGGAGCACGACGACGACGGTGGCCGGCACGGCCACGACCGCGACGACGAGAACCTCGCGCCAGTTCGAGCCGTTCATCGACCCCAGCTGCCAGAACACGATCTGCTCGCGGCTGGCGGTGCTGCCGGTGAACATCAGCAGTGCGAACCCCGCGCCGCCGAAAGCGTTCACGGCGATGCCGGTGAGCATGAGGGTGACCAGCTCGGTGCGGCCCTGCGCGCGGGATTCCGAGCCGAACAGGTAGTAGACACCGGCCGATCCGCGCAGGTAATGGCCCCGACCAGCCACATCCTGCGCCGGTCGAACTCGTCCTCGAACTCGCTCAGCATCACCAGGTCCGGATGCCGCCGCAGCCCTGGCAATTCGTCCTCCGCTGTCTCGAGGAGCACGATCTCGCCGACCCGCAGCTTCGTGTCTGCGAGCCGGTCAGCGCGCATCCTGGTGCTCTCGATGCCGATCGGCCTGGCGCGGAACCTCCGCCAGAATCCGATCGCGCCGGCACGCCTGCCGTTGAACAACCAGCGGTTGCGCACGACGACCCGCACGAGGTGGCCGTCCCTGGCGTGACCGAAGCCGCCGTCCATGTCGCTGGCGACGTGCAGGCTCTCATCGGCCACGAAGTCGGCGACCTGACGCGTCGTCGCCCTGACCGTCAGAATGTCTCCGTCGGCGAGCACGACCCGCTTCGCGTCCTCACCGTCGAACCGCTCCTCGTCGCGGGTCAGCCGCAGCACTTCGGCGCCGATCGCCTCCACCTCTCCGGCCTCGGCGACGACCGTGCCGACGAGCTCGCTGCCTGCCGGCACCCGCAGTTCGACGACGAACTGCTCGTCGCCGTCATCGTCCCCGCCGCCGATGTCCCTGTTCGGCAGCAGGTGACGGCCCACGGTCACGAAGTAGAGCAGGCCGACCACCAGGATGATGATGCCGACGGATGCGAACTCGAACATGCCGAGCCGACGGCCGAACTCGGGCACATCCGCGAGCAGTGCGACCGCGAGGATCGAGGTGGACGTTCCGATCACCGTGAGCATCCCGCCGAGCATGCTGACGAAGCTCAGCGGAATCAGCGCCTTCGACGCGCGCATCCCGATCCGCTTCGTCAACTCGATCACGAACGGGATCGCGACGGCCACAGCAGCGGTGTTGTTGACGAAGCCGGAGATCACGCCGACGAGCCCCGTCACCACGAGCAGGAACCGCACCTCGGAGTCACCGACGAGCGGCACGATCTTCCGGCCGAGCACGTGCATCAGACCGGACCGCTGGATTCCGGCGGAGAGCAGGAACATGGCCATCACCGTGACGGTCGCGGTGCTCGACAGCCCGGAGAGTCCTTCCTCGACAGTCGGGAACGTCGAGGCGAAATCGACACCCGCGTCCTGCAGCCACGGCAGTCTGCCGACGAAGGGCACGCAGATGACGATCACCATGATCGCCAGTGACGTGACGTACAGCGGCAGCTTCTGGCTGGCGAACAGGTACAGCGCGACCGCCACGATGGCGAAGACGACGGCGATCTCGACGGTCACGGAGCTGACGCTACCGGACGCTGCCCCACCGCAAGAGATCCGGATGGCCGGTGCCGGAGGGCGGATCAGTCGCAGCTCCACACAGGCGAGGGGACCTCGACCGTGCGGTCGACGCCGGCGATGGTGAGTTCGACGACGACCCATCGCGCGAGCGGAAGCCTTTTCGGGATCCTCGAGATCGTGCAGCGCATACCACCCATTCCTGTGCGAATCTCGCCGTACAGGGCGAAATGCAATGGTGAAGTGCTGATCGTTACCATTCTGCAATGGGTGACCTGGCATAGTATGACCAAGTCGCACACATTCGAGGAGTGGACCGGGAGGGTGTCCGCCCCGAGACGCGCCAAGGAGGCAAGCAATGGACGGCTTTATGAGCAGTTTCAACTGGGGCGACATGCTGATCAAGATCGGCCTCGCCATCGTCATCATCCTCGTCACCTGGCTGATCGCCTGGCTTGTGAAATGGGGCATCAGCAAACTCGTCGGCAGGATCGGGTTCCTGCAGAAGCAGGGCAGCGACGGCAAACCCGTCGGCGACTCGATCGGACAGGTCGCATCGCTGATCGTGTGGCTGTTCGGACTCGTCGCCGTGCTGCAGGTGTTCGCGCTGGAGCAGGTGCTCGCCCCGATTCAGGGCATGCTCGACGGCATCCTGCAGTACCTGCCGAACATCATCGGAGCCGGCTTCGTCTTCTTCATCGGCTTCGTGATCGCGAAGATCGTCAGCCAGCTCGTGAGTGTGGCGCTGAACGCCGCGAACCTCGACCGCCTGATGAGCAAGGCGTCGCCGCAGCGCGCCGCCGACACGATCACGGGCGAGGAAGCCGCTCCCCCGGCACCGCAGGGAGCCGCACCGCCCCAGCCCGCACAGCCGAGTGCGGGCGCCCGCATCGCATCGATCGTCAGCAACCTCGTCTTCGCGATCATCCTGATCGTGGTCGCCGTTGCTGCGCTGCAGATCCTCAACATCACGGCGATCTCCGAGCCGGCCGTGCAGATGCTCAACCTCATCCTCGGCGCGATTCCCTCGATCATCGCGGCGCTGCTCATCCTGGGCCTCGGCTACCTGATCGCGAAATTCGTCGGCGACCTCCTCGAGGGCACGCTGGTCGGGATCGGCACCGACAGGGCCATCGCGAGCATGGGCATCATGCCGGAGGGCAGGAGCGCCTCGGCGATCATCACGACGATCGCCAGGGTCGCGATCATGGTCTTCTTCGGCATCATGGCGGCACGCGCCCTGAACTTCCCGGAGATCACCGACATCCTCAACGAGGTGCTCTCGCTCGGCGGACGCGTGCTGTTCGGCGGTGCGATCATCGCAGCCGGGTTCCTGGTCGCGAAGCTGCTCAGCAACGCCATCGGATCCGGCACGGCGAGCACCGTCATCCGGTACGCCACACTGGTGCTGTTCGCGGCGATGGGCCTGCAGTACATGGGCATCGCCGATTCGATCATCACCCTCGCGTTCGGCTCCATCGTGGTCGGCGGTGCTCTGGCTGCCGCCCTCGCGTTCGGGCTCGGCGGTCGCAACGCCGCAGCGCGGTCGCTGGACAAACTGGGCAAGAAGGCAGAGAAGGAGGACTCGACTCCGGCTGCATAGCCGAGCGGTCCACCCACAGAGGGGCGCGTCCTGCGGGGCGCGCCCCTCTGTGCGCATCCCGGATGAACGTGTGCCGCTGTTGACCGCATTGCGAACATTTGTTCTACTGGAATCGTGCGCTGGAGTGGACAAAAGATCGATTCGTCGGACGCGAAGCCGACGCTGCTCGGCATGCCGGGCCTCGTCCGCAGCGTGCAGACCCCGGATTTCGCCGGAGTCACATTCCACGAGGTGATCGCCAAGTCCGCGCTCAACCGCGTTCCGGCGTCGAGCTCGATGCCGTTCGAGTGGACGGTCAACCCG
This sequence comes from Microbacterium sp. JB110, assembly GCF_003335195.1. Lineage (NCBI taxonomy): Bacteria > Bacillati > Actinomycetota > Actinomycetes > Micrococcales > Microbacteriaceae > Microbacterium > Microbacterium sp. JB110. The sequence goes on along the minus strand of NZ_QPGM01000006.1, from coordinate 62,927 downwards.
TATCGAGGATGCGGTCATCAATGCGTATACTGCTTCGCCCGCAGCACCCACCGCTATCTGGAGCTCGATGCGGGCGACGACTTCGACCGGCAGATCATCGTCAAAGTGAATGCTCCGGATGTGCTGCGCGCGGAGATCGGCAGGCGGTCGTGGCGGCGGGAGCTGGTGGCGCTCGGCACCAACACCGACCCGTATCAGCGGGCGGAGGGGCGCTACGAGCTGATGCCGGGCATCATCCGGGCACTCGGAGAGAACGGCACGCCGACGTCCATCCTCACCAAGGGCACGCTGCTGCGCCGCGATCTGCCGCTGCTGAGCCGGATGGCGGAGCATGTGCCCGTCGACATCGCGATGTCGATCGCAGTGTTCGACGATGAGCTGCAGAAGGCGATCGAACCGGGAACACCCGGCACCCGCGCCCGGCTGGCCACCGTGAGAGCCGCCGCCGAGCTCGGGTTCCGCGTGACCGTGTTCCTGATGCCGATCATGCCGTGGCTCACCGATCAGCCGGAGCATCTGGAGCACGCCGTCTCGCAGATCGCCGAGGCCGGCGCGCACCGTGTCGTCTACGGCGCGCTGCACCTGCGGCCCGGCGCGAAGGAGTGGTTCCTCGAGTGGATCTCCAGGGAGCACCCGGAGCTCGAGGCCGGCTACCGGCGCTTCTACGGGACGGCCTCGTACGCGCCGAAGGCGTACCGACAGCAGCTCTCCGCAAGGATGCGCCCGCTGCTGCGTCGCTACGGCCTCGACCCGCGTGAGGATGAGGATCAGCCCGAGGCGCGCCGCGTCGCCCGCTCGGCCGCACAGGCGGTGTCGCTGGAACCCACGCCGCAGCCGACGCTGTTCTGATCATCCGGATGGGCACCGCCCGCCGGCGCGACCCAGGCGACCTGTCCTGGCGACCGCCGACACGGCCGCCCAGCGGTCGACCCCGCTTATGCAGACGCAGCCCCGTGCACGCTCACCGCACACCTGGCAACATCGACATGAGCACCCCGCGATCCGAGAGCGAACTCCATGACAATGCCTTCGTCCACCGACATCGCACCGGTCAACCGTCGAGCCATCGCCTGCATCATCGACACCGCCATCGGCACCGGAGTCAGCTTCCTGGTGCCGGTCGGCGTGCTGACCGGGATCGCCGCGACATCCGGCGACACGATGACGGGCATCGTCGTCGCGGTCCCGCTGTTCGGCGCCCTGGGTCTGGCGTGGTTGGTCGCGCACACGGCCATGCAGGCCGGCAGCGGGTCCATCGGGATGCGCGCGCAGGGCCTGCGTCTGGCTCGGACGCAGGACGGCGGCCCGATCGGGTTCGGGCCCGCTCTGCTGCGCAACGTGGTGTGGGGCCTTGCCGCGTCGATCGTGGTCGGCTGCTTCACAGTGCTGTTCGACAGTGCGGGGCGGCTCCAGGGCTGGCACGACAAGGCCGCAGGGGCCGTCATGCTCAACGTTCGGACACCGTCCGGCACCGCCCCGGAGCCGCCAGGCCTCGACGCAGCGCGCGCGCCGCGTCAGCCCGACGACGAGACCGGACACCCCGCACCGCAGACGGCGATGCCCGGATTCGCACGGCTGCCCGCGCAGTCGGCCATGCCGGGGTTCGACGCGCGGCCTGGCTCGCCCTCACCGCAGACGGCGCCGGCCGCACCAGGCACGGACGCGACAGACGATGAGTTCTTCCAGCACACGGTGCTGTCTCCCCTCACCGCACAGCAGCCGACCGAAGATTCGCTGATCTCGTTCGTCCCCGGCGTCACCCAGGAGCCGGCGCCCCGGCCCGTCGAGCCCACGGCTCCCGCCGCGGGCGATCCAGCGCGGATCGGGCCTCCGACTCCGACGGCGCACGAGGCGGCTGCCCCGCCCCCGACCGGCGTCAGCACGTCCATCGGTCTCGTGTTCACCTGGGACGACGGTCAGCGCACGACGGTGTCCGATCGCGCAGTCTTCGGGCGCAACCCCGAGGAGCGCGACGGCGCGGTGCATGTGCCGGTCAGCGATGGGACCCGTTCCCTGTCGAAGACCCATTTCGAAGCAGGGGCGGACACCCGTGACGGCTGGGTCATCGACAGGCACTCGACCAACGGCACCACCCTCGTGCGCGACGGTGTGCGCATCATGTGCCCTCCGGGACAGCGCGTGTCGGTGCAGCCGGGCGACGCCCTCGAGATCGGCGATCGCTCCGTCAGGATCGATCGGCACGAATAGGCCGCGGCATCGAGGCCCAGCGTGTGGCAGAGTTCCGGATGCGCCCACGCGATAGTCTGAAAAGCGCGTGTTGACGGAAAGCGGGGATCCCATGTCGCCACAGACGACGGCTGTCGCGCCTGCGCAGCTCCTACGCCTCTCGGTGCAGTGGGAGTCCCAGCGCATCGACGTGAGCGTCCCCGGAGGCGTTCCGCTCGCCGAAGTGCTCCCGTCACTCGCCCGACGCCTCCGTGTCTTCGACAACATCTCCGCGTCATCCGGGTTCCACCTGGTGCAGGCAGACGGAACCGCGCTCGACGGGGACCGCACTCTCGGCTCCCAGAACGTGCAGGACGGCGATCTGCTCGTGCTGGAACAGGGGACGACGGCATCATCTGCGAAGCGCTACGACGATCTCGTCGAAGCCGTCGCCGACGTGGTGGAGAAGGACGCGCCGGCATGGTCGGCGCAGAATTCGGTCACGACTGCGACCGTGGTGTCATCGGTGCTGCTGCTGCTCGGTCTGGTCCCTGCTGTGTGGTCGTGGGCAGGCACCGGGACGATCGTCACCCCGGCCGGCGCCGGTGCGGCAGCTGTCGTTCTGATGACGTGCGCCATCGTGATGGATCGCACGCGCGCTCCGCAGCAGGCCGCGATGGCGCTCGCCGTCGTGTCCTCGGTGTACGCCGGCGTCGCCGGATACACGGCGATGCCATCGAACGGCGCATGGGCGGCGGCACTGCTCCTCGGCGCAGGGGCGATGCTCGTGTTCGGCATCGTGACGATGCTGGCGCTGACGCGCCTGCGCGAGTACGGACTCGTCCCCGTCGTCCTCGGCGGTGTGCTGCTCGCCGTCGGCGCCGTGACCACCTGGTTGGACGTGCCCGTCGCCGGGATCCTGGCGGCGGTGATGGCGCTGTCCGGCATCGTGGGGCTCGCAACGCCGTGGATCGCCCTGGCTTCCGTGCCGCTGCGCGTCGTCTCCGCCCGCGACGACTCCGAGGTCTACGAAGCACCGACCCGCATCGCACCCGATCAGGTCGCGAAGCTCTACGTTCGGGCACACCGATACCAGGTCTCCCTGCGCATCGCCGTCTGCCTCATCATCCTCATCGCGACGCCGCCCGTCGTCGCATCCGGCATCTGGGGGTTGGTGCTGTCCGCGGTGACGTACAGCGGCATGTTCCTCGGTGCCAGGCAGGTGTACTCGCGATTCGACATCGTCGCGGTCGCTTCCGGCGTGCTCTCAGGTGTGGTGCTCGGAGTCGTCACGGCCATCATCACCCACCCTGAGTGGATGACCGGGCTCGTCATCGGCCTCGCCGCCGCCGCGGTCTGCGTGATCGTGGTGGTGCTGCTCAGCTCCAAGGTGCGGATCGGTCTGACGCGCTTGGCAGACTTCGCCGAATGGGCGATGATCGCGCTGCTGCTGCCGCTGGCCATCATCGCCGGAGGCTGGTTCTGACCGATGGCATCCAAGGCCGAGCTGCTTCAGGCACAGGCGTTCAATCGCCGGCGACTGCGGACCGCGTTCACGAGCGGTGCTCCCGGCGGGCGCGAACTGCCGCCGGGAAAGCCGCTGCGCGGCGTGGTCGTCAGCGTCGCACTCGGAATTCTGACGGTGATCGTATCGCTGCTGATCGGCACGTTCACCGGCACCCTGCCCAAGGACTGGGGTGACGGCTCGATCATCGTGGTCAGCGGCGAGGGCACCCGATACGTCGCCCTCAGCGACACGCTGTACCCCGTCAAGAATCTCGCCAGCGCGCATCTGCTGGTGGAGACGACCGAGGTCACCTCGGTGCCGGCGTCGAAGCTCGACGGCATCGAGCGCGACCCCTCGCCGGTGGGAATCGACGGTGCACCGGATCAGCTCCCTGCCCCCGACCGGCAGTACACAGGGGCCTGGCTGAGCTGCGTCGAGGCCTCCCGTCCGCTCGAACTCTCCACGCGCATGCTCGGCGACGAGTCGGGCCCCGAGGAACGGGCCGGACTCGTGACGGACGATGACGGCGGGTACTGGTTCGTCCAGGGCGCCCACCGGTACGAAGTCGCACCGGACAGCGTCCCCGTCGTCGCGAGCGTCTTCCTGGGGATCGACGACATCGGCTCCGTGCCGACCGCTTCGTCGCTCTGGCTCAATCTCGTGACGCCGGGAACGCCTCTCACTGTGGACCTCGGCAGCCCGCTGGGATCGGACGCGGGCGCCGACGGTCTCGTCGTCGGGCAGACCGTGCGCACGCAGTCCGACGGCCAGACCGTCGCCGAGTACATCGTCGACGGGAACGGAGAGCTCGTTCCGGCCACACCGTTCGCGCGTACGCTGCTGACCGCGTACGTCGGCATCGACCCCGTCACCATGACCGTCGCCGAAGCGACGAACCTGAGGAACGTGAACTCGGATGCCGTTCCGGGCGACTGGCCGTCGGAGGCGCCCGTCGAGGCCGAGGACGCGAGCTCGGTGTGCCTGCAGATGGCCCATGGCGACGAGCAGCCGTCGGTCTCGGTCGCGGCCGTGCCGAACGATGTGGAACCGGGAACGCAGGTCACACCCGGATCAGGCGCAGCGATCACCGCGCACAGTTCCGGTGAGGGCGCCACATACGGATTCGTCTCAGAAGCCGGTGTGTACTTCCCCGTCGAGTCGGCCTCGGATCTCGAGCGCCTCGGGTACGAGCCCGATCAGTCGGTGCCGGTCCCGACAGCGTGGACGCAGCTGCTCGAACAGGGGCCGACTCTCAGCCGTGAGATCGCGCAGAGGACGGCACCGGGAACGGACGAGTGATGGCGCGTCGCAGGCTGCGAGGCGCAGCCGCTGCCGTCGGCATCCTCGCCCTGCTCGCGACGGGAGGCGCCGGCGGCGTCTCTGAGTCCGCGCCACAGGCGACGACGGCCATCGGAGAGTCTCCATCCGTCGATGCGACGGCGCAGCAGTGCACACCGAACCAGCGCACACTCTCCCCCGGCGCCAGCTACCTGCCGGCACGCCTCGGGCTCGATGAGGCGTGGGCACTCAGCCGCGGGGGCGGCGTGACGGTGGCCGTCGTCGACTCCGGCGTGAAGGCGGGCAATGTGCACCTCGACGGCGCGCTGGTGTCGGGCCGAAGCACCTTCGGCGACGGATCGGCCCCCGCCGACGACGATCTCTTCGGCCACGGGACGGCCATCGCAGGTCTCATCGCCGCGAGGCCGATCGACGGATCGGGCGTCGTCGGCGTCGCACCAGAAGCGAAGATCATGCCGGTGCGCGCCTTCGAGTCAGCGCCGGAGGACGGACAGCCCTCCAACGATCTCGCACTGCCATCCGCGGGCTCCGTATCGAAGGGAATCCGGTGGGCGGCCGAGCACGGCGCGCAGATCATCAACGTCTCACTCTCCGACGACGGTTCGCTCGAGCAGTACCGCAGCGCCGTCGCCCGCGCCGCAGAGCTCGGCGCGCTCGTGATCGCCAGCGCGGGAAACCGCAACACTGCTGATTCGGATCGTCCGGATCCCTCGCAGTTCTACCCGGGTGAGCTCGACGGCGCTCTCGCTGTGGCTGGCGTCCTGAGCGACGGCGCGTGGGACGCGCAGTCCTCGTACCGGGGCGAGCACGTCGACATCGCGGCGCCCGGCGAGTCCATGCCGTCTGCGTACATCTCGGGCGGCGACTGCGTCTTCAACCCTGACTCCGCATCGTCGAGCTACGCCACGGCGATCGTCTCGGGCGCCGCGGCTCTGGTAGCGGCCCGCTTCCCCGACGAGTCGCCCGACCAGTGGGCGTTCCGGCTCATCCAGTCGGCGATGCGCGTCTCACCCGCCGAGCGCAGCGACACCGTCGGATGGGGCGAGGTACGGCCAGCGGACGCGCTCGCGCTGACCGATGACGGCACCCTTCCCGGCCCGCAGTCGCCGACGCATCTGACCCCGACACCGACACCGCCTGATGACCGGATCGTCTCGTTGGAGCCGGTGCCCGACCCCCTGCAACCGGCACGCTCGATCGTCGGCTGGATGCTGGGCGCCGGTGCGACGGTTTCGACGCTCGCCCTCCTGTTGGCACGGTGGCGCGCGCGAAGGGCCAGAGACTGACCGCTCCCGGACGCGTTGTGCGCTGCGCCGCGGACGCGGCCGATGGGTAGTCCTACCCCTATGGCACATGTGGGCCTCTCCGTAGGATGGCTTCGACGGTCCACAACAGGAGGAGCCCATCGTGAACCTGGACATGGCGGACGCCAATCGGCTGATGGCAGAGCTGCGGGAGACCGCGGCAGAGCTGCAGCACGAACTGCGCGCACTGGGCGACGCGTCGAAGGAACTCACCCCGGTCACGGTGGAGGACGAGAAGAAGGCCGTCAAACTGACATTGGCCGCCAACGGCGCCGTCGAGACGCTCGCGCTCGACGAGGACTGGCGCGACAAGATCGGCGAGGAGACGCTCGGGCTCGCCGTGAGCTCCTGCTATCAGCACGCCATCGAGCAGCGAGCCGGCCAGTGGATGAAGGCGTATTCCGAGAACGCGGAGAAGGACGTCGCCGAGCCGGACGTCGCCGAGCCGGCGCCGGAGCCCGTGGAGCTGGGCGACCCCAGCTCCGATTGGGGCGCGGAAGGCCGTGAGCAGCTGCGGGCGATGTACGACGCCGCGAACGCCGAGCAGGAGAAGTTCCTGGCGCACCACGCGCGCCGTGCGCGCGAGGAGAGAGACGGGGTGAACTCTGCCAAGACCGTCATCGTCACGCGCGAAGGCGACACGATCACCTCCGTGACTCTCGATGAGCGGTGGGTGCGGAACACGAACGACTCGGTGATCGAGCGCGAGATCATCAGCGCATTGAACGGCGTGATGGCGATGGCCGCGCACGAACGAGAGAACAAGTACGAGGGGTTCCCGGCGATCCAGCAGCTTGCCGAGGTCGGGCACAGCCCCCGTGAGCTGATGCGCCGCATGGGCGCCATCCGGTGAGACAGGAAGCTTGAGACATGGGACTGCTCGATGACGTCGTCGACCTGGCGAATCCGCTCGACGAGATCGCTGATTTCACGGAGAACGTCGCGGAAGGAGACGGGCTCGGCGCATTGTCCAACGTCCTGGACGCGGCCACGCCCGTCGACGAGCTGTACCGCATCGGCACGGGGCTGAACGAGATCCCCGCGCCTGACATCTCGCCTGGCGGCCCCATCGGCGTCCCGTTTGCGCCAGGCGGCGGCGGAGGCGGAAACCAGCCGACGCCCACGATGCCGGAGCCAGAGGGGAAGTCAGCACTGCCGACGCCTCCTCCGGCACCCCCGGCGTCGTCGTTCGGCGCCGAAGGCGAAGTCGATGTCGACACGACCTACCTGCGCAAGGACGCTGAGCTCTGGGACACGGCCGGGGGTTCCTACGGCACCGTCAAATCGGCCGCCGAAGGACTGGACATCGATACCGCGGCGTTCTCGTTCATCGGCGGCGAAGCCGCGAGCGCCTACAAGACGTTCCAAGCCACCATGGTGGCGCTGCTGGGCACCGCGCCCGAGGCGCACACCCTCTTCGCCGAGTCGCTCCGGCTGACGGCCGATTCGTACGACGAGACGGACGTGGAGTCCGAAGGCAAGCAGGACAAGGACGTCGACGGCTCCGGCAGCTACGACGGCCCTACCGGCGGCGGCGCGCGGCCGGGGCCACGGGCGCGCACCGGTGGCGGCGCGCAGCGGGGCGCGCGACACGGTGGCGGCGCAGCGTGGCGCGGCGCGGCGGCACGGCGCGGCACCGTGGGCGGCGGCACCGGCGGCGCGCAACCCCCAGGTCGACGGATCGATCGGCGCGAGGTGGGTGACGACGCCGAAGACGCCCAGCTGGATGCCGAGGCGGATCAGCTCGACGCGCGTGCGGATGCCCTCGACCGGCAGGCCGATCAGGCTGACAAGCACGCCGAGAAGGCTCAGGAGCAGCTCGACGCGATCGACGCGCAGATCGACTCCCTGCAGGAGCGCGCCGCCGAACTCGACAGCAGCGCCACCGACATCGAGCGTCGTGCGACCGAGCTCGATCTCAAGGCCGAGCAGCAGCTGCAGGCCGGCGATTCCGCCGGCGCGCTGCAGACACGAACCGAATCCGCGGCTCTGCGCGCGGAGGCCGCCGCACAGCGTGCGGAGGCCGCAGACGTCCGCGAGCAGATCGAGGGGCTAGAAGCGGACCGGGACGGCGCAGCAGAAGAGGCGGTGGACGCCCGAGAGGACGCCGCGGAGCTGCGTGACAAGGCCGCGGACCTGCGCGATCAAGCGGCCGAGATGCGCGACCAGGCAGCCGGAGACGGCGGCGACGGTGCGACGGCCGATTCTCCTGGCGACAGCGACCTTCCCGGCGAGTCCGATCCGACGGCCGATGGCGATGTCGATGGCGACCCGACAACTGCACCCGGGGACGGCGACGGCGCGGACGACTCCCAGACGCAGCCGGATGGCGACGACAGCGGAGATGGACAGTCACAGCCCGATGGCAGCGACGGCAGCGACACCCCGCAGACGCAACCGGATGGCGACGACAGCGGAGACGGACAGACCGAGCCGGGCGACTCGGACGTCCAACCGACTCGTCCCGACCTCGACGGCGGACCGGCGACGATCGATGCCACACCCGACATCGACATACAGCCCACCCCTGCCGATGCCGACGGCACCCCTGGAACGATCAGCGACGGGCCGGACATCGAGATCCAGCCGACCCCCGCCGCCCCCGACGCAGGGACGGATCCGTTCGGCGCCGTCTCCGACGCCGACGGCGCCGCTGTGACTTCTGAACCCGCCTCTATGCCCGCGTGGCAGTCCCGACTCAACAGCTGACCTCAGCTCTCTCGACGGAAAGCAGACGACATCATGACACCACGCATCAGGCCCCCACGCGTTCCGAACGGCTCCTCCTCTCCTTCTGGTTCTCCCGGTCGCTCTGGCAGTGCGTTCGGCGATTCCGGCTCCACCAGCCGCCCGCACGGGAGCGGCTCGACCGGCAGCGGACGCGACAACGGGCCGGATGTGGACAAGTCGAAGACGAAGTTCCAGGAGATCGTCGACGGCGCGAACTCGGTCATCGACATCATCAACGGCGTCCTCGAACTCGCCAGCCACATCCCCCTCATCGGTGAACTGATCGACCGGATCAACGAGCTGATCGGCAGGATGTTCGAGAAGGTGAACGAGGCCATCCAGAAGACCACAGATGCCTTCGCCTTCGTCGGCAACCCGGCTGCGCTGCGGCGGGCCGGCCGGAGCTGGGTGGACAACGTGGGCGCCCCCGCCACCGAGGCGACGGCGACGATCATCCCCGCGGCGCTCCCCAGCACGGGGAACTGGGAGGGCGCAGCCCACAATGCCTACAGCGCGCGCGTCGATCTGCAGCAGCCCGCCGCGGAGGACGTCTACGGCAAGTGCGTGATGATCGACAACGAACTGAACAAGTTCGCCGACGCGATCGTGGATTTCTGGGTGTCATTCTCGATCGCGACCATCACGACCGCGATCGGCGTCGCGCTCGGCATCGCCCAGATCGTCTCGGTCTGGGGCGCCCCCACCGGTGTCGCGACGATCATCGCCGAAGTCGGCTTCTTCATCCTGGACATCATCGGCCTCATCAGCATCATTCTGACGGCCAACCAGGCCGCATCGTCGTTCATGACGACCGTGACCAATGAGCTGAGCTCGGCCGCGGCGTTCCCCGGCGGTGCATGGCCGCGCCACACGGCCTGATGATGGCGGAGCCCGATCAGCCGGAGTCGGCCGCCGAGCACGGAGGCTCTCTCGTGCTCGGCTTCGGCGAGCGGATCGTGCGCATCCCCGCTGGTACGACGTTCGTCGTCGGCCGCGGAGCGGATCTGTCGATCGGCGACAACCCGTACGTGCACCGCCGCTTCCTCGAGATCGCTCAGCGCGACGGCGTCTGGTGGCTCAGCAACGTCGGATCGGCGCTCACCGCCTCCGTGTCCTCGGCCGACGGAGCGGCCCAGTCGTGGCTGGCGCCCGGTTCGTCGATGCCGCTGGTGTTCCGCACGACGACGGTGATGTTCACCGGCGACTCAACCATGTACGAGGTCTCCTTGACGGTCGAGTCCCCGGTCTACGAGGAATCGGTCGGATGGAACGGCGCCGGCGTCGCCGGGGGCACGGCAGAGCTGCTGTCGCCGATGCAGCGCATCCTGCTCACCGCACTCGCGGAGCCGCTGCTGCGTGACGGCGACGGGGGCGCGGCACGCCTGCGTTCCACCGACGAGATCGCGGCGCGACTGGGCTGGCCCGTGGAGAAGCTCGAGCGGCGCTTGGGCAGCCTGTGCGACAAGTTCGCACGGATGGGCGTTCGCGGACTCGACCGCAGGGCAAGCGGCCGGCTTCTCGCATCGCAGCGTTCTCGACTCGTGGAGCTCGCCGTCGGCACACGGATCGTGACGATCGTCGACCTGGAGCTGCTTACGGCCTTCGCCACTCAGGGCGTCGACGCTCCGGCGGCATGACCGGCCGGGGTCAGGGAACGGGCCGGATGCGCCTGGTATACACGTAGGGTTGCGCGGCGGAGGCTGCGCGCCAGCGCGCAGAAGCTGACGACGAGGAGAGAACACGGATGAGCACTCCGGCCGGATGGTACGACGACGGTTCCGGGCGACTGCGATGGTGGGACGGCGAGCGGTGGACCGACCGCTTCTCATCGCCAGGAGATCACGGCGCCGGAACCGAGGCGTCGCCTTCTGCCCGGCCTGAGGCGTCGTTCGCGCCCACGGGGGCGCCCGTCGCCGGCGCGTGGGCTCCGGGCTCCGCGCAGCCGCCTGCGAGTCCTCAGCGGTCGTCGGTTCTCGGTTTCGTGGGGCTGGGATTGGCGGTGCTCGGAACAGTACTGGCCTGCATTCCGACGGGGGTGACCTTCCCGATCGGCCTCGTCCTGCTGCTGGCCGCCTTCGTGGTGTCGCTGGTCGCGGTGTTCCAGAAGGGCACGAAGAAGTGGCCGTCGGTGACAGGCATCATCCTGTCCGTCGTGGGCGGCATCGTCGGCAGCATCGTGTTCGTACTCGTACTGTGGTTCGGAATCACGGGGGCGATGGACGACTATCCGACACCACAGGATCCGGCGCCGACGATCACCGAGCAGCCGCCGGAAGAACCAACGGATGAGGCGCCGGAAGAACCTCCAGCGGACGATGATGGCGACGACGACAGCCGCCCCTCGCCCGAAGCGATCGGCGAGGGTCTCGAAACCATCGCCCACAGCGGAGGCATGTTCGAGTACGACGATGTGCCCGGCTACTTCACCTGTGTCGGACAGTACTACTACGACTCCGATCTGTCGGACGAGTCCCTGCAAGGCCTTGCAGGGGGCGACGACGTGACAGAGTCCGAACGCGATATGGGGATACAGGTGGCGTACGACGCGACAGGAGAGTGCGACCCGAGTCTGTAGCCACTCGGGCTATGGGGAGCACTCCCCATGGAGACCACCGACGCTCCCGGGCTAGGATCGTCGCGGACACGGACAAGGGAGGGGACAGCCGATGGTCAAAGGCTTCTTCATCTACAACGACATCGTCGCCAGAGTGCAGGTGGCTCTCATCACCGAGTGCTACGACGAACTGTCCGCCTGTGTGGAAACGGCCGCTTCCCTCGAGGACGGTCAGACCAGTGCTCTGTGGACCGCCGATGGGAAGGCCACCGAACTCACCGCTGCCCTCAAGGCGAAGTATCACGCCGCCGGCTCATGGCTCAACGACCTGAGCAACAAGCTCGACGACGCGTGCATGAACCTCAAGCGCGCGATCGCCGAGACCGAGCATCTGCAGGATCAGCAGAAGGCGGCCTACCAACGCCAACTCGACCAACTGCTGAAAACGACGCAGCCGACTGCCAATTGACCGGAAGATGACCATGGGACAGCATCAGGAGAGACTCGCGCGGCTTCAGCTGAATCAAGTGAGCACCTTTCTCAGTGGCACCCGTGCGAAGCAAGCCGACGCTCGGTCGACGCTGAATGGCTCCGTCAATACCGCAACTGAAGGTGTGCACAAGGCAGCAGGCCTGAACGCATTCGAGGGCGACTACGGGCAGACCGTCGAAGACGGCCTATTGGCGCTGCGTGGGAAGCTGGAGAAGTTCGGCGATTACCAGAAGAAGCTCAGCATCGCGATCAATGCCGCCAACCACGCGATGAGCGACACCGCGAACAGCGCGGCGGGCGTCCCCAGCGGCGAGCTGACGCCGGAGCAGCAGAACACGCTCGATATGGCTGCCAAGACGGACAGTCCCGTGCAGGTCTCTCCCGGTGTGACCCTCACGCCGGATCAGGCGAAGCAGCACTATCTGGACCAGGCAGAGGCCGACCGCGAGGAGGCGGCCCGTAAGCTCAACGCCGCTCTCGACGCCAGGCTGGAAGAGATCATCAACGGACTCCCCGGGTCAGAGTACGACCCGGAGAAGTCCGCACCGGACGGCTCGAGCGCCGACGGATTTCCCTCGGTGGACGACCCAGGTGCCGACGGCGGCACCGGCGGCGGCACCGGCACCGGCGGCGGCACCGGCGACAGCCCCACCGTGAACGACCCCGGCGTCAACGGTGGGCCCGGAGGCGGCACGGGAGACGGATCAGGCAACAACCCCGGCATCGACGGCGGCCCCGGAGACGGATCAGGCGGTGGCGGGTCAGGCGGCGGCGGATCAGGCGGCGGATCCGACGGAGGCGGCTCAGGGGGCGGCGGAAACGACTGGCCCGATATCGAGCACCCAGGGACGGATGATCCGAAGGTCGTCGCTCCGTGGCCGCCCGGCTACATCGGCGACCCGCCGGTCACCGACCCGCCCGGCGTCGACGATCCGCGTATCGACGGCGGCACCGACGGCTTCATCCCCGGTACCGGTGGCGGCGGAGGTGTCGGCGGCGTCGGTGTCGGCGGCGTCGGAGGCGGCGTCGGAGGCGGCGGGGTCTCCGGTGGCGTCGCCGGCGGCATCGCCGGTGGCATCGCCGGAGGTGCTGCCCGCCGCGTCGGCGGCGCCGGAAGCATCGGAACCATCGGCGGTGCATCGGGCACGGCGTCCGACGCAGGGGTCAGCGGAAGCGCGAACGCTCAGTCCGGAGCAGCAGGCGGCCGCGGCATGGTGGCCGGCGGCATGGGCGGAGCAGCCGGAGCAGGCAGCAGCAAGAAGAACCGCAGGCGAGGCCAGGACCTGACCGCCTTCGCCGTCGGCGACGAGGACGAGGCGACCCCCGACCTGGGCGAAGCGGGTGCTGCCGGACGCACCGAGTCCGAGGGCAGGGAAGAGTTCGGCTGGTAGCGGAACTTCCTGCTGCGGTTCTCCCGGCTGCGTTGCGGGTGGGAGAACCGCAGCAACCGCCGACCGCTCGTCGGTGACGCTCGCTCAGGCCGCGACGACACGGACGACGCAGTCGCCGAGTTCGAGGACCAGCCCTGGCACGAGACCGAAGCGCTGATGCGGAGTCATCGGGCCGGAACGGCCGTCACTCGTACGCAATGACGATCCGTTGCCTGAGCCGAGGTCCTCGAACCACGCCTGATCGTCGACGATGCCGAACCGGCCGTGCGTACGGGACACGGATCGGTCACCATCGGGCACGGCGACGAGTGCGGCATCCGGGCGCTCACCCTCGGGAACCCTGGGCGCGCGGCCGATGTAGCCGATGCCGCGGATCGGCACGATCGTCCCGTCGTGGAACTGCAGTGCGACGGTTGCCGCAGCATCCTCTGCAGACACCGACGACGACGTGCCCCGCATCGCCGGCGAGCCCTCCACCGAGGATGTCACGGGCGCAGGCGGGGGCGGCGGTGCCGGGGCCTCGTCCTGCGCCGGAGGCGCTGGCGCGTCTGCGGCACCCGCGACCCTCCGATGCACGAGCTCGGCGTCGCCGCCGAGCACCAGAACATCTCCTGGCATGAGGAAGTACGGGATGTGCGGAGCGAGGGGCGTGATGCCGCCCCAGGAATGACGCACCGAGACGCCGTTGGTGGAACCGAGGTCCTGCACCCACAGCCGTTCCTCGTCGATGCCGAACGAGGCGTGAGTGCGCGACAGCGAACGTGCACCGTCGGTCACACGCACCAGGATCGCATCCGGGATCGACTCAGGCGCCCGCGGCGCGCGACCGATGAAACCGAGGCCCGTCACCCTGACCACCGCGCCGTCCGCCAACTCGAATGCGGGAACGGTGCTCCCCGTTGCAGAAGGGCCGGAGGGAACGGGGGCGGGCACCGGTTCGGCCGGCGCCTCACGCGGCGGCGGGGGCGCCGTCGCGCTCACGTCACTCGGTCCCGGCGCGTGGCCCGCGTCGTCCGCGACCACGCGGGCGTCGAGCATCGGTGCGTCGACGGGGTCCGCCGCAGCCTGCTTCGTCCGGCGAACATCGATCACCCTGGCCCCGGCGACGCCGTCGAGCAGGCCGGATGCCGCGAGCCCGGCAGGCAGGAGCACGGGGATCACGTGGGCGAGGCCCATCAGTGCGCTGCGCAGGAACAGCCCCGCGGCCCCGACGCTGACGCCTGCGTCGCGCCGCACCGTGCGGAGCCCCACGGCCAGGCTCCCCGGTGTCGCGCCCGTGTGCCCCTCCCAGATCCAGCCGATCGCCCACAGCTCGACCAACGTCACCGCGAACAGCGGAAGCGACCCCGTGAGCGCCCAGACGAGCGCAGCGATCGCAGCGACGATCGCGACGTCGATCAGGTATGCCCCCGCGCGCTTTCCGGCCGAGGCGCGCTTCCCTGCCGTCTGGTCCGCCCGCGAGGGCGTCGACCGTGCGCGGGACGGGGCAGGCGGAGTGAGCGTCATGAGAAGACCTCCAGGATCTGTCCGGCTATCCCGGAGCCGTACACGAGTGCGGCCGGGGAGAGCGCGAGGAGGATGGCCTCGATGATGTCGCCCGTGCGCGACCAGCCCAGAGAGCGCCAGTCCTGGGCGAGCGGAACCGTCAGGCAGCCCACGATCCCGCCGACGAGCACCAGTGCGAGAGAGATCAGGAGCGGTCCGACGTGCAGCGCGTTCAGCAGCGCCGCGGCCGCAGCCACGGTCACGACCGCTCCCGTCACCATGGACGCACCTCGCGTCAACCCGTCGCGCACGCTGCGCGAGGTCAGCAGGAAGTAGCATCCGATGCCGAGCGTCCCGCCCAGGACGCACCACGCCTCGATCGACCGATCCGTGATCGCGAGAAGTGCGCAGAGCGAGGAAAGCAGCGCGAGGGCGCCGGCCGTCACCGTTCCGGCCTCGGAGCGACGACGCGCCAGCAGCGTCTGATGGGCCGCTCGATCGCTGCGCACAGGGGAGGGCTCAGTCGCCGGCCTCGAACGTATGCCCTGAGCGTCGCGGATCACGAAGGGCGTGTCGATCAGTTCGTCTGAGTTCACGTCGAGGGCGGCGCCGCGCATGTAGCGGAAGATCGGAGCGGCGCAGGCGGCCTGCACCGCGGCGACGGCGGCAACCGGCACGTCGGCGATGAACGCGGCCGCGTTGAGCACCGCGAAGACCGACCACAGTGCGGCGATCGCGCCCGTGGTGCCGGCCGCCGTATCTCCGTGCGCACGGGCGCTCGCGTGGCGCGCGCACGCCGCGGTCGCGCCGGCAACGGCACCCGCGGCGATCATCGCTGCGGCGTCCGAGAACGGCGAGAGCGCAAGTGCTCCTGCCGTGGCCGCCAGCGGCGGTGCGACGAAAGCGACGTAGACGTTCCGTTCGCGCACGGGCTGGACGAGCATGATGACCGCGCCGATGAGCAGCACCGAGACGGAGACCGACACCGTGATCGGGGACGGAGCGGCAACGGTGCAGGCGACCAGCCCGAGCGCGACCACGAGCAGCAGCGCCAGTGCCGTCCAGCGGGGACGGGCGAGTCCGGTGCCCGCGCGTGCCGCCCCTCGCCCGGACGCATGGGTCGGCGCCAGGGCGCTGCGGTCGAACAACCAGATCACGCCGCCGTCGCCCGGCGCGGCCGACACCTCGCTGTCGAGGTCGATCGCGGCCCCCGACGTGGTCGTGCCGACGTACCGATTCAGGTCGACGCCGCCGACGGCGAGCAGCTCGGCGACGGTCGAATCGGCACGGACGACGAGATCATGTCGGCTGTGAGCGTCCGCGACAGTGAGCCGAATTGCCTTCGCTGACACTCCCAGCCCCTCGACGATCCTCGGTACGACACTGTTTCGTGCCCGCTCCCTGACACAATGGTAAGCGACTCGAGGAGGGCCTGTCGTGAGCAACACCACTACTCGTCGCGCGCCGAAACCCCCGGCCGGCGGGCAACTCACTCTGCAGCAGGCCCCGGAGCTCCCCAAGCCCGAGGGCGCCTCGAACACGCTGATGATGGCGCTGCCGATGGTCGGCAGCCTCGGCTCGGTCGCGGTGCTCTCGCTCGCTCAGGGCGGCGACTCGACCCGCACGTACATCATGGGCGGGATGTTCCTGTTCATGGCGCTGTCCATGGTGGGCGGTCAGATGTGGCGGCAGAAGTCCCAGCACTCCACGAATGTCGAGAACACCCGACGCGAGTACCTCGCCTACCTGGCCGAGACACGCGACTCCGTACGCGAAGTCGCCTCACGCCAGCGCAGGTATGAGGAGTGGATGCTCCCGATGCCCGATACGCTGCCCTTCATCGTCGAAGAGGGTTCGCGGGTGTGGGAGCGAACCGCCGACGACACGAACTTCCTGGTGGCCAGGGTCGGCACGGCCAGCCAGCCTCTCGCCATGACCCTGGAAGAGGCACCGATCCCCGCCCTGGCGCAGCTCGATCCGGTCAGCGCGTCGGCGGCGCACCGATTCGTGCTCACGCACGACCAGGTGCCCGATCTGCCGTTCGCACTGAACATCGGCACCTGCGCACGCCTCGAGATCGCGGGTGAGACCGTGCGCGCTCGAGGACTGGCACGTGCCGTCGTCGCGCATCTGGCGACCTTCGCCGCGCCGGAGGACTTGCAGATCGCGGTGATCGCATCCCATGCCGACCTGCCGTACTGGGAGTGGATGAAATGGCTTCCCCACGCGCAATCCGACACCGTCAGGGATGCCGTGGGCGGCGCTCGCCGCATCGGGACGTCGTGGGCCGACGTCGAGAGCCTCGTCGTCGACACGCACTCGCGCGGACCCGTCGGCGGGCGGAGCGGCCCCGTGCCGCACCTCGTGGTGATCACGGACGGCACCCGACTGCCTGCCGATCACCCGTTCCAGGCGGAGGGCGGGGTCAGCGGCGTCACCGTCATCGACATCCCCCGCGAATGGGATGAGCTCACCGACCCGTTCACCATCCGTCTGGTGATCGACGACGAGGCCGAGGAGGGCCCGATCCTCACCGTCGCCCGACGGAGCGCAGGGGCGGTGCGCGGGAAGCCGGACTTCCTGGGAATCGCCTCGGCTGAGGCCGCGGCGCGGCGTCTGACCGGAATGGTCGAGGCCGTCGAGGACGAAGAGGCCGGAGGCGGCCCCCGTACGATCTCCGCGGAGCTGACCGACCTGCTCGGCCTGCCCGATGTGCGCGACTTCGATCCCGAGCTCGCATGGAAGCCGCGCTCGGCCCGCGACAGGCTCCGTGTGCCGATCGGACTCACCCCGAGCGGCCAGCCCATGATCCTCGATATCAAGGAGTCCGCTCAGCAGGGCATGGGGCCGCACGGCATGCTGATCGGTGCGACCGGATCGGGCAAGTCCGAGGTGCTGCGCACCCTGGTGCTCTCACTGGCGATGACGCATTCGTCCGAGGCGCTGAACTTCGTGCTGATCGACTTCAAGGGCGGTGCGACCTTTGCCGGCATGGCCGACATGCCCCACGTCTCTGCGGTGATCACCAACCTCGGCGACGACCTGACGCTCGTGGACCGCATGCAGGATGCCATTCAAGGTGAGATGACGCGGCGCCAGGAGCTGCTGCGCGACGCCGGAAACTTTGCGAACGTCACGGACTACGAGGCGGCGCGAAAGGGCGGCAGGACCGACCTGGAGCCGCTGCCTGCACTTCTGATCGTGGCGGACGAGTTCTCGGAGCTGCTGGCGGCCAAGCCCGACTTCACCGAACTGTTCGTCGCCATCGGCCGACTCGGCCGCTCACTCCAGGTGCACCTGCTGCTGTCGACGCAGCGGCTGGAAGAGGGCAAGCTTCGCGGTCTCGAATCGCATCTGTCGTACCGGATCGGCCTGAAGACGTTCTCCGGTGCGGACTCACGCGCCGTCATCGGCGTCCCCGATGCCTTCACCCTCCCTGGCGGCGGCGGGCACGGCATTCTGAAGTCGGATGCGGAGACCCTCACCCAGTTCCGGGCCGCATACGTCTCCGCCCAGCCGAAGACCCGCAGGCGGCGGTCTGGCGCATCGACAGACACTCCTGAGCCCGCTGCTCGGCCGATCCGCGAGATCGAAGCCAGGGCGTTCACCGCCGCGCCCGTCGTCGTGCCGGAGGAGCCGCACGAGCAGACCCCCGTTGTCGAAGCGCGAAGCAGCGAGCCCGCGGAGAAGCGGGTGACGTTCGACATCGCGGTCTCCCTGATGAAGGGCAAGAGCATGCCAGCCCACCAGGTGTGGCTGCCGCCTCTCGACGTCCCGCCGACGTTCGACGCTCTGCTCGGCGACCTCGTCGAGGATCCTCAGCTCGGCCTGATCTCACCGAAGTGGCGTGAGGCCGGCCCGCTCACGCTGCCGCTGGGCATCGTCGACCGCCCGCTCGAGCAGCGTCGCGACAGCCTGGTGATGAGCCTCGTCGGCGCCAGCGGCCACCTCGCGATCGTCGGCGGCTCCCGCACAGGCAAGAGCACCCTCGCGCGCAGCGTGCTGACGGGCATCGCACTCACGCACACGCCGCTCGAAGTGCAGTTCTACATCATGGACTTCGGTGGCGGCACCTTCGTGCCGTTCGGGAAGATGGCGCACGTCGCCGGCGTCGCCGGCAGGAACCAGCCCGACGTTCTCCGGCGCATGTTCCAGGAGATCGCCGGGATCGTCGATGACCGGGAGCGGTACTTCACCGAGCACGGCATCGACTCGATCGACACCTACCGGCGCCTGCGCGCCCAGGGCACGGCCGACGACGGCTACGGCGACGTGTTCCTCGTCGTCGACGGCTGGCCCACGATCCGCTCGGAGTTCGACGACATGGAGTTCGAGATCCAGTCGCTGGCCGGGCGTGCGCTCACGTTCGGGGTGCACCTGATCGTCACCACCGCGCGCTGGATGGACTTCCGCAACGCCATCAGGGACACCTTCGGCTCGAAGCTCGAGCTGCGGCTCGGCGACACCAGCGACTCCGAGATCGACCGCAAGGTCGCCGTGAACGTTCCACTGGGGCGCCCTGGCCGCGGCCTCGCACCGTCGAAGCACCACATGCTGACCGCGCTGCCCCGAGTGGACGGCTCAGGCGACCCCGACACCCTGGGCGAGGGCGTCGGGGACCTGATCGACAGGGTGAACCGCGCATGGCAGGGGCCGCAGGGACCCAAGCTGCGCCTGCTCCCCGAGCTGCTCGACCTCGACGAGCTGCGCCGCCAGGCCGCCGATACGCCGGCGGAGAAGCAGGTGCTGCTCGGCGTCGACGAGGCGAGGCTCGCGCCCACCGGATTCGATTTCCGGCGCAACCCTCACCTGTACCTCTTCGGGGACAGCGAGTCGGGCAAGTCCGGCTTCCTGCGCGGGTTCTCGCGCGAGATCATGCGCACGATGTCGCCGGCTCAGGCGCAGTTCTTCGTCGTCGACTACCGTCGGGCGCTGCTCTCCGAGATCCCGGACGAGTACTTGGCCGGTTACTACACCACGGCTGAGCAGGCCGCCGACGAGCTCTCCGGCCTCGTGGAGTATCTGCGCGGACGCCTGCCAGGGCCAGACGTCACGCCGCAGCAGCTGCGCGACCGGTCGTGGTGGTCGGGTGCCGAGGTCTTCATCCTCGTGGACGACTACGACCTGGTGAACACGCAGTCGGGCAATCCGATCGCGGTGCTGCAGCCATTGCTCGCTCAGGCGACGGATGTCGGGCTGCATCTCATCCTCACCCGCCGTTCCGGCGGTGCGTCGCGCGCCACCTTCGAGCCGGTCATGCAGACTCTGCGGGACCTCGCTGCCCCCGGCATCCTGCTGTCCGGCAGTCCGGACGAAGGTCCACTGATCGGCAACGTCAAAGCGACTCCGGCGGTTCCCGGCCGGGCGAAGGTCATCACCCGCGAGCGCGGCCTGGAGATCATGCAGCTGGCACATACACCGCCGTCTCAGCTGTAGCCGCACACGTCCGTGAGCAGTCGAGAGCGCACGTGGGCAGAGCTACCCATAGGCAATCGCGCGGTGGAATCCGTAAGGTGTTCACTGTCGCCGGGCATCGGCGTCACGGCCCTCAGGGCTGAAAGTACTCGGGGCTGATCAGCCCTCAGAACCAGGAGGTGACCGCGGTGAAAGAAGTCTCAGCAGCGGATGGTGCCCTTCAGCGTGGCGCCAAGATCGTCAATGAGTCGAAGGGGAACATCGTCCTCGAACTGAACGCGATCCGGACCAAGCTGTCCGGGATCCAGGCAGCGTGGCAGGGTCGGGGTTCGAATGCGTTCCAGCAGTCGTTCAACGCCTGGCAGGAGAAAGCGCGCCGGATCACGAACGCGCTCGACCAGTTCGAACAGAATCTGATCTCCTCGCAGACGACCTACTCGGCCACTGACGACACGTCGGAACAGGGCCAGAAGAAGTTCCTGGGCCGTCTCGGCTGACACCGGAGGGAAACGACATCATGACTCACGGATACAAGATGCAGTTCGGGACGGTCGAAACGGCCGGCTCCGACATCGGCACGAGCGCGAACAACCTCGGGACCAGGCTCACCGAGATGGAGGAATCCCTCAAGCCCCTGCAGGCCGACTGGACCGGTGAGGCCTCGGAGTCCTACCTCCGTTCGAAGACGCAGTGGAACCTCGCCCTGAACGAGATGAAGCAGCTCCTCCACGACATGGGCCGTCAGGTCATCGAGGATGCCGCCAACGGTCAGGCCAACGAGGCGAAGAACCGGAACCGCTGGTAGTCAGCTGCTCACCGCAGTCACGGCGGATGCACCTCACGGGCCGTCGCACTCGACATCGAGTGCGACGGCCCGTCTCGTTTCCGCACTCAGCCCGCCAGCGACGCGGCGGCAGCGGCGAGCGCCCGCGCGACAGGGCTGAGGTCCGCATCGACCCCCCGTGGGAACGAGAACCGGATGGCCGTGCGCGCCGTCTGCGCATCGAACCCCGCGGCCAGCAGCACGTGCGACGGCTCTGTGCTGCCGGCACGGCACGCCGAACCGCTGGAGGCGAGCACGCCGCTGCGCTCCAGCTCGAGCAGCACCGACTCGCCGTTCACCCCGGGGATCACGAAGCTCGCCGTCGAGGGCAGCCGTCGATCCGGATGACCCGTCAGTCGGGCGCCTGGCACGCGCGAGAGCACCGCAGCGATGAACTCGTCGCGGATCCGGGCCACCCGCGCGGCGGCTTCCTCTCGCTCCCGCTCGGCGATCTCGCAGGCGACACCGAGCGCCACAGCGCCCGCGACGTTCTCGGTCCCTGAGCGCCGGCCGCGCTCCTGCCCGCCGCCGTGCAGCACCGGCTCAAGAGGGATCCGACGACGCACCGCGAGGGCACCGGTGCCCTGGAGCCCGCCGAGCTTGTGGCCAGAGATCGCGATCGAGTCGGCACCGAGCCCTGCCAGCGGGAGCCATCCGGCCGCCTGCACCGCATCGACGTGCAGCGGAACGCCGCGCTCACGGCACACCGCGGCGATGTCTGCGACGGGCTGCACCGTGCCGATCTCGTTGTTGGCCAGACCCACGGCGACCAACGCGGTGTCGTCGCGGAGTGCGCGGGCGACACCATCAGCGGCGACGAGACCGTGCCCGTCGACGGACAGCTCGGTGACCTCGAAGCCGTGCACCCTGGCCAGGAACCGCGCAGTCTCGCGCACCGACGAGTGCTCGATCGAAGTGGTCACCAGGTGCCTCGCGCCGCGGGAGGCTGCGGCTGCGACGCCGATGCCCTGCAGCGCGAGGTTGTTCGCCTCGGTGCCGCCCGAGGTGAACACGACGTCGCCGGTGCGCACACCCAGCGCCCGCGCGACGCGGCGCCGCGCGCTCTCGAGCGCGTCGCGGGCCCGCTCCCCTGCCGAGTGGGCGCTCGACGGATTGCCGAACTCCGCCGTGAGGATCGGCGTGATCGCCTCGAGCACCTCGCGCCGTACTGGCGTGGTCGCCGCGTGATCGAGATAGAGGCTCATCGTGCCTCGACGTCGAGTCCGAGATCGATCGCGCGGGCCGAGTGCGTCAGAGCGCCGACCGAGATCACGTCCACACCGGTGCGAGCGATGTCGCCGACCGTGTCGAGGGTGACCCCGCCCGAGGCTTCGACGATCGCTCTGCCTCCGATGTGGGCGACCCCCGTTCGAAGATCGGCGAGCGAGAAGTTGTCGAGCATGATCGTGCCGACGCCCGCGGCGAGCGCATCGTCGATCTGGTCGACCCTGTCGACCTCCACCTCGACGTGCGTCGTGTGCGGCAGCGACGCGAGTGCACGCCGCAGCGCCTCGGTCGTCGTGGCGCCCGTGCGCTGACGGAGCACCGCGAGGTGGTTGTCCTTGGCCATCACCGCGTCGGACAGTGAGAAGCGGTGGTTGTGCCCGCCGCCTGCGCGCACCGCATGCCGTTCGAGCGCGCGCAGCCCCGGAGTGGTCTTGCGTGTGTCCGCGATGCGCGCGGCGGTTCCCGCCACCGCTGCGACGTACCGGGCCGTCAGCGTCGAGACGCCGCACATCCGCTGGGTGAGATTCAGCGCCGCACGCTCGGCGGTCAGCACGGCCCTGGCCGGTCCTGTGACTCGCCCGAGCTCGGCGCCTGGCTCGAACACCTCTCCGTCGGCGACGGCGACGTGCACCCGGATGTCCGGATCCAGCTGTCTGAAAGCCGCGGCGAACACCGCGCCGCCGCTGAGCACACCGCGCTCGCGCGCCACCAGGCGAGCGTCGGCCGTCGCGTCCGCGGGAATGAGCGCCTCGCTGGTGATATCACCCCATGGTGCGTCTTCGTCGAGCGCCGCTGCGACGACGCGCTCGATCGCTGCCTTCGTCAGCATGCGGCCTCCAGTACGGGCTCCGGATGATCGTAGGTCGGCACGTCATCTGACCGCCAGTGCGCGCCGATCGATGCCGTTCGCGCCGACGCCGCGCGCACGATCTCGGCCGCGGCGTCGAGCAGGTTGCGGTCCTCGTGCTCGCGGACCGTGCGCGGCGCCGGTGTGACGGCACGCCAGCGTGCGATGATCGCAGCCGCGTCGGCCAGGCCCTCCGCATCGCGGGAGAGACCGGCGCAGCTCCACATCACGTCCTGCAGGGCACGGCGGGACAAGGACGGCACGTCGCCTGGGGCCGTCTTTCGTGCGACGAGCCGGTCGCGCAGCTCGGGAGCCAGGGAAGTGCTGCCAGCATCCACGCCTTCCCGTACGGATTCACGTGCCGACGTCCGCCCGGCCCGCGCCCCGAACACCGCGCCCTCCAGCAGCGAGTTCGACGCGAGCCGGTTCGCGCCGTGCACGCCCGTGCGGGCGGTCTCGCCGGCCGCGAACAGTCCGGGCACGCTGGTGCGGCCGTCGAGGTCGGTGGCCACCCCGCCCATGACATAGTGCGCTGCGGGTGAGACGGGGATCGGCACCCGCGCCCAGTCGAGGCCCCGATCGCGCACGGCGCGGTCGATCGTGGGAAACCGACGTGTCAGGAACGCCGCACCGAGGCCCGTCGCATCCAGCAGCACCGGCCGCCCGCCCTGCCGTGCCATCGCCCTGGCGATCGCGCGGGCGACCACGTCGCGCGGGGCGAGTTCGCCATCCGGATGGGCGTCGAGCGCGAACCGCCTTCCCGCTTCGTCGAGCAGCACGGCGCCCTCGCCGCGCACCGCCTCCGAGACGAGGAACGGCGCACCGACGGCGAGCACCGTGGGGTGGAACTGCACGAACTCCATGTCGCGCACCGCGGCACCGGCGCGCAGCCCGATCGCGATGCCGTCTCCCGTCGCGACCTGCGGGTTGGTCGTCACCGCGTACGCCTGCCCGATGCCACCGGTGGCGAGCACGACCGCATCCGCCTGTGCCTCCGCAGTCGCCCCGCGCTCGATCATCCGGACGCCGGCGACTCTGCCTCGTGAGACCACGACATCCGTGACGAACGCCCCTTCTCGCATCTCGATGCCCCGCGCACGGCACTCCGCGAGCAGCCCGCGCTGGATCTCCGCACCGGTCGCATCGCCTCCTGCGTGCAGGATGCGCGAGGCGGAGTGCACGGCCTCGCGTCCGAGCAGCCGCGCCCCGTCTGCGCCGCGGTCGAAGCCGACGCCCCGCACCTCCAGGCCCGCGATCGCGACAGAACCGCCGTCGACGAGTGTGCGCACCGCATCCGCGTCGGCCAGCCCGCTCGATGCGCGCAGCGTGTCCTCCGCGTGGGCCTCGACTGAATCGTCTGCGCTCAGGACGGCCGCGATGCCGCCCTGCGCGTACCGGGTGTTCGATTCGTCGGGTGCGGCCTTGGTCAGCACCACGACGTCGGCCCCCGCAGAGCGGGCCTCCAGCGCCGCGGTCAGCCCCGCGATGCCGCTGCCCACGACGGCGACGCGCGTCATCGCGGCAGCGCCTGCAGCATCCGGTCCAGCGCGACTCTGGCGGGCTCTGCCACGTCGCCGGTCACGCTGATCCGGTTCACCGTCTCGCCTGCGACGAGCCGCTCCAGCACCCAGGCGAGGTAGCCGGGGTGGATGCGGTACATCGTCGAGCAGGGGCAGACGACGGGGTCGAGGCAGAAGATCGTGTGCTGCGGGTGCTGCGCCTGCAGCCGGCGCACCAGGTTGATCTCGGTGCCGATCGCGAACGTCGTGGGCTCGGTGGCCGCCTCGATCGCACGCCGGATGCGGTCGGTCGAACCGGACTCGTCTGCCGCCTCGACCACGGGCAGCGGGCACTCGGGGTGCACGATCACGCGCACCCCGGGGTGCTCGTCGCGGGCTCGAGCGATCTGGTCGACCGTGAAGCGGCGGTGCACCGAGCAGAAGCCGTGCCACAGGATCACGCGGGAGCCGGCGAGCTCGTCGCGGCTGGAGCCGCCGAGCTCGCGGTGAGGGTTCCACATCGGCATCTCGTCGAGCGGCACGCCCATGGCGCGGGCGGTGTTGCGCCCCAGGTGCTGGTCGGGGAAGAACAGCACGCGGCGACCGCGCTCGAAGGCCCACTCGAGCACGGTGCGCGCGTTCGACGAGGTGCACACGATGCCGCCGTGCCGACCGACGAAGCCCTTGATCGCGGCGGACGAGTTCATGTAGGTGACGGGAACGACCGGCACGCGCCCGTCGGCGTCCGGCTCATCGAGCGGGCCGAGCACGCTGGAGAGCTGCTCCCAGCAGTCCTCGACCTCGTCGATGTCGGCCATATCGGCCATCGAGCATCCGGCTGCCAGATTCGGCAGCACGACGTGCTGGTCGGGTCGGGAGAGCAGATCAGCGGTCTCCGCCATGAAGTGCACGCCGCAGAACACGATCGCCTCCGCCTCCGGATGCTGCGTGGCGGCCTTGGCGAGCTGGAACGAGTCGCCGACGTAGTCGGCGTGCTCGACGACCTCATCACGCTGGTAGAAGTGCCCGAGCACGACGACCTTCTCCCCCAGCGTCTGCTTCGCGGCCCGAACGCGCTCGGCCAGCTCGTCCTCTCCCGCCTCGCGGTACTCGCGCGGCAGCTCGCCCTGGCGCGGCGCGTCCGTGGGGATCACATCGCCCATCGACGAGCCAGGCCCGTATCCAGGGACCTGGTCGAACGACCACGGCGCATCGGCGAGGTCGTCCGAGCACACCGATCCTCCTGAGGCTCCCTCAGCGATGAGCTCGATCTCGCGCGCGACCGACGCGTCGGTCGGTGTGAGGGTGATCCTGGTGGCGGGCATGGCGACTCCTCATGGAGTTAGGGTCAGATCGACATGAAGTATGCCCACAGGTTAAGGTGCGTCAGACCTTAACCACAAATCCGGATGCCGCCTGCGGCACAGTCGATAGCAGTTTTCACCTGATCGCTATTTTTCGCTGTACAGTGAATATATGCCCATCGGTGAAGAACGGGCCATTCGGGCTCTGCTCGATGCGTTGCCCCCTGGTGCTGCACTGCTTGCCGCGCGCGAGCAGAACAGCCACGCCGTGGTGAGCTACCGCGATGTGCAGGTGCCCGTTCGCCTGCGGTGGGCCGGAGCAGGCTTTCCGCGCGACGTTCGGCAGGCACTGCACGACATCACGACCGAACCGAACGACGTCGCAACAGTCGTCGCTGCGAAGAGTGTCTCCCGCGGCGCGCAAGAGCTGCTGAGCGAACGAGACATCGGCTGGGTGACTGAGGACGGGGCGGCATCGCTGTCTCTCGGACCGATATGGGTCGAACGCCGAGCCACATCGACCACCGGTGTCCGCGATGACGCGGTGCGCTGGAATGCGTCGACGAGCGACATCGCAGAAGCCGTCCTCTCCGCCGTGGTCGAGGCAGATCTCCACAGAGCCGTTCCTGGAATCGCGGAACTGACTGCGCGAAGCGGTCGCGCCTCTGGCAGCGTGTCACAGACTCTGACGGCCTTCGATTCACAGGGCTGGACAGCAAAGGGTCGAGAAGCCGCGCGGAACCGACGCACCCTCATCGATGCGACTGGGATGCTCGATTCGTGGAGCGAGTCACTCGGAGCGTTGCAGGGCACCGAGTTGTACACCTTCGAGCGGAACCCGGATCGGATCGCCGCCGAGATTCGCTCCGTCTCCGCATCGGCGGTCTTCAGCGGCGAGTTCGCCGAACAACGCCTCGCCGCGACCGCGACGAGCCTCGCGCAAGTGATCGCCTACCTGCCAGCCAACGCGTTCCCAGATGCTCTCACCCGGCTCATCGCGCACGATTTCGAAGAAGCCTCCGAAGGCGCAGGCCGCCTGATCATTCGTCCGATGCGCGCTCCGGCGTTCCACGGAACGATGCTCATCGACGGCTTCCGACTCGCATCGCCGATCCGGGTGTACGCAGAGCTCCGCGCCCAAGAGGTGCGCGGACGCGAGCTCGCCGATGCCTTCCGGCACCGCGAGATCGGATTCTGACATGACCGAGAACGCGCCACGAACCGCATCCGGCCGAGCGCTGGCCGAGCGTGCTCTATCCGCATTGCTGCGCCAAGCTCGAGAGCATGCGGATCTGCTTGTCGTCATCGGCGGGCTTGTGCCGGTCACTCTTCCTGGCGCGGCCGAGGTGGCACCGCACCACGGCACGAATGACGTGGACGTGCTCCTCGAGCTCGCGCCGCGATATGACCGCGATGACCAGAGCTTCGCCTGGTTGGAACGGGCGCTGGCGTCCGCAGGTTTCATCGCGGACTCTGATCCCGGCGGCTGGCGATGGACGTCACAGGTCGATGGCCGGTGGGTGCGATTGGAGTTTCTCGTCGACGTGCCTGACGTGCGCGATCAGGTAGTGTCGCTCCCCGGCGCGGAGCGAGTACGCGCGCTCAGCATCGCAGGTCCCGCAGCCGCCCTCCAGAACCCGCAGGCCGTCATGCTCACTGACGGTATTCGGGCGAACTTCGCAGGCCTCGGCGGATACGTCATCGCCAAGGCAGCGGCGGTCGTGGGACGCGGGTTGAGGAAGGATCTGTACGACTTCGGCCATGTCGTGCTCGGGGCGACGCGCGATGCACGCGTCGATCTCGTCGAAGAGGTCGAGCGCTCCCTTCCCTCGGTCGTCGACTACGACCCTCGCGGCCTGGTGCTCCATGCGTGCGACGAGTTCGCCTCCGTTGATGCCGCGGGTCCGCGGTTGTTCGCACGAGAATCCCGGCGCGCTGGTGCCGTGGAGCCGGAGGCCCTTCTGGCTCGCGACGCCATCACCGCGGTGCGGCGTCTGGCCGTGGGCCTTCGTTCTCTGCCAGAGGATCGAGACCGCGATGCTGTGATCTGAACCCGACTGCCTCGACCGCCTCATACGACCGACCGGATCACGCGCGCCGGCGAGCCGACGGCCATCATCCCCGCGGGCACGTCCTTCGTCACCACCGAGGCCGCCCCGATCACGGCGCCGTCGCCGATCGTGACGCCGGGCAGGATCGTGGCATTGGACCCGATCCACACATCGGCGCCGATCACCACGGGCGCCGGATGCATGTCGGCGCGCCTGTCGGGCGCGAAGTCGTGGTTCAGCGTCGCGATCACCGTGTTGTGGCCGATCTGTGCACGGTCGCCGATCGTGATGCCGCCCTGGTCCTGGAAGGTGCAGCCCATGTTGATGAACACGCCGCGGCCGAACCGGATGTTCCTGCCGAAGTCGGCGCGGAACGGCGGGAACACCGTGACCGTCTCGTCGATCTCGCCCCCGGTCAACTCGGCGAGCAACGCCCGCAGCTCGGCGGGCTCGCGATAGCCCGTGTTCATCTCGGCGGCCACCCGCAGCGCGGTCTGCGATGCACCGTGCATCGCCCGATGCAGCGGCGAGCCGCCCAGGATCGTCTGCCCGTCGCGGAGCGCGGCGACCAGGTCGTCGACGGAAGCGGTCTCATCCGGTTGTGTCATGCCCACACGCTACGACGCCGAGCGCCGGACGGGGAGAGTGCCTGTCGGCGCCCGCCGCCCGACGCGCCTCGAGCTGAGCACGGGCACGCCGGGGGTGGCACGCACCGCGCACGGTGCGTGCCACCCCTCGATCAGCCGTACAGTTCGGGGCTGGTGCGGGCTCCCACTTCCTGCTCGAACGCGTACGCGTAGCCGAGCAGGTCGGCCTCTGCGAAGTCACGGCCCAGGAACTCGAGGTTGACCCCCGCGCCCGTGATCGTGCCGTCCGCTTCAGCGGCCTGACCCATCGGCACGGTGACTGCCGGCATGCCCGTGTTCGGGCTGAGGCGCATATTCCGACCCAGCGGAGCGTACGGGTCGGTGCTCGGGTAGACCATCGTGTCGAGGTCGAGGTCATCGAGCAGACCCGTGACGCTCACCTTGAACTCCGCGAGCGCCTGCGTGTGCGTGCCCTCGGGGCCAGCCCAGTCGAGGTACTGCTGCTCGGTGATCTGCGCGCGCTGCTCGTAGGTGCGCTGACGGCTCGGTACGTACTTCCCCGACTCGAGCACCTGTTCCAGCGACCGTGCTTCGACGTCGGAGTCGAGGTGCGCGTCGATGTAGGCATCGAGGTCGTGGCGGAACTCGTTCGTGCTGCCGCTGCCCTCACCGAGCACGTCGGCGAACCACTCCGGCTCGTCGATCTCCACGACGGTCGCACCGCGCGCCTCGAGCGACTGCTTCGCCTCTTCCCACAGCCGCAGCGTTGTGGGGCTGTCGCCGAGCATCGACGGCACGAACCCGACCCTGCTGCCCTCGAGCGCCCCAGCATCGAGCTCCTCGGTGTACGACCGCGGCACCTGTCCCTGCTGCGCCGAGGTCACGGGGTCGGCCTCGTCGATGCCGACGACCGCGTCGAGCGCCGCCGCCGCATCGACGACGCTGCGCCCCATCGGGCCGCCCGTGTCCTGCGACAGCGCGAGCGGCACGATGCCGTCACGGCTGGCCAGGCCGATCGTCGGGCGCACGCCGACGAGCTGGTTGTACGAGGAGGGAACCCGGATGGACCCTCCCGTGTCGGTGCCGAAGCCGATGCCCGCGAGGTTGGCGGCGATCGCCGCGCCCGTACCGCCGCTGGAGCCGCCAGCGGTCCGGTCGGTCGCGTACGGGCTCGCGACCAGAAGCGACTCCCCCGCCGCCTGGCCGGCCGAGAACTCCGAAGCGAATCCGTATGCGAACTCGTCCATGCTCGCCTTGGCCAGCATCACCGCGCCGTCGGAGCGCAGCCCCGACACCATCGTGGCGTCTTCAGCGGTCCAGTTGTCCTCCCAGCAGCCGCAGCCGGCCGTGGTGGGCATGTCGACGGTGTCGTAGTTGTCCTTCACCGCGACGGGCACACCCAGCAGCATGCCGCTCATGCCGCTCTCTGCTCGCTGCGCGTCGGCGGCCGCCGCCGCCTCGAGCGCCGTGTCGTTGACCGCGATGATCGAATTCAGGGCCCTGCCTCCCTGCTCGACGACCGCACGGTCGTATTCAGCGATGCGGTCGAAATATGCCTGCGTGATCTCGACGGAGGTCGTGACACCCGCGTTCATCGCCGCCTGCATGTCGATCACGCTGGCCTCCACGAGCTCGAACGGGCCGTCGTCGTAGACGATGCGGCTCGAGATCTCGGCGAGATCGGCGACCGTGATGACGCCGTCGCCGTCTGCGTCCGCGGCGCCATCCCATCCGGCATCACCCGATGCGGTGCCGAGCAGCTCGCCTATTCGCTCGAGATCCGCCGTGGTGACCTGTTCGTCTCCCGTCAGGTCGAGCTCGGTGTAGTACGGCATCAGGATCGGGGCGGAGGCCTCGTCCGACGTCGCCGCGGTGGCGATGCCGCCGGTCAGCGCTCCCACCAGGATCGCCGGCACCGCCACGACAGCCGCAACCGCGCATCGGCGCGCACTCGTCATCGTCTTCCTCTCCTCGCGCGTCCTGCTGCGCGTGTTCTTCTGTTCCCGCATCATCCGAGACCTTCCTTGCGGCGGCGCATCATCACGGCGCCCGCGACGATCGCCCCTACGGCCAATACGACGATGGCGCCCGCGCCGGCGATCGTTCCGCCGGTGACGGCGAGCTCACCGTCGTCTTCGCCGCCCGCTGCGGTGTCATCCGAGCCGTCCGTCGCCGTCGAATCGTCCGTTCCGTCGGCTCCGTCGGCTCCGTCGGCTCCGTCGGCTCCGTCGGTCGTCGCCGGATCGTCGCCGGAGTCATCCGGTTCATCCGGGTTCGTCGGGTCGGTGTCGGCGTCGCCGGCGATCGAGATGGTCACGGGATCGACGGCCCCAAGCTGCTCCTGCTCACCCTCGGTGCCGACGAGTGTGCCGTCATCGACCGACACGGTCGCGACGCCTGCGCGCAGCACCTCGAACGACACCGTCACCACCGTGGCGTCGCCGGAGATGCCGGGCGAACTGCCGAGACGGGTGTAGGCGAGCTGTGCCGACCCCGGCTCCTCGCTCGCCGCACCGTAGCCGCCGTCCAGGAACGCCGCGGAATCCGTCACGTACCTCAGCGCCTCGTCGTCGTAACCCAGCTCGAACTGGGCGGCGTACACGTCGGCGGCGTCCGTCACCGCAACGGCCACCTCGATCACGCCGCCGGCTTCGCCCGTCTCCGGAGCGTTGAGTTCGACCGCTCCGGCCTGCGCGGGTGCGGCGAGCGCCGGGGCGGCGCCCAGCAGCACGGCGCCGGCCGCAGTCACGACGCCGACTGCGGCAGCGGCGACACGACGGCGCCGATGAGACGGCGCCGATCCTCTGGAGATGTGCATGCGCACAGTCCTTCCTCGATGTCCTCGCGGCGCGGTTCCGCACCGTCGAGGAGCGCCACAGGGGTCAACTGTGGCGTGCCGAGATTTCAGAAGGGTTTCGCTGTGTGAGCGGCGCATTTCGCACGGCGCGCCGTCGGGCGCGTCCCACAGCTGACCGCCTGCTGC
Organism: Microbacterium sp. JB110; assembly: GCF_003335195.1. Taxonomy (NCBI): domain Bacteria; kingdom Bacillati; phylum Actinomycetota; class Actinomycetes; order Micrococcales; family Microbacteriaceae; genus Microbacterium; species Microbacterium sp. JB110. Next base: position 31,263 of record NZ_QPGM01000006.1, on the reverse strand, counting down.
GCAGGTGTCGCTGCGGCCCAGATCATGGGACGCGCCCTACCCCAGCGGCACCACCATCGGGGTACCGCTGACGGGATCGGGAGCGATGCGGCAGTCCAGCCCGAACACCTCGCGCACGTTGCGCTCGGTGAGCACGGCGGCCGGCTCCCCCTCCGCCACGATGCCTCCGTCGTGCATCAGCACGAGCCGGTCGGCGAAGCGCGCCGCCTGGCTCAGATCGTGCAGCACAGCGACGACTGTGCGCCCCTCCGAGCGCATCCGGCCGCACAGCCGCAGCACGTCTATCTGGTGCCCGATATCGAGGAAGCTGGTGGGCTCGTCGAGCAGCACGTACTCGGTCTCCTGGGCGAGCACGAGCGCGATCCACGCCCGCTGCCGCTGTCCGCCGGAGAGCGAAGCGATCGGCGCATCGACCAGGTCGAGCATCTCGGTCGCCTCGAGCGCGCCGGCGATCGCCGCCGCGTCGCCCGGATGAGAGCGCCGCCACGCCGAGTGGTACGGATGCCGCCCGCGGCTCACCAGCGATCGCACCGTCACGCCCTCCGGTGCGATCGGCTCCTGCGGCAGGAACGCGAGCGTGCGCGCGACGTGGCGCGTCGGCATCCGGTGCGCGGGTGCGCCGTCGATCTCCACGACGCCCCGCGTCGGCCGCAGGGTGCGCGAGAGCGCGCGCACGAGCGTCGACTTGCCGCAGCCGTTCGGCCCGATCACGGCCGTGAACCGTCCGCGCGGCACGTCGAGGTGGAGCCCGTCGATGACCGCGCGGGCGCCGTACCCTGCAGTGAGGTCGCGCGCCCGCAGCCCCGCGCCCGTCGAAGCGTCGTCTGTCATGCTCCTGCCTTTCGCCATTCCGCCACGAGGAGGAACCCGAGGTACACGCCGCCGACGAGGCCGGTGACCACCCCGACGGGCAGCCCCGCCAGACCCGGCAGGTGCTGCGAGAGAAGATCGGCGCTCACCAGCACGATCGCACCGGTGAGCGCCGCACCGACGAGATTCGGGCCCGCTCTGCCCGACAGCCGAGGTGCCGCATTCGCCGCGGTGAGCGCGACGAATGCCACGGGTCCGGCCACGGCGACCGCACCCGCCAGCAGTGCCACGGAGAGCACGATCGCCCAGGCGCGCGTGCGCCCGGCGCGCATGCCGAGCGCGGCCGACAGCCCGTCGCCCAGCTCGAGCGCGTTCAGCCGGTGCGAGACGATCACCAGGAACGGCACAGCGACGACGAGCGCCGCGCCCACGATGAGCACGTGCTCCATGCTGCGCGAGTTGAGCGAACCGACCAGTGCAGCGGCCAGCTGCGAGGATTCGTCGCGCATCAGCGTGGTGATGACGAAGTTGGTCACCGCCCCCGCGATCGCGGCCACGCCGATGCCGGCGATGATGATGCGCGACGTCGACGAGAGCCCGTTCCCCGTCGCGAGCAGGACGAGCAGGAGCGCGGCGGCGACCCCGACGGCAGACCCCACAGGAGCCGAGACCGCGCCGGGGGCCACGAGCGTGAACACGGCCACGCCCGCGCCCGCTCCGGCAGACAGTCCGATGACGTCTGGGCTGCCGAGCGGGTTGCGCGTGGCCGAGCGGAACAGGGCGCCGGAGAGCCCCAGTGCCGCCCCCGCGCCGATCGCGGTGAGCAGCCGTGGCGCTCGGATGTGCGTGAACGCGTACTCGGTGCTCCTGCCCAGTTCTCCGCGGATCAGATCGACGATATCGCCAGGCCCGAGTGCGAGCCTGCCCACCATCAGCGTCGCGATGCTCAGCACGAGCAGCACGGCGCCGCACACCGGCCACACCACGACGCTGCGCGCACGGGGCGCGGCGGGAAGACGCACGTCGACGCTCACGACTGGCCCCTGCCCATCCGGCGCACGGCCAGCAGCAGGAACGGCGCTCCGACGAACGCCATCACGATGCCGACCATGAGCTCCTCCGGCTTGACGATCACGCGCGCGAGCATGTCGGCGCCGATGAGGAGCGCGCCACCCGCGAACAGCGACGCGGGCGCCTGCCACCGCATGTCGGAGCCGACGGCCGAGCGGACGATGTGCGGCACCGCCAGCCCGAGGAACGCGATCGGGCCGGTGAGCGCCGTCGCCGTCGCCGCGAGCAGCGTCGCCGCGAGCAGGCCGAGGCCCCGGATGAGCGGAACGCGCACGCCGAGGGAGGCGGCCATCTCGTCTCCGAGCGCCATGGTGTTCAGCCCGCCCGTGATCGCGAGGCCGACGACCACGCCGGCCAGCGCGAGCGGTCCTGTCACGGCGAGCGCCCCCACATCCGCGCCGGTGAGCGAACCGACCACCCAGAAGCGGTATGAGTCGAACACGGTCGGGTTCGACAGCACGATCGCCGTGATCAGCGCATGCAGCACGGCGGTGACCACGGCGCCGGCCAGCACGAGCGGGACCAGGCTCTCAGAACGCGAGCGGGTGCCGAGCACGTAGACGACGAGCACGGCGGCAAGGGCGCCGGGTACGGCGAAGGCGAGGTACCCGATCGCCGATACGGTGCCAGCGCCGAGGATCGCTGTCGCCACGACCACCCCGGCCGATGCGCCCGTCGTGACGCCGAGGTATCCGGGATCGCCGAGCGGATTGCGTGTGATCGACTGGATCAGCGCTCCAGACAGCGCGAGTGCGGCCCCAGCGACGGCTCCCACGACGGTGCGCGGCACGCGAGCCTGCACGATCATGGTCGAGTACTCGTCGCCTGCGCCGGTGAGCACGTCCCACACCTGCGCGGCCGTGGTGTTGCCCGACCCGGCGAAGAGGGAGAAGAAGCTCAGCACCACGAGCGCGAGGATCGCGGCACCCACCACTGCAGCACCGCGCACGCGTCCCCCGCGAACGGGGGACGCGTGCGCGGTCGGAAGAGCCTGGGTCACTGCGCCGATCGGGGGACGGTCACTCGTCGAGTGCGGCGATCGCCTCATCGATCAGCGGCTTGTAGCGCTCCAGCGCCCACGGAACGGTGAGCGGGTTGATGATCGACGACCCGGTCACGAACGGCTGTTCGGTCGGCGCGACGACCGATCCGCGCTCGATCGCCGGGATCGAGGAGTACAGGTCCTGCGAAGTGATCTCGTCGCGGTTCGCCTCGTCCGAGTAGAACGTGAAGATCACGTCGGAGTCCGCGAGCATGTTCGCGTTCTCCAGACCGATCAGCGCCGACTGGGTGCCAGGGGCGTCGTAGTCCTCACGCATCGTCTCGACGACGGGGTCGACCGTGAGCCCGAGCGCGCTCACCATCGCGACACGCTGCTCTTCGGGGTAGAAGACGCCGAGCGTTCCTGGACCGGTGTTGTAGATGAACGAGAAGGTGACGCCCTCGTACTCCGGCACGGCCGCCTCGTCGAACTGGATGCGGATGTCATCGATCAGCCCTTCAGCCTCATCCGGCTTCCCGAGTGCCTCACCGATGATCTCGATCTGCTGGTCCCACTCGATCGTCCACGGCTGCTCCGGGTAGGCGACGACGGGAACGAAGCCGCTGAGCTCGTCGTACTGCTCCTGGGTGATTCCGGACCACGGCGCCAGGACGAGGTCGGGCTCGAGCTCGAGGATCGCCGTCGTGTCGAGCTCCGTGGACCCCGTGACGAGGTCTGGCAGCTCGTCGCCGTTCTCCGTGACGGCTTCGTGCACCCACGGCAGGTAGCCGGTCTCGTCGGCGCCCCACGGGTACTCCTCCATGCCGACCGGCGTCACGCCGAGCGCGATCGCAGTCTCCGTGGAGCCCTGGCCGAGCGTCACGATGCGCTCGGGCTCCTGGTCGATCACAGCGGTTCCGAGGGCGCTCGGGACCTCGACCGTCGTCCATTCGCCTGACTTCTCCTCGGCTTCGGACGGTGCCTGGGAGCTGCACGCCCCCAGTGCGAGCGCGGCGACGGCGAGCCCCGCTCCGAGAGCGAGGGAACGAGCACGGGACAGCGACATGCGGGGCCTTTCGACGGTAGGAGCGCGCACGGATGACGCGGCGCCAGAGATAAGATTAGGCTACCCTAATCTCCTGCCGCATCGTGACACAGCACCGCTCGCCCCGATGTGTCGCGCGACTACTCGCCGATCGGGCAGATCGCGTCGTCGGTGATCTGCTTGTCGTAGCCGTCCGCCGACCATGGCAGGCCGATCTCCGGCTGCTCGAAGCCGTCGGCGGCCGGAGCCCGCGACGCGATCGCTGCGATCTGACGCCCCACCTTCGCTGCGGCGGAATCGCTGCGGGAGTTGTTCAGCACGACCGCGACGGTCAGGCCAGACGACGGATCGGCCCACACGCTCGTGGCGTAGCCGAGCGTCGCCCCTTCCTGCCCGATGAGCGGACCGGCCTGATAGACGCCGCCGCCGTACTGGTACCAGCTGGCACCGTCCGAGTAGACCGGGAGCGCGTGGTCGAAGCGGCCTTCGTCGTCCTCCGCGGAACCGAGCGCGAGGAGCTGGCCGTATCGCCCGAGATCCTCGATCGTCGAGACCACGCCTGAGTCGGTGTAGCCGACGCTGCTGGACGCCTTCGAGAACTCCGTCGGAGCCGTGCAGCCGTTCTTGGCGTCTTCGTTGTTCGAGCGGTACCCGGGAAGGTAGTTCGTGCCGGGCGTCGCCGCTGTCGGGGACGGCAGGAAGGTGCTGCCGAGACCGTACGGCTCAGCCACGTACGTGTCTAACAGATCGGCAGGCGCCTCGCCCGTCGCGTGGCGCAGCGCCTCGCCGAGCAGCAGGTAGCCGGCGTCGGAGTCGCGGAACTTCGCACCAGGCGTTCCGCCTGCCGCGATGAGCCCCTGGGCGGCGAGCTCGCGCGGGTCCCACTCCCGCTCCGGCGTGCGCACCCAATTCGTCAGCACCTTCGCCTCGGAGTCGCCGATCCCGCTGGTGCTGTCGCACAGCTGCTGCAGGGTGATGTCCTCGGACCCCGCCACGTTCTGCACGTGCTGGGTGACCGAATCGGTGACCTCCAGCTGCCCATCCGCTGCCAGCCCGTACAGCACGTCGCACGTCATCGCGCGGGTGACATCGCCGATCCGGAACGTCATGTCGGCGGTGACGTCTTCGCCGCCCTCGATCGCCGTCGAACCGAGGCCTGTGACGTATTCGCCGCCCCACGGCGCCCACACGCCCACGATCCCGCCGGTCGCGCCCGACGCCTGCATCGCCTTGGTGACGGCGGCATCGATCTGCTCGGTCATATCTGCCGGAAGCTCGGCCGAGGCCTGCTCAGGCAGCTCGACGACGTCCGTGCCATCGCTGCAACCGGTGAGGACCGCCCCGAACGCGACGATCGCCGCGATGGCGGCCGCGCCGCGCCGTGTCGTTCTGCCTCGCATCTCACTCCCTGTGCTGGAAACCTCAACGAGTCTATGCGGTCGCCCCTGAGCCGCCTGGGAGCGCACCCGACGGGCACCGCGTCATCCGTTCACCCTCATCCGGTCGCCCTGAGCCTCCCACACCGCGCGCATGAATCGGCGCACGTCCTCATCGACCCGGATGTCGCTCGGGCGGAGCGGCCGAGACAGATGCAGCCCGTCGAGTGAGCTCAGCCGCGACAGGGCCACATAGGTCTGACCCGGCGCGAACGCCCCGGAGCCGAGATCCACGACGGCCCTGTCGTACGTCTTCCCCTGCGATTTGTGGATCGTCACGGCCCAGGCCAGCCGCAGCGGGAACTGCGTGAACTCGGCGACGACGTCTCGGCTGATCTTGCGCGTGTGCTGGTCGTACGCGTATCGGTACTTCTCCCACACCACGGGCTCGACGTCGAACTCCTCACCGTCGACCTCGACCCGCACGGCGTCGCCGACGATCTTCGTGACCGTGCCGATCGTGCCGTTCACGTAGCGCGGCGGCTCACCGCCGGAACCGGCGTCGTTGCGCAGGAACATCACCTGGGCGCCGACTTTCAGCTTGAGCTCCTCGTCGGCCGGGTACTGATCGCCCCGACCGAAGTCGCCTGAGACGTCGGCTCTGGCGATCTGCTCCCGGCCGGGCAGCTGGGAGAGGTGGCGGGAGTTGATCGCGTTCACCCTGTCGTTGCGCGTGGCGAGGGTGATCACCGGGTCGCGGGGGTCGTCAGGCGGCGTGCGGGCGCCTGCGTTGTTGAGGGCGTCGGCGATCTCCTTCGTGACGCGGCCGTAGCGCACCGCGTTCAGCATCGTCTTGAACCCGTCGTCCGACTGCCTGTGGATGTGCGTGAGCTCTCTGATGTGCAGGTCGGCGCCGTGGCGTCCGACCTCGAGCACGCCGTCCTGCGCGGCGTGACCGGCCCACACGTGCGCGTCGAAGAACCAGAACGAGCGGTAGTGGTCGTTGATGTAGCGCGCTTCGTCGCCGCGGGGCGGCACCGGAGCGAGCTGGTACGGGTCGCCGAACATGATCACCTGCACACCGCCGAACGGCTCGGCACGACGGGCGCGCGCCTGCCGCAGCGCACGGTCGATGCCGTCCATCAGATCGGCGTTGACCATCGACACCTCGTCGATCACCAGGGTGTCGATCGCGTTCAGGATCTTCCGCGTGGTGCTGTTCTGCTCGAGGTCGGTGTCGGCGATCAGCCCGACAGGCAGACGGAACAGTGAGTGGACCGTCTGGCCTTCGACATTGAGCGCTGCGACGCCGGTCGGTGCGCACACCGCGATCTGCTTGCCGGTGTTCGCTGTCAGGTGACGCAGCAGGGTCGACTTGCCAGTGCCGGCGCGGCCCGTGATGAAGACGTGCTCCCGAGTGTCTTCGATCAGCCGGAACAGGCTCTCCTGCTCCGCGGACAGAGCGGGCGCGGTCATCCCTCCATGCTAGGGCGTCCCTCGGGTGCCCCCACCGCGCCTCACGTTTCGGCATCCTCTGGCTGTCCCCAGGCGATATGGAAAACGCCGTCCCTAGACTGGTCGGCATGCAGCAGGCCGACGTCTCCTCGTCCCGCGTCGGCGAGCCCCGCCGCTCGCGTGCGCTCGAGGTCGTCGGATTCATCGTGATCGGTGCACTGCTGCTCGGCGCCATCGCTGCGGCTCTTGCGTCGCTGTACCGCCAGTACTGGGGTCCGAGCGCGTTCGCCGAGCGATACGTGCAGCTGATCGCCGACGGTCGCGCGGCCGATGCCCTCACCGTCAGCGGTGTCGGCGTCGACAGCGAGGAGCTCGAGGCTGCGGGGCTGCCTGGCTTCGCCCACGACGCCCTGTTGCGCTCCTCCACGCTCTCGAACGATGTCACCGACATCCGGTCCGTGTCGGAGCGCGCAGCTGACGACGGCATCATCGACGTGACGCTCGAGTACCGGATGGACGGCGGGACCCACGAGACGACGTTCCGCGTGGCGCAGACCGGATGGAGCGGTCTCGTTCCGACGTGGCAGTTCGCCGAGAGCCCTCTCGCTGTGATCGATGTCGACGTGCACGGGTCGTGGCGCTTCCAGGTGAACGGATTCGAGCTCGACAAGCGGCAGGTGTCGCCTGCCGGTCTCGGGGCGGAACCGGACGACACGATCGCGATGCTCGCGTTCGCTCCCGGCACCTACGCCATCGCCGTCGATACCGCCACCACCGAGGCAGACGCCGTGAACGTCACCGTGACGGAGCCGCTGACTCCCGCAGAGGCTGCGGTCGAAGCCGCGCCGTCCGATGAGTTCCAGGAAGTCATCGAGGAGAAGGCCGAGTCGTGGCTGAGCGAGTCGTGCGGCTCGCGCAACGTGCTCCTGCCAGAGGACTGCCCGTACGGCTACCGACTCGACAATCTCGTGGCTCCGGGCACGCAGCCGGAATGGACCATCGTCGAGTATCCCGAGATCGACCTGGTGCCGGACGGCGACTGGTGGAGCATCCGGCCCGCCGACGGCGTCGCCCACATCGAGGTCGACGTGCAGTCGTACGTCGACGGCTCGATCAGCCACATCTCCGAAGACGTCCCTTTCCAGATCGACGGCACGGTCGATCTGCTGGAAGACGGGTCGGCCCGTATCCAGATCGGCGCCCCGCTGCTCAGGTAGCCGTACGGAGATCCCCTCATCGAGTGGACCCCTTGTGTTCGTACGGACCCCTTATGTGCGTACGGAACGGCGCGGGTCCGCTCGGCGCGAAAGGGTACGCTCGCGGGTTTCCGCGGCGCGGTGCGGTGCGCGACCCGCGGCGGGTTACCGGCCCTCGCGTTCGGCGTCGCGCTTCGCGATCGCCTCGAGCCTGGCGTTGTAGGCGGCGAGCTCCGCGTCGCCGGTGCGGTCGGCGTGGCGGTCGGATCGGCGCTGCTGCTTCTCGTCGCTGCGGCTCCACTGGATGGCGACCACGATCGCCGTGATCACCGTCGGGATCTCGCCGATCGACCACGCGATGCCGCCGCCGACGTACTGGTCCTCCATCGGCGTCGCACCCCACGTGCGGCCCATCGCACCGAACCATTCCGCCACCATCAGCCCGGACTGACTCATGATCGCGATGCCGAAGAACGCGTGCATCGCCATCGTGACGATCAGCGTCACGAGACGCCCCGCATACGGCATCCGGTACGGAATCGGGTCGATGCCGGTCAGCGACATCACGAACAGGTAGCCGGAGATGAGGAAGTGCGCGACCATCCACTCGTGGCCGAGATGGTCGTACAGCGCCCAGCGGAACAGATCGGTGAAGTAGAACAGCCAGAGCGACCCCACGAAGATGCCGGCGGCGACCAGCGGATGCGTGAGCACCTTGGCGGCCGGATTGTGCACGACCCAGAGGATCCACTCGCGGCCGCCGCGCGTGCCGTCATCGCGTCTGCGGATCGCGCGCGCGGCGAGTGTGACGGGGGCGCCGGGCACAAGCAGCAGCGGAATCGCCATCGCCAGCAGCATGTGCAGCAGCATGTGCGCGCTGAACAGGTAGTGCCCGTAGGCGTTGAGCGCACCGCTGGTGACCCAGATCAGTAGGAGCATGCCGATCACCCACAGCACCGTGCGATAGATCGGCCATGTGTCGCCCCGACGGCGCAGGCGCAGCACGCCGGCGACGTAGAAGGCGATGCCCAGCACGCCGACGACGAGCCAGAGCGGGTCGACCTCCCACTCGGTCAGGAACCGGATGGGAGTGAGCTCCGGCGGGAGCGCGGCCTCGTTGAGGAACTGCGCCGGCGTCTCGAGCGCCGGCGGCTGCTCGTTGAGCGGCGGCACGGAGCGGGCCAGCGCCGCGGCGGCACCGGAGGCGACGCCCATCAGCGCGAGCTCGAGGGTCACCATGATCCAGAACGCGCCGTTGCGCTGGGTGGCGATGAGCTTGGCGCGGTACCAGGCCCCGAGCGCGCCCATCAGCAGCAGAGCGATGATCTTCACCAGCAGGATGAAGCCGTAGGTGGTGGTGAACAGTTCGTCGATGCGCGAGATCGACGCGAACGAGCGCAGGATGCCTGAGAACGCCACCAGCAGGAACGCGATCAGCGCGAGTGATGAGTAGCGCTCGAGCACCGGTCGGACGCGGTCGGCGCGGTTGTCCGCAGCCAGCCGCGGCCGCACGATCACGACCAGGAACAGCCCGCCGACCCACACGGCGGCGCCGATGACGTGAATGGCCAGCGCGGTGACGACGATGTTGTGGTCGGCGAGATCGCCCGAGTGCCCCTGTGTCGCCATCGGGATCAGCGCGACCGTGGCGACGCCGGCCGTGATCAGCGTCGGAATCCAGCCGCGCACCGCGAACGCGAGCACGGTGAGCCCCGCGCCGAGGACCGTCGTGATCATCCAGGCCCTGCCGAGTTCGAGCTCGACGAGATAGCGGCCGAACTGCGCCCCGAACTCCTGCCCGGCGCTGACCTGCGGGGTGAACGTGTCGAGGAAGGTCAGGAAGGTGACGGCGCCGGATGCGACGGTGAACACGGCGGCGCCGATCGACGCGGTGTCCAGCGCGATGTCCCATTCGCGCTCCCCCTGCCGCAGGGCGAACAGCGCCAGCACGAGCGAACCCAGCATCACGGCGGCCGAGAGGTTCACGCCGAGCTTCGCCAGCGGCAGGCTCCACCTCACGACAGGGCCGGCATCGGCGAGCTCCGTGGCTTCAGTCGCACCGCCGACGACGAGCGCCCATGCGGCAACGGCGAGCGCCGAGACGATGAGAAGCGCCGGCCCGACGGCCCGCAGCGCGCGCGGATTCACCCGACCAGCCTAGGCACCCGCACCTGCAAACCGTCCGAACCGCAGCATCCGGCATCCGTTCAGGTACCCCGAATCGCGCTTCCCGCCCGGCGGAACCGCAGTTCGGGGTACCCGGAGCAGCCGGATGACCGCTGGTGGTGCAGAACGACGCACCGGAAGGAGCGTGCGGGCCGCACACAGCGGCGCCCCGCAGGCCGAAGCCTGCGGGGCGCCGCTGGAAGGAAGCCTCTTACTTGACGGCTGCCTTGAGCTTCGAGCCGGCGGTCACCTTGACGCGCTTGCCCGCCGGGATCTTGATCTCGGCGCCGGTCTGCGGGTTGCGACCCGTGCGAGCGGCCGTGTCGACCTGCTCGAAGGCGATCCAACCGGGGATCGAGACCTTCGCTCCCTTGGCGACGGACTCCGAAACCGTGGTGAAGAAGGCGTCGAGCACGCCCGAAACCGCGGCCTGGCTCTGGCCGGTCGCGCTGGCGATGCTCGCAACGAGCTCGGTCTTGTTGATGGACTTGTCGGCCATGTCATCCTCCAGCGGCTCTCGGCGCCGCAGATGTGGTGGTTCGAGCCGAGGGCGATTGCCCCCGGTTGGTCGTTGGGACCGGTTTGACAGTACCAACGCACCGCGGAATTCCGCGGATTTTCGCTCGTTTTCATCGTTTTCCCGTGGCGTGTCGCGCCTCGATGTGACGATTGTGACGATTGTGACCGCTTCAGTCGGCTTCGCGGGGCTCCGGAATGCGGCGCAGGAAGGCCACCGCAACGGCGCCGACGACGAGCATGATCGCCGCGCTCGAGTAGAGCATGACCAGCGTCCAGCCCGAGTCGAGCATCGCCCCGCCCAGGATCGGGGCGAGGATGGCGCCGACGCGCCCGACGGCGAGGGCGGCGCCGACACCGGTGCCCCTGGCGGACGTCGCGTAGCGAGTGGGTGCCACAGAGTACATACCCGCGATGCAGCCGTTCACCAACAGGCCGACGAGCACGCCGAGCACCATCGCGATCGTCAGCAGCGCCGTCGAGAGCACGAACACGATGATCGTGCCAGCCGAGATCAGCAGGAACGCCAGCAGCAGCTTCTCGCGCTCCACGCGGGCGGCGATGACACCGTAGAGCACGGATCCGATCGTGCCGCCGATCGCGAGCGCCATTCCGATGTAGACGCCCTGCTCCTGGGTCATGCCCGCCTCAGTCATCAGACGGGGCGTCCACGAGTTGACGAAGTAGAAGCCGAACATGACGGTGAAGAACGCCACCCACAGCAGCACGGTGGCCACGATCACCTTGCGGCTGAACAGCTCGGACAAGCCGGACTTCGCCGCAGTTGGGGCGGACTCGTCGATCTGCTGCGCGAGCGTCGCCCGCGCAGGGTCATAACCGACGCGGGCGGCGATGCGCGTGAGCGCCTTGTCCGCGTACTTGGGCCGACGGGTGACGAGGAACTGCACCGACTCCGGTGTGATGAGCGCGAGGGCGATCACGATCAGCACGCTGACGCTGGCCCCGACGAAGAACACCGACCGCCAGCCGAACTCGGCCTGCAGCCCGTTGGCGGCAAGCCCGCCGAGGAAGGCGCCCACGCCGTAGCCGGCCGAGTAGACCCCGATGGCAAGGCCCCGCCAGCGGGCGGATGAGTACTCGGACGTGATCACCGTGATGCTCGCGAGAATTCCGCCGACGCCGAGCCCGGTGAGCACGCGCCATATGCCGAGCTGCACGACGTCCTGAGACGACGCCGCGAGGAACATCCCGACCGTCGACAGCGCGGCCGATCCGACGACGGTCCAGCGACGACCGAGCACATCGGCGAGCCGGCCGATGACGACCGCGCCGATGGCCATGCCGACCAGTGTCGCGCTGATGACTGTGCCGAGCACGGACCCTGAAAGGCCGAACTCGTTCTCGACGTTGAGCGAGACGAACGACATCGCGGCGACGTCGAAGCCGTCGTTGGCGTTGAGGAGCACGGCGCAGGCGACGATGGCCCATTGGTAGACGGACATCGGCGAATGCTCGAGGTGAGAGCGCAGGTCACGTGCGGAGGCTGTGGCGGTTGTCATGGGGTGCGAAGCCCTTCGTTGGGTGATCGGTCCGGAAGCTGCAATGCGTTCGCACATCAGGATATACCTACGCAGGTAGGGCTATGCCAATAGGTAACACCACGACAGCAGAAAGGACCCGAGCACCGGATGATCCGGGCTCGGGTCCTTTGCGTCGGCTCGTGCTGAGCCTACGGCTGAGTGCTTACCAGCTCGACTTGGTCACGCCGGGCAGCTCGCCTCGGTGCGCCATGCCACGGAAGCGCACACGCGAGATGCCGAACTTCGTCAGCACACCGCGCGGGCGGCCGTCGATGACGTCGCGCGAGCGCACGCGCACCGGCGAAGCGTCGCGGGGAAGCTTCTGCAGGCCGACGCGGGCGGCCTCGCGCTCGTCGTCGCTCGCAGTCGGGTCGACGAGAGTCTTCTTCAGCTGAGCCCGCTTCTCGGCGTAGCGAGCCACGATCTCTGCGCGCTGCTTGTTGCGCGCGATTTTGCTCTTCTTGGCCATGATTAACGCTCCTCGCGGAACTCGACGTGCTTGCGGACGACCGGGTCGTACTTCTTGAGCACGAGACGGTCGGGGTTGTTGCGACGGTTCTTCTTGGTCACGTAGGTGTACCCCGTGCCCGCAGTCGAACGCATCTTGATGATCGGACGAATGTCCTGTGCCTTTTTCGCCATCAGAGCTTCACACCCTTCGCGATCAGGTCCTTCACGACCGAGTCGATGCCACGAACGTCAATCACCTTGATGCCCTTGGCGGAAACATTCAGCGTGACCTTGCGGCCCAGCGACGGAACAAAGTACGTCTTCTTCTGCACATTCGGGTCGAAGCGGCGCTTCGTCTTCCGCTGCGAATGCGAGACGTTGTGACCGAAGCCGGGAACGGCGCCGGTCACCTGGCACACAGCTGCCATGGTTCTCTCCTTCAGTACCGTGACTCCGGACGGAGCCACCCAAGATCTCTTGCCTGCTCACCCGTCATCCGACCCTGATCGGGCTGTGTCCGGATGGGGATGAGCGGACTGCACACAGGAGTGCGCACAGCCAAAGATCGATCCTAGCATGTCCAGCATCGGCTCGCGAACCTCGCGCGGCGATGCGCCGCGCTCGAGGATGCGCACACACGAAGGCGGGGGAGAGCCGAAGCCCTCCCCCGCCGGGTCCCGCAGCCGCGGGAAAGTGCTGTCAGAGCAGACCGCCGAGGAGTCCGCCGACCAGGCCGAGGATCGTCTCGAGAAGACCGGTGATGATGTCCATGAAGTTTCCTTCCTCAGGCGGCGGGCCGTTCCCACCGTCGCACACCACCATATTGGGGTACAGGCATACATAGGAAGACTTCTGCGAGAACTTTTTACGTCGATTTCATGAAACCCGACCGCAGAAGCAGTCAGAGATCACGGCCCGGCGGCGCACCACGAGACGCCGAAGCCCGGCAGCGCGGCAACCCGCTCCCCCGAGTCGATGTCGTAGACGAGTGTGTCGACCTGGGCAGGCATCGGCAGCGACATGGTGTCGTACGGATTCGATGCCAGATCCCCCGCAACGGTTGCGGCGACATAGCGCGCGCTCGGCGACAGGCAGGTCTGCAGCAGCGCGTCCGGCATATCGATCGTGACCACCTCGCGCGCCGTGCCGTCCGCCGCGACGAACGTCACCTGCTGCGCCGTCGGCACGCCGTCTTCGCCGAGCACCGTGTACTGGCGCACTGAGTCGACGCCGCCCGTTTCTCCCGTCGCCGATGGCAGCGGAAGCACGTTCCCGAGCAGTCCGGGCTCGGGGTCGGGCGCCACGAGCGGCTCCTCGTCTCCCGTGGCGAGGTCGATCCACACCATCCCGTCCTCGAGCCGCTCAACGATCGCAGTGTAGGTGCCGCGGGCGACCGCGTCGATGTCGACCGCAGATCCGAGCACGCCGGGTTCGGCGTCGGAACCCGGTTCTACGATCACGAGCTCGCCGGTGAAGTCGATCAGCAGGACGGCGGACGAGTCGGGCACGAACTGCCACGTGTCGACGCTGGGCACCTCGCCCGCGACGGCGACCGCACTGGGCGCATCCCCCGGCGCACGCAGCGACGCGGTGAACAGCTGAGCCTCCCGCTCCGGCGCCTCGCCAGAGCTGGCCGGCAGGTCGGTGTAGGTGTAGCCGATGCGACCGCCGCGCTCTGAGAGCTGCAGGTTCCGGATCGTGCCGTCACCGGGCAGGGCGAACTCTTCCGCAGCAGAGCCGTCGTCGTTCATCCGGATGAGGGACGCGCTTCCGTCCGAATTGCGGACGGAAGCGACGATCAGGCCGGCCGCTGAGCGGAAGTCGTCGATCTCCGGCGAGGCGAACACCGTCTCGCGGTCGGCACCGTCGAGTCCGGTGCGGTAGATCTCGTCGTCGCCCTCCGTGCGCTCGAGCAGGAACACTGTGGCCGGCGGGGTGCGGAAGTCGGTTTCGAGCGTCGAGACAGGGCCCCCGCCTACCGCGCGCACGCCGGGCACCGAGATCCGGTACTCCGTGTCGTCGTCGAGCGGCGCCGTGAAGCGCACGCCGATCTCGCGACCTGCCGCGTCGACGGTGAAGGGCACGGCAGGTGTCACCTCGACCTGGTCGTGCGAGACCTCCCCGAGCGCCTGGTTGGCGGTCAGGATGACCCTGCTTCCCGACGACTCCGCTGCGGCCTGCGGGTCGACGACCACGCTGCTCACACGAGGGCCCTGCGTGAGGCTGACGACGGACCCGGCCGCCACGGCCACGACGAGCACGCCGACCACGACGGCGAACGCCGCAGCGAACCGGCGCCGTCCCTTTCGCATGCGCGCTTCGCGGCGCCCAGCCGAACGCTCAGTACTCATATGGCTCGTCCGGCTCGTCGATCGGCGTGATCTCATCCGGCTCGACGGTGAGTGCGCCCTGACCGGTCGCCGTCACCGTGCCTGTCACCTCCACCCACTGCCCCTGCTCGAAGCTCTCATCCGCTTCGATCGGCACGTAGGCGGGCTGGGCATCGATGACGCAGTGGGTGATGACCAGGCGCCCCAGGCGGAACCCGTCGTCGCCCGGGGTGACGAAGCCGGTGAGTGTGACGGGCGCGCCGTCGAAGGTGTCGGGGTTGGTCGACCTGGCGAACGCGGCGGCCCAGCCGCCGACGCCGAACGAGTCGGTGTCGACGGAGGCGGCGAACGTCACCTCGTCGGCCCCGGCGAACAGCGGAGCCGTTCCCGTGTCGCGCTCCAATGCCAGCTCGACGGACAGCGAGCGCGGCGGAAGCAGCACCGCGCCGGCGCCCACCAGCGTCGCCACGACGCCTCCTGCGATCGCCGCGGCCTTGGCCCCGGTCGCGCGCGCGCTGGGCGCGGCGTGCTCATGATCATCCGGATCGCTGTGGTCGTGGCCGTGGTCGGCCTCCGCTCCCAGCGGCAGCGCAAATGAGCACACGGCGCCGACGAGTGCGATCAGCGCCATCGCAACCGCGAACGGCGTCTGCGCCGGATTGATGAACAGCGAGAGGCGGTCGGTCGCGACGAGCCCCAGCGTGAATACGGCGAGCGCCGAGGTGAGCCCGACGCCGAGCCAGCGCACTCCGATCGAGCCGATGCGGTCAGACGACAAGGTTCACCCCGATTCCGATCGCGACGGCCGTGAGGATGACCACGGCGACGATGCCGGCGATCACGCGGGTCGTGTACGTCGTGCGCATCAGCGCCATCATCTTCAGGTCGACGACCGGCCCCACCAGAAGGAAGGCGACGAGGGAGCCCGGTGAGAAGGTCGCGGCGAACGACAGGGCGAAGAACGCGTCGACATTCGAGCAGATCGCGACGGTGATGGCCAGCAGCACCATCGCGACGATCGACAGCACGGGGTTCGAGCCGATGGCGACGAGCAGGCTGCGCGGCACCAGCACCTGCACGGCGCCGGCGACGGCCGATCCGATCACGAGCGCGGGCATCACGGCGCGCAGCTCGACGACGAACTGGGCGACCGTGCGGGCCGCGCGCGAGCTGTGATCGTGCGATGCCGTCTCACAGGTCTGGGCGAAGCGCCCCGTGAGCAGCGCCTGCGGATCCGGATGCCTGCTGTACAGCCAGCCGACGAGGTTGGCGATCAGGTAGCCGCCGACCAGCCTGGCGATGAGGATGCCGTCGTCGAAGCCGAACGCCTGGTGCGTGGTGATGATCACGATCGGGTTGACGATCGGAGCCGCCACGAGGAACGCGAGCGTGTCGGCCGGGCCGACGCCCCTCATGATCAGGCCGCGCGCGAACGGGACGTTGCCGCATTCGCACACCGGGACGACCATGCCGACGAGCGAGAGCACCGCGCGACGCGCCCAGGCCGCACGGGGCATGATGCGTTCGATCACGCCTGACGGCACCCACACCTGCATCACGATCGAGAGCACGACGCCGAGCATGACGAACGGCAGCGCCTCGATCAGCACGCTGAGCGAGAGGGTCAGCCCGTCCTGCAGCCTGGTCGGCAGCGGGTCGTCGAAGATGCCAGGCGCCAACACCGCGATCGCGACGAGGCAGGCGACGGCGGCGATGCCGACGACCGGGCCCTTCCAACGACGCGTACGCGGACGCTCGGCGATCTGGGTCATCGAGAGTCGCGGGCTGCGGCGCACGCCGCGCACAGCCCGAAGATGTCGATGACGTGCTCGGCCTCGATGAAACCGTTCTGCGCCGCCGTGTCGCGGGCCCACTTCTCCACGGCCGTCGCCTCGATCTCCACGGCAGTGCCGCATGAGCGGCAGATCAGGTGGTGGTGGTGCCCGCTGCTCTCGCATGCGCGGTAGAGCGCCTCGCCCTCGGGGCTCTGCAGCGAGTCCGCCTCGCCGCTGGCGGTGAGGCCTGCCAGCGTGCGGTACACGGTGGCCAGGCCGATGCCCGTCTCGGCGTCGCGCAGCACCTGGTGCAGCGTCTGCGCGCTCACGAAACCCTCAACCTCGCCGAGCGCGTTCCGCACGCGCTCGCGCTGCCACGTGTTCCTCTGGGCCATGGGGAGAGTCTACGGCGCCCAGCTCAGATGCGGCTGGTCGCGACTTGCGCCGCATCTGCGCATCCCCGCCGAGCGTGCCCCTTTGCACCGAGCATGGCACCTGTGTGCGTGCGCAAGTCCCACACTCGATCACAACCGGCACTTTCGCAGGCGCGGCGCGGGAGACAAGGGGATCAGGCGGTGACAGGTTGCCGACGTCCGCCGATAATGCGGATCGGCGTGCGCGATGGGCGGAATCACACCGCAGAGGCCTGCATTAATAATGCGCATTATCTTCTTGACCGCGCTTTCGCCGCCCCGCAGACTTCTGTGTCATCGCCCCAGCGTTCGCAGATTGAGGAGGATCGGATGCCGCGTCATCGTTTCACACAGGCCGATGTCGCCGCGATGGCCGGCGTCAGCCAGTCCACCGTGAGCTTCGTCTTGAACGGCAACGCTCCCGCTGGCGTTCGCATCTCCGAGGAGACCCGCAGCCGCGTGCTCGACGCCATCCGGATCACCGGCTACTCCGCGAACCCTGTCGCCAAGCGCCTCGCGGGCGGCCGAAACCAGATCCTCGGCGTCTTCACCTACGAGTCGACCTTCCCGCGCGGCGGTCAGGACTTCTACGGCGCATTCCTTGTCGGCATCGAACACGCTGCGGAGAAGCTCGGCGTCGACATGCTGCTGTTCACGTCGGCGCGGGTCGTCGAGGGGCGCCGCCGGCTGGCCAGAGACGGCTGGCAGCGGCTCGGCATCGCCGACGGCTGTCTGCTGCTCGGCCAGCATGAGGACCGCGGCGAGCTGCAGCACCTGCTCGACACAAACTATCCGTTCGTGTTCATCGGGAAGCGCGTGAGCGAGGGGCGGATGCTGCCGTATGTCGGCGCCGACTACATCACCGCCACCTCGCGCCAGGTGGAGCGACTGCTCGCGGCGGGGCACACCCGTATCGGGTATGCGGGGCCGCAGTCGACCGACCAGCCCACGCTCGACCGCGTCGAGGGATACCGGAACGCGATGCGCGCCCATGGCCTGCCGCTGCGCTTCGTCGACGTGCACGACGTCACGGGTGCCGCGCAGGAGATCGCCGAACGCCGTCTCACCGCGATCCTGGTCGCTCCGGAGAACTACCCGGAGGAACTCGCAGACGAGCTCCTGGCGCGGGGACTGAAGGTACCGCAGGACGTGTCGATGCTGCTGCTCGGGCAACCGCTGCACCCTCGGCACGGCGGTCGCATCTGGTCGGGCTTCGCCATCCCGCGCGAGGAGATGGGCGCACGCGCCCTCGTGCTGCTGTCTCGGATCGTCGACCAGGAGTCCCCTGCACCCCGCTCGCCCGATGGCCGGATGCAGAATGCGCCGGCGCTCGACGACGAAGACTTCCATCAGATGCTCGATTGCCCCGACGTCGACGGCGAGACCCTCGCCGTGGCGGCCACCTCAGACAACGAAGAAGGAACCATTCGTGACCACGCGTGAACTGACCACCGACATCCTCGTCGTCGGCGCCGGACTCGGCGGCGTCGCCGCAGCCCTCGCCGCCGCAGACCGCGGCGCGAACGTCATCCTGACCGAGGAGTTCCCATGGATCGGCGGACAGCTCACGTCCCAGGCGGTGCCACCTGACGAGCACCCGTGGGTGGAGGAGTTCGGCGTCACGGCTCGCTACCGCGCGCTGC
Organism: Microbacterium sp. JB110; assembly: GCF_003335195.1. Lineage (NCBI taxonomy): Bacteria > Bacillati > Actinomycetota > Actinomycetes > Micrococcales > Microbacteriaceae > Microbacterium > Microbacterium sp. JB110. Next base: position 12,494 of record NZ_QPGM01000006.1, on the reverse strand, counting down.
GCGACAGCATCAGGGACGTATACCGGCGTCGGTATCCTCTCACCGACGCCGCCCGAGCCAGGGAGGCTCTCAACCCCGGCGCCGGCTGGGTCTCGAAGCTCTGCCATGAGCCGCGCGTCGCCGTCGGCGTGCTCGAGGAGATGCTCGCCCCGCACCGGTCATCCGGGCGCATCCGACTGCTCGAGCGCACCCGACCCGTCGCCGCGACGGTCGACGGTGACCGCGTGACGGCCGTCACGCTCGAATCGGTCACAGGCGGCGAGCGCACCACGGTCACAGCTCCGTACGTGATCGACTCCACCGAGACCGGCGAGCTGCTGCCGCTGACCGGCACCGAGTACGTCACCGGATTCGAATCGCGCGCCGAGACGGGAGAGCCGAGCGCCCCGGATGTCGCGCAGCCCGACAACGTGCAGGCGCTGAGCGTGTGCTTCGTCGTCGAGCACGTCGACGGCGACCACACCATCGAGCGCCCCGCCGACTACGACTTCTGGCGCGACTACGCGCCGGATGCCTGGCAGGGCGAGCGGATGCTGTCGTGGACGGCCCCGAACCCGCGCACGCTGGAGATGGGCACCCGCGAGTTCGACCCGAACCCCGGCGACGACGCACTCGCCGTCGACGCCGACCAGTCACGCAACGCCGGAGATCACAACCTGTGGCTGTTCCGCCGGATCGCCGCCCGTGATCTGTTCGCCGACGGGTTCTACGCCAGCGACATCTGTCTGGTGAACTGGCCGAGCATCGACTACTTCGTCGCGCCGGTGCTCGACGCGCCGCGCGAGACGGAGCTCGAGCGCTACGACGCGGCCAGACGGCTCAGCCTGTCGATGCTCTACTGGATGCAGACCGAGGCACCTCGCCCCGACGGCGGCGCCGGCTTCCCAGGCCTGCGGCTGCGACCGGATGTGATGGGCTCGGATGACGGGCTCGCGCAGGCGCCGTACCACCGCGAGTCCCGCCGGATCAGGGCCCTGACGACCATCACCGAGAACGACGTCTCCTATGCCGTGCGCGGCGACGCGGGCGCGACGCGCTATGAGGAGTCGGTCGGGGTGGGCATGTACCGCATCGATCTGCATCCCTCCACCGGCGGCGACACCTACATCGACGTCGCGTCCACGCCCTTCGAGATCCCGCTCGGCGCGCTCATCCCCCAGCGGATGACCAACCTGCTCGCGGCGAACAAGAACATCGGCACCACGCACATCACGAACGGCTGCTACCGGCTGCACCCCGTCGAGTGGAACATCGGCGAGGCGGCCGGTCACCTCGCCGCGTTCTGCACGGCGACGGGCACCACACCGCATGCCGTGCACGCCGACCCCGCACAGCTGTCCGCCTATCAGGGCGAACTCGACGCGGCGGGCGTCGAGCGGCACTGGCCCGACGGCCGCGTGCACGCCTACTGAGCCCCCTACGCACACTCGAGAACTCTCAATGAAGAGGAGAACATCATGATCCATCCGCAATCGCGCCGCAGGCGCGCACTGCTCGCGGTCGCAGGCGGCGTCGCGGCTGCCGCGCTCACCCTGGCTGGCTGCAGCAGCTCCCCCACAGAGACAGAGACTCCCGACGAGCCGGTGGAGCTGCGTATGACGGTCTGGACGGCCGACGAGACACAGCTCGGCCTGTTCCAGGACATCGCAGATGCCTACGTCGCCGCCAACCCGGATCTCGTCTCGGACGTGACCTTCGAGTCCATCCCGTTCGAGGACTACACCACGACGCTGACCACGCAGCTCGCCGGAGGCAACGCACCGGATATGGGCTGGATCCTGGAGAGCTACGCTCCGGAGTTCGTGCAGAGCGGGGCTCTGGTCGATCTCGCGCCGACGCTCGAGGAGACCGACGGATACGCCTACGACGACCTGCTTGAGTCGTCGCTCGCGCTCTGGCAACAGGACGACGGCCTGTTCGCCTATCCGTTCTCGAACAGCCCGTTCGCGATGTTCGTGAACACCGACCAGCTCTCCGCCGCCGGCCAGGACGACCCGGCCGGCCTCGTCGCATCCGGCGACTGGACCTTCGACGCGGCCCGCGACATGTCGGCGGCCGCCGCAGAGGAATCCGGCAAGCAGGGACTCGTCGTGCGCGACTTCGAGTACCAGGCCTGGGAGAACCTCGCCACCGTGTGGAACGGCTGGGGCGCTGCGCCGTGGAGCGACGACGGCACGCAGTGCACGCTCGCCGACCAGGACATGGTCGACGCGATGACATGGATCCACAATGCGACCTTCGATGACGACGCGATGCCGCAGCCCGGCACCACCGCGGACTTCTTCGCGGGGGACGCCGCGATGACCATCACGCAGATCAGCCGCGCATCCTCACTGGACGATTCCTTCGAATGGGACCTCGTACCGATGCCGGCGGGCCCTGCAGGCCAGCAGAACGTGATCGGCCAGGCCGGTATCGGCGTATTCGCGAATGCCGAGCACCCCACCATCGCCGCGGACTTCCTCGCGCACTTCACCAACCCTGAGAACGCTGAGAAGCTGGCGACGTACTTCCCGCCGCCGCGCGAGTCGCTGCTGAACTCCGAGACGCTGGCATCGGCGAACCCGAATCTCAGCGAGGACCAGCTGCAGGCCGTCGTCGTCGACGGCATCCAGGACGCCGTCACCAAGCCGACGCACGCGAACTTCGCGAAGCTGCAGGACACCGTGCGCTCCGAGCTCGACGCGATGTGGAGCGCCGATGCCGACGTCGAGAGCGTGCTCGACGACACCTGCGACGCGATCGCACCTCTGTTGGAGGGTTGATACCGGATGACCACCACAGCCGCACCCGGAGCGGTCGAAGCCGCGGGGCGGGGACGCGCAGGGCGCGCTTCCCGTCCCGCGGGTGGGCGCAGACGCGTGTCCGCGGCCAGACGGAGCGACTGGATCGTGGGCTACACGATGGTCGCGCCAGCCGTTCTCGGCGCGTTCGCCTTCGTCATCGCACCGCTGGTCGCCGTGTTCTGGTTCTCGCTGCACGACTGGAACGTGCTGGCGAACACCTTCGTCTTCTCGGGCGCTGAGAACTACGAGCGGATGCTGACCGACCAGGGACTGCACGACTCCCTGCTGGCGAGCCTCTGGTTCTCCATCGGGCTCGTCGTGCTCAACATCGCCCTCGCTCTGTTCCTCGCAGTGCTGCTGAACCAGAAGCTGCCTGGTACGACGACTTTCCGCACCTTCTTCTTCTCCCCCGTCGTCGTGTCGCTGGTGGCATGGACGATCGTATGGAGCTTCCTGCTGCAGGCTGACGGCGGCGTGAACAGCTTCCTCGCCCTCATCGGTGTAGAAGGGCCGAACTGGCTGCGGCACGACGTCACGGCGATGATCTCGGTGATCGTGGTGCAGGTGTTCAAGAACGTCGGCATGAACATGATCCTGTTCCTGGCCGCCCTGCAGGGCGTGCCGGAGGAGATCATGGAGGCCGCGCGCATCGACGGCGCACGCGCGTGGCGCCGGTTCCGCTCGATCACGCTTCCGATGATCAGCCCGACGATCCTGCTCACGTCGATCCTGACCATCGTCGGATCGCTCGAGGTGTTCGCGCAGATCGCGGTGCTCACCGGCGGCGGACCGGGCAACTCGACCACCGTGCTCGTCTACTACCTGTATCAGCAGGCGTTCCGCTTCAACGACTTCGGCTACGCCAGCGGCGTCTCCGTCCTGCTGTTCCTGATCGTCCTGGTGCTGACACTGATCCAGTGGCAGACGCGAAAGAGGTGGGTCTTCCATGAGAACTGACGCTCCACTGGCCGACGTCGATCCGGTCGACACCACATCCGTCGTGACCGGTTCGACCATCCCGCCTCGCCGGGCGCGTGCTGGCGGCTCGCGCACCAAGCGTCGTTGGACCACGATCGGCCTGGTCGCGCTGCTGGCCGTGCTCAGCATCCCGTTCATCTTCCCGACCTGGTGGATGGCCACATCCAGCCTGAAACCGATGAGCGAGATCCTGCGCAGCGTTCCGACGCTGTGGCCGGAGAACCCGAGCTTCGACGCATACGGCGACGTGTTCCGACTGCAGCCCTTCGCCCAGCAGTACTGGAACAGCCTCTACATCGCGATCATCGTCACGGTCGGCACCATGCTCGTGGCCGCGATGGCCGGCTACGCCTTCGCGCGCATCCGGTTCCCCGGCGCGAACGCGCTGTTCCTGATCGTGCTGGTGGGGCTGCTCGTGCCGAGCGAGGTCACGATCGTTCCGCTGTTCCGGCTGGTGAACGCTCTGGGCCTGATCGATACGCACTGGCCGCTGATCATCATCCCGATCTTCGGCGCACCCGCGGTGCTGAGCGTGTTCATCATGCGGCAGTTCTTCATCAGCCTGCCGGGTGAGCTGGAGGAGGCGGGTCGGATGGACGGACTCGGCAGATGGGGCATCTTCTGGCGGATCGCGTTCCCGCTGGCACGCCCCGCGCTCGCGGCCGTGGCGATCTTCACCTTCCTGAAGTCGTGGAACCTGTACCTCGAACCGATCGTCTACCTGTCGAGCAAGGAGATGTTCACTCTGCCGCAGGCGCTCACCCAGTACGTCGACGCGTACGGCGGCCCGATGTGGAACGTGCAGCTCGCCGCGACGACCCTCACCGTCGTTCCGGTACTGGTGGTGTTCCTGTTCGCCCAGAAGCAGTTCGTGCAGGGCCTCGCCCAGACCGGCCTGAAGGGCTGAGTCGCAGCTCATCATGCGGGCGCCGGATACGAGGTGCCCGGTACTCGTCGCGCCCGGATCCGGGCGCCCAACGAAAGGGAGCAGGAATGAGATCCACCATCAGACGTCTGCGCAGAGCCGCGCTGACGATCGCCGCAGTCGCCGCGGCGGCGACCGTCGCCTCGACCGGAGTGCTTCCGGCCTCCGCGACCACGGCGGCCGCGGCATCCGGCGCCGTCACCGCCTCGGAAGTGGCTCCGCCGCCCGATGACTGGCCGGAGTTCGGCTACCAGGGCATCGTCACCGACAAACCCGAGATGGACTTCGGCGCGAACGAGTACATCTTCCCGAGCGTGTTCCATGCCGGCGCGCACCTCGAGAACCCGCTCGGCGAGTGGTACCTGTACACCGCACCGCACGATGATCCTGGCGGCATCATCCTGATGTACGCCGACAGTCCGGAAGGGCCGTGGACGGAGTACCAGGACAATCCGCTGATCTCGCACGTCTGGGAGCCGCACTACAACCTCGAAGACGGCAGGCCGGGCGCGCGACATGTCTCGTCACCCGACGCGTTCTGGAACTCCGAGGAGGGGAAGCTGTTCCTCTACTTCCACGGCGACAACTCCGTCACCCGATACGCCACCAGCGACGACGGCGTCACCTTCGAATACGGCGGCGAGGCGGTCACCAATGCGATGGGCGATGCACCCGGAACGCCGAAGGTCACGGAGTCCAGCTACGCACGCGTCTTCGACCACCCCGATCCGGACTCGGAGTACGAGTACGCGATGTTCTACATGGCCAATGACGACGCACCTGTCGACGGCGGGCTCCGGGGCATCCGTCGCATCCGCCTCGCAGAGTCGGTGGATGCCCGCACCTGGGTCGTCGACCCGGTACCCGTCGTGGAGCCGGGGGTCGAAGAGGGCGCGAACGTGTCGGCTGCGAACCTCTGGGAACACGACGGACAGCTCTACGTCATCTACCACGCCTCGAGCGGGAAGAGCTACGCACGGACGATCGACCCGACGCTGAGGGATGTCGGCGATCTGCCGATCGTGCTGCATGAAGCCAGCGGACTGGGCACCGACACCGGCCGCGTGGCCGCACCGGAGATCGTCGAAGACGACGGCGAGACCTACCTCTTCTACGAGTCGGGTGATCGGCTGGGCGGCACCATCGCCTGGGCGAAGGCGGGCGCGGATACGGTCATCGAGCCGCCGTTCGGTGGTTTCCCCGTCGATGAGGACAACCCGGTGTTCGCCACGTGCGCAGCGCCGGGTTCCGACGAGTTCGACAGTGCGCTCGGCGACGACTGGGAGCGCACGGTCCGTGAGGAGCTCGCACGGCACGAGACGACGGGCGGTGCCCTGACCGTCCCCACCTACGCCGGCGGCGTCGCGGCAGCCCCGCTGGTGCAGCAATCCCTCCCGACTGGCGCGTGGCAGGTGACCACGAAGGTGAGCATCGACCCGTCGCAGAAGTACCAGCAGGCCGGGTTGCTGCTGTACGCATCCGACGATGATTACGTCAAGCTCGACATGGGCCAGGCGAAACCCGGCCGCGTGGCCGAGCTGGTGTCGGCGGGGAGTCCGTCGTTCACTACGCAGCAGCGCTACGCCGGCTCGGAGGTGTGGCTGCGGCTGACCAGCGACGGCACGCAGATCGAGGCATCCGTGTCGCAGGATGGTACGACCTTCGACCCGATCGGGTCACGGTTCAGCGCTGAGGCTTCGCCCGGCGTCCCCCGGTTCTCGCACGTCGGCCCGTTCGCGTTCCGAGGCTCGGCGACGACCCCCGAGATCACGGCGAGCTTCGACTGGTTCCGATTCTCCCCCGACGCGACGGCCTACGAGGACTGCATGACTGGTCCGGATGATCCGGGCACGGACCCGGACGATCCCGGGACGGATCCGGATGACCCCGGCACCGATCCCGACGACCCGGGAACCGATCCGGATGACCCCGGCACGGACCCCGACGACCCGGATGCTCCGGCTCTGGCGGCGGCGCTGACGCACGCGGAGCGGATGCCCGGCCAGCAGCAGTCGATCACCGGCAGCGGCTTCGCACCAGGCGAGATCGTGGCAGGCGTGATGCACTCTGACCCGTTGGACCTGGGCGAGGAGACCGCGAATGCCGATGGCACGGTCTCGTTCACCTGGACGATTCCGAGTGACACGGGTGCGGGGCGGCACGAGGTCACGCTCACCGGCGCCGATTCCGGTGCGGTGAGCGCCGACTTCCGTGTCGTCGCGAGCGCAGGAGTCGACGACGGCCGGTCGGAATCCTCGGAGTCCGGCGATCTCGCCGCCACTGGCGCAGATCCGGGTCCCGCCGCGATAACCGCCCTTGTGCTGCTCACCCTCGGGGCCGCAGCCCTTGGTGCAGGGCTGGTCCGCCGCCGCCACAACGGCTGACCTCGCCGAACGTGCCCCTTGTGATCGAGCGTGGCACCTGTGTGCGTGCGCTGCACACTCGATCACAAGTGGCACGCTGGCGGAACTGGTACGGGAGTCGCGGGGCTCAGGCGGGGGTGGGCTGCTCGGTGCGGTGGCGGTTCCGGATGGCGCGCTCGCGGCTCCAGGCGATGATGCGGCACACGATGTAGATCAGGAACGAGATCGTCGTGATGTAGGGGCTCACCGGCAGAGTGCCCGCGATGGCGAGCATGATGCCGCCGACGGCGGAGACGAAGCCGAACAGCGCGGACAGCAGCGGCACCGCGAGCGGGCCGTGCACGATCTTCATCGCAGCCGCGGCCGGTGTGACGAGCAGCGCCATCACCAGCAGCGCGCCGATGATGTGCACGGCGACCGAGACGACCAGCCCCATCAGCAGCATGAAGACCATGCTGATCACCGTCGATGGGACGCCGCGCGCTGCGGCGGAGGCCGGGTCGAGCGAATCGAAACGCAGCGGGTTCCACACCAGCACCAGCACCACGAGAACCGCGGCGGAGATGCCGATCAGCCAGCCGAGATCCGGTGTCGTCACCGACACGATCTGACCGGTCAGCAGGCTGAAGCGGTTGGCGCTGCGCCCCTCGTACAGCGACAGACACAGGATGCCGATGCCGAGCCCGAAGGGCATCAGCACGCCGACGATCGAGTTGCGGTCTCTGGCCTTCGACCCCAGCAGTCCGATCAGCAGGGCCGCCGCGACGGCACCGACGAGTGATCCCGCCACGACGGATGCTCCGGCGAGCAGAGCGATCGCCGCGCCCGCGAATGCCAGCTCGCTGACGCCGTGCACGGCGAAGGCCATATCGCGCTGCATGATGAACACGCCGATCAGCCCGCCGACGATGCCGAGCACGCCGGCGGCGATGATCGCGTTCGAGACGAGCTGGAGCAGGGCGCCGTAGTTCTCGAAGGACAGCACGTCGCTCCACTCCAGCGCGGGGACGATACGACTGATCATGTCTCGTCCTCGTGGTTGTGCTCCGCCGCGAACTCGTGATCGTGGTGCGCATCCGCATCCGGAATGCCGACGACCACCAGACGATCGCCCGCCTGCATCACGAACACCGGGGCGCCGTACAGGTCGGTGAGCACGTCGCTGCGCAGCACCTCCTTCGGCGTGCCGAGTGTGAAGCGCCCGCCCGCGATGTACAGGATGCGGTCGACGTGATCGAGGATCGGGTTGACGTCGTGCGTGACGAACACCACGCTCGCCCCGCGCTCGCGCCGTTCCCGGTTGATGATCGAGGTGACCGCGCGCTGATTGGCGAGGTCGAGGCTCGACAGCGGCTCGTCGCACAGCAGCAGGTCGGGGCTGTCGGCGAGCGCCTGACCGATGCGCAGCCGCTGCTGCTCGCCTCCGGAGAGACGGCCGACCGGACTGTCGGCGTAGCCTGTCGCGCCGACAGCATCGAGCAGCTCGTCGACCCGCGCCCGCGTGCCGGGTCGCGGGATCGGAGGCCCGAACCTGGCCCCGTTCACGCCGAGAGCCACGAGGTCGCGACCGCGCAGGTTCGTCTCAAGCGGGAACGCCCGCTGCTGCGGAACGTATCCGACGCGCGGGTTGCCGCGGCGCACCCGCTCACCCGAGACCCGGATCTCACCCTCGCTGAGGCGCTGCAGGCCGAGGATCGCGCGCAGCAGCGTGGTCTTGCCCGACCCCGACGGACCGAGCACGGCGAGGAACTCACCGGGGTCGACCTGCAGATCGAGGCCTGCCCACAACTCGCGACCTCGGAGCGCCATCCCCGCCCCGCGAACGTCGAGGACGGGGGCGCGTGAAGACATGAGAACGATTCTATCCCTGATCCTGATAACAGTTTTCATCCGAACGCAAGCCGCCGGATGCCCCTGTGCGGGAGGAGCATCCGGCGGCCGGGTTCGTGGGTCAGTCGTCGAGTGCGGAGGCGAGCGCGTCGATGTTGGCCTGCATCCAGGTCACGAAGCTCTCGCCCTCGGGGAGCGTTTCGGCGTATTCCACAATCGGCACGCCGCCCGACTCCGCGGCGTCCTGCACGGCCGAGGTCTCGGGTCCGGCGGTCTGCGGGTTCAGCACCAGCACGTCGACGTCGCCGTCCTCGAGGGCTGTCGTCGCCTCGAGCAGCGTGGCAGGTGCGACCTCCTGGCCGTGCTCGACGGCTTCGGCGAATCCATCGGCAGTGACGTCCTCAAGGCCCGCCGCCGCAGTGAGGTAGCCGCCGACCGGCTCGGTGAACGCCACCGTCTGCCCTTCGTGATCGGCAGCGATGGTCTCGAGATCGCCTTCGAGACCCTCGAGCTGAGCGATCAGTTCGTCCGCATTCGCGGAGAACGTGTCGGCCTCATCCGGGATCAGCCCGCCCGCCTCCTCGGCGATCGCCTCGACGACATGGATCACCGTGTGCGGGTCGTACCAGACGTGCTCGTTGAAGCCCTCGACGTGGTTGTGCTCGTGCTCGCCGTGCTCGTCGTCGGCGTGGTCGTGCTCCTCGCCTTCGTCCGCGTGATCGTGATCGTCGCCCGCGTGATCGTCGCCTTCGTCGGAGTGGTCATGCTCGTGTTCGGCATGTTCATCGTCCGCGTGGTCATGCTCGTCCTCGGCATGCTCCTCGTCCGCGTGATCGTGCTCCTCGTCGGCGTGGTCGTGACCGCTCTCGCCGTCCTCGCCCGGGTAGTCGTGGTTGTGCTCGACGGCCATGACCGAGTGCTCGACCTCGCCGGATTCGACGAGCTGCTCCATGTAGTGGTCATAGCCACCGCCGTTGAAGATCGCCAGATCGGCCTCGGTCACCGCGAGCTGGTCCTGCGCCGTGGCCTCGTAGTCGTGGGGGTCGACCGTCGGAGAGTCGATGATCGCACTGACGTCGGCGGCATCACCCACGACGCTGGTCGCCAGGTCGGCGTAGACACTGGTCGACGCGACGATCGAGACGCCGCTCGAGCTCTCACTCGCTTCCGAGTCACCGGAGGATGCGCAACCGGCGAGCGCGAGCCCGGATACGGCGATGAGAGAGAGAACGGGAAGGGTGCGACGTGTCATGCGCTCATCGTACGCCTATCGATAATCGTTCTCCTAATCAGGCATACGACATCCGGTGCGGCACGACGACCGCGCGCGACGGAGACTCCGAGACCGCCCGCATGCCGGCACAGCAGACCTGGTCACGACCACGACCGTTTCGTATTCTGGGCGCATGCCGACCATCACGACGACCCCGATCACGGCCGACCATTGGGACGATGTGCAGGAGATCTTCGCCGGCGGCGGCGACGGCCCCTCCTGTCAGTGCATGTGGCCGATGCTGCGGCAGGTCGATTTCTCACGCACGCCGACCGACGAACTGACCGACAGCTTCAGATCCGAGACCGCGACGACGCCGGCTCCCGGAGTGATTCTGCACGTCGGTGGCGAGCCCGCAGGCTGGGTGCGCGTCGGACCCCGCCTCACCCAGAAGCGCCTCGCACACACCAGGGGGCTTGCCGAGGCGAGCGCCGAACCGCTCGACGACGAGGCCGTGTGGGCCATCACCTGCTTCTCGATTCCGCGGAACCACCGCGGCACCGGCATCATGAGCCTCCTGCTCGATGCCGCCGTCGCGCACGCGCGCGAGAACGGCGCGCGTGTCGTGGAGGCCTACCCGCGCGACCCGGCGAGACGGAAGGCATCGTCGAACGAGCTGTTCGTCGGCACCCTCGCGACCTTCACGCGGGCCGGATTCGAGGTCGTCGCGCCTCTCGGCGCCTACAAGCAGGTCGTGCAGCTGGCACTCTGAGACTTCTGGGCGCACCGCCGGTGCACCCAGAACCGCGCGGCTACCCCTGCCGCCCCTTGAAGCGCGGGTTCTGCTTGTTGATGACGTAGGTGCGGCCGCGGCGGCGCACCACCTGGGCGCCCGGCTGCTTCTTCAGAGACCTGATCGACGCGCGAACCTTCATGGCGCACCCCTTCGTCCACGGCGCTCCGCGCAACGTCGGCGCACCCAATTATCGATAACGGTTCTCATTACTCTATCCTAGAATCTCCGCCAGTCCGAAGGGAGCCCCGTGAGCACCATCACCGAGGTCGTCGCCGTCGTCGGCACCTGCGCGCCGGAGCGCGCCTCGTTCGCCAGGCGGTTCGCCGAGCACACCGATCGATCGCTGCACACGGCCGCGCGCATCGCGATGTCACCTGACCCCGTCGACGAGGCGCTCTCCCTCGCACCGTGGAGCGGCGACCGGGGAGCTGTGATCGAATTCCCTCCGACAGTCCCTCCGACCGAGATCATCGGCCGGTTCGCCGAGCCCGACTCCCCCGCGCGGCTCGTCGGCATCACCTGCGTCGTCGACGCGACGCACATCGTCGACGACCTGCTCCGCGAGGACTACGTCGTGCAGCGGTTCTCCTCTGGGCGTGTGCACCGCGCCAGGGCGCTGGCGACCGCGACCCAGGTCGAGTACGCATCGACGATCGTGATGGCCGGCTGGGAGCAGCTCTCGACCCCGGATCTGTCGCTGATGATGGCGCTCGTGAGCGCGCTGGCCCCACGGGCGAGGCTCCAGTTGCATCCCTTCCAGGGGATCGCACGCGAGGTGCCGGTCCCTCAACCGGATGCGCAGGACCGACCAGGATGGATCTGCCTGCTGAACGACGATCATGCGCCGCATATGACGGACGACAGGGTGAGCGCCATCCGCTACCAGAGCACGCGGCTGTTCCATCCGGTGAGGCTGCGCCGCCTGCTGGATGAGGAGCTCGAACGAGGCGCGTTCGGCACGGTGCTGCGGTCCGTCGGATTCTGCCGCCTGGCGACACGGCCGGGAACGACCGCGCACTGGGAGCACGTCGGCTCGATGTTCTCGCTCCCGCCCGTCGCCGTGGACGAGGATCTGGGCGCTGACGACGAGATGCTCGCTGTCGGCCAGGACATCGCATTCATCGGTCTCGACGTCGACGCCGCGGCCCTCACACGAGCGCTCGACGACGCTTGCCTGACCGACGAAGAGTTCGCCGCCGGCCCCGTCGTCTGGCGCACGCTCTCCGACCCGTTCCCGGCCTGGGCGACGGCGTAGGGCACATCGATCTCGTCAACGCGCACGATCCCGCCCGTGTTCTCCACAGCCGGATTCTGCGGATGCGGGAATGTCGGCGGCTCGCCGTAGCCTCAAGGGTATGACCAACATCCTCCTCACCGACGCGCACGTGGATGCGCTGTTCGACGAGGAGGACGCGGACGACGGGCGCGCACTCGCATCGCGCATGCCGGTGCGCGTGCTGCGCGCGGAGACGGGGCGCGAGTTCTCGGCGGCGCTGGTCGCCGTCGGCGCGCTGAACGTCGAGGTCGAGATGCACGCCTCAGGCGGCGTCGAACTGTGGTGCGGGCACTGCGGCGCCGGGATGTGCGCGCACGGCGCCGCAGT